>NZ_CBQR020000096.1 GCF_000455485.1 Gorillibacterium massiliense
CGTATCGCCGCCGCGTTGGTACAGTTGGCAGCTCAGCCGCCCTTCCGCCACGTAAAATTGGAACAACAGATGACAGGGAGCAAGAGCCATCTTGTCCAGCTCGCCGACGTTCCATGCACTGACGATCAGCCGTCTGGAGTCGGGATTGCTCTTCAACTGCTCCAGAACTGCAGTGATCTGGTCGATGACCTTACCGTCAGCAGCTAGCCAAGAGCGCCACTGCTTACCGTAAACAGGACCGAGATTGCCGTTCTCATCCGCCCATTCATCCCAGATCCGGACACCATGCTCCTTCAGGTAAGCGATATTGGTGTTCCCCTGCAAAAACCAAAGCAGTTCATGGATGATGGACTTCAAATGCAGCTTCTTGGTGGTCAAGAGCGGGAAGCCTTCCCGCAGATCGAAACGCATCTGATAACCGAATACGCTCTTCGTTCCTGTACCGGTGCGGTCTTCCTTGACAACGCCGTTTTGCAAAATGTGCTCGCACAAATCAAGATATTGTTTCATAGCTCCTCCCAAAACCGTTCATAACCGAAAAATTTTCTGATTAACCCCATTATAACAAAAAAGAATCATATTCACTTCCATGATGTTGAGGAAACGCAAATTCATTTTCCCGTTGACAAGCGGACGCAACATTAATAGGATTACATACAAAAGAAAAAGATAGGGGTAATGTACCATGAGCATGAAAAAAGCGATTACCATTGCAGGTTCGGATACAAGCGGCGGAGCCGGTATCCAGGCCGACCTGAAAACCTTCCAGGAGCATGACGTTTACGGCATGACGGTGCTGACCTGCGTCGTGACCATGGACCCGTTTAACGGCTGGTCACACGGTGTACATCCCATCCCCCTCGATGTGGTGAAGGATCAAATCAACACCGCTTTCGCAGGCGTCGGCGCCGATGCGATAAAGACCGGCATGCTGGGCTCCGTGGAGATCATCGAGCTGACCGCGCAAACCTTGGATAAATACGCGCCGAAAAGCATCGTGATCGACCCCGTCATGGTGTGCAAAGGAACCGACGAAGTGTTGCACCCAGAGACAGCCGTCGCGCTACGTGAGCTTCTTGTTCCCCGGGCGACTGTCGTGACCCCTAACCTGTTTGAGGCATCCCAATTGGCAAAAGTCCCGGTAATCAAAACCGTAGACGATATGAAGGAAGCCGCAACTCGCATTTACGAGCTTGGCGCGAAGTATGTACTTATCAAAGGCGGCAGCAAACTGCAGCACGAAAAAGCCGTCGATTTGCTCTATGACGGCAAAGAATTCGAGCTGCTTGAATCGGAACGGATCGCCACTACCTATACCCATGGTGCAGGTTGCACCAGCTCTGCCGCCATCACCGCTGCGCTGGCTAAAGGCACCGAAGTGAAGGATGCCATCCGCCAAGGCAAAGCTTTTATTACGACGGCTATCCGAAACGGCTTCCCGATCAACGAATTTGTCGGCCCCACCCGTCATTCCGCCTGGCGGACGTGCAAGTTGTAAGGTATAACAACTTCATGTGTTCAATAATAAAAACGGATGGAAGTGACTTTAGCTTCCGCCCGTTTTTTTCATAATTACGAGCCATGCCGGTGAATCCAAGCAAGCAAAAGGCGGTAGTAACCGGCTTTCATCTTTTGTGGAGTTTGCTTACGAGATGATCTGCTAAGCGGTGGGTTGCCAATACCCGATCCACCCGAAACTCGCAATCGTCCGGATGATCCAGTGCCGCAAGAAAGTGTCCGATCGCCCCTGTGAAGCCCCTTCGGTACAACACGCTGTCCCAACTGCCGAAGACTAGTTCCCGCTTTCCTTCAGCCACCGAATACAGATCAGCTGACTCCATATTCGTCACTTCCGCCGAGCGACCAAAGCCATGAAGCTCCAGCTTCTCCAAGTCCACACCGGCGCTGCGGTTCATTGCATACATCCCGGAACCTCCATCAAAGGCAAGGGAACCGGAAATATGCAGCAGCCTGCCCGTTTCGTCCACGCGGATATCGGCATCGCTTGCACGAGAATCTGCTTGTTCCCCCATTAGCCATAGTAACAGGTCGAGCATATGGATCAGATCGTCATAGACCGTTTTTGCTGCGTCATGCTTTTGCAGCCGGGTGCGATGCTTTTGGGCGACGGCAAATGCGATACCCCCTGCTCCTTCAAGCCACTCTTTCGCCTCCCGGTATCGCGGCGCAAAACGGCGGTTGAAGCCCACTGCCAGCAATCGGCCATACTTATACGCCGCTTCGGCCATCGCTTCGGATTCTTTCCATTCATAGGACAACGGTTTATCGACGTAAATATGAAGTCCCTCTTTTAAACAGTCCATCACAAGAGAAAAATGGGATTCCGTTGCAGTATGAATAAAAACCGCTTCCGGCCCCGCAGCCAAAAGCGATTTCAAATCGGTACAGCCGCCGGATAAACGGTACTGGCTGCCGATCCGCCGCACCGTCTCCTCTGTCCGGCTCATGATCCCGGTGATCTCCACATCGTCCATGGCTGTAATGACGGGCAAATATGCCTTTTGCGCGATATCTCCCAACCCGATGATCGCCACTTTGCGCTTATCCATTGCATTTTCCCCCCTGACCGATCTAAAAACAAGCCCATGCAAACCCGCCGTCTCTCATCAGGTGTATGAAGAAAGCTCCATAAGGAGATCCGTTGTTACGACAACGGGCTCGCGAATGATCCGCTGCAGCTGAAAATGCGGAATCAACTCCCCGGGCTTGACCGGTTCAGCTTTATCCAACAGTCCACTGAGATAGGCCAGTATGCCAATCACCCGCTCCGGCTGTACACCGGCATTCCGGATAGAAGAAAGCGTGACGGAGCCATGACGCTTAGACAGTCTTTTCCCATCCGGTCCGTAGAGCAAGGGGACATGGGCGAACCTCGGTGCCTTTAGGCTCAAGGCTTCGTAAAGCATCAACTGTCTGGGAGTCGAGTCCAAGAGATCGCTTCCCCGTAAAACGTCCGTAATTTCCATAGCGGCATCGTCCAGAACGACCGCTAGTTGATAACCGATCATCCCATCCGACCGCTTCACGACAAAATCGCCGCCGCTGTCAGAGGAATAGCACTGAAGCCCGGCCACGCCATCATGAAACGAGATGGATTTGTCTTCGGGCATCGCAAAGCGGTAAGACGGTGTTTTGCTTTTGCCCTTATCCAATCGTTCCACCTGCGACAGATGGCGGCACGTTCCTGGATAGCGCGGCCCTTCCGACTCCAGCCCATGGGGGGCGCTGGCCGCGGCCATGATATCCGCACGGCTGCAATAGCAAGGATAAATCCAGCCTTTCTGCTCCAAACCGGCTAAAGCTGCTTCATAGCGTTCCAGCCGCTCGCTCTGGGTATAAGGCGCAAAGGGCCCGCCAATGTCGGGCCCTTCATCCCAGTCAAGACCTAGCCAGCGCATATCCCGCAAAATCGTTTCTGCATAATTCCGCCGGGAACGTTGTCTGTCGATATCCTCTATGCGCAGCACGAACATTCCGTTTTCTTTGCGGATTTGCAGCCAAGCGAGCAGCGCGGTTCGCATATTCCCGATATGAAGCTCCCCGGATGGTGTCGGAGCAAATCTCCCCCGCGCCTCAGCCATGTTCCATCACCCCAAAAAAACTACTTCCTGTTTGGCAACTGCCAATTGCTCCAATCATCATTCCAACTGATCCGATAAACGATATTCTTGTTGCTGCTAGAGTTTTTGCTGTCGGAGTTTCCAGACTTTTTGCCGTTATTTTGTTTATCGTTGCCCTTTCCGGCATTGTCGCTATTGCCCTTATCGCCGTTTTTCCCTGAATTGCTTTTATTTCCGTCATTGCCGGTTTTGCTATCCTTTTTATCATTTCCGTCATCTTTGCTGTTGTTCTTCTTGCTATTGCCATTTTCGCCGGTGCTATTCCCACCGCCGCCCGTATTGCCCTCATTTTTCTTACTATCCTTCTTTTGATTGTCTTCTTTCGTATCGTTTGTTTCGCTCTTGTTTTTCTTGTCTTCGTCCTTCTTCTCCTGGCTGATCTTACCGGTGTTACCATTTTTGCTGCTATTGTTGCTATTGTTGTCGCTGTTTCCGCTATTGCCGTTGTTTCCATTTTTACCATTGCTGCCATTGTCTCCATTTTTACCATTGTTGCCATTGTTGCCGTTATTACCGGTTTTACTGCCGAATCCTTTGTTGCTCCAAAAAGTATCGTTCTTACCGGACTCCCCGCTAAACGATTGTTTTCCCTTTTCATTCCACTGACTGATATCCCAAATGTAACCGCTCCGGTCGTTCCGTAAAGCCCTTTTGCCCTGTCCCCAGCCTTTTCCGTTGGTTCCAAAGGTAACGAGGGGCTTCAAGCTTTCCTTGGTCACTTTCGGAGTCGAGCTGGTTGACGCTTTTCCTGGTTTTGCCGTGAGTAAGCTAACCAGTTGGGCTTTCTCGCCTTCCCCCGCCATGCTGCTCTTCTTGCCTTCCTTCTTTTCTTTAACCTTGCGGTCCAGCTCACCGTTTTTCTCTTCCGTCAACAGTTCCTTGACGTTTTGCTTCGTCAGTTTGTCTGGTTGCAATAAAGAGTCGACGCCACCGTAATCTTTGGCAATTTCATGGATCGAACCATTGCGGAAATCATCCACTGATAGATCGTAGCCGTTGTTTTTCGCACTTAGATAAGCCACGTATTTGCCGGTCGATAGCCCGCTTTGCTGAGCAGCCTCCCGTACTTCGGGACTCGCCGGCAGTTCCGTTACGCTGATGGTTTCTTTCTCCTTAGCATGGTTTTCGCTCACGTAGTCGGTGACAATTTTCTTAACCTCATTGCCAATGGAGGTATCGTCCACACCGTCGTTGTCTTTAGCCTCCGTTGCCGATAACACAATATCCGCCGTTCCGAGAGACAGATAGTTGGCTTCCGCCTTTTGCAGAAGCGCCTCCATTACCACTTTCAACGTTTTCCCTTTAAAGACAACACCTTTGATTAAGGTCTCGCCATCTACATTCTCAGCCTTAAGACGCAGCGTCTTACCATTCTTATCGATTCCGATTTCCACGCTAGGATTGATATCAAGTGAAACGTAAGCCGATACCTGCTTGCCGCCAAAACCGGTAGGAATGCCGCCGATCAGGAAAAAACAGAACAATGCCGCAACCGCGAGAGATGACGCTATGGCAAGGGGGGATAATTTGCTGCGGCGAACATCTTGAGCATCCCGAAAAGACACTTCTTCGCCAATGGCCCCACTGCGGCCTTTTCGGGCAATTTCACGAAACTCCCCGTCCGGCGTCAGCACAATGTAGGATTTTTTTCTTTTTTCCACCACGATGCCCTTGTTCATTCGGTCACTCTCATTTCATTAGATAATCCGGCATTCAAGTATTCGCGCAGGTAAGGATAAGGCCCGTTATGAATGATAGCGACTGTTATAATATATTTGCGGTTTCGTTCTATGGTTTTGCGGGACAATCCAGACTGCTCCGTCAATTCCTTCACCGGCAGCCGCTTTTTGGTCAGCAGGGTACGCATGAGCAGCGGTTGATCCGCAAGCTTAACCCCGATTCCCATCAGCATGCAGCGGGAATCGGTATGGCGTGGAGAAATTCGCACCAGCTCGTCAAAGCCGATTTCAAATTCATGCAAGCAGCGGGTCAAATCCAAAATTTCGCCTCGGCGCTCCTCTACGCTCAATTGATCGCGATAAGCATCCACAGCCTGTTTGACCTCCACCGGATTGATCACATGGTCATCTTCATCTGCATAATCAAAGGCACTGATCGGAATTTGCCCCGAATGACGCTGCTCCTTGCGAAGATAATCGATCAGCCTGCGGCGAATCACCGTTTCGGCGAATCCGAGAAACGATTTCCCGGCGGTTGGGTTATATTGTTCCACCGCTTCATTGAACGCGGAAAGAGCGATGCTGAATTCATCATCTATATGAGGATTGACATATCGGTTGCAAAAACGGCTCGTTACTTTGGCTATGTAGGGTTGATAATCGGTTATAAATTGATTGAGCAACTCCGAGTCGCCAGCCTGAATACGAGCCACCAGCTCTTCAGGGCTTCGATGAGAGTTCCGGGCTTTTGAGTCCGACGGACTCTTTCCCAGAAATCTTCTGAAGATCGCGAGAATCAAAAGATCCACCTCACACTTAAATATTCGCTAAAAAGGGCTAACTTTTGGGGGTATGTAAAGTACCGCACGAGAATAGTTATCGGTTAAATTTCGACTTTTTTCATCAGCAGGCTTATTATACCATAGTTTCCTGTGCAGCCGTTTCCATAGGAACTCCTTGCATAAAAAAGGAAATCCTCCGGTATGGGAAGATTCCCTCCTTGTTCTTACCGCATTAATCCGCAGAGCGGCGCACCGCCTGCTTTTCCCGTTGATAACTTAATACCTGAAGCCGTTCATAAAGTTGCCGCTCCCAATGCCGGTCCTGCATGTCCTTGGCTACCATCAGGAGATCAAGCGACATGTCGATTTGAGAGGTCAAAAGCTGCAGCGGATCTTCCTGCTCGCGGCTGGAGCAGTTTTCAAACAGGTCCTCCAGCTTCTTCCCCCTTATATAATCGGAAAAGTTCACTTCGGGAATGCCTTCTCCTGTCGCATATTCCGCTAAGATTTCAAATTCGCTGCGAATCAAATGGTGAACCTCCGAACGCTTACAAACCGGACAAAACAAGAGAGGCACATTTTTCAGACTTGTATGCATATGCTTGAGGGTTCCTCTCGTTCCAATCATGCTGGCTCCGCAACAGAAACTCATCATCTTCCCCTCCCTTTTTTCGAAAAATCCGAGCCGGCTATAAATCGCCTCTACTCTTTCTTATTCATCATTTATCCATATCTGTCCATTTTGAAAAGTTTTCCGCAAAAATCCTTTGAAAAAATTAAAAACGCCGGTCGCCCGACGTTTCTTAAGTTACTCTTCATTTTCCGGTTTTTGCGGGATAGACGCGACGTAGCGCTCGACTGACCACAATCTGTCCACTTCCGTCTCATCGTTCCATTCCATCACAAAAAGCCAAGAGTTATACGGGTCCAGGTTGATTTTTCCTGGCATATCCGAGAGCGCCCGATTACTCTCCAGCACTTTGCCAGACAAAGGCGATGTCAGCTCCGTTACCGTCTTGATCGATTCCACACTGCCGAAGGGGTCTCCCGCCACCAGCTCATCGCCAGGCCGAGGCAGATCGGCATACACGATGCTACCAAGCTCGTCCTGGTAAAAATCGGTCAAGCCAAGCCGTGCCCTTTTCCCTTCGATCCGCACCCAAACGTGCTCTTCACTATATTTCAGATCCATTGGATGATCCATTTTCCCAAACTCTCCTTCCGCTTTGCCTTTCACATTCAAGTATAAGGGAAAATCGCCTAGATTCAAAAAGGAAAACCCCTCCCGCATACAATTGCGATCAGGAGGGGCTGCCGTTATGATGTGAAATTTCGGTTTTTATTAGACTGTTCGAAAAAATTAGCCGACCAGCGTTTTTTGACCCGGTTTCCAGTTCACTGGACACAATCCGCCGGTTTGCAGCGCTTGGAGCACGCGCAGCGTTTCTTCTACACTGCGGCCAACGTCATTGTGGTTCACGACTTGGTATTTCAGCTCGCCTTCCGGATTGATGATAAACAGACCGCGCAGGGCGATGCCTTCTTCTTCAATCAATACGCCGTAATCGCGGGATACCGCGTGGGTCAGATCCGCGCCCAGTGGGAAGTTGATTTCGCCGAGTCCTCCGTCATTGCGAGAAGCGTTGATCCATGCTTTGTGGGAGTGCTTGCTGTCAGTGCTGACGCCCAGGATTTCGCAATCCAGCTCTTTGAATTGATCGACAGCGCCGCTCAGAGCCGTAATTTCAGTCGGACATACAAAAGTGAAATCGAGCGGGTAGAAGAACAGGACGAGCCATTTGCCGCTATAATCCGCGAGTGAGGCAGTACCAAAATCTTTACCGTTCCCGAGTGCCGTTTCCAATTGGAAAAAAGGAGCTTTCTTGCCTACCAAACGTTCTGCCATTTTAATTCCTCCTAAATGATATAAAGATGCAAAAGGGAGAAAAAAGGTATGTATACGCACTCCCATTTTTAGATACCAACATGTAATTTCCCTATGGAAAATGGTATCATCGGCCAAAATTGATGTCAATAATGGTAACGTTATTATATTGTAATAATTTTAATTTGTGTCGGAAATGTGGATTAATATGCCTAATAAGCGCTTTCAAGAGTTGACGGCGATAGGATGGCATTCAGTACCTTGGGGAGAAACGGCGGCGGCAGTCAGCAAAACTTTTACACATGGAGATGAACGTTCAGGCATATAGCTTTGGCGTAAGCCGTAAGTGAGCCTTATTTCGGTCGGTATTTGCCCGCATTAATCCGATTATATCACTTGATTTAGGGGGGAGTTACCTTGGGATCTGTTGATAACAACTTGCTGCACGCAATCGATACCAACTGGTTAAGCTTCGTCATTTCTCTTGTCGTGTTCGCCATTCTGTATTACCTCGCCCGTAAGCATGTCGGTTTTGGAACTCGAGTGCTCATTGGTCTTGGTCTCGGGTTAATCGTCGGAATCCTCATCCAAAATGTCGATGTTGAGGTTAAAGGAATCACTACTTTCGGCAGCATCTATGTAAGCTTGATCCGCATGCTGGTCATCCCATTAGTGTTCATTCTCGTCCTGAACAGCATATCTTCTCTTAACAATCTGGAATCCTTACGAAAAATCGGCCTTAAAACTTTCGCCTGGTTTCTCGGCACAACGGGGATCGCATCCATCATCGGCCTATTGATCGCCCTGCTGTACAACCCCGGATCGGGCATTGCCCAGAAGGTGCCGGAAGGCTTTGCGGCAAGGGAGATTCCTACATTTTCACAGGTCATTCTGGATCTGGTCCCGTCTAATCCCTTCAATGAAGCGGCGCAAGGAAAGGTTGTTCCCCTCCTGATCTTTGCTATCTTCCTGGCTGTCGCCATCATTAAAGTAGGAGCAAAACAACCGGAAGCCGTCAAACCTGTGCGCGACCTGCTCCAATCTCTGACGAAAATTCTCCACCAGGTCGTCAAGCTAGTCATCCGGCTAACCCCCTATGGCGTATTTGCCTTAATTGCAGGGGTCGCTTCCCAGTATGGCTGGGATACGCTCAAAGAGCTGGGCAGTGTCATCCTCGCTTCATATACTGCGCTACTCTTGCATTTTGTGCTGGTCTTCGGCGGATTGGTTTTGCTGGTTGCCAAGGTGAATCCTCTGCGCTTTTTCCGAAAGGTTTATCCGACCATAGCAGTAGCTTTCACGACCCGTAGCAGCTACGCCACCCTGCCCGTCAATCTTGACGTCATTACCAAGCGGCTGCATGTCTCCCCGCGTATCGCCAGCTTCGTCGCTCCTTTGGGCGCTTCCGTCAATTTCAACGGCTGCGGCGGCATTTGGCCGGCCATTGTCGCTGTCTTCACCGCTCAGGTCTACAATATCCAGCTTACCTTTACGGATTACATCATCCTCGTGTTTGTCAGCATCATCTCTTCTATCGGCGTAGCCGGAGTACCCGGCCCAGCAACCATCTCCACCACCGTAGTGCTCACGGCTCTGGGGCTGCCCCTGGAGGGAATGGGCATCGTCGCCGGGGTGGAAGCCCTCATCGATATGGGCCGCACCGCTATCAATGCGACGGGAACAACGGTCACTTCCCTGCTGGTGGCTGAGTCCGAAGGAGAATTCGACCGCAAAGCGTTCAATCGGGATGAGGACGAAGAAATTGTAATCAGCGCAACTTGATAGAAGTCGAAATGCCTTCCATTCCCCATGTACAGAAAAACGAGCTGTTCCACAAGTCTGTTGGATGACTTGGGAACAGCTCGTTTGATTTGGATCGGGCAGCAAATGCCCGGATTCTGCGGATAAGATTAGCCCATAGCGGCGATGATCAAGTCGCCCATAGCGGAGGTGCTGATGGCTTTGCTCTTGTCGACCGCGATATCGCCAGTGCGATGGCCGGCATCCAATACAGACTTGACGGCATTCTCGATAGCATCGGCTGCGTCATGATAGCCGAAAGTCAGATGGAACATCAGCGCTACGGAAAGGATCGTAGCGATGGGGTTGGCGACGCCAAGACCGGCGATGTCCGGTGCGGAGCCGTGTACCGGCTCATAGAGGCCAAAGCTTCCTTCGCCAAGGGAGGCGGAGCTGAGCATGCCGATGGAGCCGGTAAGCATAGCCGCTTCGTCGCTCAAAATGTCGCCGAACATGTTTTCGGTGACGATGACGTCGAAGCTGGATGGGCGGCGCAGCAGCTGCATCGCGCAGTTGTCGACGAGCACGTGCTCCAGCTCAACGTCCGGATAGTCGGCGGAGACGCGGATGACCGTCTCCCGCCACAGGCGGGACGTTTCCAGCACGTTGGCTTTGTCGACGGAAGCCAGCTTTTTGCGCCGGGTGCGGGCGATTTCAAAGGCTTGGCGGGCGATGCGTTCCACTTCAGCGACGCTGTATACGCAGGTGTCCACCGCTTCCTGGCCGCCTGCCCCTTCGCGGCGCAGCTTGTCACCGAAGTAAATGCCGCCGGTCAGCTCGCGGACGACGATGAGATCGGTGCCTTCCAGCACTTCCGGCTTCAAGGTGGAGGCTTCCTTCAAGCAGTCGAATACGACAGCCGGGCGGATGTTGGAGAACAAGCCCAATGCTTTACGGATGCCGAGCAGACCCGTTTCCGGGCGAAGCTCCTTCGGATTGTTGTCCCATTTCGGGCCGCCGACAGCTCCAAGCAGCACGGCATCGGCCTTTTTGCAAATATCCAACGTATCTTGAGGCAGCGGCGTTCCCTTTTCGTCGATAGCGATTCCGCCGAACAAGGCATGCTCCGTTTCAAAACGGTAGCCAAACAGCTCCTCCGTCTTCTTCAATACTTTCAGTGCTTCTGCTACTACTTCCGGTCCGATTCCGTCTCCGGCGATAACCGCAATCTTCTTCACGTCAGCCATTTTCGACACTCCTTTTACTCGTCTCCGTTAATCTAAAAGTAAAACCTGCAAAGATGCAGTTTTTCTTGCTTCAATTGGATATCCGGCGAAAATTTCTGCAAGATCAGGCTTATCTCGGGATCTGCTGCTTCTTGCTTCGTCGGCTTCTCAACCCTGTGGCTACCTAATCGTGCTAGTACTGTTTTACCATAGCGAGATTCATTTGACAAAGATATAAAAACTATCAACTTCATAGACTATACCTATAACTGCAACATAGGGGCAACATAAAAAAAAACAAGGCAGCCTCCACTCGGAAGACTGCCTTGTTGTGTATCTAAATCAATTGGATTTTATCCGTGCGTCCCTCTCCAACGGTTTTACGCCGGTCCAGCAAACGGTTGATCGCATCCACGTACGCCCGGGCACTGGCTTCCAAAATATCGGTGCTGACGCCGCGGCCTTGAACGGAGATTCCATTTTGGACGAGAACGACATGTACCTCGCCCAACGCATCTTTGCCGTCCGTGACGGCTTTGATGGAGTAATCGGTCAATTGAACCTCTTCTCGGGTCGCTTTGTCGATGGCTTTGTAGATGGAATCAACGGAGCCGTTGCCGCTAGCCGTCTCCACCACAACATCGCCTTCCTCGGTGCGAATCCGCACTGCAGCGACCGGTACCGAGTGGTTGCCGTAGGAGACTTGAATCTCCTCGAGAACAAACGCTTCAGTAACGGAGGTCAGCTTTTCCTCGATCAGAGCGAGGATATCCTCTTCGCTGACTTCTTTCTTCTTATCCGCCAACTCCTTGAACTTGGCGAACGCGATGTTCAGTTGCTCTTCCCCGAGATCGTAGCCCAGATCGATCAGTTTTTCGCGGAAAGCATGGCGGCCGGAGTGCTTGCCCATGACCAGCTTGCTGTCCTTCAGGCCGATGGTCTGCGGAGAAATGATCTCGTAGGTCGTCTTCTCCTTCAGCACGCCGTCCTGGTGGATACCCGATTCGTGGGCAAAGGCGTTGGCGCCGACGATGGCTTTGTTGCCAGGTACAGGCATGCCGGTCAAACGGCTGACCAGCCGGCTGGTGCGGGCAATCTCCGTCAGCACAAGGCCGGTGTTAGCTTGATAGAAGTCTTGGCGAGTGGCAAGAGCCATCGCTACTTCTTCCAAAGCCGTATTGCCCGCCCGTTCGCCAATGCCGTTGATCGTGCCTTCCACCTGGTCGGCACCGTTCAGGATCGCAGCCAACGCGTTGGCGGTGGCCATGCCTAAATCGTCATGGCAGTGGGCGCTCAGTTGAATCTTTTCAATACCCGGCACCGTTTCCTTGACCGTCTTGAAAATATTCCCGTATTCATACGGAGTCAAATACCCGACGGTATCGGGGATATTAACGACCGAAACGCCGTTCTTCACGGCCATTTCCACCACTTGGCAAAGGAAGTCAAGCTCGGTACGGCCGCCGTCCTCCGGAGAAAACTCGATCTTGCTGAAATACTTCTTGGCGTAGCGGATCGCGGCTTCAGCCGTTTCCAGAACCTGCTCCTTCTCCATCCGCAGCTTGTGCTTCCGATGAATCGGAGATGTTGCGAGGAACAGGTGCAGACACGGATCCTGAGCGTTCTTCAGCGCTTCCCGGGCGGCATCGATATCCTGCTCACGGGAGCGGGCCAAGCCTACAATGGTCGCATTTTTCACAGCCCGGGCCACGGCATCAACCGCTGCCAGGTCGCCGGGAGAAGCGGCGGGAAAACCGGCTTCGATCCGGTCCATCGCCAGCTTTTCCAGTTGTAAAGCGATCTCCACTTTCTCCTGGGTGTTCAGGTTGACGCCCGGCGATTGCTCGCCGTCCCGCAGAGTCGTATCGAACAGATAGATCTTGCGCATCTTATTCCCTTCCTCTCACAATCCGTCGAACTTATTCAAAAGCTTATGCGAGCTTTATGAAAATCTTACTTCTTGATCCAGTGCATCAATTCGCGGAGACGTCCGCCGACCACTTCGATCGGATGCTCGGCTTCGTTGCGGCGGGTAGCCGTCAGGAAGGCGCGGCCGGATTGGTTTTCCAAGATGAAATCGCGGGCGAATTTGCCTTGTTGGATATCGGACAGTACGCGCTTCATTTCTTTCTTCGTTTCTTCCGTTACGATTCGGGGGCCGGTTACATAGTCGCCATACTCCGCGGTGTTGCTGATGGAATCGCGCATGGTAGCCATGCCGCCTTCATAGATCAGGTCAACGATCAGCTTCATTTCGTGGAGGCACTCAAAGTAAGCCATTTCCGGAGCGTAGCCGGCTTCCGTCAAGGTTTCGAAGCCTGCTTTGATCAAGGCGGTTACGCCGCCGCAAAGAACAGCTTGCTCGCCGAACAGGTCGGTTTCGGTTTCTTCCTTGAAGGAGGTTTCGATAACCCCGGCGCGGGTACAGCCGATGCCCTTGGCATAAGCAAGGCCAATAGCTTGCGCATTGCCGGTAGCGTCTTTATGGATCGCGATCAAGCCAGGAACGCCGAAGCCTTCTTCATAGGTGCGGCGCACCATGTGACCCGGAGATTTCGGAGCAACCAGCAGCACGTCGACATCAGCAGGAGCCACGATTTGGCCGAAGTGAACGTTGAAGCCGTGGGAGAACAGGAGAGCGTCGCCTTTTTTCAGGTTAGGAGCGATTTCTTCCGCGTATACTTTCGCTTGAGTTTCGTCAGGCATGAGGATTTGGATCACATCGGCCAGACGAGAAGCTTCCGCTACGGAGTACACTTCAAAACCGTCGTTTTTCGCTTTATCGAAGGACTTGCCGGCACGCAGACCGATGATGACTTTCAGGCCGCTGTCCCGCAGGTTTCTGGCTTGTGCGTGTCCTTGGCTGCCGTATCCGATAACGGCGATCGTTTTTCCTTTAAGCGCTGCAAAATCGGCATCTTTTTCATAGTACATGGTTACTGGCATTTGAATAGTTCCTCCTTTTATATGGACCTGTCCGGAATTGCATTAGCCTGGTCCGCCATCCTTCCTCTCCCGCCCGCTGCGGCATATCCGCAAACTGCAGCGCATTGGCGCTTAAAGGGACTAAAGGATGGCGGTACAGACCGCAGCCTATTTCAGGCTGCCCGGCAGGAAAGTAAACTTGCCTTCTACTTTACGCTGTTTCATGATTTTCGTCTACCTGACTGATTTTCCATCAATTCGGCCTACTTGACGCTGCCCCGGGTCATGGCGGTTACGCCGGTGCGAGTCAGCTCGCGAATGCCGTAGGGCTTTAGAAGCTCGATGATGGCGTCAATTTTATCGGTTCCGCCAACGGCTTGAACGATCAAGGAGCCGGGGCCGATATCCACAACGGAAGCGCGGAACGTATCGACGACGCCTAGAACCTCCGGACGCAGGGACGGCTCTGCGGCTACCTTGATGAGAGCCACTTCACGGTCCACCATCGGGTTTGCGCTCAGATCGACAACTTTGATGACATCGACTAATTTATACAGCTGCTTTTCCACTTGTTCCAAGGTATCTTCGTCGCCCGTGGTGACGATGACCATGCGGGAGAGCCCCGCTTCTTCCGACGCTCCCACCGTAATGCTGTCGATGTTATAGCCGCGGCGGCCAAAAAGTCCGGACACCCGCTGCAAAACGCCCGGCTGGTTGTTCACCAGCACGGAAATGGCATGTTTCCCCGTCGTCATTCGGCATCCCCCATTATCATCTCATCTAACGTTTTTCCTTGGGCAACCATCGGGTAGACGTTCTCGTATTTACGCACCCGGAAGTCGATCAGCACAGGCCCGGGAGTATCCAACGCCTCCTGCCAAACTTTCTGAGCTTCCTCTTTGGTCGATGCGCGAAGTCCCTTCACGCCGTAAGCTTCCGCCAGCTTGACGAAATCCGGGCTGCCTTGAAGATCGATATGGCTGTAGCGTTTATCATAGATCAACTCTTGCCATTGGCGCACCATGCCCAGCACCTGGTTGTTAATGATCACGATCTTGACCGGGATGTTATTGATGGCGCATACCGCCAGCTCTTGGGAACACATTTGGATGCCGCCGTCACCGTTGATGGAGACGACCAGCTTATCCGGATTCCCCATTTGCGCGCCGATGGCGGATGGGAAACCGAATCCCATGGTGCCGAGACCGCCGGAGGTAACCAGGGAACGGGGACGCTGGAATTTGTAGAACTGAGCGGCCCACATCTGATGCTGGCCAACGTCTGTTGTGATAATGGCTTCGCCCTTGGTGGATTCATTGATCATTTCAATGACGTACTGCGGTTTCAACTCGTCATCAGAATCCGTATAGGTCAAAGGATAATCCAGCTTGGATTGCTGAATGTGCGCGAGCCATGCCGCCGACTTCGCTTGCTTCGCCTTGGTGTTGGCGTACTCCAGCAGGTTCTTGACGTTGCCGACGACGGGAATGTCCACCTTCACGTTTTTGCCGATTTCCGCCGGATCGATGTCAATGTGAACGATTTTCGCCTTCGGGGCAAATCCGTTCAAATTGCCGGTTACCCGGTCATCGAACCGGGCGCCGATACAGAGGAGCAGGTCCGCATCCTGGATGGCTTTGTTAGCTGTATAGGTGCCGTGCATACCCGGCATGCCCATCCATAGTTCATGAGCGCTGGGGAATCCTCCTAATCCCATCAACGTCGTCGTCACGGGAATTTGCGTCTTCTCGGCGAATTTCAGCAGTTCGTAGCCGGCGTCCGCACTGACTACGCCGCCGCCTGCCAGAATAACCGGACGCTCCGATTCGGCGATAGCCGCCAGCATTTTGGTAACCTGGGCTTTATTCGGATCGGTAGTCGGATTGTAGCCGCGAATGTGCACCGGCTCCGTCACCGGCTTAAACACCGTTTTATGATTGGAAATATCCTTCGGGATGTCAATGAGTACCGGACCTTTGCGACCGGTATTCGCCAGATGGAATGCCTCATGGATAATCCGGGGCAAATCCTCAACGTGACGAACGAGATAGCTGTGTTTTGTAACTGGCAGCGTAATGCCCGTGATGTCTGCCTCTTGGAAAGCATCGGTTCCAATCAGCGTGCTGGCAACGTTGCCGGTGATAACCACGAGTGGGACCGAGTCCATATAAGCGGTGGCAATACCCGTCACTAGGTTGGTTGCCCCCGGGCCGGAAGTGGCGATACATACGCCTGCTTTTCCGGTAGTCCGCGCATAGCCGTCGGCCGCGTGAATCGCACCTTGCTCATGGCGAGTCAGCAAATGGTGAAAGTCAGGGTTGCCGTGCATGGCGTCATAAATGTAAAGCACCGCACCTCCAGGGTAGCCGAAGACGCAATCGACACCCTCCAACAGCAGACAGCGAAGCAAAATTTCCGAACCGGTAATTTCATCAGGGACCATTAACTTCGCCTTCAGCTCTTCCGTCAAAACTTGTTCAGGATTCGAAATACTCATCCTTCTTCCTCCCTTCGCATAATTGAGGCCGCAACGCAAGACCGATTTCGATTAGTTAGCAAAAAGAATATCAAAAAACCCCTTCCATCCCTCAACAACGTGCGTTGAAAGGGACGAAAGGGGTTAGCTTCCGTGGTACCACCCAATTTTATTCCGCGCCTCGCAGCGCGAAATCTTGATAAGTGCCGATGAGCGGCGGATTCATCCGTCCTCACGTGACACCCCGGCACGTTAACGTGTGCCCTTCCGGTTTTCCCTACTCGCCCTATAGGCGCCTATAGCTTTTCAGGAAAACAGCTCCGAGGTGAGCTCGCCGATAAGGGATTTTAGGCGTCGGTTTCAGCTGATCCTCCGCTCTCTGTTCTAATGAGCCCCTATGACTTCGTCCTCTTCATAGCCGATTCGGTTTTGTGTTAAGAGCTATTATACGCATCACATTTTGAATAGTCAATACCCGATCGCACCGGTTTTTTTGCGAAAAACGGCCGTAAAACCTCCCCGTTCTCCTTGATCATTCCATGCAAAAACGTTCCAATGGCGCGGTTTTCCGATATAATCTTATGGACAAGGATGAGCTAGGTCATACTGCAAAATTTTCTGGAAAGCGAGTGGCTGTAGTGATGAAACCGCCGGATAGACAGGAAATGGCGATGTACACCAAACAAACGAATGCGGTCCTCGATTTTATTCATGGCAATCTGGACGGCTCCCTTTCCTTGGAGCGGCTATCCGCTATTGCCAGCTTCTCTCCTTATCATTTCCACCGGGTTTTTAAGTTAATCGTTGGTGAAACTCTTCTTGTTTATGTAAACCGTACCCGGATAGACAAAGCCTGCCGCTTTCTTGCCTTCCATGAGAATTTGTCAATGAGAGAAATCAGCTTGGAATGCGGGTTTTCCTCTCTCGCCGGATTTTCCCGGACGTTTCGGGCAATTCACGGCATGTCCCCAACGGAATATCGACTCCGTTTCCATGCTTTCAAGCCGTGGACCGATACGCTGGCGGAACAGCGTTTTCGATTGGCCATGGAAGCCTAACATCCTCTTATGTTGGCGGACACAAAATCTGAAAAAGCTGCACCGCCTCTATCAGGAAAGCGGAATCCGGGTAACGGATATCTATGACGGCCCCGGCCCTACCCGCTATTTTGACTTTTGGGCGACTTGCGAAGGCATCCGGATAACAGCCCAGGAGGACAAACGCGTTCAGGAAGAAGGATTTTTTCCTTCTTGGAATCGGTTGGGCGTGAGCGATCTGACCCATTCGGTGAACTGGTATCAGCAATACATGGGAATGGAGATCGAGCACGACTTGAGGGAAACGGGCTTCGTCATCATGAGTCTAGCCCTAAGCCATCAGCCAGAGCAGAAATCGTTATGGGTACCGAAACAAGCCGCAAACGATGCGTATATCGGAAAAGTAGACGGCCCTGTCCGCCCCTACTGTCGGGTCGCGGAGCGGGAAGAGTTCTTCCGCTACCATACGTTTTTATCGGACAGCGGGATAGAAGTCTCGGACATCGGAGGGTTTCTGACGAGGGGATTGGCATGCTTCCACTTCTACGACCCTGATGGCAACCGTTTAAACATCAGCACGCTGTAAAGAAATGAACGGCTGCCTCCGCTGCGAGCTGCTCATGCGTCAACAAATAACGCCCTTTTTCGGTTAGTTCCGGAATAGGGCGTTTTTGCGTAGCGGATATAGGGAAATATCACGGACGCGGCTGCACTTTTCACCCCGCGTTTTGTAGTATTTTTCAAAGATAAACAACTGAAAACGGAACCAATATAGATAAGTTTACATTTTCCGATTTTGTGTTGATTGTCATAACGGCCATTCTGACTATAATTCAACTACATAGTGTAAATTACTTTTGCAGAGAGGATGAACATCGTTGAACGAAAATACCACAGCCACTTCAGTTCCCCGTTCCGTAACGGATGGATTTAAGAAGGGACCGATTCTGTTTATTATGATCCTTGGTGCCTTTCTTGCGACCCTCAACGCTACGGTCATGAGTGTTGCAATCCCCGAATTGATTGGAGAATTCAATATTTCGC
This sequence comes from Gorillibacterium massiliense, assembly GCF_000455485.1. Taxonomy (GTDB): domain Bacteria; phylum Bacillota; class Bacilli; order Paenibacillales; family NBRC-103111; genus Gorillibacterium; species Gorillibacterium massiliense. The sequence goes on from NZ_CBQR020000096.1 coordinate 18,436, forward strand.
CCGCAACCGGGCAGTGGCTGACAACAGGCTATATGCTGGTAAACGGAGTCCTGATCCCCGTCACCGCCTATCTGATGCAGCGTTTTTCTACCCGCCAGCTGTTTCTAACGTCAATGCTGATTTTTCTTGTAGGCACCGTCGTCTGCGCCTTATCATCCGACTTCGCGAGCCTTTTGTCAGGACGAATGATTCAGGCGGTCGGAGCCGGCATCATTATGCCGCTGTTGCTGCAGGTCGTCTTAACGATTTTCCCTCCCGATAACCGCGGCGTTGCAATGGGTATGGTGGGATTAGCCCTTGTATTCGCCCCAGCCATCGGCCCCGTTTTTTCCGGTTACATTCTTGAAAACTACGACTGGAAAACCATGTTTTACGTCATTATTCCATTAACCGTTATCGTTATCGGCCTCAGTTTGATCTTTTTGAAAAATGTATCCGAGACGATTTCAACAAAAATTGATCTACTCAGCGTGGTCCTGTCCACCATCGCCTTCGGCGGATTATTGTTCGGCTTCAGCCGCGCCGGCAGCCTTGGATGGTCGAGTCAGGAAGTCATTGCATCGATTATCGCCGGAATTCTTGCGCTTATCCTGTTTAGTTGGCGGCAGTTGGCATGCAAATATCCCCTGCTGGATCTAAGGACCTTTAAATTCAATATGTTTTCGTTAACGACCGTCATTTCCATCGCCGTTAATATGGTTATGTATGCGGATATGATGCTACTCCCTTTATATCTGCAAAATGTACGCGGTTATACCCCCTTGGAATCGGGTTTGCTCATGCTTCCGGGGGCCGTCTTGATGGGAGTCTTAATGCCTCTGGCCGGAAAACTGTTTGACCGATTTGGAGCGAAATGGCTGGCGATTATTGGACTCGTCATTACGATCATCACCACCATTGGCTTTATCGACTTGACGGACTCCACAAGCTATACGTATCTCTTACTCATGTCGACGGGCCGGCGGATCGGGATTTCGCTGCTCATGATGCCCTTGCAGACCGCAGGACTTAATCAATTGCCACCCAAACTGGAAGCTCACGGTAATGCCATTACCAACACGGTTCGTCAGGTGGCCGGCGCCATGGGTACTTCCCTGCTCGTAACCGTGATGACAGATCGTACAAAAGCTCATTTGACCGACACGATGGCAGCAGGTTTAGCGAGTGGCATGACAGAAAAGCAGTTGAAACTAGATGCAATGATACAAGGGATCAATGATGCCTATGTGGTGATTGTCGGGTTCGTGGTAATCGCACTTCTGCTTTCCTTCTTCATCAAACGTACGGTGATAACAAAAACTTCACATGTACATTCTGAATCACTAAGTGCACATTCGGTTTCCGAATCTTGACGAAAAAGCCAGTTCCCCCGTGGAACTGGCTTTTTTACCATTATGACGGTGAAGGCAGCAACGACAGGATTTGTTTGGCCAAATAACGCGGCGCATAGGGCATGTCGTTTCGCAGCCAAAAGATAATAGCACCGATCAGGGCTGACGAAATATACCAAACCGCAATGCTATTTTCGATATCCCCTTTTGCAGCGCTCAAGCCGTTTCCCTTTTGTTTTATTCTATCCGTCACCGTTTCCGCGAGGATCATGGAGAGCCGTTCGGTAAAGATCGGAATGCGTTTCATAGCGATTACGACCTTATAAAACTTCTCGTTTTGCGCAATATGCTCCAGAAGCTTTTCAAGCGGCACTCCCTTCTCTCTCTCGCACATGGCATCTGCGGACTTATCACCGTAAATAGCATGGTTGATTTCTTCAACCATTTCATTCGCAAACTTGTTCATCATATCCGGAATATCCCGGTAATGCAGGTAGAAGGTAACGCGATGGATTGTTGAACGCTCGGCAAGGCGATTCACTGTGATTTTCTCGACGTCCATCGCCTGAAGCAAATCGATGAATGCATCTTTAAGCGCTTGGCGTGTTCGGACAATTCGCGGGTCGATGCGATCTTTTGAATGAGTCATGACGAAACGCTCTCCTTTCTTGGCGACAACAGGACCTCTGTGTAGTATCAGGTGAGGCAAAACAACTATACTACATCATGTAAATTTAATCTAGACTGCAAAAGCAAAAAGCGCCCTTCATCCGGTACTGCCGGAGAAGGGCGCTTCTGTGCTACGGATAAAGAAATTATCCGTTGATTTTTGCTTTAGCGGCGTTAGCCAGATCAGCAAAAGCTTTGCTGTCGGATACAGCCAGATCGGCCAAGATCTTGCGGTTTACGTTTACGCCGGCCAGTTTGAGGCCGTACATGAACTTGCTGTAGCTCAGGCCGTTTTGACGGGCACCAGCGTTGATACGGGTTACCCACAGACGACGGAAGTCGCGCTTTTTGCGGCGACGGTCACGGTATGCGTACAGACCGGACTTCATTACTTGTTGGTTTGCGGTTCTAAACAGTCTGTGCTTGGAGCCGAAATAGCCCTTTGCCAACTTCAATACTTTTTTATGACGACGACGGGTTACAAAACCGCCCTTTACTCTTGCCATGGAATTCTACCTCCTGATTATCGGTGAATGGAAATGTTTTATTTTACGTAGACGAGCAGGCTCTTGATCCGTTTGGCATCGCCTTTGGAGACGAGGGCAGCTTTACGCAATCCGCGTTTGCGGGCAGGAGATTTGCTCTCCAGGATATGGCGTTTGTAGGCTTGGTTTCTTTTCAGTTTGCCGGTGCCGGTCTTGGAAAAACGCTTGGCGGCGCCGCGGTGGGTTTTCATTTTAGGCATGGTGAATTGTCCTCCTAACGGAATATGTCAAAGCTTGCGATCCTTCAGCCTTATTTGTTTGGGGCCAGAATCATGATCATGCTGCGGCCTTCCAGCTTGGGAACGCGTTCCAACACGCAAATTTCCTTTGCTTCTTCAGCCACACGGTTAAGCACTTTTTGCCCGATGGAAGCATGGGTGATTTCGCGGCCGCGGAAACGGACCGAGCACTTCACTTTATCTCCATCATTCAAGAACTTCAGAACATTGCGAAGCTTGGTTTGAAAGTCGTGCTCGTCGATGGTTGCGCTAAAGCGGACTTCCTTAAGCTCCACAATCTTTTGGTTTTTGCGTGCTTCTTTTTCTTTCTTCTGCATTTCGTAGCGGTAGCGGCCGTAATCCATGATCCGGCACACTGGCGGCTTTGCCTGTGGGGCTACGTTTACGAGGTCGAGATTGGCGTCGGCGGCGATTTGCATGGCTTCACGGATCGGCTTAATCCCCAATTGCTCGCCGTCTGCACCAATCAAACGAACTTCCTTCACACGGATCTCGTCGTTAATCATATGGTCCTTGCTAATAGTCTTCCACCTCCGGAATATCTTCTCATCAAAAAAAGATGTGGACGCGTTGGCGCCCACATCTTTGCACTATCCACGAACGGATCGATTCACAAAGTCCGGAAGAACCAGCCAACACGGGGTCGGTCAGGTGAGAAGCGGGCGCTTCTGCTTTAAACATACTTCGATACTATATCACGTCGATCATCCGTTGTCAACTGGCTTGTTTGCTTTGCACTTCTTCCAACCGCAGCACCCGGGTATGCGCCGTGTGGCTCCACTGTTTGTTGTTCTGGGTGAAGAAGGCGTACATGGTCAGCGGATACCAGGAAATCAGGTACAACGGAAAAGTCAGCAAAAATTTGAACGTCTTGAGCGGAGCCTTTTCCAGAAACATCGCCATCAAATACTGCAGCACGTTGACCCCGGAAATGGTCATGAATACCGCCGGCGCATACTGGAAAATCGAGGTCAACCTCGGCCCTCCGGGCATGAGCATATCGGCATACAGAATAATTGTGACGACTCCGCCTAAAAATACGTTGTAGGCATTCAGCGCGTAGATCGCCGTATCGATTTTGGACCAGCTGCGCTCCTTGATGCCTTGGAACAGCAGCGGGAAAAAGTAGCGGCGGGCTACATCAAAGTGACCCTGCATCCAACGGAGCCGCTGGCGCCAAGAAGCGTTGAAGCCGAGGGGCTTCTCATCATACACCTTCGCGTCAAAGTTGAAGGTTGGGTTGATGCCCTTTTGCACGCAGCGCATGGTGAACTCCAAATCCTCGACCAGACTGGTTGCACCCCAGCCCATTTCTTTCAAGAGCGCGGTATCGAAACACATGCCGGTGCCGCCCAGGTAATTGGCGAGACCCAAGTTGGTCCGCGGAAGCTGCCAGAGACGGTTGCAGTACCAGTATGTAACGGCATATGCGGAAGTAATCCAGGAATCTTGCGGGTTTTTCGTATCCAAATAAGCTTGAATGACTTTGGAACCGGATAACAGATCACTGTTCATATGGAGCAAATAATCGGCGCTGACCAGATTATCGGCATCGAACATCACGACGGCGTCGTAGGACCGGGGCATTTTCCACAGTTCTTTCAGCATCCACTCGATGGCGTAGCCCTTGCCCCTAAGCTGCGGGTTATGGCGTTCGCAGGCGTGTACGCCGTGTTTCCGGGCGATGGCGGCGGTGTTGTCCGTGCAGTTGTCGGCGATTACGAAAACATCGTAAAGCTCTTTCGGGTAGTTCAGTGTTTTTAAATTTTCCAGAAGGGCGCCCACGACTTGTTCTTCGTTATGGGCTGCCACGAGAATGGCGAATGATTTTTGCGGCGCAAATTGGGTTCGCTTCTTACGGCGAAACCAGCCAAAGAAGGCAAGAACCAATTGGTAAACGCCGATAACGGCGATGATGATCTGCAAACTGAGTACTACGTAATCGAGCATTCGGGTTTCCCCTTTCGTATGGTTATTCATCCTTCGCGAATGGTTAAGAACGTATCTCTCTCTATTTTCATCTCTTTGTCCTATTGTTCGTTTCCCTTTATGGGTCGTCTGCTTTTGTATCGTTCGTTGCGGCAGCCTTTTTTCGGTCCGTTCACCTCCGATCCGCCCCACATCTTTTACATCTTGCCCATTATAAGTGACGCCTTCCCCGAAACACAAACGTCAAAATGGCGCTTCAACCGCTTATATCTTAACCATTTGTAATAATTCTGAAACATTTCGTCATATTCCTGTCATTTTCACATCTATTGTACCCATTCGTCCAAATCTAATCCTTACTCCCTATGTAATAAAAGAAAAAAGCACGGCATAACCGCGCTTTGAATGTTTGATATGGCCGGCGTCGCGGCTTAACCATGTTTATTCGCTTCCAGTGCCGCCAGATGATCGGCCAACGCATCCTTGCCCGTTACGACCTCGCAGCGGTGAATGTTCATGCCCTGAGCGACAAATTTGCTTTCGTATTCGGTTAAAACAAGATCATCGCGAATACCGTTTGCGTGCAGGTCCAAGGAGATGTTGCGCATCCTGAGCCCCATATCCGAGAAGGAATTGAGAGAATATTCAAAGAGCAGACGGGAGTCAGTTTTCAAGTGAATCTCCCCGCGCTCGTTCAGGAAATTCAAGTATTTACGGACAAACCCGGGATGGGTCAGCCGACGGCGGGCATGTTTGGACTTGGGCCACGGGTCGCTGAAATTGAGATACACTCGCTCCACCTCACCGGGGGCGAACACTTCATCGATATACTGAATGTCGAGCAGAGCCAAAGCCAGATTCCACGGCTTCGCGGCTACAGCTTCGGTGCCAACCTCAGCGGGGCCACTAACAACAGAATCGATGTCGCTTCCATCTACTGCATCTTCCAATTCATCAACTTGCCCACCATGATGCAGCCGCCTCGCCTTCAAGGCGCCTCTGCGGATCAATTCGTCGTACCGGTCTACGCCGATATAATTTACATTGGGGTTTCTTCGACTCCATTCGCTAATGAAAATTCCTTTTCCCATGCCAAGCTCGACATGAATCGGCAAGTCATTCCCGAAATGTTCCCGCCATTTCCCCTTCAGCTTCCGCGGGTCCAGCACCACCAGGTCCGTTTGGCGTTCCAGCTCTTCGCGAATTCCTTTTCGTCCTCTTAGCCGCATGCTTGCTATTCCTCCACCGCTCGCGCAACACAGGCGCCAGCTTCTTTTTCATTTACACCCTTCCAAAGGATAGTGCATCCCCGAAAAAAAAGCAAAGCCCACGTTCCCGCTTTTTATGCACAAAAAAAACCGCCTGGCGGCAGCCAAAGCGGTGGCGTTGTGAAATGTGGCGTTTGCGGCATCCTACATCTTGAGATTTTCGTAACGAACCTGTTTGGCGGCGTCGGGAATGAGCGCTTTGTCCACGGTTCTCATGATTTGCTTGCGCGCCTCGGCTTCCAGCCGGGGATCCGCATTGAAGCGAAACCCGCTAAGTGCGAGAGCCTGCTTGATCGTGAGTTCAACCTTAACCGTTTCTTCGCCTTTAGGAATTTCAAAGCGAGTCGTCATGTTCATCATACTCCTTATCTTAATCTTCGAGAAAGCCTCGATAAGAACAGGGGCAACAGGCGACAAAATTTGGGAATATCAAGAAGATAAAGCATTTTCTACACTTGTAATATAACATAACATGTTAGATATTTCAATAGGAATAAAGCGCTTTTTTCGAAATTTTCGCTCTATTTTGTCCCGATTAAAAACAGGCTCCCCGACCTTCGGCCGGGGAGTTCGGTCTTGTTTATCGACTTTTTTCGACGGTTAAGCTGAAATCAATACGGGTTCTTTTCCCGAATGTGCTCGCCGCGATCCGTGGATCTCGATCTCATACCGGCAAGTCCGATAAGACCGAGAAGACCCAACCAGCCCCAGCCACCGTAGCTTCGTGCGGTGGTAGTAGCTCTGGCGCGAACAGTGTTAGCCATATAACCGTCATTGTAATTATTCAGCGTCCGGGTGCCTGTAACTCCATACGTCCTCGTTCCGGGAACAACATTGTTGTTGTATCCGTAGTTCGTTCCGTAAGTGCTGTAGCCAGGGGTGCCGTAAGTGTTTGTACCATAATACCCGTTGGTGCCATAACGATTCGGTGAAGCGATGGTGCCGCCTGCATAAGGATTGGTGCCCGGTGTGCTGGTTAGACCCGTCATACCGTCGTGTGTCGTTGTCCCTAATGTCCCGGTGGTGCCCATCGTACCTGCGGTACCCACTCCAGCTGCGGAAGCGGACAGCGCCCCCAGGGAAAGCGACATCAGCAGAACAAGGATGGATATTCTTAATTTTTTCACGCGAATCCCCTTTCTTTAGGATGATTTGTTGGTACGGGTATAGTGTGAATCAGAAGGAGTCGTTTTATGCGGACGAAAAGGGCGGTGTTCATACGCAATTTGGCGGATATCGCCATGGATAGCGGCTAGCTTAATGTTTTCTGATGGGGTAAAATAAGAAACGGCTTCACGGATAAGGAGGACACGATGATCGATACCGATTCCCGCCCTCTCCTCTGGGGAGACAAGCGGTTTCATACATGGAATTACGAGATGCGCCAAACCTTTGGCGGCAAAGTATTCAAGGTCATGCTGGATGCGGGCTTTACCTGCCCGAACCGGGACGGCAGCATCGCCAAGGGCGGCTGCACATTCTGCAGCGCCAGAGGCTCGGGGGATTTTGCCGGCAGCCGCCGGGATGATCTGGTTACCCAGTTCAACAAAATTCGCGACTTGCAGCATCAAAAATGGCCAGAGGCTGCCTATATCGGCTACTTCCAAGCCTATACCAATACCTACGCTCCCGTTGAAGAATTGCGGGAGTATTATGAAGCGATTTTGGAACAGCCTGGGGTGGTGGGCCTCTCCATTGCCACCCGGCCGGACTGCCTGCCCGATGATGTGGTGGAATATTTGGCGGATTTGAACAAGCGGACTTACTTGTGGGTAGAAATGGGGCTGCAAACTATTCACGAATCCACTTCGGAATTGATCAACCGCGCCCATGATACCGCCTGCTACTATGAAGCGGTGGAAAAACTCAGACGGCATAATATCCACACTTGCGCCCATATCATTTTCGGCTTGCCGGGAGAAGACCGGGAGATGATGCTGGATACCACTCGCGCCGTTGCCGGTATGGATGTGCAAGGCATCAAGATCCACCTGCTGCACCTGATGCGAAAAACGCCGATGGTCAAGCAATACGAAGCCGGCTTGCTGCGTTTTCTGGAAAAGGATGAGTATGTCAATCTGGTGGTGGACGCTCTTGAATTGCTGCCATCGGAGATGATCGTACATCGGCTTACCGGCGATGCGCCCCGGGACCTTCTGATCGGGCCGATGTGGAGTTTGAAGAAATGGGAAGTGCTGAATGCCATCGACGATGAGCTGAAGCGGCGGAATTCCTGGCAGGGCAAGTTTGCTTTTGCGGGAGGGGCGGAATAACGGATGGGCTTTCCTTCTGCGATATCCATCGCCCAGCGCTGGGTCGCCGAGCGCCTAGGGGCCGGAGAGCCGGCTATTGACGCTACAGCCGGAAATGGCGTGGACACGCTCTTTCTAGCCAAACAATCCGGGGCAAGAGGTACGATATACGCCTTCGACATTCAAGCCGTAGCCTTGGAGCAGACGCAAGAGCGGATTTCTAGCGAGAACGCTGGGCCGTTGGCAACAGTGAAGCTTATTCACCGCTCCCACGACGGAATGGCGGAGGAAGTCCCGTCAGATCACCATGGCCGGATTGCCGCCGTGATGTTCAATCTGGGGTATCTGCCGGGCAGCGACCAGGTCGTCATTACCAACCCCGCTTCCACACTTCCCGCCCTTCAAGCCGCCCTGGGCCTGCTGAGGAAAAACGGCGTTTTGACCATCGTTCTCTACCCCGGCCACCCCGGCGGACACGAGGAAGCGGAGGCTGTGGAAGCGTGGGCAGCAGGCTTAGACCCGCTGACGGCGGAAACGCTGCTCTATCGTTTCCTCAACCGGGCTAAGTCGACTCCTTACCTGCTTGGAATCATCAAAAAGTAAAATAGATGCAGCCTTCCGGAATCGTGACAGCGAATCCGTAACTTAGCTTATCTTACGGAATCACTATAGCGAATCCGTCATTTTATAGAGAAAAGAGGAGTAGCGGCATGAAACCTTATCCATTAAAATTCAATCCCGAAATGAAGGAACGCGTATGGGGTGGCCGAGCGCTGGAGCGCTATGGCCTCGACCTTCCCGAAGGAAAAATCGGTGAGGGCTGGATGATCGGTGATCATCCCAACGGCACCACCAAAGCGGACAACGGCGAACTGGCCGGTTTGGGACTGGACGAGATCCGCGAACGTTACGGCAAGGATTTCTTCGGTACAAAAGGGTACAAGGAAGACGCCCGTTTCCCACTTCTGATCAAGCTGCTGGATTGCCAGGACGACCTGTCCGTTCAAGTGCATCCGAACGATGATTATGCCGGCTTGCCGAAAGGCGAATTGGGCAAAACCGAGATGTGGTACATACTTGACGCCAAGCCGGGTGCGAAAATCATTTATGGATTAAAGGACGGCATCGGCCGGGAAGAAATGGAGAAAGCAATCCGTGAGGATCGGATCATGGATACGCTGCAAGAGGTTCCGGTGGAAGCGGGAGATTCTTTCTATATTCCGGCGGGAACCGTGCATGCCCTCTGCTCGGGCGTACTGGTTGCAGAAATTCAGCAAAATTCCGACACCACCTACCGTCTCTACGACTACAACCGCCCGGGACTGGACGGAAAGCCGCGCGAACTGCACATCGAGGACTCATTGAACGTCATCGCATATGAAGGTTCGGGAGCTACCCGGATGAAAACGGAGCAAAAGGAAGCCGGGAAATGGTTGACCCTAGCCCACTCCCCCTATTTCATCACCGAAAAAGGAACCGTTCGCGGTGAATGGGAACTTATGACGTCGGAAGAGTCTTTCACCATTCTCGTCATTTGCGAAGGAACCGGCTCCATCCGTTGGGCCGACGGAACACTGAGTGTCAAGCCCGGAGAATGCTACTTGTTGCCAGCCAACCTGGGGGCTTACGGACTGGACGGCTCCATGACCGTTCTGCGCAGCTATTTACCGGAGTGACCGAAACGAGTTGCCTGCGAAAATATACGAAAGCCGACTTCCCCAAGGGAAGCCGGCTTTTTGCTTTTACGAGCTGAAACAGATCGATGACCGCTTATCTTGTTCCCCGTTCTCCGTCGGCGGTACCAGGTTTTCCTGGCCAGAAAGCCGCCCTACCCAAAACGACGGTAATGGCGGGAACGAGAAATGGGCGAACCAAGAAGGTATCCAGCAAAACGCCGATGGCGGTAACAAGGCCGAATTGAAGCAGCACTTGGATGGGCAGTGTCGTCAACACCGCAAAGGTCCCCGCCAGAATCAACCCGGCGGATGTGATGACGGAACCCGTTTGGGCAACGCCTTCCCGAATGGCCTGCCTTATGGGCATACCGGCTTTGGCTTTTTGCCAGATGCTCGAGATCATGAAGATGTTGTAATCCTCACCCAAAGCGACGAGGAAGACAAAGGAATAGAGCGGAATCGCGCCTTGTATGGCTTCGGCACCGAACCCGTAATGCAGGATAATCCAACCGAGTCCTAAGGCAGAGAAAAACGACAGGAGCACCGTCAGCACCAGATAGACGACCGCCGTAACCGATCGCAGGTACAAAAGCAGCAACAGGGCGATCAAACCGAGAATAACGGGAACGATGATATCCGTGTCGCGATCGGTGAAATGCCGATTGTCGTACTGGGCGGCGGTTTGTCCGGCAACCCACACCTTATCGGCAGGAGAGGCAATGCCATCATGCCCTAATGCTTCCTCCAGTGCGGAACGGACTTGCGGGATCACGGCCATCGCTTCGCTGGAGTAGGGATTGATGTCGAATTCAAGGGTGTAAGCGACGATTGATGGATGCTCTTTCCCCTGCTGCGGCTCCGACACGCTGGCGATATGGGGCAAGGTCGCGAGCTTATCTTTCAGGCTCGCTGCTTTCCCCTCGGTATCGGCGATAGCCGTGACTGGCGCTAATTGGCCGGGCGTAAACTTGTCGGCGATGACCGCAAAGCCCTCTCTAGAGGGGATATCTTTCGGGAAGGAGGAAAGCAGATCATAGGACATTTTGATCTGCGGAACGAAAGCCGCACATGCACCCAGAAGGATAATCGTGACGACGACAATCTGCCAAGGCTTGGCGGTAACCGCGTTGCCGACCTTCTGGCCGAACCCGCCGGTCCTGCGCGGTTTGGGCTCTGGCTTCCCCTTAAGCGCAGCGCGCTGACGGTTCATCTCCGGGGTTCTGGGGATAAAGGGATAAAAGGAAGCTCTGCCGAAAATGGCCAACAGGGCAGGAACCAGCGTCAAACTGGCCAATCCCATGATCAGGATGGACAAGCTGAAGGGAACGGCAAAACGGTGATAAGCTCCATATTTGGCAAGCAACAAGGCGAAAAGAGATAGCACGACGGTCAACCCGCTCATGGCGATAGCTCCCGCGGAGCCCCGCACCGATTGGAACAGAGCGCGCCGCGGATCGGACTGCTCCGTGAGTTCCTGGCGGAAGTGAGCCACCAGAAACAGGCAATAGTCCGTCCCGGCGCCGAATAAAAGCACGGTCATAATAGAGATCGCCTGGGAATCGACGGTGATCACGCCGGCCTCAGCTAGTTTGCCTAAAATCGGACCGACCAGACCGTAGGCGAAGCCAACGGCGATAATCGGAATAATCGCTAAGAGCGGGGAACGGTATATAAGCAACAAAAGGACCAGCACCAGCGACACTGTTGCGATCAATAACGAAACGTCCGCGTTTTTGAACAGCCCAGTAGCGTCGATGGATATTCCCACCGGCCCCGTCACGCGAGCGCTTAGCTTGCCGTCATCGCGGACATCGGCGGCAAAAGGATCGGTGCCGAAACCTTCATGAACCCTCGTCTTCAAGCTATCTAGGCTCGTTTTCAATTTACTTGCGTCTAATCCTTTTGCAAACAAAACGGGCAGCACAAGGGTGGAACCATCCTGCGAGAGAGTCGCCTTAAGCGCCGGAAGCGGCATCCGGTGAAGCGGAACCACCGAAGTTTGATCCGGCAACGGCTTTTGCTCCAACTCCTCCGTCAGCTTTTGCATATTGGTCAGATCTTCATTAGACAAGCCTCCCGACCGATGCCACACCAATAGCGCGGGGACTCCCTCGCTGCCGGGAAATTCTCTTGCCATAATGGCATCGGCTTGAACCGATAATGAATTCTGTGGAAGGTTAGCGGCACCATTATCTTCTTCCTTGTTGACGGACGGCCACGTCATGGACAACGCTCCAACCAAAAGAATCCATACAAGCAGCGTCACCCACTTGCTCTTCGGCCCGGCCACCCATCCTGCGAAACGTTCCAATCCTTTCATGTCGCTCCCCCCAAAAAAGCCGCCCTTCGGCGGTTTTCTATTCCAGTTAATAGAAATCTTATGATTCTCGTTCATTATATCCATCGAAAGCAAAGGGAAGCAAATCCAATGACATGGCGATGATCGGCGTTTCCTCTGCAATTAAAACAGCCGCCAAAAAAAAGAAGCGGATAGGCGCGCCGCCTATCCGCTTCTTTTTGTGTCTTTCCGTAGATATCATTTATCTGCAGGTATGGCGAAAAACTCCACCTTTTCCCCGCTCGGAGCGAAGTAAGCCAAGAGGATACTGCTCCGGCTGCAATCGATTTGCGATTCCTGCCAATACCGGCCCAGATCGAAAGGCACGAATTCCGCCATCACATGCTTGTGCAACTCCCTCTCCCCCAGCCCCAGTTCGGCAAAACGCGGAGAGACAAGACCCGGGTTGTCCGCCAGTTTGCGGTAGATATCCCCTTGCCGCTCTTTGCCCAGTTGGAATTCCCACCACATTTTCCGCGGCTTATACTTATGGCCCAGGAAGTAATCCAGCTTCATCAGACCTTCAATTACAGCCAGTTCCGTCGTACCCCGCTCCCGCAAAAACTGCTGCAGCCGGGAAAACAAATCCTCCAACTGGTGACCGGTCTTCTGCCAGCCGCGCTCTTCCGTGTAGTCTCCGAATTCCTGAAAAAAGTCATAGGGCGTCTCAAAGCACCGCTCAATCAAAAACGTCACAGAGTGATCCAGCCGGTGGCTGTTCCAGTATTTTTCCAGTACATCCTCCACACGTTTGATCCGCACGATATCGGAAAAGGGCATGACATCGTTGCCCAATATTTCATAAGGCGCATGGTCCATGTAGACATAGCCGTATTTATCCGCATCCCTACGCATGCCCGTTCCCCGCAGCATTTTCAAAAAACCGAGCTGCAGCTCTTCGGGACGCAGCGCGAACACATCGTTGAAGGTTTTGCGGAAGGAATGATAATCTTCACCCGGCAAACCGGCGATCAGGTCCAGGTGCTGGTCGATCTTGCCGCTATCTTTCACGGCATTTACCGTGCGGGACAACTTGGTAAAATTTTGCCGCCGCTTCACCAGCTCATTGGTGGCATCGTTGGTCGACTGCACGCCGATTTCAAAACGGAAGATGCCAGGAGGCGCGTTTTCCGCCAGAAAGCTCAGCACTTCCGGACGCATGATGTCCGCGGTGATTTCAAACTGGAAGACGCATCCTCGGTGATTTTTGATGAGAAAATCGAACATTTCCAGGGCATAGTCCCGTTTGATGTTAAAGGTGCGGTCGACGAATTTGATCAGCTTCGCGCCATTGTCGATCAAATACAGCAGATCCGCCTTAGTCCGTTCGATATCGAAATAGCGGACTCCAGTCTCCACGCTGGACAGGCAGAACTGGCAGTTAAACGGACATCCCCGGCTTGTCTCAAAATACACGACCCGATTCGGCAGCTCTGCCAAATCCTCCGGGAACCGATAAGGAGAAGGAATTTCGTCAAGCGGAAGCTTCAACCGCGGCGGATTCAACCTGACTTTGCCCTCCTTGCGGTGGGCGATTCCTTCTACTGCGGAAAAGTTGCCGACATGCCGGCCTTTATCCACCTCCCGCAGCAGGTGCAGGAAGGTTTCTTCCCCTTCTCCCATGACGATATAATCGACTTCCGGCTCCTTTTCCATCCAATAGTCCGTATCGTAGGAAACTTCCGGCCCCCCCAGCACAATGACGAGCTCCGGCATAATCTTTTTCAGCATCCGGACGATCCGGAGCGTCTCTTCGATATTCCATATATAGCAGGAAAACCCGACTACGTCGGGCCCCAGTCGAAACAAATCGGATACGATGTTCATGAGAGGATCTTTTATTGTAAATTCGACCATGGTTACATCAAATTCGCTGCCGCAATGAGCCTTCAACAACCGGAGCGATAAAGCGGTATGGATATATTTCGCGTTAAGCGTCGATACGACGACGTTCAACTCACTTCTTTTCAAGGCACTCCCTCTTTCCATGCTAGCTGTATCCCCTTATTGTACAGGAAAATGCCCATAGGGCAAATCAAGCAGCGGCGAGTGCCCCCCGTCTCCGGCAGTAAGCAGATTCCCGCTGAACCCATCTTTTCGGATCCGCACGAGCCATTCCAGCAGGGAATCTTCTTCACGGGGCAGCCATTTTAACTCTGTCTTCCGTTTTGCGGAGCCGATTGGAAGAGTCATTCCATTCGCAATCGCAGGTTCATCTCCTTCGACACTCTCATTCTCAGCCGGTAAAAGATCACCGGGTTCCTCCTGCATAAGAGCGAGCCCAAACGACTCCATGTCCACGCAAAATGTAAACGGTTGCAAATTTGTGCCGAATCCAGCGACGTAATCCCGGATATCCAATAACTTCCGTTCCAATCCCAGGATCGCCGCTGCCACCGCCAATCCATCGTCCCCCGCCTCGGCATCCAGAAGGCGACCTCTCATCACCTTCCATTCTTCCATCAAGCGGGCGGTTATGTAGAGGATCACAACCCTCACTCTCCCGTCTCACTCATCTTTAATCCTACTTTACATGAGGAGTATGAAGGATGGATATGGAAATGATTACAAATTTTTTAAGCAATTTTAACGATTCGATTACAAAAAAAGCTTTAAGGTTTACCGAGAATCGATTCCGCCAACCGATTAACTTCGTTTTCCGTCGGTACCTCGCCACCATAACGGACGCCGCTATACAGAGTGGTTAATTCTTCGGAAGATGTTCCTGACAGATGCTTGCTCTTGGCAAGCTCTGAACCGTTTTCCAAAGGAGTAAGCCCCGGCCGGAACAGATATCCCTTCTGTACGGCGCGGCGCAAGGCCATCCGGTAGAGAAACCGAGCTTTCGCTTGGGTATCGGGCAATTGCTGCCACTTAGGCTCGCGCTTCAGCCGCTGTCTCCAGCTTTCCAGCAGCTTGCTCAGCTTTCGCGGCGCATCGGCCAAACCTAACAGCGATTCCTTTTCATCACTGTAGCTGTCGATATCCATCGTCCGGTCACGCTTCAGCCAGAGCAGCAGCTGGCGGAACTGGCGCACAAGATATGGAATTCCCCGCTTATACAATTGATAAAGGGCAGCGATAACCAGAGCAGCTATTATGCTGTAGGCAACAATCGTTGAGATGATTGTAAAAAGGTGGCTGTCCTTATGGGTGCTACCCGGAAGTGCGACAGATGGCTGCCGATGCGGAAGATTATCGTTCTTCTCCGAGACCATTAAGGAGCCGAGAAAACCGATGAAGCGGAAAATGAGCACGGCTATCCAGCGAAGGAAGCGTTCTGCCTCCCGTTCCACCTGACGAAAATAGGAAACCGCAAGCACAACGACGAAGAGCGCCGCCACCCAGATCCGGCTTTTTCGCAGCAGGGATACGTTATGAGCGGTGGCATGTACGTCTTTCTTGCCGGCTACCCGCAGATTGAACCGGTTGTGACGCAGCAAAGCGACCAAGAGCGCGGCAAGTCCCGCGATATTGATCCACCGGCTATAGCCTTCAAGGGGCGGGAGGGAGCGTGCCAGAAAAGGAGTGACGAGGTAGAGTGAGAAAACAAGGTAGATCACTTCGTCAGCCATCATCGCATCCCTGTGCCAATAGGCGAATCCCTGGGACCTCAGGGCATATACAAAACCGAGAACCCAAAGGACGATAGCCGCCCATAAAGGTTCCTCGCCGCTTCTCCACAAAAAAGCAAGTCCTCCACAAACGGCGCAAATCAGCGCGATCTCCATGAGACGCAGAACGAACCGGATGATCCCTTTCCAGCTTGGTTTAGGAATATAGGCGATCAAATATCCGGTCAAACCAAACGCCGGTAAAAGTAAAGCAAAGAGCAGAGGATTGACTTCCGGCGAAAAATACCGGTCCATCACAAGCAGCAGAGGAAAGAAAAACAAAGCTTCCATCAAAAGGTTCAGCACAATCCAGGGAAGCTGCCGGATAGAAATCCTTTGCGGCGCTTCTTGAAATTTAGCCGGCATTGCTGATCTCTCCCCTCTCCTGCTTATCGGCATTATCAGTCAGCAAGACTTCGACGGAATTCCCGTTTTCCTGTAGCCGTTCAATCTGCAGACGAATTTTGTCGGACAGGAAAGGGGTAATCAGAAGATAATCCCGATTGGAAACTCCCATGCCCACGTCCTCCTCGAGAAAGATCTCGAAGGGCAGCACCCGGGCAATCTCCAACTTGGCCATCGTCTCCAAAATGGCGTTCATCTGCTCACCGCCGCCTTCCGGCGCGATCCGCACACATTCACCCGGTCTATCCAATGTCACTCCGTTAAAACCGAACCCGCAAGGAATCCCCTTGGCAAGAGCAAAATCGGCGATGGTGGCGGCGTAGGATATCCCAAGCTCAACCAGCTCAGGGTCGGTGACGGCAGCCCACATGTTTTCCGACACTTCAACATTAACGCAAACCACCAAACGCGGATCGGCGGTGTAATCCCTTTTGTTAACCTGAAGCCTTCCACTGCGGGCGGTGGCCTTCCAGTTCACCCGGTTCATAGCATCGCCGTATTGGTACTCCCGTACGCCTGCAATCAGGAACGGATCGTCGACGATCCAGCGGCGCACCGTCAAATCTCCCATCCAGCTGTGAGAAGGAAACGGGATATCGGAAAGGGAAACCGGCTTCGGAAAAACGAGAAGATCGGCATGGGTTTCGAGGCTTTTGGACGCAGCCTGTCCACCGATCATATCCCCCGCCGACATCGCCGCCGTACGCAATCGGTACCACCCCCGCTTGTCACAGGTCACCACATGGCGGCGGGTAATCTGGGTATAAGACATGAGGCTGAAAATACTTTTATGATTCTGGTAATAAGTGCCGGAGCTTGTGTCCAGGTTTGTCTGGTTCTGAAAGCTGAGCCCGATATGAATGGTCGATTCGATACGCAGCCAAGGCAGCGGCAGAAGCTTGCGGTTGGCGATGGTCTCCACCAGTTCCACTTGATCCCCTACGAAACACCGTTCGACGTTGAATTTGCGGTCATACGTCACCTTCCGCAAAGCATACCGGCGAAAAAACATCGCTTGCAGACCAATAAAAACAATGGCGACAACGATGACCCAACTGATCACGGCAATCCCGCCTTTGTCACAAAATTCCGCTTTCCGCGGGTACCGGCGTATCGGCCGCAATCCGATCCAGGATTTGCTCCGCCAAACCGCTGGCTGCACGGACATGATTCCGCAGCAAAATCCGATGTCCGAACAATGGCTTCATCAGCACTTTGATATCGTCAGGCAGCACGTAATCCCGGCCACGCAATATTGCCAGCACTTGGGCGGCCTTAAGCATCGCCTGGCTTCCCCGAGGGCTGACACCGAGCAGCAAATCCGGGTGAGAGCGGGTCTTTTCGACAAGTTGAATCAGATAACGCAAAATATCATCGCTGACAGCCACCTTGGCGTAACTTTCCTGTGCCTCGGCAAGCTCCTCTCTAGTCGCTACGGCGCCGATTTCCTCCAGCGGATTTTGCTCCTTGAACCGCTTCAAGAGTGTCACGCTTTCCTCCGTGCTGGGGTAGCCCATGGAAATTTTCAGCAAAAAGCGGTCGAGTTGAGCTTCAGGCAGCGGGAAGGTGCCTTGATTCTCCACCGGGTTCTGGGTAGCCAAAACGAGAAAAGGCGCCTCCAGCCTGCGGGTCTCACCGTCTACGCTGACCTGCCGCTCCTCCATGGCTTCCAGCAAGCTGGATTGGGTGCGGGGGGTCGCCCGGTTGATCTCATCCGCCAGCAGAATATGGGAGAACAGCGGCCCCGGGTGAAACTCGAATTCCCCACTTTTTTGGCTGTAAAAATTGATTCCGCTAATATCTGATGGCAGCAGGTCGGGAGTAAATTGCACGCGTTTGAAGGTACAGGAGAGGGAACGGGCGATAGACTTGGCCAGGAGTGTCTTGCCGGTACCCGGAACGTCCTCAAGCAGCACATGGCCGCCGGCGATAAGCGAAATGAGAATAAGTTCAATTACATCGTCCTTGCCAACGATCACCTTGGCCACATTGCGGCGGATTCGTTCCGCCAATTCGCGAATGTCCGTCATTTCCAACAAAAGTCGCCTCATTTCAAAAGAAAGATAAATGGTCTTCCCATACATATAAGTTGAACTAAGGATTGCATCGGTTCGAACAGAGGAGCTGCGGACCATTTAGACTGACCGTCGCACGTTGTTACTAAATTTCTTGATTAGCACCTCTTTTTCAGCGGATAAAATCCGAAAACAAAGGCGAACGCTAACGCTCCTGCAGTCCAAATGTCCTCCATTCCTCCTTTCGAACTTTACTCCGTCATAGTTCAACTTATTCAGTCCGTTATGGAAAAAGTGGATTACGCTTTCATCTTACCGTTTTCGGCAAAATCAATCTATCTTTTTTCGAATTGCACTCCCTTGTAAATCCGCTGGAAACTGAGTATAGTTAGTACGACTAAATCCCGGAGGATGGAACCATGCCTGAGAAACGCCGCCGCACTACCGTAAAACCGCCTGCCCCGCAAGACGCGGTCAAATCTTATACCGTGACGGAACCCGTACAACTGTTGAATTTCCTGCTCGCAAAAATGTCCGGCAAAGGCCGCAATTCCGTGAAAGCGGTGCTGGCTCGTGGACAAGTATCCGTTAACGGTCAGGCGACGACTGCTTACAACTTTCCACTAGTGCCGGGACAGACCGTTGCCATCAGCACCGAAAAAACAGAAGAAAAACCCCCTCTTATGGGACTATCTATTATATATGAAGACGAAGCCATTCTCGTGGTGGATAAAGAAGCCGGACTGTTATCCGTTGCCTCACCTCAGGAAAATGAAATCACCGCTTACCGGCAGCTGACCGCCTATGTGCGCAGCGAGAATCCACAGAACCGCATCTTCGTCGTGCACCGTCTGGACCGGGATACCTCCGGTGTCATGATGTTTGCCAAGAGCGAAGAGGTTCAGCAAACCTTGCAGAACAACTGGCAGGATGCCGTAAAAGAACGCACCTATGTCGCTCTTGTGGAAGGCACGGTGCATAAGTCCGAAGGCACCATCAAATCCTGGCTGAAGGAAAGCAGCACGCTGAAAATGTACTCCAGTCCGCAGCCGGGGGATGGGCAGCTTGCCGTGACCAACTACAAGGTTATGCAGACGGGGAACGGCTTCAGCCTGCTTTCGGTCAACCTGGAAACGGGCAGAAAAAACCAGATTCGCGTCCACATGCAGGATATTGGCCATTCCGTTGCAGGCGATAAAAAATACGGCGCGAAATCAAAAGGGATCGGCCGTTTGGGTCTGCATGCCCGGCTGTTGGCTTTTACGCATCCGACAACCGGCAAATTGATGCGCTTTGAATCCCCTGTTCCGCCCGTTTTCTATCGCTTCTTCAAGCAGCATTAACCCTTGGAACCACAAGTAATCTGCTCACACGAAAAAGAGCCCGCCATCCTCGCTAGAGGAAAGCGGGTTCTTGCTGCATTTCCGGATGAATGATTACGGATTGATTTTGGTTTTGAAGGTTTGCACGCCATCTTTGTATTCCAGAACGACAGCGGATTTTACCGGGTCATGATTTTCGTTCAGCGTAATAGTGCCGGTAGCCAGCTTCAAATCTTTAGTGGAGGCCAACGCTTCCTTCAGCTTCTCGGAATCGGTGGAACCAGCGCGGGTGAGCGCGTCGGCCAACAGCTTGACGGCGTCATATCCAAGTGCAGCCAGTGCGTCCGGCAGCTCGTTGTTGTTGTCGGCTTTATACGCGGTAACAAAGTCGACGATTTCCTTGGAGCTGTCCGAAGCCGAGTAGTGGTTGGAGATGAAGGTGTTATTCAGCGCGTCCTTGCCGGCGATTTCCACCAGCTTCGGCGAATCCCAGCCGTCGCCGCCGAGAATCGGAATGGTGATGCCCAGCTCGCGAGCTTGCTTGACGATTTTACCGACTTCATTGTAATAGCCGGGCACGTACAATACGTCCGGATTCTTTTCTTTGATCCGCGTCAGCACGGCTTTAAAGTCCGTATCGTTGACTTGGAAAGCTTCCTCGCCGACGATTTTGCCTCCGTTTTTCTCGAAGGTTTGTTTGAAGAATTTCTGTAGACCTTTGGAGTAGTCACTGGATGCATCGACATAGACAACCGCCGTTTTGGCTTTCAGATCATTGGATGAAAAGTTAGCCATTACTTCGCCTTGGAAAGGGTCAATGAAGCAGGCGCGGAAAATCCAATCGTTGACTTTTCCCGTCTTCTCATCGACAGTAACCTTCGGGTTTGTTGCGGATGTAGTGATCAGTGGAACTTTCTTCTCCATCGCCACTGGAACGGCTCCCATGGTATCCCCTGTGGTAACCGGCCCGATCAAGGCTACGGCCCCGTCAGCAACCAGCTTTTGTGCGGCGCGGGTTGCTTCTTCCGATTTGGATGCGTTGTCCTGTTCCATAACTTCCAACTGACGGCCAAGTACTCCGCCTGCCGCATTGATTTGCTTGACAGCGAGCTTGACACCTTTCATGGATGAACTTCCGAACGATGCGTTTGAACCCGTCATTTCAAAGTTAGCGCCAATCTTGATGTTCCCCTTGCCGTCATCCTTCTTGTCCTTGCCGCAGCCCGCCAGACTTACCGCAAGAACCGCAGCAAGCGCAAGTGCACCTAGCTTTCTCAGCTTCATGCAAACCCCTCCCGAGTCTCCATAGTTATAGTGTTAATGGCCCAAATAGGCCAGCTTAACCTCTTCCGCGTTGGCCAGTTCATCGGCCGCCCCGCTCAGAACAACCTTCCCCGTCTCCAACACATACGCCCGGTGCGCGATCTTCAGAGCTTGGCTGGCATTCTGCTCCACAAGCAGCACAGTCGTACCCGATTCGTTGATTTCCTTCACCACGCGAAAAATCTCCTGAACCAGCATAGGGGCAAGGCCCATGGACGGCTCATCCAACAGCAGCAAGTTGGGCTTGCCCATCAACGCGCGGCCGATGGCGAGCATCTGCTGTTCACCGCCCGATAAAGTACCTGCATGCTGCTTCCTTCGCTCGGATAGGATGGGAAACCGCTGGAATACGGCGTCCAGATCCTTTTTAATCGCTTCTTTATCCCTGCGCAGATACGCGCCTAAATCCAAATTTTCCTCCACGGTCATATTGGCAAAAATCCGCCTGCCCTCCGGACAATGCAGCAGGCCGAGACTGACGATGGATTGGGCGGAAAGCCCGCCGATCGGCTTGCCCATAAAGCGGATATCGCCGTTTTTCGGCTTCAGGAGACCGGATACCGTCTTGAGCAGCGTGGATTTCCCCGCTCCGTTCGCTCCGATCAAGGTAACGATCTCCCCTTTGTTCACCTCAAGGGAAACGTTATGCAAAGCGTGAATCGATCCGTAAAAAACGTCGATATTCTGAATTTGCAGCACGATTATGCCTCCTGTCCCAAATACGCTTGAATGACGCGGGGATTGGACCGGACCTCGTCCGGCGTCCCTTCGGCGATCAGCTTTCCTTGATCCAACACGTAGATTCGATCGCACACGCCCATAACGAGAGACATGTCATGCTCGATGAGTAATATCGATAATTGGAATTCCTCCCGCACCCAACGGATCAAATTCATCAGCTCGCGGGTTTCCTGGGGGTTCATACCGGCCGCCGGTTCATCCAACAAAAGCAGCTTGGGCTGCGCTGCAAGCGCCCGTGCGATTTCCAAGCGCCGCTGTCCGCCGTAGCTTAAATTTTTGGCCAATTCGTTTCTTTGCTCGTCCAGTTTGAAGATTTTCAGCATGGCCAGCGCCTTGTCGGCAATTTCCTTCTCGCCGGCGCGGAAGCTGGGTAGACGGAACAAGGATGACCAAACGGAATATTTGGCATGGCGGTTGTAGGCGATTTTCACGTTATCTGCAACGGTCATATTGCCGAACAAGCGGATGTTTTGAAAGGTGCGAGCTGCGCCTTTGTGATTGATCTGATAGGGTTTCATTCCTCCCACCGACTCGCCATTCAGGATGATAGTTCCCTCAGATGGCTCATACACCCCAGTCAGTAGGTTAAACAGGGTGGTCTTTCCTGCGCCGTTCGGTCCGATGAGTCCGACTAACTCTCCAGTCCGAAGCCGCATGGAAACGTCGGTCAAGGCCCGGATACCGCCGAAATGCCGGCTGGCCTGACGGACATCAAGCAGAGCGTTTGCCGTAAGTGTCATGAGGAGCTCCCCCCTTCTTTTTAAAGAAGCTGAGCGTAAACTCTTTGGTTCCCATAAGGCCGCCGGGGCGGAAGATCATCATAAGCACCAGCAAGCTGGAATAAATGATCATGCGCAACTCTGGGAAATCTTGAAGGAACGTAAACAAGAGCGTCAGCACGATGGCGCCGATAATGGCACCCGACGTACTGCCTAAGCCGCCTAAAACGACGATGACGAGAATTTCAAAGGATTTCATAAAGCCGAAGCTGGATGGATTGATAACGTAGAAGTGATGAGCGGACAAGCCGCCGGCGATGCCGGCGAAAAAGGCGCCGATCATAAAGGCCATAACCTTGTAAAGCGTGGTGTTGATGCCCATCGCCTCTGCGGCGATTTCGTTTTCCCGGATGGCGATGCACGCCCTGCCATGCTTGGAGCGGACGAAGTTTTGAATCAGAATGACGGTCAACGCCGTGAAGATGAACAACCACGTCCAGTTGGTGAGGGTGGGAATGCCGCTAAACCCGGAGGCTCCCCCTACGTAATTAGAATTCAGAAGCACGATGCGAATAATTTCGCCGAATCCGAGAGTAGCGATAGCCAGATAATCTCCACGGAGACGAAGGGAAGGAATGCCGATCAACATCCCGCATAAAGCCGCTACGATCCCCCCAGCCACAAGAGCCAAAGGAAACGGCGTATTGAAGTTAACCGTTAATACAGCGGAGGTATAGGCACCGACTGACATGAATCCGGCGTGGCCGAGGGAAAACTGGCCGGTAAACCCGTTGATCAGGTTGAGGGAAACCGCCAATATCGTATTGATGGCGATTAGAAACAAGGTGGATTCGGCAACGTCATCCAATACTCCCGTGGAGAACATGATCTGGACAACGGCGTAAAAAACGATGGATAAGCCGAAAAACAGCAGGAAGCTTTTATTCATTTTCGCAAACATGGCCGCCACCTACACTTTCTCCCGGATGTTTTTGCCTAAAATACCCGATGGACGGAAAATGAGGATCAGGATCAGAACGGCAAAAGCAACACCGTCGCGCCACATGGAGAATCCATTAGCCGAAACCTCCGTCTCAATGGTTCCGAGCAGCAGCCCCCCGACCAGAGCGCCAGGGATGCTTCCGATTCCGCCTAATACGGCGGCAACGAAAGCCTTGAGACCAGGAACGATCCCCATAAGTGGATCAATGGAGCTGTACGTCATCCCGAAAATAACGCCTGCCGCCGCAGCCAAACTAGAGCCGATTGCGAAGGTTGCGGAGATGGTGCGGTCAACATTGATGCCCATCAACCTCGCAGCTTCCATATCGTAGGAAACGGCCCGCATAGCCTTGCCGGTTTTCGTATAGTGAACGATGAATACGAGAATCAGCATCAAAATGACGGTTGCGACCATGATCATCAACTGCTGTGAATCCATTTGGACTTTCCCGAAGAGGTGGTACGTGTGCTTGGAGATGATTTCCGGGAAGCCTTTTGCCTGAGGCCCGACTAGATACATGAGCCCGTACTCCAGAAGGAAGGATATCCCCACCGCTGTGATCAGGACGGCTATGCGCGATGCGTTGCGCAAAGGTTTGTAGGCGAGCCGTTCAATAATGACACCGAGAGCAGCGCTGATGAGCATGGAAACAATAAGAGCTGTTAGAAACAAAGGAACGGGAGGCAAAGCGCTGTCCAGAGTGTGTACCGTATACAGGCCAATGAACGATCCGACCATGAAGATATCCCCATGAGCGAAATTGATCAGCTTGATGATGCCGTACACCATCGTATATCCCAATGCAATCAATGCGTAGATGCTGCCCACCGATATTCCGTTAATCAGTTGTTGGATATGATATTCCATCGGCCACCTCTTGGACTTGTAATAAAATGATGACGCCTTGCCAGTTAACACGACTCTTTTTCTTTTTGCCGATTCCCTTTTTCTGCACATTGAATAGTTATTGCTACAGCGCTTTGTCGTAATAAACCACTGGTTAATGTTATATATGGTAACATGATATGTATATATATTCCATAGAAATTTTTGTATAATATATGAAATAAATATATATAATTTCTGTTGTTTTGCCTTATCTGCAAAAATTACCGGACCATTTCCCGCGTCGTTATAAGAGAAGTTCGGATTTTGTTGGAATATGACCAACCCTGGTGAAACCCGGATAACATCGTCTTTTCTTGCGATTTATCAGGCTGCGCCCTACAGTTTGGATTGCTCAGTCATTAACGAGAGCCGGCCCCCATTGGAATCCGAAGACGTAAACAATTAATAATACAGGGCGATTTGAATAAATGTCAGGTTTAATGACTGAAAGCCCTTCCACTTCACGGAGTTTCCACCGAAAAGAGCGACTAGCATGACATTAGGCTGTCAACGATGCCATTCACCATATTTTCACAGTTCACGATAATTTCACCGCTTCATCTTGTAAATTTTGGATTTTCCATTCATCCAAGCGCATACTACCCCGGTACATATGCCACAACGTGCAGAAACGGGGGATTGATTTGATCAACGTAACCAAGCTTCTAACAGGACTGGAAGCGGAGGGTGATCACTTGCGCTACGCGCCTCAAAACCAGTCTCGACATCACGGAGCCGCAGCGGGCATGGGTCCCGTCGTGGTATGGAACATGACCCGCTCCTGCAACCTGAGCTGTCTGCATTGCTACGCGGAAGCTTGCAAGGAAAGAGACCCCGCCGAGCTTACTCTCGAGGAGTCCCTCCGATTCATTGACGATCTGTCGGCTTTTCGCGTGCCCGTACTGCTGTTTTCCGGCGGGGAGCCGCTGATGCACAAGGATCTTTTTCAACTGCTGGAATATGCCTCCTCAAAAGGCATCCGGCCGGTTGTATCCACCAACGGCACGCTCATCACACCAGCCGTTGCAAAACGCCTGAAGGACGCGGGCACCGGTTATGTCGGTGTCAGTATCGACGGCGTTGCCGAAGGAAACGACCGCTTTCGCGGCCAAACCGGAGCCTATGAACGGGCGATCACAGGAATCCGCAATTGCCTGGAGATCGGGCAAAAGGCAGGCTTGCGGTTCACGATCAGCCGCCATACCTACAACGATTTGCCCAAAATTCTGGACCTGATCGAAGAAGAGTCCATCCCCCGGGCATGCTTCTACCACCTCGTCTACTCCGGACGGGGACAGCAGCTGCAGCAAGAGGACGTCACCCGGAAAGAAGCCCGGAACGCCTTGGATCTTATCATCGCCAAAACCATGGAACTGCGTAAAAAAGAGCGATCCACCGAAATCCTCACGGTAGACAACCATGCCGACGGAGTCTATCTCTACAACTGGATGAAAGCGCGGGACGAGCATCAGGCCGCTCATGTGCTGGATCTGCTGCGGAGAAACGGAGGCAACCGCTCGGGCAGCGCCATCGGCTGCGTGGATTGGCACGGCAATGTTTATCCGGACCAGTTTACCCGGGACGTGCGGCTCGGCAGCATCCGTGAACGTCCTTTTAGTGAAATATGGACGGATTTGAGCCATCCGGTAACCGCCGGCTTGCGGAACCGCAAGCCGCTTTTGAAAGGCCGCTGCAGTGAATGCGGCTGGCTGGACATATGCAACGGCAACTTTCGGGCGCGAGCCTCGGTGAGCGGAGATTTTTGGGCGTCCGATCCCTCCTGCTACCTGACAGACGGAGAGATCGGCTTGGTGAGAAATTAGCGGGGAAATGGAGGAATCCACATGCTCATTTCATGGAACGTGACAAAACGCTGCAATTTATATTGCGCTCACTGCTACCGGGATTCCGGCCCTCACGCTTCTGTTGAACGGCAGCTCACCACCGGCGAAGGGTTGAGGCTCATTGACGAGATAGCGGAGGCAGGCTTCAAAATGATCATTTTCAGCGGCGGTGAGCCGCTCTTGCGGGAGGATTTGCCCGAGCTCGTCGCTCACGCAAAAACCCGCGGGATGCGCGCCGCCATGGGCAGCAACGGCACGTTGCTTACAGCGGAGAAGGCTCGGGAGCTGAAGGTGGCCGGTCTGGCCGGAGCTGCCATCAGTCTAGACAGCGCCTCCCCGGAGCATCACGATCGGTTCCGAGGCGATTCCGGCAGTTGGGAAAAGGCGGTGGATGGAATCCGGCACGCACTGGATGCAGACCTGAAGGTGCAGATCAATATGACGATTACGGAGCATAATGCGGGGGATTTTGCTGCAATGACGGATCTGGCCGTGGAACTTGGCGTCCAGGCGCTGCATCCCTTCTTCCTCGTCCCCACCGGTCGAGGGAAGAGCATCGAGGAGGACGCGTTAAAAAAAGGGCGGTACTATCAAACTCTGCGCCAAATCCTCTCCCGGCAAAAAAACTCCCCCATCGAAATCAAACCGACCTGCGCTCCCCAGTTCATGCCGCTGTCCCGGGACATGGAGTTGAACCTGAGGTTCAGCCGCGGCTGCCTGGCTGGGGTCTCTTATTGCTGTGTCCTGCCGGACGGCGAAGTGAACATTTGCCCTTACTTGCCCGTTTCTGCCGGCAATGTCCGGGAAAGACCCTTCCATGAAATCTGGCGGGAAAGCAACCTTTTTCAAGATTTACGGGACTATACCAAATACGAGGGAACTTGCGGTGCATGCGGGGATGTAGGGATCTGCGGCGGCTGTCGGGCTCGTTCTTATTATTACAGCGGCGGTAATCTGCTGGCGGAGGAACCTTGGTGCTACAAGCGCGAAAATAAGGATGAGGAAAGAATATGCCAATGAGTATGGATCTTGTTGACCGGCAGCTGTTGAATATCCTTCAGGAAGGCCTGCCACTAACCGAATATCCTTACCACGATATCGCTCATAGCATGGGCCTCTCGCCCGATGAGGTGCTGGACAGATTAGATCGACTCAAGCAATCCGGCTATATCCGCCGCATCGGCGGGATTCTGAACCCGGCCAAAATCGGCTATACCAGCAGACTATATGCGATGGAAGTGCCGGAGGAGCGGTTTCGCGCTGCGGCGGAAGTGGTCAACGGCTTTCGCGGCGTAACCCACAATTACCGGAGGAACGGCAGGTTGAACATGTGGTTTACGTTGTCAGCAGCAAACGAAGAAGACAGAATATCGACGATAGCCACGATTCTTGCCCATTCCGGGACCGATCGCATCTATGATTTTCCGGCAGAGCGGATTTTTAAGTTGAATGTGTTTTTCGATATGGAGAAGGGAGATTAACAGGAGGAATGAGAATCGAGGAACTGGATAAAAAGCTGCTGCGCATCATCCAAGGCGACTTTCCACTGTGTCCCGATCCATACGAAGCGGTTGCCAAGCAGGCGGGATGTACAAAGGCGGAGGTCTTGAAACGCTTGAAAAGGTTAAAAGACAGCGGAGCCGTAAAACGGATCGGCGCGGTTCTTAGGCATCGACAGGCAGGGTTCGGCGCAAACGGCATGCTGGTGTGCAGTATACCGTTAAGCCATCTGGAGGAAGCCGGAAAACGGCTGGCCACCCTGCCTCAAGTGAGCCATTGCTACCAGCGAAGCTCCGCTCCTGACTGGCCGTATAATTTGTATGCCATGATTCACGGAACGAATGAGCGGGAGGTTGCGGAGGTCGTCATGCCATTCATTCGAAGTCAGAGGTTGCGTTCCGATGATTTTGACATCTTATTCAGCACGGAAGAATTGAAGAAAACAAGCTTTCAAATATGAAGCTCCTCTCTCCCGTCTTCGGTCCGGCAATCATTCCGGCAAAGATAAGGAGAGGGGAGCTTCCGCGTTATACAGCCGCTTGCATCGAACGGGCGAACTGTTCTACTTTATCCTCGGATATCGTTGAAACATCCGTTTTCCCGTCTCCGATAAGGGAACTTCCCTGTTTCTTCATCTGCGATCTTCCTACCATGCGGATGATAAACCGTTCAGCTGTATTCATGCGCTTAAAATGAAGCTCTCCGCCGAACGTATCCGTCGCCACCGCCTTCTCTACCAACTCCCGGGGAAAACAAGCCTGCAACTGCTTTTCGGCATCCGCACCGTTTGCCATGGCGCATAGGAACAAGCCGGTGGGTTTATCCTGAAGCTCCTTGAGATACTTTGCAATAAAGGCTTTCGCCTCTTTCCGCATGTTTCCCATATAGACAGAACTGCCGATAATCACCTTCTCGTACCGGGATAGATCCGCCGTTTTCACTTCTCTCAAATTTAACAACTCCACCTGCCCGTCAAGCTTATCCGCCAATTGTTTTGCGCACTTCTCCGCACTGCCATACTTTGTCGCATAAACGATCAATATGGACATCCTAATCCCCTCTCCCTTCGTTAATCATCCAGCCGCCCGCTTCTGTGTACCTTCATTGTAGCACTTGGACTGGAAGTCCATCTGCTTTATTCATGTGAATCTGGAAACTTTTCATGTACACATTGTAATTTGTAGTATTCCGAGTATAATACTAGGTAAATGATGGTGAAAGGGGCAGTACCTATGTACAATCTCAAGAAAACGGCGGCAGTTCGAATCGACGATTATTTGGATTTGTACAACTACGCCGGAACGATCGGCGATGTCCAGTGGCAACATGATCTGATTGCCAGGCTGAGCCAAATCACCCATCCGGAAAACGCTGCGAACGGGCAAACACTACCCGAGCTTTTGCATACATTCGATCAAGTGAATATTAGCCTGATGAGGCTTTACGGCCAATTGCACAAAGCAGAAAGCAAAGAAGAAGCGGATCTGTTATGGGCGGAAGTGTGGGAACTGAAAAACCTCCGTATCCAACTGATGCAAACCCTCTATCCCGAGATTCACGGCAACTCGCTTTTGGACCGATAAAAGAAAATTACACCAGCAATCCCCCTTTCCCTATCAGAGTCACGCCGAAGGATCGGCCATTTTTTACAACATAGCCGGAATAATGTTAAAATAGAGGGAGCCAAACAGAGGAGGAACTCCCGAATGAATCGCGAACAAATCGTTAAAATGGTTGACCATACGCTGCTGAAAGCGGACGCTTCCAAGGAAGCCATCGTCAAATTAGCTAAAGAAGCCAAGGAATACGGCTTTGCCTCGGTCTGCGTGAATCCAGCCAACGTGAAAACCGCCTATGAGGTGTTAAAAGATACCCCAGCCGTAAAAGTGTGCACCGTCATCGGCTTCCCTCTCGGAGCCAATACCTCCGAGACAAAAGCCTTTGAAACCCGGGATGCCATCGCAAACGGCGCCACCGAGGTGGATATGGTCATCAATATAGGTGCATTGAAAGACAAACTGGACGAGGTGGTCGAGCAAGATATTCGCGCCGTTGTGGAAGCAGCCAAAGGCAAAGCCTTGACCAAAGTCATCATTGAAACCTCGCTTCTGACGGACGAGGAAAAAGTCCGGGCCTGCAAACTGGCCGTTGCCGCCGGAGCCGACTTTGTCAAAACCTCCACCGGCTTCTCCACAGGAGGAGCAACTAAGGAGGACATCGCTTTGATGCGGCAAACCGTCGGACCCGATGTTGGCGTCAAAGCTTCAGGCGGCGTGCGCAGCTACGAGGATGCCCTCGCCATGGTCAATGCCGGTGCCACCCGCATCGGCACAAGCGCCGGAATCTCCATCGCCACGGGCGGCCAATCTGCTAACGCCTATTGATCCGTCAAAAGTAAAAAGCCGGGACCTGCCGCATACAGCGGGGTCCCGGCTTTGTTCTTATCTTGGCGCTATTTCCGCAAACGTCCCAATTCCTGAACGATAGCGTCGATCTCGCTGACGCTGAACCGTTCTTTTCCGTTTACATGTTCATAGATGTCTACCAAATCCTCGTACTTCTCTGCATCGAAATACTCCGATTTGATCGCCGCACCTGATGCCATCCGCAGCTTCGTCTTGATCGCCTCAATCATGAATTCGATGTTTTCTGCCGTGCTTTGGCTCAAATCCATCCGGTTCCTCATCCCTTCCCTCGCGGCGTCAACGCCGCTGTCATGATAATGGAGTCGCGATATAGCGGGCATCTCCTACTCGAATAATTCCCTGCCCTTGGGTCAGGTCCGTGAGCCAAGCGGCAAACGCTTCGGTTTCTCCTGCCACAGGCAGGCAGTTGACCGTCACTTTGTCGGTAAACTCCGTCTCGCCTAAGAGCGTTCCGCGGTTACGCAATTCATTCTCTACCTTGCCCAGCCAGGTGTAGTCCACTTCCAGCGCCACTTCCCGGTGCAGCGCCATCTGTACGGGGCCGGCCGCTGCTATGCCGATAACCGCGCCGTCGGTATACGCCCGGATCAACCCTCCAGCTCCTAAGAGGATGCCTCCGAAATAACGAGTGACCACGACAACGGTATTTTTCAGCCCCTGCTGCTTGATCACTTCCAGAATTGGCTTGCCCGCCGTGCCGCTGGGCTCGCCATCGTCCGATTGCCGCTGGATTTCGTCCCGTTCTCCGATAACGTAAGCGGAGCAGTTATGAGTGGCGTTATAATGCTTTTTCTTGATTTCGGCGATGAAGGCAACGGCTTCCTCCTCCGACACCACCGGTTTGCAGTAGCCAATGAAGCGGGACTTGCGGATGATGGTCTCCGCCTCGCCGTAGCCGCTCACCGTTTTGTAGCTGTCCAGCATACTGCCGTCCTCCGTTATTGACGTCGCCCGAATCGGGCCTGCCTCAAAAAATTCTTATAGGAAGAAATCGGGTCGCAAAGGCGACCGCTGACGCTTTTCCAGAACAATCGGTTTCTCCGCTCCTTCATCCGGTTCTCTGGTTCAACTTATATAGACAGAAGGCGACCCATCCAAGGATGAATCGCCTGTTTTTCCATATGGATGCGTGTGACCGATCAGCCTTGCAGGCGGGCTTCCAGCGCTTCCTTCTCGGCTTCGTAGCCGGCTTTGCCCAGAAGCGCGAACATGTTCTTCTTGTACGCTTCTACGCCCGGTTGGTCGAAAGGATTGACGCCCAGCAGATAGCCGCTTACGCCGATGGCTTTTTCAAAGAAATAAACCAGGTAGCCGAAGGTGTACGGGGTCATGTCCGGAATGGTGACGATCAGGTTGGGCACGCCTCCGTCGGTGTGAGCCAGCATTGTGCCTTGGAACGCCTTTTTGTTGACGAAGTCCATGGTTTTGCCGGAGAGGAAGTTCAGTCCGTCCAGGTTAGCTTCGTCGGTGCCGATGACGATCTCTTCTGGAACGCTCTCCACTTGAATGACGGTTTCAAACAGGGTGCGGTTGCCTTCCTGAATGAATTGGCCCATGGAGTGCAGGTCGGTGGAGAAATCGACGGAAGCCGGGAAGATACCTTTATAGTCCTTGCCTTCGCTTTCGCCACACAGCTGCTTCCACCACTCGGACACATAGTGCAGGGACGGCTCGTAGTTGACGAGAATTTCCGTCGTTTTGCCTTTGCGGTAGAGGGCATTGCGCACGGCAGCGTATTGGTAAGCGATGTTTTCCGACAGGTTCGGATTGGCAAAATCCATCATGGCATCGGATGCGCCTTGCATCATGGCATCGATGTCGACGCCGGCGGTAGCGATCGGCAAGAGGCCGACAGCGGTGAGCACAGAGAAACGGCCGCCTACATCATCCGGAATGACGAAGGTTTCGTAGCCTTCTTCGTCCGCCAAGGTTTTCAGAGCGCCGCGGGCTTTGTCCGTGGTGGCGTAAATGCGCTTGCGGGCTTCTTCTTTGCCGTATTTCTTTTCGAGCAGCTCGCGGAAAATACGGAACGCGATAGCCGGCTCGGTGGTCGTACCGGATTTGGAAATGACGTTGACGGAGATGTCTTTGCCTTCCAAGAGCTGGATCAGGTGCTTGGTGTAGGTAGAGCTGATGTTATTGCCGACGAAAAAGATTTGCGGCGTCTTCCGCTCGCCTTTGCCCTGAATGTTGTAGAAAGAGTTGGTAAGCATCTCGATGGCAGCGCGGGCTCCCAAGTAAGAGCCGCCGATCCCGACAACTACGAGAGCGTCGGAGTCGGACCCAATCTTCGCAGCCGCTTTCTTGATGCGGGCGAATTCTTCCTTGTCATATGTGAGGGGAAGATTGATCCATCCCAGATAATCGTTCCCTGCTCCGGTGCCGTTATGAAGCTGCTCATGAGCGAGGCGAACAGGAGCCGTAAAGTAGTCGATTTCATGTTGTTGTACGAAAGATAACGCTTTGGAATAATCAAAATGAAGCTTGGTTTGCACAGTAGGTACCTCCTTGATTTGTGTATAATTATGCCGATCTTTTACGCATTTTGCCTATGATAAGAATACTGATCCTCCGCGTGAAAAGCAAGTGAAGGCTTTCGCACGTTTCCGCGGTACCATTCATTTCACGCCTACCGGAAAAGTGTTAAAATAAACGGATACTGAGTGTCGCAGGCGGAATCGTTTTTTCGTCTGACAACTTCGGGTTATTTTCAGAAATGGAGGATGGCCATGAAAAAAATCGGATTTATCGGTCTAGGCACGATGGGGAAGCCAATGGCTCTTAATTTGCTGCGAAAAGGGTATCCGCTGACCGTGTTTAACCGTTCGGAAGATAAGACAGAGGAACTGGTTCAAGCCGGCGCACGACAAGCTTATAGCCCTGCAGATGCGGCGAGGGATGCCGAAGTGCTGTTCATCAACGTCAGTAACGACGCGGCGGTTTTGGACATCGTGCAAGGAACGGACGGCGTGCTGGCCGGCGCTCATGCGGGTCTTACCGTCATCGATTGCAGTACCATTGCGCCGGAGACAAGCAAGCAGGTAGCAAACGAGCTGGGCAAAGTCGGCGCCCGCTTCCTTGACGCTCCCGTAACGGGCAGCAAGCCGGCTGCGGAAAGCGGCACCCTGGTCTTCATGGTCGGAGGGGACGAGCAGGTGCTGAACGGACATATGGATCTATTCGAAACCCTTGGCAAAAAAATCATGTACATGGGTCCGACGGGTTCCGGCTCCTACTCGAAGCTGGCCCACAATTTGATCGTCGGGATCAACTGCGCCGGATTATCGGAAGGCATGTCTTTTGCGGCTAGGGCTGGTCTGGATCCAGCCAAGTTTCTGGAGATCGTCCAAGCAGGCAGCGCAGGAAGCAAACAGGCGGAGCTGAAAGGCCAAAAGATCATTGACGGCGATTTCACCAACCAATTCTCTCTGCAGCTCATGCTAAAGGACCTGCTGCTGGCCGCCCGGGAAACCGCGCGTTTCCAGTTCCCCTCTCCAATGCTGCACAGCGCCACGGCGCTCTATCAAATTGGCTTGTCCAAAGGCAACGGACCACTGGATCTTTCCTCCGTCGTAGAAACCTACGAAGATTGGATGAAAGCCAAGGTCGGGCAAAACGCCTTCGCAACCCAAGCTTCCGGTGATGCGGCGGCTGAAGCAGGACGCGCCCAAGGTGAGCATTCGGCTGCCCTGGATACAGCGGTTGCTCCAGCGTCCCCGACGTCCGATACGCTGCCACTCGGAACCACCGAAAGGCGACGCTCCTTCCGGATCAATCTGGATATCGCGCTGCAGATTTCCGTATACCAATGGGAGCAAACCGGTTCCTTCTCCGGCCAAAACATTCCGGCGCTTCTCCACGATCTGTCCGAAGACGGGGTGCAGTTCGTATCAGCGGAACCGTTGACAGAAGAGATGTTCGTCGTGATCCATTTTCCCAAAGACGCAGGCCTTCCCCCTATCACCGCCAAAATCCTTCGCGCCGCCAAGCTGGAGGATGGACAGGGCTATCGCTACGGCGGCATGATGATCGGACTAGCCCCGGCGATCCGTTCACAGTTGGAGCAGTTCATTCAGACTAAGCGGAACGGCTAAAGAAGCGTTCAGTCTTTCTAACATGAGGACGGGCAAAAAGCTCATCGCTTTTTGCCCGTCCTTTTTCATTTTGCCGGATGCTGGAGGTTAAGATTTCTTTTCGACTTTTTCCAGCTTGACGTTATCGATCACGACATGATAAGGCAAAGCTTTAATTTCTGGATCGCTTCCGTCGCGGCCAAAACCAAGTAAAAACTTGTACGGTTTTTCCTCCGTAACTTCAATGATCGCGGAATAGGTTTTCATTTCTTGGCCGACATCCAGATCTTGAATGCCAGCCCCGCTCCCCGAAAGTTCCGCCCGGATTTTACGCGGGATTTCCGATCTGGCGTCAAAGCTGATTCTGTACGTTCCCGGCGACACCGTTATGCCTTCTTGGTACAACTGGATATGCCACCATTCCCAACCAACTTGCTGGATAGCGATGTCTGCCTCTCCATCCTTGACGGATATATCGCTCTTCCCTGCCCATTGTTCGTAATCGGCCTGATTATGCACCTTCCAGCCATCTAAGGCGGCGTCAAACGATCCGTTTGCGAGAAGATTGGCGCCCACCACCACCCATTCCACCGCCGGCTCCGTTGGATCCGTTGGATCCACTGGGACTGCTGGAACTTCCTTCAATACGATGTCATCCATGTAGATCTCGTGGGCTCCATCCGGCGTAGTCGCCGATCCGTTATTCACATTGCCGACGCAGAAATTCAATTTCAACTTGCCGTCAGCGAGCGACAGGAACGTTTTGGTTATGGTTTCGGGTGTATCCGTCACATTGAAAAAGGTTTCAGGAATCGCAGTGCCGGTATACTCGATTCGGATAGGCCGGTTGACCGAGGAATGAACCTTCATGCTGAGTTCATAGGTTTTTCCCGCGCCAAGGGGAATCCCTTCCTGATAGAACTGGGTGGACCAATTTTGCGATCCACGGCTCGGGAGCGTCATCTTTACCTCCCCGTTAACCAGTGACAATGACGCACCTGCCTCTGACCACAGACTCCAGTTATCCGTATTCACGCTAAAGTCGCCGTTTCGGATCAAATTGCCGTCATTTTTCAGAATATCCTGTTTAACGGATGCCGCAGCATATCCCGCTGCTTCCACAGTAACAGTATAGCTGGAGTCCGCGGTGAACAACGACCCGGATAAAAGCAATTTCCCGGCGGTCAATTGATAAGAATCCGGAGCTACCTGCTGTCCGTTCAAGCTGACAACAGCCACTTTGGAGCGCCATGCCGCGTTATCGGCAAAAGTAATCTCAATGTCTTCGCCTACCCGGTTATTCGTCGCATCGGCGACCAGCCGCGGCGATTTTGCCACAGGCGCATCTTTGACTTCAAACACGACGTTATCGATGTAGATCGTATGCGCCGCTCCAACTGCCGGGACGCCTCCCACCAAGCCCATTAAGAACTTCACGGACACGGTATCGGATTTGTTCATTTTCAGCTCATACTCATAGTGAGTGGTATCCGCGGTCAACTGCTCCGTTTTATCCAAATACCGGGTGTAGGAGCTGTTCTCCGCAATCAGCTCGATAGGCCGGTTAACGCTTGAGCGGGCGTCGAATTTCACAACATACGTAACGTCGGCGGCGAGCTTCAGCCCGTCCTGGATGAGCATGGCGCTCCACGGATTCGCTCCTTGATTCCCGATGGCAAGCTGCAGCTCGTTTTGATCCCCCGTTATCGTGCCGGTTACGTAGCCGCCGCTGTCATTAACGGTAAACCAGGGATCGATGCCTTCGCTAAAGTCACCGTTCGCCAGAGGATAATAATTGTAGTTCAAGGAAGTTTGGACCAATTTTACGTTGTCCAGCGTAATCTGCCGGACGCTTCCTCCAAGCAGGAAAACGAGCCGGGACTCTTCATCCGTCGTATTGGGCATCGTGAAAGACAATGACTTATCCGCCAGACTTGCCGTCAAGTCCGCCGTTTGGCTATCGAATACGGTTCCGTCCTTACCCACGAGTTGAACCGTGATGGGTCCGGCAGATGAAGCTTGGCCCTGGAAAGTAAGCCGGTAGGTTTGTTCCGCCAAAAGCTGAACCCCGTTCTGAGCCAATTGCACCGCTTCAGCCCCACCGCTCCCCGGACTGGAAATGGCGGCCACAAGCTTTCTGTCCGCTTCGTTAACCTTTGCCGTCGCGACCGCCGATCCAGACGTGCTGAATTTCCAATAGGTCATCCGGTCGATCCGCCCTTGGTCGAAGGTTCCATTGTAAATGTGGTTACCGTCGGCAAGAGGAGATTTCGTCGCGTCTTCTTTATACGGATCAGCCGGCGCATCTACTTCCGTAATTCTTATTTTTCCAATCCAAAAGGACCCGCTGCTCTGACCGAGCTCAAACTCCAACCGGCTTAAATAATCCGTGTTTTCCCCCATTTGAAACTCGTATTCAAAGGGCTTCAACGTGTCCGTAAGCGAAGAATTTGCAGTAAAGTACCCTGTATATCCCCGATTCGGCCCACCGCCGATTTTGATCGGCAGGACTCGATCCGAGGTGGCTTTCGCCATAAAGTTAAGTTTATAGTACCGGCCCTTGACCAAAGTGAAGTTTTGGATCATCTGGATGGCATAACTCTCACTGCCGCCTTTGGCGACATCCACTTTTGCATACTTGCTGCCGTCCAGTGTATCGACAGTTGCGGCAGCCGCTCCACCATAGGCGTCGATGGCAACCAGATTCCACCGCTCCGGATCGGTCACGTCGTAACTTTCCAATGGACTCGGTATGGAGGTGATCGAGTTTATTCCTTTATCAAACGTCTCGTCGTAAAGCCAGTTGCCGTCGCTTGTCGGCATCTTCGCATTAGCCGGGAGATCCTCTCCGGTAAAGCCGGGCTCAGTTACCGTCTTGTACGGCCTGCCTGTCAACTCATACACCCGGACGTAATCGACTTCCATCGTTTCGGGGAACCGGTTGTCCTCCGGCAGCTTGTTATCGACGTAATTGCCGCCCACAGCCAGGTTTAAAACAATATAAAACGCTTGGTCGTACGGAGCGGGAAAAGCGTATTTCGCCGGTTGGTCAGCCCCTGTGCTATCCCAGTTTGTCTTGGTGGAATACAGTTGATCGTCCACATACCAGCGGATTTCGCCGGGCTCCCATTCCACGGAATAGGTATGGAATTGCCCGATGGAACTTCCTTCCGGGAATTGATACGCGCCTCCCGAGTACTTGTTGCCCGGCCACGGCTGACCAAAGTGGATGGTGCCGTTCACCCGGTCGGGCTCTTGGCCTTTTGCTTCCATGATATCCAGTTCGCCGGAAGACGCCCAAACGCCATAAGCGCTATCCTTCGGCAGCATCCAGAAGGCCGGCCAGAAGCCCTGACCCTCGGGCAGCTTCATGCGCGCTTCGATTTTGCCGTATTTTTTAGCATAGGTCTCTCCGGTATAGAGTCTTGCGGAGGTGTAGCTTTTGCCGCTCTGATTTTCTTTTTTCGCCGAGATCACGAGTTTTCCGTCTTTGACCACTGCATTCTCTTCCTTGTAAAACTCGCCTTCGTTGTTGCCCCAGTCGGTCAGTCCGTATTGGGAGCCAGTGCCCGTCTGAAAGCCCCACTTATCCATATCGATACCCTGGGCGTTGAGGCGGTTTCCCGTTCCGTTGAATTCATCATCCCATACCATCGTCCACATTTGGGTCTCGCCCGAACTGCTTCCGCCTCCACCGCCCCCAACGGCCGGCTTTAGCGATACCGTTTGTCCTTTTTTCTGCTGGATGCCGTTAACGAACACGCCATCCGCCGCGATGACCAGCTCCGTGATGACGGAAACGGCGGAAACCGTAATCCGAACCGGACCGTTGACGGTGACGCGGGTGAACTTGCCGTTCAATGTAACCGCTGCGTCCGGCTTCACCTTGTCCGTGATGACCACGGATTTGAAGCCTTCTCCCGTCAAATCCTTCTCTTCTAGAATAGCTCCGGAATGGAGTTCGACGGAATCAATGACCGTGCTACCGGATGCCACCAGCCGCAACGGATCGCCATCTTTATCGATATCCACCATCGGCAAGGTAGAATCAACGGCATGAATGCTGTTTCCGCCTCCGCCGGACAGAAAGGCGATGCCTTTCGCGGAAATACCCTTCAAGTCAACGTCGCCTGAACCGATACCCGCCGTTAAATAAAGATTGCCTGCGACGGAAGTGTTTTTCAGCTCGACTCCTGCGGTATTGATCACTGCATTTCCTGGTATCGCTGTCTTTTCATAGGAACCTTTTGCATGAAAAAGCTCCCCCATCACTTTGTCGATCAGCGTAAATGCTTCTGCACGGGTGATGATGCTAATCGGACGGAAGGTTTTGTCTGGATATCCGCTCATGTAAGGGCCCAGCACCTGAACGGCTTCTTGAGCATACCTGCTGATCGAAGCGCTATCCTTATACTTGCTGACGTCTGTTGCGCCACCTTGCAAAGAAAAGGCCTTGGCCAGCATGACGGCTGCGTCTTGCCGGGTAACCGGCTCGAGCGGCCGGAACGCGTTCCCCGCATACAGCGAGGCATAGCCCGCTTTGAGGGCGAGAGCAGCATGCTTGGCGAACCAATCGCTGGCCTTAACATCAGAAGGTAGCGACTCTTCCTTTTCCGTAAAACCGAATAATTGGTTGATCACGACCGCAATCTCGGCCCGGTTTATAGGTGCGTCCGGGTGCAGATTTCCGTCTTCGTAGCCTTTGATCAGTCCAGCATCGCGCCATTTGATTAGGGCGTTATGAGCCCAATGTTTGCTGAAATCATCTTTCGCGACCGCCTGTGGGCTCGTACTACCGCTTGCAAAAGCAGGTGGAATGACAGACAAAAGCAATAGGGTAAAAACCAAGAGAAGAGACAGCTTCTTTCGATGAAACAACATCCTCACTCCCTTATTGGTAGATAGTTCGCCCAATCGGACGACAAGCCGACTTTCCTTGTCACACGTGAGACAATTATGACCGCATTTATACACCATAATTCGACAATAAGCTTTATAAAAACTATTGTCTCACGTGTGACAATTTTGAACTCAATAAAACGCTTTCACGACTACTATACAAGGTTGAAACCATCACTGTCAAAGCTTTTTTTGGATAATTTTGGGGCCTGTTTACATAAAAAAAGGATTCCGCAGCCCTATGCCGCAAAATCCTTATATCCACTACTTCAGCTTTGTTACCGATTCTCTTTCCACCAGTTCAGCATAGAAACGGGATGGACTCGGAAGAGATGATTTTCCCTCTATGGAATCGACCAAGGAATTGATCAGATACATTCCCATGGCAACGGTAGGCACCTTCATGGTTGTCAGGGATGGCGTCGTATACCGGGTCAGGATCAGATCGTCAAAGCCGATGATGGATACGTCGTCAGGGATCTTTACCCCCCTGCGCTGAAGTCCTCTCATCAATCCGATAGCCATCCAGTCGTTAGCGGCAAACACTGCGGAAGGTAGGTTCAAAGCGGCCAAAAAATGCTTCGCCGCCGCTTCCCCCGCCTGTTCGGAAAAATCCCCCTGAACGATGCGGTCTTCATTCGCTGAAAGGCCCCGCTCCGCCAAAGCCAGGCGAAAACCGGCCAGCCGGTCAAGCGCATGGGAGGACTCAGCCGGTCCGGTGACAAACCCGATATCTGTATGACCGGCATCCAGCAAATAGCTTGCCGCCTGATACGCCGAGTATTTATTGTCGAGAACCGGCACCGGATACTCGCCGCTTCCGCCGATGGACGTATAATCGAATGCCCCGAAACAATAGCCATTGCCGGTCATTTCCGCGATTAATTCTTCTGAGCCGTTCCAACCTATGAGCACGCCGGCATCGATACTTTTTTCCCTGAACAAGGTTAAAGCCGCTTCCGGATGCTCCGCATCAACCATGTCCGTTAAAACGTTGTATCCACGCATGGAAGCCACGTTCATGATCGCGCCGATAACCGGCCCCAGGTAGAGGTCGTCAGTGAAAATCCGCGTAAAGCTTTTATCCTGCAAAATGATGAGCCCAATGGTTTTCGTTGTCTTGCTGGATAGCTTCCGAGCAAACGCATTAGGCACGTAATTGTTCTCGCGGATGACCTTCCATACCTTGTCCCGGGTTTCCGGGTGCACCCCTGCCTGATGATTCATTACACGGGTTACCGTTTTTCGGGAAACGCCCGCCAGACGGGCGATTTCGAAACTGTCCATTCCTCACACACCCTTGCCGCTTTCAGTTCATTCGTAAGAGCAGCAATAATCGGTAACCGTTGATACATTAAGCTTGAATCGGGTATGAGCCGGCACTTTGAATTCGCCTTTGCCGCTAATCGTCTGCCACTCGCTTTCGCCGGGGAGCAGCACCTGCAAGTCCCCTGCCAAGATCTCCATGATCTCGACGGTATCCGTTCCGAATTCGTATTCACCGGGCAGCATGATCCCAAGGGTTTTCTTCGAACCATCGGCAAACCGCACCGTGCGGCTCGTTACTTTCCCATCAAAATACACATTCGCTTCTTTAACTACCGTTACTCCCGAAAACTCTCCCATCTCGCTCGTCCCCTTTATGGTTTCTTCTGAAAATACCCTGTATGTATCAATTATCCGATAGTTTATCATGATGCGGGTTATCTTGCACCTATAAAATGCCAGGCTGACATTTGAGCTTTTCTGGGTAGCTTGATAGGATATAATGAAAGGTAAAATGAGAGAAACAAGGAGTTGCGACGATGGAACTGAATTTTGAAGACCCGATGACGAACCGGGATTTCAGCTACGAGGATTTACGCGAGGCAGATTGGCAGGGCCGGGTCTTTACCCGCTGCCGTTTTATAAACAGTCATTTGGAGGAGCTGCAAACGGTCAACTGCCAATTTATCGATTGCGATTTTAGCGGCGCCTATTTCAATGCCTCAGTCCACCGCGGAACCGCCTTTACCAATTGCAAGTTTCAAGGAGCCAATCTCTTTGTCAGCCTGTTTGAGGATTGTAAAATGGTAGGCTCCGACTTTGACGAGGCTAATTTGGACGGCTTCACCCTGAAAGGCGGCGATTGGTCGTACGCGAACCTGCGCCATGCCAACCTCTCTAAGCAGAACCTGAAGGGAATCAAGCTGCGGGAAGCGGAAATGGTCGGCTGCAATCTGGAAAAATCCGATCTGCGAGAAGCGGATCTGACGCGGGTTCAGCTAAGCGGAGCCAAGCTGGCGGGAGCCGATTTGCGCGGGGCCAACGTAGACGGCGTCGACTTCCGCAGCGTCGACGTCAAAGGCGTGCGCATGGATACGCTGCAGGCGGTTGCCTTTTTACGCTCCTTCGGAGCGAAGGTGGAGTAATCCCTAAGAAACGGTAAACGAAACGGGCTCGGATTCCAGTTCAAAATCAACCTTCCGGCTGCCCTCTTGAATCCGGAACTTCGCTTTCGCAACAGCCTTATACTTTCCGGCAGGCAAGGTGCATTCATTGTTATGCGGATGCATAAACTGGCCCCCGTCATACCCGAATTTCTCGAAGGGCTTCAACGTCTTCATAAGCCCTATGCTATCGACGACCAGCATGTCCGTTGACGGAAGCACATTTTCGCCTTTGTCCGAAAGGACTACATAAGAAAAGATATCCGCACCGTAATCCACCTGCCAGGTGTGATGCGATTTGTTGACCAGCGTGCCCTCCAGCAAAAACGGCTTTCCCGCTTCCATTTCCTTCGGCAGGCTTAGATCGACTCGAAACTTACTCGCGGACAGCGCCGTATCCCCGTTGGTTTTGCAACCGGCAAGTCCCACGACAACAAGAAGCACGAACAAACAAACAGTTATCAATCGTTTCATCCAATCACCCAGGTACCCATTTTTATCCATTCTATCATTTTGCCGGCAGGAAAATATAGTCCGCCGCAAACGAAAAAAGGGGCTGTTTCCGAACGGTGCGAACCGTTAGCGAAACAGCCCTCTTTCATTTCATGCCGTTTTTCAGTTTAGTTACAGCCCTGTTTTCTCCAGCCAGTTCACGATCATGGCTGCGATTTGCTCGCGGGTGACGGCAGCAGCCGGTTCAAACCGGTTGTTACCGGTGCCGCTGACGATGCCAAGGACTTTTGCCGCATTGATGCTTTCCACTGCGTAACCGGATGCTTTCCCGAGATCAGAGAATGTTGCCTGATTCGCACCGGAAACATCCTTCAGCGCTTGCTGCGTTGAATAGGTGTAAGCTTTCATCAGAATGACCGCTATTTGTTCTCTCGTGACGGATTCATTCGGATGGAAGGTGCCGTCGGGATATCCTGAAAGGATACCAAGCTTATGCAGCGCCGTTACATATCCGGCATAGAAGGAGCCGTCCTTCACATCGGTAAAGGAACCATTGCCCGCTGCCTCTTCAATCCCTAAAGCTTTGCCCAGGAATACGGCAAGTTCTCCTCTCGTCACATTCCCTTGCGGATCAAACTTGTCAGCTCCTACACCGGAGGCAATTTGTTTGGAGGCAAGCAGTTCGATGTAAGCTTTAGACCAACCTTCTTTTACATCGATAAAGGTTTTGTTATACTCCAGAACCGCATAACGGCTGAAGTGCCCGGTGCTGAAGGTAAATGTCCCGTCTTTCAGCTTACCGCCTTTATATTCAACGGTTCCATCGTTTTCAATGGAATAACCGCCTACTTTTGCTGCTGTTGCAATGTTTTTTTGTGCTACCTGATCCAGGATGAAGCTCACGTTCACCTTCCCGTTGAAGGTTGTTATGGCGGAGGTTGCTGCCGCACTATTAACTGCCGTAAAGCTCAAATCGAACATCCGCCCGATCAATTTATAGGAAGCGTCCATCCTTCCTTTGAGTGAATCAATTTCCTTCTGAGCAACTTCCTTCTTGTTGAAAACAAGATAGGTAAACGACTTCAGAACAGAGCTGTCAATGGCTCCTGCAGGCAGATCCACTGTGATATCCGGGAATTGAAGCCGGATAGCTACCTTCATCTCCTCTGCTTTCTTAATGGCCGACACAAGCAGTTTCAAATCCACGGCTTCTCCAACCGTTATTCCTGTTACTTTGATCGTAGCAATCTTATCTTTCTTGACCGCCAATTCGATCGCTTGGTCAATCAGGCTCTCATCCACTACGGCTTCTTTCTTGCCGTCCTGGCCAATCGTAGCTGTTGTTTGCATTTCAGGCGAAGTGAGTGTTATTGCTCCTCCCGAACCTCCCGATGCGGAACTGCCTGACGACGTGACAGGGGTGAGCACAAACGTTCCGCCATCCAAGCTGCTAGGCATTGTAACCGTCAGGTTGCCCTTGGCGTCTGCATAATAAGTTTTCCCGCCGTACAAATCATTCCAGCCGATACTTCCCATATCAGGGAAAGTGACTTGTTGGGCCTCCGTTTTTGTATTAAGACCAACAAGAAGAGTCTTTCCTTGATAGCTCCGTGCGAATACGTCATAACCTGCGCTATCGGAAACCGCCACAGGAGTATGAGTTCCCTTTGCAAAGATTTTTGAGTTGTTTTTCCGGATGCTCAGCATTTTCTTGTAATGCTCAAGAATTTGATTGTAAACAGGCTGATCCAGCCGATCCCAGCCGAAATCATAACGATTTTCGCTAAATTGACCTTTGTTCATATCTCTTGCATTCAAGCCCGACTGACCAAGTTCTTCCCCGTAATAGATAACAGGCTGGCCTTTGGAAGTAATCTGCAGGGAAGCAGCCACCTTCTGTTTGGCATAGAGCTTGCCAAGTGCGTCTGCATCAAGGGTTCCATTTTTGAATTTTTCCTGATCTTCTGCGCTTAACAGGCTTACATCAAACCCGTCTTCGTCATGGCTGCTTAAAAATTGTCCCATCGTTGCCGTATTGTCGAGTTTGGCGCTCCTCTCTTCAATAACCTGTTCCACTTTCGCAATATTGCCATTCACGAAATCGGAAGCAATCCTTTTGAATTCGAAATCCAATTCGGAATCCATTGTCCCGCTGCGCAGATAACCTCCATCGTTAGCGAAGCTGGCGCCAAAATTTTCCCCGATCAATTTGAATGAAGGATCAATGGCCGTGAGGTTGTTTTTGAATTCCATCCAGGTCGTATTCTCCACATGCTTGATTGTATCGACCCGGAAATAATCGATTGTGTTGCCTTTGGCGGTCTTCGAATTCCTAATCCAGTCCGTCTGCCATGCGATGATCTTCTCGCGAACGGCTTGTTCTTCGGTTTTAAAGTCTGGCAATCCTGCTATCGCATTGCGAATGA
The DNA here is from genome assembly GCF_000455485.1 of Gorillibacterium massiliense. Classification (GTDB taxonomy): domain Bacteria; phylum Bacillota; class Bacilli; order Paenibacillales; family NBRC-103111; genus Gorillibacterium; species Gorillibacterium massiliense. The sequence goes on from NZ_CBQR020000096.1 coordinate 62,763, forward strand.
CCGGATCCTCGTTTGTTGTCCGGAACATGCCTGAGAAGACGCTGCGCTCTTCATCGGTAGGAAGGTTTGTCTTGCCTGCCCAAGAGGAAGTTTGATCCATTCCGTAGCCTGCGTGATTTAACACGACGTCGACCATAACCTTGATCCCGTTGTCGTGCGCGGTATCAAGCAGTCCCTTAAAGTCGTTGAGACTTCCCAAGTGCTCATCAATTTTCGTAAAATCTTTAGCCCAGTACCCATGATACCCATATTGAACAAAGCCGTTGCCTACATTGAAATCGATGTTATCCACGATAGGCGTTATCCAAATCGTGTTGATGCCAAGATCTTTCAAGTAACTGATTTTATCGGTAATTCCTTTAAAATCGCCGCCATGGTACGATTCTAGCTGATCTTTTTTGTAACCTTCATGACCTGGATCGTCATTACTGGTATCCCCGTTAAAGAAACGGTCGGTGACCATAAAATATATGCTTGCTTCGTCCCAGTCAAAGTCGTTCTTGCCGACTGTCTGTCTGGTTTTTACAGTGACGGAAGCCATATGCTTGTATTTGTTCCCATATTGATCTACAACGGTAATCGGAATTTCTTTAACGCCTGCGGTAATGGAATCGCGAACCGCGATGGTCAGCTCTTGAAGTTCAGGATCAATGAGAGTTGCTGCGTTTTCACCCAAAACGCTTAGGTCTGCATACATTTCTCTGACTTTGACGCCTTTGCTCAATGCAACGTCCAGATGGAGTACGGCGTTCTCGTTGGACGAAATCGCCTCGGGGGCGACGCTTGATTTGATAACAGCAGTTGCTATGTGATACTCAATGACAGAATGTCCGTCTTTGGTATTTTTGGGATCGGCCAGCTCTGTCGTAACACCGTCCTTGGTTACCAGATACGTGTATTCATGTGTGCCTTCTGTCAGTGCTTTAAGCGTGAATACATACATCTCATCCTCAGCGATGTACTGCATCGGATATTCGATTCCGTCCACTCTTACTTTAACGCCTTCGATCAGATTCATCTTATTGGACTCAAACAGCTTTTGATCCCGGTAATAAAAGGTTGCGTTGCCGTCCTCCAACAAAGGTGCTGAAGTGCCTGGAATCGTCCTGAATTCCTTCTGACCGGCCTTCACGAGGACTTTCGTCACATTTTCGGAACCCGTTACAATTTCCCTGTCGATGTTCTGATCGACAACAGCCCAGTCTGTTCCTTTTCGAATTTTGAACCCAATTTTTTGGGTGGTTGAACCAATCGGAATTTTGGCCACCGCTTTATTCCCGTCAGCGGAAAACTCAGAAAAATCAATTTGACCATCTGTTTTCCCGGTGTTCCAAACCCAAATATTCCAATCCTTATCTTTTAACGAATTGTCATTGCGCTCATAGGTAAACCAGACCGCGCGTTCAACCGGTTTAACCGCATTCAGGTCCGGCTTGGAGTAAAAGACTTCGGAGACACCGTCTACGAGCCAGACTTCCACCGTTTCCCCGCTTTGTATCGAAACCTTTCGGGTAATGTCCTGGGCGGCCCATTCTTTTTCAGGAGTGTTGAAATGGGGAATTACATTCAAGGAATTACTTGCGAATTGATACTCTCCTCTAGCGTATCCATCCGGTGTCGTTCCTGTAAAAGTAAAACGCTTTCCATTTACGTTATCGGGATAGAGCCAGAGATTCCAGTCTTGTGCGGTGTTATCGTAACGATAGTAATTGATGATATACGTGTATAGCTTGCCGATTGTAACTTCTGTTTCCACCTTGTAGTTGTTATACTCGGCGACAACAATTGCCGTCTGGCCTTCCGCTGTTCCCGAGGCTACCGTCAGTTTGCTGTCGGTGATGGATACGCCGGCAACCGCATTTTTTAAAGACCAAACGGGTTGAATAATGGATATCGTCCCGTCGTCATTCTGGAAGGTAGCCTTTAATTCCGTTTGCGAACCAACAGAAACCACCTTAGAGAAATCAACAATGAGTCCAGGAACAATAATCTCGGAGTTACCATTCTTCTGTCTAGGGTTCAATTCATCGAGTTGACTTGCGTCCCAGCTTCCCAGCGTCGGAATGAATTTGTATTCATACGCTCCAGGCGCCAAAGGAATGGTTAATCTGACAATGCCGCTATTGGGAGACGTTTCTTTCATTTCATAAGCCTGTTTTTCATTCCATCCATTCATGCTACCAACAAGGTACAGCGACCCGCCATTGTGCTTGGCATTGAAGGTCACTGTTCCATCGCTGTTTACAACCGGACTCACTAACGGGTTTGCCGTTACATGAATCGCTCTTTTACCCACATGGGTTACTCCGCTGTCCGTGTAGGTGGCCGTAACCTCGAGCGAGCCTTCCGCAGCATTTTTTCCAACAGATAGAGTTCCCCCGCTTATGGTAACATCCGAATAACCCGTGACGGACAAAGTTGCAGGATAGTTCGTTCCAGTATTACCGGTGTAATATACGGCTGACAGGACTGTATCCGATCCAAGCCCAACTTCCTCAGGCCAACTGTTATACTTAAAACCGGGCACGGATAGGACCCAATTTTTATTCGTAGCGGGATCGTTGACGAAATTGTTATCGACCATGAAACCGTATTCAAAATAACCGGGGTCAACCAACTTGGTCAGAGACCATATGTGTGTGTTGGTATCTTCCGTCAAGGCAAGTTCTTCTTGCCAGTTTTTGTAGAAGGCACCCTTTACCGTGATCTTTTTTTCGGTACCGTTACCTTGATAATGAAACGTGACTTCCGTCCCTTGATCGGTCACCGCTCCGATAACCGGGCTTTGGAGTGTTTGTCCCTCCGCTTTGACGATTGGGATCAATCCGGTAAAAAAGCTTGTTACCAACGAAAGAATAAGCAGCAGAGATAAAATTTGTTTTATCTTCCGATTCATTCTGATAAAGCCTCCCAATGTAAAAAGTGATGATACCAGTACCGCAATTTCGATAAGATGATTGAAAGCCTTTGAAGAACCTTTGAAGACTTCCTCCTCTCCTGTAAAATGAACGCCGTTTGTGCAAACGTTTGTGCAAAAATGATGAAAAAAAGGCGAAAAATCGTCGGTAAAACTGCATTATGCCGATGTATGCGCTTACAACTATTGGGAAATTGCTATACATTACCCATAAAGAATACAATATTTTGGAAATGTGTCAAATCGTTTGCACATCATGTGGATTAACAAATATATCCTAAAGTTTAATATTTCTCGTATTATCTCTTAAAATCGCTCTTTTTCATAGATTGTATTTTTATTCCATTTAACCAACTTTCATTATTTGGAGAATGGTTTGCACACTTTTTGCACAAAATGATCCGAATGCACACTTTGAAACGCCAGAATGATAATCGGTTGAAGCTGACACTTGGGCCCACATTATGAAACCGATCCTGCAAACATAAAAATCTGATAAATAAAAACGAGCTCACCAGCCGGCCGAACCGGCGGGATGAGCTCGTTTCATTTCACGTTGGCTTACTTGTTCAGCAGCGCTTTTACCTTGGCCACAACGTTTTCAGCGGTGAAGCCATACTCCTTCAACACTTTGCCTGCGGGAGCGGAAGCTCCAAAGGTATCGATGGTGAGAAGATCGCCTTCATCGCCTACATAGCGGTGCCAGCCCATGGATGAGGCCATCTCGATGCCGAGACGCGCCTTCACTTCCGGCAGAATGACGGAGTCGCGGTACTCTTTCGGCTGCTTGTTGAACAGTTCCCAGCTTGGCATGCTGACAACCCGCGCCTGAATGCCGTCTGCGGCCAGCAGCTTTTGCGCTTCCACTGCAAGGCCCACTTCCGAGCCTGTGGCGAGGAGCTGCACATCAGGCTTGCCATTCGTGGGATCGCTCAGGACATAGGCGCCGCGAGCAAGACCGTTTTGGGCAAGCTCAGCCGTTCCTTCCAGGTTAGGCAACGCTTGGCGGGTGAAAACCAACACAACCGGGCCGTTCTGGTTGGCTACAGCGTAACGCCAAGCTTGGCTGGTTTCATTGCCGTCAGCAGGGCGAAGCACCGTCAGGTTCGGGATGGCGCGCAGGCCGGCCAACTGCTCGATGGGCTCGTGGGTGGACCGTCCTCCCCGACAGCGATGCTATCATGAGTGAAGAGATAGATAGCCGGCAAACCCATGATGGCGCCCAGGCGGATCGCCGGTTTCATGTAATCCGAGAAGACGAAGAAGGTGCCGGAGAAGGCTTTGACGCCGCCATGCAGCATCATGCCGTTCACCGCTGCGCCCATGGCGAATTCGCGGATGCCGAAGAAAATGTTGCGGGCGCTGTAATCCGCCGGCGTAAGGCGGCCGGATGCTTTCATGCCGGTTTTCGTCGACGTTTCCAAGTCGGCGGAACCGCCCACCAGCATCGGGTAATTGTCAGCAATGGCATTCAGCGCTTTTTCCGATGAGGCGCGGGATGCGATGCCTTTATCCGCCGGAGAATATACAGGCAGGTCTTTGTCCCATCCTTCCGGCAGTTCGCTAGCGATGGCCAACTTCAACTGTTTGGCCAAATCCGGGTAAGATTTGCTGTACTCATCGAGAAGCTGGTTCCATTTGGCATCCAGCTCGATCCCGCGGTTTTTCACGGAAGCGAAGTGTTCCTTCACTTCAACCGGGATATAGAAATCTTCCGTTCCCGTCCATTTATAGAACTCTTTGACCAATTTGACCTCATCCGCGCCTAGAGGCGAACCGTGGGAGCCGGTTTCTCCTCCTTTTCCCCCTTTATTCGGGGAACCGTAACCGATGACCGTCTTCACTTCGATGAGGGAAGGCCGGTAGTCGGCGCGGGCAGCGGCGATGGCATTATGAATAGCGGTCAGATCGTTGCCATCTTCCACCCGCTCAACATGCCAGTTGTACCCTTCAAAGCGCTTTGCCACATCCTCCGAGAAGGTCATGTTCAAGTCGCCGTCCAACGAAATATTGTTGGAATCGTACAGGACGATTAATTTGCTCAGTTTCAGGTGGCCGGCTAAGGAAGCCGCTTCTCCGCTGACACCTTCCATCAGATCGCCGTCGCTGCAGATGACGTAAGTGTAGTGATCGACGACGTTAAAGCCATCCCGATTGTAAGTATCCGCCAGATGCTCTTCCGCTAAAGCCATTCCGACGGACATGGCAAAGCCTTGTCCCAGCGGTCCGGTGGTAGCATCGACGCCGGCTGTATGGCCGTATTCCGGATGCCCCGGGGTAAGGCTACCCCATTGGCGGAAATTTTGCAATTCATCGATGGAGAGATCATATCCCGTCAGATGCAGCAAGCTATACAGAAGCATGGAGCCGTGTCCGGCGGACAACACAAATCGGTCGCGGTTAAACCACTTCGGGTTGGCCGGGTTGTGGTTCATGAATTTGCTCCACAGCTCGTAAGCCATAGGGGCTGCGCCCATCGGCATTCCGGGATGCCCGGAATTGGCTTTCTCGATGGCATCGATAGCCAAGGTGCGAATCGTGTTGACAGATAAGCTGTCAATCAAAGAATTTGCAGCAGTCATGAATACTCCTCCAGTTCTATTTTGAATGTATAGTTCTTACCCCTATCCGTCATCGATGAACGCCTTGAGGATCGTAGGCGGTGCCTGTCTCTATTCGAATACCACTGTTTTGTTCTGATACACGATGATCCGGTCCTCCGCATGCCAGGAAACGGCACGGGCCAAAACCGTTCGTTCGATATGCCGGCCGATCCGTTTCAGCTCGTCCACGTTGTGGCGATGGCTGACCCGCTGCACGTCCTGCTCGATGATCGGGCCTCCGTCCAGTTCTTCCGTTACATAATGGGCGGTAGCGCCGATGATTTTCACGCCCCGATCATACGCTTGGGCATAGGGCTTTCCGCCGACGAATGCGGGCAGGAAGGAGTGGTGGATGTTGATCATGCGGTTTTGAAACTTTTTGATAAAAGCCGGCGGAATAATCTGCATGTAACGGGCGAGAACCACAACATCGGCATGATCTTCCACCAGTTCAAGATGCTTTACCTCCGCTTCCGCTTTCGTTTCAGGAGTGACCGGTATGTAGTGAAAAGGAATACCGAAAGACTCCACCATTTCTCTCATATTCTGGTGGTTGCTCACCACCATGGCAATGTCGACATCCAGGTCCCCCGCTTGCCACTGCCACAGTAGCTCCAAGAGACAGTGATCCTCCTTGGAGACAAATACCGCCAGCCGCTTTTTCCGATCCGCCCGGGTGATGCTCCACTGCATGTTCAGCTTCTCCGCCACCACTTCGCGGAAGTCCATGATCAACGGATCAAGGCGACGATCCAAATCGCTCAAGTCGAATTCGATGCGGATGAAGAACATCCCACCCTTGGGGTCCAACGTATATTGGTCCGACTGAACGATGTTGGCTCCATGCTCATGTAAAAAACGGGAAACGGCGGCGACGATCCCCGGCTGGTCCGGACAGGATATCAGCATCCGTGCGCGGTCGCGCAGCTGGCGCGGCGCTTGTTGGTTACTGGAAACGACAGGCTTCATAAAATCCCCCTACTAGTGTGTTGCTTTATTTGCACGCTATCCGTACGTTTTCTCCGAAAGCCGATTAAACCAAAGATAAGCCGTCTCGACCGGCAAAAAATCCGATCAGCCGCTGGTTGATCAGCAGTTCATTCATTTCCGGGAAAAGTCCCGCCTCCTGCACATGGTCGTACAAGCGCTCCATCGGCTCCCGCTTGTCCGCTTTTTTCGCCTTCGCATCCGTCCGCAGCAGCTCCCATGTATTCAGCACGTAATCTCTGCGGTCCAGTCCCTCGGAGTTGAAGAAATGCGTAAGCTTCGAGACATCCTCCAAATAATCGTTTCCGAAACGTTCGGCAGCGTCTCCCCGGAGAAGAGCGATTTCCGCTTCATACATCGGACTTTCACTAGCATCGGTTTTGCCGATCCAGGGTGTCTCCAAAATAAAGGGAAGATGCTTCAACTGCTCATGGCGGACAACATTCTGGATGGTCTTGAAGCCCAAATAGCCTGCGCCGATAGGAGCGTGGCGGTCTTTTGAGGCGCCTGTCGGGTTTTTGCTGTCATTTAGGTGAATCACAGCCAATCGGCCAAGACCGACAGTCCGGTCAAACTGCTCCAAAACGCCGTCCAAATCGTTGATAATGTCATATCCGGCATCGCTCACATGGCAAGTATCCAAACAAACGGTCAGACGGTCGTTATTTGTTACGTTGTCGATGATTTGCGCCAATTCCTCGAAGGTTCTTCCCATCTCGGAGCCTTTGCCAGCCATGGTTTCCAGAGCAATGTTTACATCCGTATCGCTGACGCCGGCCAGAACCGCGTTCAAGCCGTCGGCAATGCGCTTGATGCCGTATTCCGGATCTTTCTCGGTGAATGCCCCCGGATGAAGGACGATGTTGCGTACACCAAGAGCATGGGTACGGTGGATTTCTGACTGCAGGAAGTCGACGGCCAGCTCGTAGGTAAAATCTTTATAGGAACCGAGGTTGATAATATACGGCGCGTGAACGACAATATCCGCGAGGCCGTTTTTCTCCATGACCCCTTTGCCTTCCGCTATATAAAATTCGTCAATAGGCTTCCGTTTTGTATTCTGGGGAGCCCCCGTATAGAGCATAAACGTACTTGATCCGTAGGCCGCGGCCTCCTCGGCTGCGGTCAACAGCCCTTTTCCCGAACTGGAAACGTGGGAACCGATTCTTAGCATGCCTGTTCTCCTCGCTTTCTTTCGCTTTGGCCGCATCAGTGCGGCAACGGACTAACGTTTGTCCGACTCTTATAAAGTATCATACTCGTGCCCGTTTGTCTCTTCACGAGGATTTGCTCGAAAAGCGCAAGAGAATCCGCTATAATCTTATCAAGATAAGAATGATTGTTCCGAAAGGGGATTTTTCCATGAATGGCGGCTTCGCCTGGTTTCTCGTCTTTTGGGCTTGCGTATTGATCGGGTTTTTGGCCATTGGCGGCTTCTTTATGATGCGCAAATTTCTCAAGGTGCTACCGAAAGCCGATGGAAAATCAAAGCTTGACTGGCAAAACTATTATATCGAAGAGTCCCGGTCACTATGGACCGATGAATCCAAAAAGATGCTGGAGCAGCTGGTCTCCCCTGTTCCTTCGCCCTTTCGCGACATTGCCCGGAATACAATCGCGGCGCGGATCGCCCAACTTGCCCTGGACCGGAAGGCGGCGGAAATCACCGAAGCGCACTGCATCGAGGGGTACATACTAGCAACGCCTAAGCGGGATCACAAATTCCTCGTACAATTTTTGCAGGACAATCAGATCGATTTCAGCACCTACCGCCATCTTTTATCGAATTCATAAGCCACCCTATGCAAAAGACCGCGCCCGCCAGTAACGGCAAAGGAGCGGTCATCTTTTTTTCCAATTTCATATTGTGGGGATCACGCGGATCTCGTTGTTCAGCTGCGGCAGCGCCAGATAACTACGGTTAAAGGTGAAAATCCGCTGAATCCGATAGGTCAGCATGACGACGGCGGTAACCCCTTCTCCCAAAGAAAATTGCAGCTGCGGGCATTGCATCAGCAGGCTTCTCGCCTCTTGCTCCAGCTTTTCGTTCCCGGAGATCAGAGAAAGCTTGCCGGAAACCAGTGCCTTCTCAATCGTATTTAGAAAATATTCCGCATGAGCATATCCGTACCGATCCCTCAACCATTCGTGGGCATCGAAAACAACATAGCTTGTAGATACAAAATCCCGATCCAGATCATCAAGATCAAGAAAAAAGGAGCGCGCCCGTGGGTAGTGCTCGCTCTCGGGGTTCATCAGCGCCTTCAGTGCCGTATCATCCAAGAAAACCGCGTTTTCGTAATTCTGGTTAGCCACAAGGGTTTCCTCCTCTTTGCCTTTACGATCGACTTGCTATAAAGTTGACAGCTTACATATAAGCTGAACAAAAGAATGTAATCGTCAAGCGGCGGAACTGCGGTACATTTAAACCTCTGGCCGCTGTAGTTTTCGGATTTCCTTATTAGAATAACTTTTTAGAGGTAGAAATCCGAAAACAAAGGCGGACGCTATCGCTCCTACGGTTCAAATGTCCTCCGTTCCCCCTTCGACCGTTACTTATTAAATGGTTCAGCTTATATCATTTGGGTCAGCCCATCCAATGCCAACAGAGGGTTGCGTTCCTTGCGCTCCTCTGGAATGGGGGCCAGCTTATCGCTCGTTCTCGCCGTTATGTATTGACGTACCGCTTCATCTACAAGTGTCTTTACGTCCGTGTTTTTCCGCTCCGCCCATGTCATAAGTAGCGCAAAATCCCGCTCCTCCAATTCAATCTTCCTATCGGGCTCCTCATCTTCCCGGGGGCCGATAAGCTGGTTGGCGGAATGTTTCAGCTTGTCCATGTAATCTCTGAATTTTTCCATCGGCTCTCCATCCTCATTCCGTTAGCAAATTGCGGCAAATTGCGGATTTGCCTTTTTATACCTTACACCACCTCTCCATGTGATGAAACAGGTATATATTTCCATACAAGTGGTCAGGCTTGGAAATCTATACCTCTCTATAACTCCCTACGGCTGCCCATTTTAGCAACTGGCGGTTCACCAACACGGCCAGCTTTTCGCTCCCTACAGTAAGAATCAGAACCGGCTTAGGCGAAAAGCGGGACTCAATGAGCCGAAGGTCGCGCCATCTTATAGGCTCTTCTCCTTGGTTCTCCTCACGGACTTCCAGCAAAACCAGTTCGATCCTGCCGCTTACCAGATAGCGCCGACTGACGTCAGTCGGCTGGACGTGAAACCACTGCAAATATTTAATATCCATTACGCGAAAAAGATGGCGGGCACCTTCCTGATCTGCCAGCCAGATCCGATCCAAGCCGACGGTCTCCGCATTGATGAGCCGCCCCGCTTCCTGCAGCGCCTGGTTTTTACCGGCCGCATTCAGTTGAAGGGTGATAAACAGCTCCAAGCGAGCGGATTCCCCGGATATAAACTGCATCTGTCATTTCTCTCCTTTATTTAGCGGAATGAAGTCTATAATCATATGCTTCATTCGGAGAAAAAATGATAAAGGGAAAGAAGATAAAAAAACCGGCGCAGATGGCTCTGCAACCGGGTAAATGAAGGCAATTTATAATTTGGTTCCGAGCACGTGATCTAAAGGAACACTGCCGATGGAGCGGCTGTCCCGGCTGTGGTTGCGGTTATCTCCCATAACGAACAGGTACCCTTTTGGAACCGTCACGATTTGGTCGGGAACGTTCAACATATTTTCTTTAATGTAGGGCTCTTTCAATGCGACACCGTTGCGGTAGACCTCTCCGTTCTTGATCTCCATGACATCCCCGCCTTTGCCGATCACCCGTTTCACCCATATATTCTTGTCCTTGTTTCTGGCAAACAAGCGAAACAAGGGGAATTCCACCAAATCATCTTTAATCGTACGATGCCGGTCCACCCGGCTGTCTATGATGACGATATCGCCATAGTCCGGCTTCGTTTGCAGGAGATGCCCCCACTTGGCGACATAGATGCGGTTATTATTCTGCAAAGTGGGCTCCATCGAGTGCCCTTCTACTCTAGTAGGCTGAATAATAAAGATGCTGACCAACAGACTGACAACCAGCGCTACAGTAATGGAGCCTCCCCAATTCCATAACGCCCTAATCCATTTGCTTTTCATGCCAACGTCCTCCCGCAGCAGGGTCTCCATCAACTATAGCACATCCATCCAAAAATTCCTTCAACTTCTTCAGCCGGACAATAGATCCGGCTCGCCTTCCTCTTTATAGCGTTCCCGGTAAGATAAGGTCTTGACCCGGATATGAAAGGTAAAGATGGCACCTTGCTCCTGCGCCGCCTCGGCGCGAATTTGACCGCCCATCAATTCCACCAGCTTCTTGCTGATGGCAAGCCCCAGTCCCGTCCCCCCATAGCGGCGGGATATACTAGAATCCGCCTGAGTAAAGGGCTGAAACAAGGAAGCGATCTTATCCGGATCGATACCGATCCCCGTATCCCTCACGACAAATTCGATTTCGAGATAGTCTCCCGCCACTTTCCGCTGATAAACATGAACATAGACGCCGCCAGTTTCCGTAAATTTCACCGCGTTGCCGACTACATTAACCAGCACCTGGCGCAGCCGGGTAACATCGCCGACCATGATCACAGGCAGCCCGGGATCGATGGCATATTCCATTTCCAGATTGCGTTCACTGGCAATAACACTATATAAGGAGAATGTGTCCTCCAAACATTGACGAAGGTTAAACGCTTCCTCGATCAGTTCAATCATGCCTGATTCCGCTTTAGAGAAATCCAAAAGATCGTTTAATACCGCCATCAGCACATGGCCGCTGCGATGCATCACATCCACGTATTCGCCCTGCTCCTCATCCAGTTCCGTATCCATGAGCAATCCGGCCATGGCGAGCATCCCATTCATCGGCGTACGGATTTCATGGCTCATCATCGCCAGAAATTCGCTTTTGGCTTGAACCGCCCGTTCCGCCGCTTCTTTTGCCTTGACCAGCTCAATCTCCGCTTTCTTACGTTCGGTTATATCTTTGCAAATGGTATAAATCTCGGTCACGCCCCCCTCTATCGAAAGGGGAACCATCGTTGTGCTAAGGGTCAGCATGCGACCGCCGCGGCTGCGCATGGAGAGCTCCAGCGTTTGGGGCATGCCATTCGCCGCCTTCTTGAAGGCGGACATAACTTTGCGGGCATCCTTTTGACTGAGAAAGTGTTGAAATGGACGGTTCAGATATTGCATAGCCGACAAGCCCGTCAACCGTTCCGCAGCGGGATTAGCCCGCAACAGTCTACCTTCCGCATCAAAGAGGCATACCATATCCGGGTTGTTGTCGAACAAGGAATGAAAACGAAGTTCATGATACTTGGAGCGGCCTGCCGCCCCCCGATGCTCCAGATAAAAAACGGCGGCCAACGCCAGAAAGATAAGTACAACGGATGAAGCGGAGAGTAATGCGGCCTCCAGGCCGATTCCACGCCAATTATCGTGGCTTAAGCCATCTAACCAATAGGCCGCCGCCAAGGAATGCATACCGGAAACAACACAGCCAATAAGTACAGATATTCCCACTCGAATAGGAATCGCCGGTTTATGTACAACGGTTTGCAGTTGGCTAAACAGAGACAAAGCTGCGCAAGCTAAAACAAAGGCAATAATAAAGGAAAAAACTGCTGATATCACCGGATAGCTTTTTTCAGGTGAAACCGCTATCGCTCCGGCAACGTGCATAGACGTGAGTCCAAGACTCAGAGCCGCAGAACCACTGGGCAACCAAACCATTTTGACCTTACTCTGCAATAGCGGCATCCGGTAGATGATGTCCAAAGTCGTGTAACAGGTAAGAATCGCGATGACGACGGATAGAGTGACCAGATAAGGGCTTGAAGAGCCTTCCATCACATTCCCCGCTTCCATGATGTATCGGTTTACTCTTTATTATAAGAAAAAGCCCATAAGAAAACTACACCTTATGGGTACCTTTCCTTATTTTACTTGGAAAAACGAGCGTTATTTCCCGCTGCCTGTCTGCTGCCGTTCGTCCCTGTATGCGATCCGATGTGCGTCCCTGCAACGTCAGCAGTCGTTAAGGCCTCCTTGGCGATTTTCACAAGCTCGCGCACCATCGCTCCTCCGATAGGGCCTCCCACTTTCCCTGCATCCTCCGCCGTTAAACGGCCGTTGTAGCCGGATTTCAGGGGGATTCCCCGGTCCATAGCTACCGCGTGCTTCACATTTTCCGGTCTGCTACCGTCGACTTTGTAGCCTTCCTCCCTCATCACCCGAACCTTCAATTCGTCCATTGCCTTTTCCGCTCCCGGAACGACATATTTTCTGCGGCTCCGTCTGGACATCCCGCTGACCTCCCTCGTGTTTTTCATTACTTTTTGCTAAGGAGGATGACGTTATCCGCTTAAATTTCACCAATTCCTGCACAAAAAAAGAAGCCCAGGTTATTCGCCTCGGACTTCTTTGTCTTTACCTTTTTTGGTAGCTTCCCGGATTAGTTGAACGGGGTATCTGCTACTTTGATGCATTCCGTTGGGCAGCTTTCTGCTGCTTCTGCAAGGTATTCTTCCAGATCCTCCGGAATTGCTTTAACGCCTTGGTTGCCGTCGCCTTCGAAGATATTCTCAGCCAGGCCTTCTCCGTCGTATTCAAAGATTTCAGGCGCAGACGAGCCGCAGGAGCCGCAAGCGATGCATTCTCCTTTATCAACTACTGAGTATTTTGCCATTTCTGTCCCTCCTCCCGGGAAGTAATATCCACAATTCACAAGTTAACGCATCCCAGGGAATTTGTCCGTGACGATTTTAACAGGCAGAGATGTTTTTTCCTGTTATGAAAGCCCTTTAAACGGCAGCCATAAACAGATTCATATCAGTCTCCACATCGGTAATGCCGGCGATTCCGAAGGTTTCCACCAGTACTTTGGCCACACCCGGCGACAGGAAAGCGGGAAGCGTCGGTCCCAGGTGAATGTTTTTCACACCCAGATAGAGCAAGGCAAGCAGAACGATAACCGCTTTTTGTTCATACCAAGCGATATTGTAGGAGATCGGCAGCTCATTGACATCGGCCAATCCGAAAACTTCCTTCAGCTTAAGAGCGATAACAGCCAGCGAGTAGGAATCATTGCATTGACCGGCGTCCAATACCCGAGGAATACCGCCGATGGCGCCCAGATCCAGTTTATTATATTTGTATTTCGCACAGCCTGCCGTCAAAATAACCGTATCCTGCGGGAGCTGCTCGGCAAACTCGGTGTAATAGTTGCGGCTCTTCATCCGACCGTCGCAGCCTGCCATGACGAAGAAGCGCTTGATGGCTCCGGTTTTCACAGCGTCGACAACCTGATCAGCCACGCTCATAACGGTTTCGTGGGCGAAGCCGCCGACGATTTCACCGGTTTCGATTTCTACCGGAGGCTGACATTGTTTGGCTTGAGCGATAATCGCCGAAAAATCCTTCGTTCCGCCTTCAGCCCGATCCGGAATATGGGCAACGCCGGGATAACCTGCGCTTCCGGTGGTGTAAATGCGGTCCTTGTAGGAATCCTTCGGAGGCACGATGCAGTTGGTGGTCATCAGAATTGGACCGTTGAAGCTGGCAAACTCCTCATCCTGCTTCCACCAGGCGTTTCCGTAGTTGCCAACGAAGTGATCGTATTTTTTGAAAGCCGGGTAGTAATGGGCTGGGAGCATTTCGCTGTGGGTGTATACGTCCACGCCGGTGCCTTCCGTTTGCTTGAGCAGATCTTCCATATCCTTGAGATCGTGACCGCTAATCAGAATACCCGGACGGGTGCCGACGCCGATGTTGACCTTTGTAATTTCCGGATGTCCGTATGCCGCGGTGTTGGCTTCATCCAAAAGCGCCATAACGTCGACGCCGTACTTGCCGCATTCCATGACGAGGGCGATCAGTTCGTTGGCACCCAGGCTGTCGTCTAAGGTGGAGACGAGGGCCTTTTCGATAAAGGCTTGGATTTCCTCGCTTTTGTGTCCCAGATTATCGGCGTGCTCGGCATAGGCGGCCATCCCTTTCAAGCCGTAAACGAGCAATTCACGCAGGGAGCGGATATCTTCGTTTTCGGTACTCAAAACGCCAACGGTGCCCGCTTTCTCTTCCAGTTCCGCGTCTGTTACTCCGGTCCACACCGCCGCATCGTGACTTCCCATGGCGGCGATGATGCCCGCGTCGCTCAATTCCTGATGCAGGGCGTCTCGGTAGGCCAAACCTTCCCGCACCTTGCGCAGAATGGCCTCTTTGCCGAAGTTGGCATTGGTGATGGTGGCAAAAAGACCTTCAATGACAAACCGGTTGAGCTTGACGGACAACCGATCGTGTTTTCTCGCCGCAGCAGCAAAAATCGAGATGCCCTTCAAGGTGTAAATCAGCAGGTCTTGCAAATTCGCGACGTCGTCAGTCTTGCCGCATACTCCTTGAATAGTACAACCGGTACCTTTCGCTGCTTCTTGGCATTGGTAACAAAACATGTTCATGGGTTAATCCCTCCGGTTATTATTTTTAGCGGGTTTCCAGCGTTCCATCGATTCCGATGATCGCTTCCCGGTAAGGCACAATGGTTTGAGCATTCAGCATGGCGCGCTTAACGGCCTGCACGATTCCGCCGCAGCAAGGAACAGACATGCGGGCAACGGTCACGCTGCGGATGTTATGCTGCCGGAAGATGGTTGTCAGCTTCTCCGTATAAAACTCCACATCATCCAGCTTCGGACATCCGATCAAGGTGATCCGTCCGCGGATGAAATCCTTGTGGAAATCCGCATACGCAAAGGACGTACAATCCGCTGCGATGAGTAGGTCGGCATCATCGAAATACGGATTGGCAGGATTGACCAAATGAATCTGGATCGGCCATTGATTCAGCTCCGACGGACGCGGTGCGGCATGCCTTGCTTCAGGCGCCGGGTTATGGACGGGTGCGGCACTGGCAAATGCAGGCTGGGACGGCGCTTCGTCGCGGCGGATCCGTTGGGCCATGCTGCCCGGGCAGCCTCCGCCGGCATGAGCATGACCCGGATGATGGGCATGGGTGTGCCCCATGTGAGGCGCGTGAGCACTGCTTGAACTGTGCCCGTTAGCCGTGTTCCGAGCCGCCATCCGCGCTTGCACCGCCTCATCGTCATAATCCTCGGCTTCCCGCTCAATGATTTCGATGGCACCGGTGGGGCAGCCCTTCAGGCAGTCGCCCAAGCCGTCACAGTAGATGTCGCTGACCAACTTGGCAATGCCATCTACTAGTTCGATGGCTCCTTCATGGCAGGCATCGACGCAAACGCCGCAACCGTTGCATAATTCCTCGTGAATGGTGATGATTTTCCGTTTCATACTCGCGGACAGCTCCCTCTCAAACTCCATAGAAAGTTCATATTTTCACAACATGAGGCTTGATTCCGCCGCCTTACACGCCGCGCGAACCATTAACAGCATTAGCCGATCTTGCTTCCTCGTTAGGAGTATACTAGACTTATTCTAAATAAGCGGTAACGGATGTTACCATTGAATTTGAACATTTGGAGGCAGCATATGGGCGAGGATTGGAGCGCGCTGCAAAAATGCTTATTTTTTCAGGAGAAGTCAGCGGAGGAAATCGCCGCCCTCATGGGAACGATTCAAACCCGCACACGGAAGTGCACCAGAGGGGAAGTCATCGTGACGGAAGGCGAGCCTGCTTTGCATCTGGGGATTGTACTCTCCGGACAAGTGGAAGTGCAAAAAATTCACCCGACTGGCAATAACATCACCATCACGCGTATGGCCGCAGGGCATACCTTCGGGGAAGCGGTGCTTTTTAGCCGAGGTAAGATTTATCCCGCTACCGTCGTCGCTTCGGAAGCCTCTCGGGTCCTGCTCATCGGAAAAGCCGAGCTGCTGGAGCTCTTTGCCGCCGATACGGACATTCTGTCACGCTTTATGGAAAACTTGTCCGAACGGCTTGTCCTGTTGAACCGTAAAATCGAAATCCTCTCACTCGGTTCCTTGCGCCGCCGGATTGCTTCCTATCTATTAAAAGAAACGGCACAACGCCACAGCGACCGCTTTACTCTTCCGTTTACCAAAAAGGTTTGGGCCGAGCATCTCAACACCACCCGCCCCTCTCTATCCAGGGAGATCGGCTATATGCAGGAGCAGGGTTGGATTTCCTTTAGCGGGAATACGTTTATCATCTGCGACCGGGATATGTTGGAAAGCCAACTGCGATAAAACTCGGCTGGGGCCACAAAAAGAGAACATCTGCAATCACGCTGGAGAGTAGTAAATCGAATGAGGTGGTCGACTGCG
>NZ_CBQR020000097.1 GCF_000455485.1 Gorillibacterium massiliense
GCCACAAAAAGAGAACATCTGCAATCACGCTGGAGAGTAGTAAATCGAATGAGGTGGTCGACTGCGCTCGTTCTGGCTCTCGGCGCCTGCGGCGACGATAATGACGGAACCGGCGATTCCGGAACATCCACAACCCCCGCTGTCTCCATTGCTCCCGATGGCGGCCTGCCAACTGTTGCGCCTTCTGCCGATGTGACGACAGAACCGTCCGCTACGACAACGCCCTAAGAGGATACGATCATACCTTGGTCGAAAAACGATTATCCCCCCATCAAAATGACGGGGACAGTCTAACCGCCTCCCCCACCCTTAACGGTTGCTGCCGGCAGTCGATTGGCCGAAATCTCCAATTGCTTTCCGGCAGCAATTCCGTTATAATATTCTGTATGCGGTTGTGGTGGAATGGCAGACACGCTACTTTGAGGGGGTAGTGGGCGAAAGCTCGTGGAGGTTCGAGTCCTCTCAACCGCACCATATACGAATGTGGAAAGCCTTGGTGATCAAGGCTTTTTTTATTTGTCTCAGCTACTGTCACGTCTGCGGACTGAAACCTTTTTCTCTATTTAACTGTCCATATGTAGAGGTGATTGGATGAAACGTTCGGTTCTCTTTACTTTGATTCCCATTATCGTTCTTTTGGCATTAACGGTATATAGCCTAACGGAGGAACAATGGACAGCCGGACCGGTCTTTCCCGAAATAACGAAGCCTTACGATCCGGAACGCGCCGAACAAAACGGGGATGTGGTGCTCGCTATCGACCGTAAAGCAAACTTGGAGAAATGGGAGCATTTTTTGGAGAGTTTGAAAATCAAGAGAGTGGACGCCATACGCATCACCCAATACACGGTAGAAGGCGACCCGGTTTTCAGTGAGTTGTTCTATAACGGCAAAAGCATTCATTTTACCTATGACGATTCCTTGGACGGATTTGGCGAGCATTTAATACGGACCAGATCCATATGTAAAGCCATCGGAACCGTAAAGCTCGAAAACGGAAACGGAATGCATATTCTTGAAGGCTGCAATAACGGCATCGGCCGCTATTTCGCCTTTCCATAATTGCAAAACAAACGCTCTCGCCTGTTGGCGGGAGCGTTTATGGGTTATCGCATCGTTTCATTACAAGCTCGGAGCAGCGTAAAGCGGTTAGGACGTATGTGATGGGCCAGCTTTAGGCCTGCGTCCAGCAGTTCAACCCCAATGCCTAAGTCCGCAATAGTGTCCGGTCCACCAACCGTCCGCAACAGTGCCCGTAGATCCGCGTCCGTCGGTAGTTCCGCGATTTGGCGGAGAATCGGCTCCGGCACATTCGAGACCAGCAGATCCTGTTCGGCAATGCGATGGTAAAGCGCAGCCACTTCCGCGCAAGCGACGCCCACCTTGGCCCCGTGCAGCAGTTGCCTGCGGCCTTCGCGGATAAAGGTCATCTCCCAGAAGTGGGACAAGTGATGCTCGCCGCCCGAGGCAGGATGAGATTGACCGAAGAGCAGCATTGCCAAGCCAGATTCGATCAAGGCATCAGTCAGTATGCGAATGCCCTCTTCCGTCCGATTGCCGATTTCTTCCGCGTGACGAACGCACGCCATAAGGGCTTGCTCCGTGATTTCCGCCACTTCGGGAGCGTAAGGCTCGCCGGCGGTCATGCTGCCGAACTTCCAGTCCAACAGTGAGGTATATTTGCCCAGCATATCCGCAAAACCTGCGGCAACCATCGGCTGGGGTGCAGCGCAAAGAATGTCCAGATCAGCGAAAATCGCCAGCGGCCCCACCGCCGGAACTGTGATTTTGTCGCCGCGGATGATCAGCGGAGCGCCTTTCGAAGTAAATCCGTCCACCGAAGGAGCCGTCGGCACGGAAATGAAGGGAATCTGGGACGTATACGCCGCATAACGGGAAATGTCATGCAAAGTCCCGCTCCCTACTGCAATCACGACATCAGAGGAATTGCGCTGCACCGCGAGCAGCACCTGCACGATAGAAGCTTCATCGGCGACGACATCGCCCAGGTGGTTCGGGGTAATCTCCACCAACGCGACTTCGAACCCAGCAGCCGCTAAATCCTTTTCAACACGTTCACCCGCAACTCTATACGTATTCGCATCCGCCACGAGAGCGATGCGGGCTAAGCCCTTTTCCGAAATAAACGACTCCACTTCCCCAATAGCACCTCTAGCAACGCGAATCGGGTCCGGCATGATCCCTTCCAGTCCGACGTTCATCCGATCCGCTGCTAGTCTGATTTTGCTGACGATTGGATCCATCCGGCAAATCTTCCTCTCTCCGTCGATTTCCGTCACTCTCCCTATTGTAACCCTCTCGTCCGCAAGAATCATCCGGAAGCCGGGAACGGCGGCATTTTCTCTGATAGGACTGCGCTCGCTTGCAAAAAGTGCAATTGAATTCCCAAATGTTAGTGGTTTTTGTATTTCCCATTGTAAAATGTACAAGAGAATGCCCCCGAATCGCGCTCCAGATCATTTTCGGGGTCATTCTCCTGTACAAAATACAATTGGCACTCGAAGAATGGCGGAGACGAGGACATTCTATTGCAGAAAATACAACCAATCCGGAAATCGGTTCGTTCTGTCCATTCCGAGCGTTCCTTTTGCAAGGGTTTAACAATTGAACCACTTACAGATTAACGCAACGGTCCCCACCATGGATGGCATACGCGATTCGCAAAAAAGGCGAGCCCGTTTCCGGCCCGCCTCTCTTCTTCTGTCTTTACATGATTTTCGCGTATGACATTGATTTTTTCTCCGACATGAATACGAAGTATCCATCCTCTTCCCAGATCTGCACGCCGCCGAAAACCGCAATCAGCTTGTTTTTATACCATTCTCTGCGTTTCGTGACCAGCAGCATTTTCCCGCCGATGCGCAATCGGTTGAAGCCTCTTTCAATGAAATGCTTAGGCACGGAAAAATCGGCATGATAGGGCGGATTGGCCAATATAAGTGAAAAGCCCGTTTCGCGAATAGCACGGAATCCATCGCTTTGGATGATCCGAACCTCCGGAACTCCGTTAAGATGAGCGTTTTGCTCGGCGGCTGCCACTGCCAACAGGTCGACATCGGCCATTACGACGCGCTCCGCGCCTATGCATTTGGCTGCGACGATGCCCACGACGCCGTAGCCGCAGCCCAAGTCCAGCACATAATCGCCTGGATCGAAGATAACCTTATCCAGCATCACCAGTGTTCCCTTGTCCACCGAATGCGGTGAAAAAAGACCCTCTGCCGTTTCGAAACGCAAGTCGTGATTCTTGATCTCCGCCTGAATCAACATGATTGTTGCCCCGTTTGAGCCCAGTATTGATACACCGCGGGCAAATCTTCCTCTGGGATTTGTTTGATCGGCACCGAAACCATCCTTTCCATTGGCAGCGCGCACGAGCTAAGCCGTCCTCCCCATCATACAATGCCTCTTCGTGGAAAAATATGGATACCTCTGTTATAGGAATAGTTTCCCACAATCTCTTCTAAAAAATAAAACGAGTGAACCGGCATATAAACGCGGTCACTCGTTTATTAGAGTTTTCATATACTAGCCGGCACCATATCCAGTGCCATCGTCTCCGGGAAGCCGTACATGAGATTCAAGTTCTGAACCGCCTGCCCAGCAGCGCCTTTGATCAAGTTATCGATGGCGGCGAAGACGATGAGCCGGTTCTCTTCCTCATCCACTTCGAAATTGATATGGCACATGTTCGAGTGGCGCACCCACTTGGTTTCCACGTACATGCCTCGGTCGAGTAATTGGATGAATGGCTTTTTGTCATAATACTCGCAGAACACTTCCCGAATCCGCTCAGGCTCCCACCCCGCCGCCAGTTCCGTGTAACAGGTGACGAGAATCCCCCGTTGCATAGGAACAATATGCGGAACGAAGGTGAGCTTAAGCTGCTTTTCCGAAAAATATGCGATGCCCTTGCGGCTTTCGGCCTTGTGGGGGTGGCTCACGATTTTGTACGGCTTCGTGGACTCGTTGGCTTCGACGAAGTGCGTGCCCAAGGTGAGGGACCTACCCGAGCCGGACAGCGCGCATTTGCCGTCAACGGTAACCGTATCCGAGATGACGCCTTCCTTGACGAGAGGCAGCAGAGAAAGCTGGATCGCCGTGGCAAAACACCCCGGATTCGCGATATGCCGCGCGGAGCGGATCGCTCCTTCATTCCATTCGCTGAGCCCATAAGTAAACTGCGGGGCCAGATGCAGGGACGGATGGTCCTTACCGTAATACTGTTTGAATTCGGCGGCATTCCAGAAGCGGTAATCCACGCCGAGGTCGATAATATGGACGCGATCCAATAGATCCTGGGTCAGATGCTCCATTAGTACTCCATAAGGCAGGGAGGTAAAAAGCACGTCCAAGCCGTCCGCAACCGTACCGTAATCCAAGGAATGGCAGCTTTCATCTAAAATGCCCGTAAAATTGCGGTAGATAGAGGCGAATTTAGCATCTTCATGGGAAGTGGATACGATTTTTCGAATTTCAACTTCCGGGTGGCCGTGAAGCAGCCGGACAAGCTCCTGGCCCGCATAACCGGTAGCGCCAAGAATGCCTGCTTTTACCATATGGCACCTCGTTTCCCTAATTTCACTGCACAACTCCAAACCCTAAATAGGCGAGTATGCAAGCTCCCAGCGTAACCATGCAAAAAGAGGACGTAATCACCGTCTCCCTCCACCCGCATTTTTCCAGATGATGATGGAAGGGCGCAATTTTGAACACCCGTTTATGGAAAAACCGCAGGGAGCTTAACTGGATGATGACGCTCACCGCCTCAAAAATGGACACGATCAGCATAAGCACGATCCACACCGGCATCTCCAGCCGGATGAGGAATACGGCGATCGAGCCGCCCAGCATAAGGGAGCCGGTGTCGCCCATGAAAATTTTTGCCGGATATTTATTGAACCAGAGCGTTGCCAGACAGGCGCCTAACATGACAACAGCCCCGAACAGCACATCGTCCGCATTCATCCGGTAAGCAAACACTGCAATAAACCCATAGACAATGGAGCAGACGCCTAGAGCCAGTCCGTCCAATCCGTCGGTAATATTCACGCTGTTGCTGGACATGACGATGAGAAAAACCATCAGCGCGCCGTACAGATACCCGTTAACCGCCAAGGCATGATGCACGAAGGGGAACAGAATCTGCCCCTGCTGCGGAAACTCGGCCAGCAATAGACTAACGACTACGACAGAGATAAGGGTGAGGCCGATCAGCTTTTCCTTGCGGGTGACACCGTCCCGGAGTTTTTTGATCTTGATATAGTCATCGATGAAGCCCATTACGCCATAGAGAATAAGCAGGAGATGAACCCAGAGGAAGGTCCCCGTCACGAGATAATAGAGGAGCGTGAGCAGGATCAGGGACAGATTCATGGCGATTCCGCCCATGGTCGGGGTTGCGGCTTTATGTTTATGAAGCTCTTGGATGCATGACTTTTTGTTACTTTCCACATGCTCGGCTCTCCTGAAAAAAGCTTTCTTCGACAAACGGTCGATGAAGAGCTTCAGAAAACCGAGGGTAAAAAGAAAACTGAGCCCGCCATAAAGGAACACGCCTCACATCTCCTTTGTCAAATTGGGGATCACGTCATGAGCCGGATATCCCAGCGAGTGGCAGACAGCCAGGGCAGTGAGAACATTGTACACCCCAAAGTCATCCTCCATTTTCAACTGCACGAAGTGCCTTGAGCCAAAGCTCTCCAATGTAAAAGAGGCCGTGCCGTCTTCAAGCTGCAGCTCCATCGCCCGGATATCCGCATCGTTGCGAATCCCGTAGGTGATGGCATTCCCGTTCACCGCCAATATTTTATCGGAAAAGGGATCGTCGGCATTGACCACCGCGCATTTGCACTGCCGAAACAGCTTCAGCTTCGCGTTCTCGTAATTCTCCAGCGACTTGTGAAAATCGAGATGTTCCGGAGTAAGATTCGTAAAAACTCCCGTTTCAAACCGGCAAAAATCCACCCGTCCCAGCTCCAGAGCATGGGACGTCACCTCCAGGACCGCATGAGTCGCGTCTTCCTTATTCATCTGATTCAGGATGCCATGAAGTTCAAGGGACTCAGGGGTGGTTTTGGTATTCTTCACGGCTTCGATCGTCCGGTTCCCAATCCGGTTGCCTTTCGTACCGATCACGCCGGATGTAAGCCCCAAACGATCAAAGAGATAGCCGATCCAATCAGCCGTGGACGTCTTGCCTCTCGTCCCGGTTATACCCACCAGCTTCATTTGGCTGGACAGATCGCCGTAGTACCTAGAGGATACGAAAGCCAGAGCGTTCCTTGCATTCTCCACCTTTAATACAACGGTCTCACGAGGGAGTTCCACCGGCACATCCTCAACGATTAGCGCAGCCGCTCCTTTTGCCAGGGCATCGGGGATATAATGGTGTCCGTTCGACTGAAATCCCTTAATGCACACGTAAAGAGAACGCTCGCCCGTTCTTCTGGAATCATAAGCGATACTAGCAACATCCGTTTCCGGATTTCCTTGTATGTACTGGCAGCCATAGCCCTCCAGCAGTTGGCTCAATTTCATGAGACGAGTCTCCGATACAGTTTTTCTTGATTTTACCATAAAGTGAATCAACTTCTTTCCAAAATGACGAACAAGAAAAGGAAAAAGTTTCAATTCCGGGAACAACAAAAAAGGCCTTGATGAACGGATCATCAAAGCCTTCGTGATTTTGAATTTGGTGCGGTCGAGAGGACTTGAACCTCCACGGGGTTTCCCCCACTACCCCCTCAAAGTAGCGTGTCTGCCATTCCACCACGGCCGCATATTGGAGAAGCGTTTGCTTCACAAGGGTTGGTGCTGCTGATTAAAATTGGTGACCCGTAGGGGATTCGAACCCCTGTTACCTCCGTGAAAGGGAGGTGTCTTAACCCCTTGACCAACGGGCCTTATCGTCGCTGCTCATCTTCGCTAGCTGCTCGTCCAAAAGGCGACAAAAGTTATTATAGGACATTCCCCCAAAGATGGCAAGTATTAATTTTTCATTTTTAGCTCCACCCGAAAAGTCGTGCCTTTCCCCCATTGGCTCTCAACGGATATCGTCCCCTGCATGAGTTCGGTGATCTTTTGGGCAATCACGAGCCCCAGTCCGTTGCCGTCGCTGCTGCGGGATTTATCTCCTTTAAAGAAGCGCTCGAAAATCCGCTGCCTGTCCTCCTCCGCGATGCCCATTCCATTGTCGGAGATCGACACGGCTAGCCTTCCGTTTTCCACAGTCAGCGAAATCTTAATAACCCCGCCTTCAGGAGAGAACTTCACGGCATTCCCGATCAGATTCAACCAGACCTGCATGAGCAAATCTTCCTCGCCGACATAATCCACCGGAGTTAGGGAAATATCAAACTCGATCTCTTTTTTGGACCACATCGGCTCCAACATGAGAATGGATTTGCGCAGCTGCTCATCCAAAGAAAAGCGCACGGCTTTTTCCCGGATCACCTGACTGTCCAGTTCCGAAAGACGAAGCAAATTACCGGACAAGCTGATCAGCCGTTCGCTCTCATGTACAATGATGCTGCTGTATTCTTTCTGCTGATCCTCGCTAATTTGCCCATCCCTTAGCAGAGTAGCAAAGCCTTTAATGGCGGTAATCGGCGTTTTGAACTCATGGGATACGTTGGAGACAAAATCTTTACGCAAGGTGTCGATGCTTTTTAGCTCTGATACCATCTTGTTAAAATCAGCCGTAAGCCGCCCGACTTCATCTTTGCTTTTCACTTTGACCGCAATATCGAAATTCCCTGCGGCAACATCTTTGGACGCCTTGGAAAGCTTCTTGATCGGTTTGACGATGCCCCGGACAACCAAGAGAATGGCGATGGTCCCCAAAAGCGCGCTCCCCAAAAACACAAGCCCGATCAAAGTGCGCATGTGCTCGAAATGATTCGGAGACCGCTGGAAAACAGGCTCCATCTTGCTTAAGAACGTGGTCCATACGATCTTCAAGATGATACTGAAGGTCAGAAAATTCAAAATCCACCAGATCGCGATAAAGATGAGGGAGAATTTTACGTATAGAGATTTAAAAAAATAATGACCTTTCATAGATGTCTTTCCGCCTTATACCCAAGTCCCCGAACGGTGATGATCGAAAATTCGGAGATCGGTTCCAATTTTTCCCGTAGCCGTTTAATATGAACGTCCACCGTCCGTTCGTCGCTTTCGGAGTCGTAGCCCCAAATCTCATTCATCAAGTCCCGGCGGGTAAAAATTTTTTTCGGGTAGCTGAGCAGCTTGAACAGCAGGTAAAACTCTTTTTGCGGCAGCACGATTTCCTCCGAGCCGGTCGTAACCGTAAGAGAATCGTAATCAAGGGTGACGTCGCCGATGGCCATTTTCTTCTCCGCATTGATTTTGGCGCGGCGCAGGAGAGCGGCCACACGGAGGAGCATCTCGTCAAAATCGACAGGTTTGACCATGTAATCATCCACGCCGACGGAAAATCCTTTTTTCTTGTCTTCAATCCGTTCTTTCGCCGTGATCATCAGGATGGGAAGATCCTGATTCGCCGAACGCAAGTCTCCCGTTAACGTAAATCCATCCATCACGGGCATCATGACATCCGCAATCATCAAATCGACATGTTCCCTATCCATAATACGGAGTGCTTCCACTCCGTCAGCTGCAGATAAGGTATGGTAGCCGTCTCGTTTCAGGTATGTGACCATAAGCTTGCGAATGCTTTCATTGTCATCCACTACTAATATCGTAAACATCGTATCACCTTCATTTGCTTCTTGTATAAGTTGAACTTAAGGCTGCAAGGATTCCGTCGCTGCAAAACCTGATTATTCTGGAGAGTCGGCGGTTCTCCAAAAGATCGGGGACGTCCTGAAACGGACATCCCCACGGATCTTTACTCGGTTCGCAGTGCGATGACGGGGTCTTTTTTGGCTGCCATTCTCGACGGGAACAGTCCCGCAATCAAGGTCAAAGCCATGCTTCCGACGATCAGCGTCAAAGCGGCTGCCGGATTCAAATTAGCTATGCCGGAGATCCCGGCCAACTTGTCGATGACGGCGTTGATAGGAATCGTCAAAAGATAGGAGATGATCACGCCAAAAGCTCCGGCCGTAAAGCCGACAATCAAGGTTTCGGCATTGAAAACCCGTGAGATATCCTTCTTCCTCGCGCCTACACTTCGCAGAATGCCGATTTCCTTGGTACGCTCAATGACCGATACATAGGTGATGATGCCGATCATGATGGTAGAAACCACAAGGGCGATGGCGGCAAATCCAGTAAGCACGTATGTGATCGTATTCAGAAGCGTTCCGGTCACGGAGGTGATGGTTTCCGCCATATCCGTGTACAGGATTTGGCTTGCCTCTGCTTTTCCGCTGTTGAATGCATCCAGATATTCTTTTATCTTGTCCTTGCTGTCATAATCCTTTGGATAAATATTGACTCCCGTCGGCGTCGTGTCCGCTCCGAGAGCTAGCAGTCTCTTCTCTTTTTCCTTATCGTTAGCAAAAGCAGTTCCCAGCAGGACATCCTTGTCGGAGTCTTTTTGCTGAAGAGCGATATCGGATTTCTGAGCATCCTCCACCACATAGTCGGTCAACGCGGTTGTGTAGGCGATGCCTTGGGATAAATAACTGCTGGACACATCCTCTTTCACCCGCAAAATTCCCGTAATGGTCAGCGGAATGGCGGTGTCTTTTCCATATAGCTTATCGTAGTCAGCCGGGGTAGCAGCCGTATATAATTCCCCATTTTTTGTATAGTAATCATTGTTCGGGATGACCTTTAAAATGGACTTGCCGATAAAATCGGTCAACTTATAATCCGTACCCGCAGGTACACCTAACTTTTCCAGAAACTCTTTATTCACGCGGTTATACTCGTCCACAACAAGGGCAACTTCGTTTTTGTTTGCAGGCATCCGGCTGCCCTCTCCGATCAAATCGTACAAGGACAAAACATAGTCCTGATTGTCGGGCAATTCCTGCCAATACAACTGTCCGCTCATCCCAAAAGGACCGTTCATGCCGGAGGATTGGGCGGAAGTCTCATACTTGACGGGCGTATCTCCGCCTTTTGCCAGCAGGTTGATGGTGACCCCTCGGCTATACGATACCATATTTACCGCATTCGGCAGAGCCGTTTTGATTTTGCCGATGTAATCGAGATAATCCTGCGTCATCACGTTGGTATGGCTTTTCGTGTTCTCTTCCCGGTCGTAGGAATAAAGCACATTGCCGTTCGTAAACTTCTCTAACGATGTCTTGTCCTTCTGTCCCGGACCGTTTCCGGGACCAAATTCAACTTTTTGCTCGGCAGTGGTCACCGTGATGGGAAAGCCCGACAGAGCTTCGGACTGCATATTCCCGATGAATAGGGACAAGCCATTGGACAAGGCAAGCACAAGGGCAACACCGATGATGCCGATGCTGCCGGCAAAAGAAGTGATGATCGTGCGGCCTTTTTTGGTCAGCAGGTTTTTGAAGGATAGCGAGATGGCGGTTTTCATGGACATGGAGGGTTTCTTGGTTTTGGCCTTTTTCTCGCTGGCCAGGGCGGGTTTCGCCTCTTCCTCACCTTCCCGAATGGGGTTGCTGTCGGATTGCACCTCGCCGTCCAAAAGCCGAATGATCCGGGTGCTGTACTCATCAGCAAGCTCGGGATTATGCGTAACCATGATGACAAGTCGTGTTTTTGCGATTTCCTTGAGGATATCCATGACTTGTACGCTGTTTTGGCTGTCAAGGGCGCCTGTCGGCTCATCGGCCAGGATGATGTCGGGGTTGTTGACCAAAGCTCTGGCGATGGCGACCCGCTGCATTTGTCCGCCGGAAAGCTGGTTCGGTTTCTTTTTCATCTGCCCGGCAAGACCTACGGCTTCCAAAGCCTCTGCCGCCCGTTTCTTTCTCTCCGCCGGCGATACGCCTGATAAGGTCATGGAGATCTCAACGTTATGCAAAACCGACTGATGGGATATCAGGTTATAGTTTTGAAAAACAAACCCGATGGAACGGTTGCGATAGGCGTCCCAATCGGACCCTTTGTACTTTTTGGTGGAGGTGTCTCCGATGACAAGGTCGCCGCTGTCATAGTGGTCAAGGCCGCCGATGACGTTGAGCAGCGTCGTTTTGCCGCAGCCGGAAGGGCCGAGAATGGAAACAAACTCGCTTTCCCGGAACTCCAGGGAAATGCCTTTCAACACTTCGACGGATTCGTTGCCCGCTTTATAGGATTTGCGGATTTGTTGAAGCGAAAGCTTGGACATATGGTTTCTCCTCTTCTCTCTTTGATGAGGTCATTGTAGTTGTCCAATGTGAATTCATCATGAACTGAAAAAAGCCGCCTCTGACAGGCGGCTGAGAATGTTGACGGACCGAACAAAGACAAAACCCGGCTGCAACCTTTCATCGCCGGGTTCTACCTATTTCGATTCAAGAAAGACGGTCGTAAGATTTAAGGATCAGGAGATTGCGAATCGCCCAAAACCCTTGCCACCAGCGCTCGCTAATGGCAAATTCTTTGGGATGGTCCCCCCACGTCCACGTAATATCCCATACACCCCCATCATGCCGGGTTGACAGAATATAATCCAGTTCCTCACTTACAACCTCCTCATTTCCGGGATAGAACATGCTCTCTGCCGAATCGATGTACGTCGAAGGACGCATGGAATAGAATGGCCACTTCGCAGGATCGCGTTCGATGGCAGCGTTAACCATTACGCGCAGGCGCTCCGTAAGATAGGCAATGTCGAACCTGTCGGCAAGCTCCGCCGCTTGAATGTCGTGCAATAGGATGCAATAAGCATTCACATCGTGAACCTCCATCATATCCTTTTGCCGCAAGTCATCCATCATACCATCCGCCACCGAGAGCGCTTTTTGGTAAAGGCGGCTCATCTTATCACCGCAATGCAGGATGTAGCCCACCAACCCTCCAGTCACATGATAGAGGTTTTCGGCATTGTTTTCTTCGCTGTATGTCCACCAAGGAGCGTGCGGGTAGTCGCCGTTTGATGGAATGGTAAAGGGCCAGCCCTTTTCGGAAAAAAACGGGGTATTGTCCAGATAGGCCAATGTCTTCGATACAAGGGGATGATGCGGGTCATATATTCCAAGCTCTCGAAAAATCCCTATGGCGACCCCGGCATTATAAGGCGTGGAGTTTGGATTCAAGTTGTCGCAATCGATCGCATGACCGAACCCGCCATCCTCGTTTTGGAAGGCAGTCAACGCCCTGAGCACGCTATCTACGTTTCCATCCTCAAAGTAAACCTGCCATCTGGCAAGCTCAAGAGGCCTTGCGTTACGGTACATCCATCGGCGTATTTCCTCGAAGGCTTGTCTGCTCAATTTTTGCATGGATTGATCTCCTTTACTGACAGTAGTCATTTCCCTCATTATAAGCTGCCTTCTGAATCAATTATTGTAAAAAAACGACATCTTCCATTTCCTTATAGCGGGCTTCAACCGCTAATTTCTTACCCTCTTTACGCCAAAAAAGCCTCCTTTGACCGGTGGCTATTTGGAGATTGCGGCGTGAACACCGCTTCTTCGCCATAGGAAAACGTGGGTGAGAAGCTATGCATAACCCGCTTATGTTATTAGGGTTTCATCGATGAAGCGCAAATAGCGAATCATCCCGGATACAAGGCCCTCGTCAAGAGCTACCCAACAGTAGTAAAAGCCTGGGAACAGCAGGCAAAGTTCGTACTCCTTACCGTTGTGGCTGACGATGATGGAGCTATGGCCGCGTTCGCCGGTTTTGTCGGTTTGGGTGCAGTAGTTGCAGCCGTCGCACTTTTTGTTGGAGGCGACTACAAAGGATTTCACCTCGTCGTCCATGGAATCAAAGCGTCCAAGGACCTCTTTCATCTTCGGCACACGCAGGCAAAAATAGGCGGGCTGCTTCACGTGGGGATCGTACTTTGCGGATATCCCTGCATGAGTGCGCTCTGCCCAGGCGTCTTTGACCGGCATGTCTTTCCGGTCGTAGTTTTTCACATAATCGAGGGCCACCTGATGATCCCGGTTGTCGATACGGGCGTAACCGTTTGCCTCCAAATATTCGACTAGCGCACGAAAGGCCGCCTCATCACCGGACAGGCGTTCATAAATACCGCGGGGATAGGATCGTTCCGAATCAAACATGCACCGGGAAAAAGCCAATACCGAAGCCCCGGGCTTCGAGGCCATCCATTTCCACGCCGGCATCAGCTCGTCTTTTTGCGCGTGAAAAAGGGGCCGGTTTCCGTCCTCCTCCTTGACGGTGATGATTCCCGCCTCTTCCAGAACGGAGAGATGGGAACGGCTGATTTTCAGGTCGCTGCCGATGACCAGCTTGCTGCCAATAAGCCGCCCGGCCTCGCCGATCCGAAACATGGTGGTGATAAGCTCCTCCACCTTGATCTGGCTCCGCCGCAGGGTATTCGTCAGCTCCGGCTTGCCGTCCGCGCGTTTGTTGAAGCGGTTCGTGTGGGCGTCATCGCCGTGGGTTTTGGCGAACAGCAGATCGGGCCGTTCCATTAAGATATCGTAGACATGACGCATGAAGTCGTAAAATTGCTTCTGCCCCTGCTCCGATACGGAAGCGGAAGGCGCTGGAATAAAATCCGGAAAAGTATCGAGGTATGTATGAATGACTCTCTGCTCCAAGCTGGAAAAGTTCATGTCGACTACCTGCCCTCATTTTTGGATTGGAAAAAATTCCTTCCTATCCCTTTCTATATAGCAAACTTTTGTTCACCAATAAATGAAGTCCTTCACTCCTCCGGCAGATAGATCACGTGTTTGCACAATGTGCTTCCGCCAAGGGCAGACTCCACTACATCGCCATCCAGCTCTCGTTCGAAAATGGCTTCCCACATGATCTTGGCGTGCCCGAGGCTGCAGTAGCACAAGGTTTTCGACACTTCCGCGCCTTCATGCAAGATCGATTCCCGGGCAAAGGGGCAATGGCAGGCGTGGTACCGTTTTTTGCGTTCGTCATTCTCAGCCAGGTAGTTTACCATGTCATAGGGAAAAGCCGTGATGTGCAATTCAGATCCTGAGCGAACCGCAGCCAGCATCCCTGGCTGGCTTTGTACGAAATTCAGAACTTCATCGGTAACCGGTTGGCCGTAAAAAGTCTCTCCAGCATCCCGCAGCCGGATGAAATTGCCCAGTTCCTCTTCGTAACAGCAGGCTATAAAAGAGTCGATATCGGACCCGCATTGGGCAAACTTCTCTTTCGCCCAAGCGAATTGCTCGCGTTTGAGCCCATGCCTCACATGGGTCAGAATCTCTTTGGCCCGCTTGGGCTCAGCCATGTCATCGAGCCGGTTCATCAGTTCGCGCATGTTTTTGCAGATTTGCTGCCCTTCTTTTTCAATGTCGGGAACCCCGATGCCATCCGTGAGAGCGTTCCATGCGTTCTCTCCCATGCTCTTGCTTACTTCATCCCGAAACGTATCCATGATGATTTCATCTTTGTACTGAATGTTTTCGGCCACTGGCGATCCCTTCCTATTCTCTTGAATTGTCAATTATTATGGGGCGGTCCTTAACATGGGTATATCCGAAATCCCAATGCTGTGTACAGTTTCTTTGCATCGCCCTCAGCCCGGAGTGTCATAATCTCCGCCCCTTTTTCAAAAGCTTCATCGATGGCGGCGGCACAGACCGCCCTGGCGAGCCCCTTCCGGCGATAGCCCGGCAGCGTTGCGACAAATTCCAGCGAAGCGGCATAACCATTCGTCATGGATGCAGCTCCCGCGGCAGGAATTCCCTCGTAATAGCCGATGTAGCAAGGCATTTTCCCCGTTTCGGATAAATGGCTATGGTTTTCGGGATGAATCAAAGGATAACCGTTATGCAAGCCATCGTTCACAATGTCGGCCCACAGCTTGAAGTCCTCCGGGGTACCGACTTTTTTTATCGAGATGGCTTGATCGGCGGGCGGATATGTCGGTCTCTCTTGCGGAAGCAGCGCCATAGCAGCCTCTTCCTCGTTAGGCTCCAGTGGCGTCGGCAGTCTATCGGTTCCCCAAATAACGTCAAGCACGTTTTCCGGTAATCCAAGCCCCCACCAGGTATGCATCTTCATGTCCTTGATCTCTTTGATTATGCCTGCCAACTCTTCCTCGGGAAGTTGGGTGATCCTCACCTGAAACAGGATCGTCAGTCCTTTTTCACCGGTTTTGGGACGGATGAGAGAGTAGTGTTCGTGCTCGATAAACTCCATATGTCTGGCGTCGCCCAAAAGCCGCAAGTAATAGTTAGCCCCGTCGTCGATGCGCTGGATGATTTCCGCTTTTTTCATCTGAATGCCCTCCCGGGAACGTGAGTTCGTATTCGTATTATATCCTTCCCTAGCAGGCCGAAATGAACATTTTCTATCATTCTGCGCTTTTTTCCGCAACGGGAGTGAACCATTCCATCAGGCAGTATGTGCCGTCGTAAGCGGAGACGTCGATTTTTTCAAAATAAAAACTGCCGTTCAGCATCCGATATTTGGCAAAGGGATCGTTGGCAAACTTGACGATGGCGTCATACATGCCCCGAGCCACGTTCGCATCGATATCGTAATAGTGATGTTCGCCGATGTAGTGGAATCTTGCGCATAACGAAGAAGGAAAAGTATCGCCGGCAAGATTTAGGGGAATGGAGTTCAAATCCCGGACTTGAACAGATGGAAGATAATAGGAGTAGTCTGCTCCGCCCTCTGGAATTCTCGTTAGTCCGATAAACACATCGGGCCGTACGGCATTTCCGATGGCATGGCGTTCCCGCTCCCAAAACAGCTTGGCCATCTTCGGCGGCAAGTCTACGGAATCGTGAAAAGGAATCCGGTGGCGTACCCCGATGACGTGAAACTGCGGCACCATGACAATGTCGGGACCGAACAGAATGCCGTCCGGCAACTGGCTGGCGTCGTAAAGCTGCAGCGGCGGCGTTATTTTCACGATATGACCCGTTTTGCGGAAAGTCCCGGGGGTCATGCCGAACTCCCGCTTGAAGGCTCGGATGTAAGACTGCTCGTGCTCGAAACCATATTCGTAAGCAAGATCGATCAGATTCCTGTCGGTACGAAGCAGATCATCCAGGCTTGCCGTGAGCTTGCGTGATCGGATGTAACCGGCAAGGGTGAAACCGAAGGCGAACTTGAACATGCGCTGAAGATGAACGGAAGATATGGAAAATGACGCGGACAGCTCAGGGATGCCCGGCAGTTAATGGATTTGCTCTTCGATCGTACTCAAAACATTGGACAGTAGCATATAGGGCTTCATCATGTGCTGACGGCTCCCTTTCACCATACCTTTTTCTAGTCCCTATTTTCACCCGACGGTTTGCTTTCCGGCTGTGAACTTGCTCTCTCTATTTGCGAAGGATCGTATGCTATAATGACATTTCCAAAATAGTAGAGGAAATTGATGACAATTGTGGAGCTGACATGTTGATCTTCAAGAAACGGGGAGGGAATCGGATTGGATCTAATCATCATTCGGCATGGCCAATCGGAAGCGGATCTTTTGCATGTACACGAGGGGAGAGCCGATTTCTCCTTGACCGAATTGGGCAATAAGCAAGCCAGATCCATGGCGGACTGGTTGGTCTCAAACTATAAGATCGCCAAGATCTACAGCAGCACTTTAAAAAGAGCCAGACAGACAGCGCAATATCTCAGCAATGCGGGGAAAATCGCTATCCATCACGACGACGATTTGATGGAGTTCCAAAACGGCTTCATCGCCGGATTATCCCGGGAAGAAGCCCGATTGAAATATCCGATGCCCGCCGTGAAATTCCCGCATACCGCCGTACACGGGCAGGAGAGTCTCATCCAATTCCGCATGAGAGCGGAAACGGCATTATCCAAAATCATTCATGAAAACGATCCGGAGGATACCGTTGCCATCGTCAGCCACGGCGGGATGATCAACATGCTGTTCCGCAGCTTTCTCGGGTTGCCGACGGCATCCCAAATCTCCATCTCCACCGGAGACACGGGCATCCATCACTGGAGAATCGACGGAGAAGCGCGCCGAGTTGTGTTTGCAAACAGCTTGGTGCATCTGGAGCAGCTTAGTCACGTATGATGGGGGAATCCAAGTAATCGTCCGCCGGGTTTTGATGACATGAGGGATAGAATGGCTTGTCGCTCTATGGTAAACCAGATAAGATGGGCCCTGTTGTAAAAAGTACAACCACTTCAAGCATATCCCATTATTCGGGACCCCGTGATTGCATTTTCTGCAACAGAATTTCGGATTGGTGGGGTAAATGAGGCTTCTGACCGGATTCTGTTGCACTTTCTGCAATCAAACATAAAAAATCCACTATAAATTGGTAATTCAATTGCATATTTTGCAATCACTCTCTGCATCCGCCCACCCACACAGCATAATAAGACTCCCCGCCCTCTAAACGCCAAAAAAGCCGCCCTTTGACAGGCGGCTTCTTTGGCGGAGAGAGAGGGATACTCGCCTTAGGGCGAGACTGTGAAGCGGATGCTTTCGAAGCTTATGCTCCGACGAACCCTCCTCTAGGGTTCTCATCGGCCCTCTAAACGCCAAAAAAGCCA
>NZ_CBQR020000098.1 GCF_000455485.1 Gorillibacterium massiliense
TTCGAACCCTCGCACCGATTGCTCAGTCTAACCCCTTAGCAGAGGGTCCCCTTATAGCCACTTGGGTATCTCTCCATATAAGAATGGCTCCCCGAACAGGACTCGAACCTGTGACAACTCGATTAACAGTCGAGTGCTCTACCAACTGAGCTATCAGGGAACGGCAAAACCTATGGTAACATAAAAGACCGCCGCCGGTCAAGAACCTGTAATCGGTTCCAGCGTCAGACGGCCCCGGCATTTCCCGCAGACATAGCGTTTCGGGTCTACCTTGCGTTTGCGCAAATACTCCATGGAACAAGCCGTGCAGCGCAACCGATAGCGGTAAGGCTCCGTGTTGCGAGCAACCGGCAAAGACGAACAATAGCGCGAACCTCCAACCAGCTTCAGCAACGCTTTGAAATCGGCATCCCGGTGCTTGAAGCCCCTCCGCGTCAAATGCAAATGATAGTGGCACAGCTCATGCTTGATGATTTTCTCGGTTTCCTCGGCTCCGAAGGTGTCAAAATGCTGCCGGCTGATTTCGATATTATGGGACTTAGTAAAATACCGACCACCCGTGGATCGAAGTCTAGCGTTAAATGCCGCCTTATGCTGAAAAGGACGGCCAAAGCTTTTCAGGGAGACATCCTCCACCCATTTCTGCAGCTGCTCGTTCTCCATTTCCATCCCCCCATCTCTTGAATTGTAACCGCAGGATACGCTACACTGTCAAGAGATACACGCGCCGCCGCGGCGCATGCGAACGCTCGGAAAATCGGCAAGAGCCGGTTATCGCTTCGCCTTCAACGGACTGATAGAGGTTCGTTCAGGATAGAAAAGGCCCATGGGGCAAGGGGAAAGGATATGGTGGCAAATGGCTAACACGGAGCAAGTAATGCGTTACGGCTTGCTGGCGCAAGGAGCTCGGCTGGCATTTGTGGAAATGCCCGAGACCCACATGTATCAGTTGGCGGCTCTGATCGGGCGGCTGCATAAGGAAATCGACAAACTCACGGCCGGAAACAAGCCAGATCTGCCGGTATTCGTTGCCGAGTGCGACAATCTGGAGGTTGCAGACAAAACCGTTCAGGTCTGGACCGGGCTGGACTATATCAATGAACTGGAAAAGACCTTCGCGGCCATCCGGGAGACGGAGTACCCGCTCATCTCGCTTTTGACGGAAATCCGCGCACTGCAGGCTCAGTTGGAGCAATGGTACGAGGAAGCCGAAGAGGCCCGCGCTCTATAGTTCGTTTGCTGAATGACTCGCAGCCTGACGACAACCCCCCCGCTTTCGCTTTTCACCTATCTGGTTCCGCTTCATATACTGAAGCAGAGTCCAGGGATGCCGAAAGGAGCGGGTCACGGATGCCGCAATGGCTCAGCAACCAATTGATGCGGGCTTTTCAAACGAAAAACCGCAAAAAAATCCGTCTGCTAAACGACTGCTGGTTTTTCTACCGCACCCAGAATTGGGACAGCGAAAAAAAGCACCGCCATACATCCAAATAGCATCGCAAAGGCATAAGAAAACCTCTATCGAAGCTTTACAAAGATGAGCGACCGCGTTTCAGAGGTAGGTTTTCTTGGTACAGAATATTTTAGTGCTTTTGCACTTTAGCAAACTTAAACATTCTGTAACGTTAAAAAAACGGGGGCATTCGCCTCCGTTTTTTGACGTATAAGAAAGTATAAACTTCGGAGCAGCGGCTTCCTTATATCGCAAGAAAAACTACCTTTATAAGCAGTCAAGCTTCTTTGCATGTACGTCGATAGACGTTTTTCTTATTTTGTTATACTGCAAAAGTTTTACAAATGAGGCAGATAGCGTTCCTTAAAGATCTCCAAGTGGTGCTGGGTATGCCCATAAATGATGCAGGCTAGGGAAAGAGCGGAAATCTCCTTTTCCATCAGCAAGCCGGAATAGCTCCAAGCTTCCTCGGGCAAGCCTTTGAACAGCGTTAATGACGCTTTCCGTACGGCAACGGCTTCCTCCAGCAAAAAGGCGACGGACAGCCGTTCCGATTTCGCCGAGGCGACGTAATCGTCCTGCTCGAAGCCAGCGAGAGGCGTCCGATCTCCCCGAGCGATACGCAGGGCGCGGCCAGCCATCATGCGCTCCGTGTCGTTGATGTGGCCGAGCAGTTCCTTGATGCTCCATTTGCCAGGCTCGTAGCGGTATGCACCTTGATCTTCGGTAACCGGCCGAAACAACTCCGCAAGCTCCCTCTCTTGCTGCTCCAGTAAGGCGATCAAGTCGCCCTCGGGAACAAGATTAATGTACTTGGAAAAATGTGTGGGATACTCCCCCGCAGTTGGCCGCTTTAACACAGCACCCATGTCTCTTGCCACCCTTTCTCTATAAAAAATAAAAACCGAGATTACGACTATCCTATCGCAACCTCGGTTTATTTACAATACTTGGCAGCTTGTACGCCGCGATTTACTCCGGCTTGCGCATGGTGAGGCTGACGCGGCCTTTCTTCTCATCGATGCCGAGCACCCAGACCGTAACGGTATCTCCGACGGAAACGACGTCCATCGGATGCTTGACGAACCGGTCACTCAGCTGCGAGATGTGGACGAGGCCGTCATTCTTGATGCCGATGTCCACAAAGGCACCGAAGTCGATGACGTTGCGCACGGTGCCGGCCAGTTCCATGCCGGGGCGCAAGTCCTCGAGCTTGAGCACGTCGGTGCGGAAAATCGGCGGCGGCAGCTCCTCCCGCGGGTCGCGGCCGGGGCGCTGCAAGCTGGCGACGATGTCCCCCAGCGTCGGCACGCCGACGCCGAGTCGAGGCGCCAGCTCTTCCGTCGCCACTTCGGTGAGCCGCTCCCGCATCCGGGAAGAGCCGATCTCGCTCCGTTTTAACCCAAGCTCAGCGAACAGACCCTCCACCACCCCATAGGATTCGGGGTGAATCGGCGTGCTGTCCAGCGGATTCTTCCCGCCGCTGATGCGCATAAAGCCGACACACTGCTCGTACGCTTTGGCGCCGAGCCGGGGTACCTTCATCAGCTCCTTACGGTCGCTGAACTTGCCGTTTTCCTCCCGGTGCTTGACGATGTTCTTCGCCAAAGTGGCGTTCACTCCGGCGACATAGCCGAGCAGCGAGGGAGACGCCGTATTCAAATCGACGCCGACATGGTTAACTGCCGATTCTACTACCGCTCCCAAGCTTTCCTCCAACCGCTTCTGGGTCACGTCATGCTGGTATTG
The DNA here is from genome assembly GCF_000455485.1 of Gorillibacterium massiliense. Taxonomy (GTDB): domain Bacteria; phylum Bacillota; class Bacilli; order Paenibacillales; family NBRC-103111; genus Gorillibacterium; species Gorillibacterium massiliense. The sequence goes on from NZ_CBQR020000098.1 coordinate 3,203, forward strand.
GCCGACTCCGATGGATTTCGGATCGATTTTTACCAGCTCGGCCAACGGGTCCTGCAGCCGTCTCGCAATGGAAACGGCGCTGCGCTCGGCCACGTCCAGATCAGGAAACTCCGTCTGCGCCAGCTTGGAGGCGGAATACACGCTGGCCCCAGCTTCGCTGACGATGAGATAGGCCAGCTCAGGCCGACCGATTTCCGCCAGCATGTCGGCGATAATTTGCTCCGTTTCCCGGCTTGCCGTGCCGTTGCCGATGACGATTAGCTCCACGCCGTATTTGCTGATGAGCTCCTTCATCAGCGCCTTGGCTTCCACTTTCTTGTTGTGGGGAGGCGTCGGGTAGGTCACCGCCACTTCTAGTAGCTTGCCGGTATCGTCTACCACCGCCAGCTTGCAGCCGGTGCGGAAAGCCGGATCGACACCCAGCACTGCTTTTCCCTTCACCGGCGGTTGCAGCAGCAGATTACGCAGGTTGCCGGAGAAGATCTTGATGGCATGCTCTTCCGCCGTCTCCGTCATCATGCCCCGCACTTCCCGCTCCACCGCCGGGGCGATGAGCCGCTTGTAGGCGTCCTCCAGCGCATTCGCCAGTACAGCCGAGGTCACGGACTCGCCGCGGATATATTGTCTGGCGATAAAATCACGAATTTTGTCCGTCGCCACGTCCAAATTCACTTTCAAAATCTCTTCCTTTTCTCCCCGGTTGATGGCCAAATTCCGGTGAGGCGGCAGCTTGCGGATCGGCTCGCTGTAGGAATAATACATTTCGTACACCGATTCCGTTTCCGGGTTCTTGGCCACCGTCGTCAGCACGCCGTTATCCTGGGTAAACTTGCGCACCCAGGAGCGTACCTTTGCGTCGTCTGCCGCGATTTCCGCCACGATATCCATTGCGCCCTGCACGGCGTCCTCTACCGTCGGCACGTCCTTGCCGGAGTCGACATAGCGGGACGCTTCGGCTTCAAGTGAGCCTTTGCGCGGCTGGCTTAGCAGCCACTCGGCCAAAGGCTCCAATCCCCGCTCCTTGGCCACGCTGGCGCGGGTTTTCCGTTTTTGCCGGTAAGGGCGGTACAAGTCTTCCACTTCCTGCAGCTTAGCCGCACCCTCGATGGCCGACCGCAGCTCCTCAGTCAACTTGCCCTGCTCGTCGATGAGCCGCACCACTTCGCGCTTGCGCTCCTCCAGGTTATTCAAGTATTGCAGCCGCTCCTCTACGGAACGCAGCTCATTCTCGTCCAGTTCTCCCGTCATCTCTTTCCGGTAACGGGCGATAAAAGGAATCGTATTGCCTTCCTCCAAAAGTCCGACAGCCGCCCGCACCTTGGTTCCCGGCAACTGCAATTCAGCGGCAATCCGCTTTAAAATCCGTTCGCGTACCTGCTTTTTTTCCTCTTCCGTCAAACTGTGTCCGGCCGCAACCAGTGCGGCCTCCTCTACGCCATTTTCCCGAACCAACGTCATTCCTCCGCTCCAATGATTCGTTTGTTTTGTGGAACCAAAAAACGAGGGCTTCCCCTCGTTCTTCCGCATTCTTCTGCAATTTCGTTAAAGTCCTCGTAAACCGCGTAAACTGGCATACGCTAACGAATTCCCCTATGTATCCATTAGAAATCGATGAGCCCCAAGCTGATTTGCAGGGCATCGTCCACTTTGCGCATCAGTTCGTCGTCCAGGTGGGTGATTTTGTCCGTCAGCCGTTGTTTATCAATGGTGCGGATCTGCTCCAAGAGAACGACGGAATCCCGGTCAAAGCCGTGGGAGACGGCATCGATTTCGATATGAGTGGGCAGCTTGGCCTTTTGAATCTGGGCGGTAATGGCGGCAATAATGACCGTTGGGCTAAACCGGTTGCCAATATCATTCTGGATCACCAGAACGGGCCGAAGCCCGCCTTGCTCGGATCCCACCACAGGCGACAGCTCGGCAAAAAACACATCTCCGCGTTTAACGATCAAGGCTACACCCCGCTAACCAAGCGGTTCACGGTGCTGCCTGCGTCTTCTTCCGCCTGGAACGCCTCTGAAGCAATGTGGAGGTTGATTTTGGCCATTTCCATGTAGCCTCTTTGCATAGCGTCGCGCAGCTGCCGTTTCTTGCGTTCAAGCAGGTATAATTTCATCGCCTGGCGGATAAACTCGCTGCGATTGGAGTTTTCCAACTCCACAATCACATCCACTTCCTGAAGCAGATTGTCCGGCAAACTGATCATGATTCGTTTTGTGCTCACATTCGACACTAGCCCGCACCTCCGATAACATTACCCTCATAGTACCATGCCATTTCTGCGAAAAGCAAATTCCTGTATTTAGAATATATGCTTCCAGTATATCAAGTATGTTATACCGAACTGATGGCAGATGCAAGATAAAAGCGGAGGAATCGATGATCGGCATGTGAACGAAAAGGGGCCCAGGGGTCCTTTTCGCTTGCCGGGAAAATCAACGAAAAGGGGCCCAGGGTTCCTCTTCGCTTGCCGGGAAAGTTAACGAAAAAGGCCCCACAGGCCCTTTTAGTAGTGCTGAAGCAGGTTTATTGTCTTTACGACCTCGCCGCCGCGAATATAGACACGGGGCACCCGGTGAGAGATCATGCAGAGGATCTCGTAGTTGATCGTTCCCAGCTCCCGGGCGATATCGTCGGCGGAAATGGTTTCCTCTCCCTGGCTGCCGAACATGACAACCTCATCCTCCAGCCCGATTTCCGGGACGTCGGTTACGTCGATCATGCATTGATCCATGCAGATCGTTCCGATAACCGGAACCTTTTGGCCGCGTACCAAGGCGTAAGCTTTTCCCGTCAGCAGCCGCGAGTACCCATCCGCATAGCCTATCGGCAAGGTGGCGATTTTTTCCTCGTCCCTGCTGGTAAAATACTTGTGCCCATAGCTGATGCCTGATCCGGCCGGCAGCGTCTTCAACATGGAGATCCCCGTTTTCAGGCTCATCACCGGCTGAAGCTGCACAATCTCTTGATCCACCTCATCAGAAGGATACAGGCCGTACATGCTGATGCCGAGGCGCACCATATTATAGCTCAGCTCGGGCGTGTCGATGGCCGCGGCGCTGTTGCCGGCATGGAGGTAAGGAAAATGGACGCCCTTCGTCCGGTAATGCTCCACAATCCGGGAAAACCGCCGATACTGCTCGCGCACGGAGGTTTTATCCGCTTCATCCGCGCAGGCGTAGTGGGTAAACAGCCCTTCCACTTCCACGCCGGGCAAGCTCAGAGCCCGATCGATAAAAGAGATCGCCTGCTCTTCCTCGTACAAGCCCAGCCGGCCCATGCCGCTGTCGATCTTGATGTGGATTTTCACAAGGGGCTCTCCCTCGCGGTATTCCGCCAGCGCCTCAAGAATCTCTTCGCTATACACGTTCAGCGTAATGCCGTACTCCCGCGCCTTGGCGATCCCTTCCACTGGGGTGTAACCCAGCACCAATATCGGGCCGTCGATGCCCGCCCGGCGCAGCTCAAGGGCTTCGTCAAGAAAAGCTGTTCCCAAATAGCTTGCCCCGCAAGCTAGCGCCTCTTTGGAAATCTCAACTGAGCCATGCCTGTAGGCATCCGCTTTAACGATGGCCATCATGCCCACGGAATCAGGCAAAACGCGGCGAAATTCCTGCAGATTGTGCTTGAGCGCGTCAAGTGAAACTTCAATACGGGTTTGCCGATAAAAAGAATCCAATGTATGCACCTTCTTCATTTAATAAGAAAAACAAGCAAAAAGAAAACGCCGAAGCCATCACCGGCTCCGGCGCCCTATTTTATTCAGATCATAAGGCATTTGTCCTTCGCGGACCTCATCATTATGTTAAACGGATCGTAACCGGGTGTCAATGCACGGCGGATGGAATAAACGTGGGCGACAGCCTTGCGGCGGCAGATTTCGCTAACGATTATTTTCCTCCGTCTTCCTCCAGGCTTTGGGAGATGGCGACCATTTCCTCCAGAGGAAGATCCGAGCTGGTGAGACGGAACTGATAACCGTTGTCGACCCAGGTCAAGGTCTTATTGTCCGTTCCGGTCAGGGAACCGATGGTAAATCCAAGGTTAACCATGGTGCCAGGGGTAATGTTTACCTGCATCGCATTTGGGCGGGACATCACCAGCGAGAAGTTATAGGTTCCCTTGTAACGTACCAGCACCGCGGCGTCTTCTCCGATGGTGACTTGATTGACGTCCGCCTGTTCCACGCCTTCCGGCAGCGTGATCGCCGGTACCGTCAGTCCCTGCTCGCCTACGACCACTTCACTTGTCGTATTAGCCGTCGTTCCGTCCACCCCTGCAGAGGACTTCTTCGTTCCTTTTGAAGGCGTCGGCGTCGGTGTCGGGCTCGCGGTAGCGGCGCTGACTGTCGGGGACACGGTAGCCGTGTTTTTCTTGCCGGTATTGGCTTTTCCGCTAGGCGCTGCCGTCATCGTCGGCATGACGCTGGGGCTTTCCGTCGGCTGCACATTGGGACTTTGATTTTCCGTAGGTTGAACGGTAGGCTGAACGCTGGGCTGCAGGCTGGGTTTGGCATTGCCTTTCGGCTTCGTATTGTCAGAGCTATCCGTCCCGGTTTGAGACTGGTCATTGGAATCGGCTTCGCGACTGTCGGCGGAACCGGCGGAATCTGCTAAATCCTCCGTTTTCGGATCGACCGATCCCATTCCCGTCATATTGCGCTGCATATCGAAGGAATCCTTTTCAAACTTGGCGCCAAAGGTAAAATCCGTGAAATCGACGACGACCACCGCGTTGTCATTATGATCCCGCACTTCTACATGTTTCGGCTTGTAGCTTTTCTTGTCCAGCCAAATTTTTTGCCGGGGCAAGGTGACGTTGTTGTAATTCGCTTCAACGTCGAATACCAAATCGTTGCCATCGACAACCAGCTTCCGGTTCTCATCGTTGACGATGCTCTGCACGAGGGATTGATAGAGATAATATTGCCCTTGATTCTTCGGCCATTCGCTTTGGAAACGGAAGCTCTTATTGAGTTGAGGCGTCAGCACAAACACCCCGTCGTCGTTGCGCAGTACGATTTGCGTAATGTCCTTTTTGTCACTGGTCAAGGCGATCCGATAGAAATCCGGACTCTTGTACCACACCTCCACCTGGTACTCCTGAGGCTGCTGACCCGTATTGAGGATCATCCGACCGCTACCCTTATAGCTTTCCAGCTTGGTCACGGTTTTGTTCAGATCCCCTACCACCGCCCCGGCGTCCTTGTTTCCGCACCCCTGCAACGCCACAAGCAAGATTACGGCCACGCTTAGGACCGCCGCCGCCATCCATCGGATCCGTCGCATTCTATCCATCCCTCTCTTCACATCGACTTGTTTTTCAACTGATAACATGTCTATGAGGGAACTTGGACGATTATGCGGACTGGTTTGACAAGCCGGAGCTTGTTCGTGAAAAAGATGTCTGGCAGCTTCTTGGGGCGGATGCTATAATTGGAAAAACTATTTTCCGGCGTGAAGCGCTTCGGCAGTAATGCTGTACAGCAAACATTCCAAAAGGAGGCTTCCGGTGAACCATCGCACGGTTGTCCTTGATCTGGACGGGACGTTCCTAAACTCGCGCAAAATAGTATCCGAACGGAATCTTGCAGCTGTCCTGGCCTGCCATCAAGCAGGAATGAACATCGTCTTCGCCACCGCCCGGCCTTTACGGGGTGTAACTTCGGTTCTGCCCGAGGCACTGCTCCAAATCGCGTCCTTCATTTATTACAATGGAGCCCACATGGTTTGTCCCCGCACGAATATAGAGCTGCACGACTCCCTCCCCTCCTCCGTGACGGCGGATATCATCGACATCTGCCTACAACGTTATCCGCATCTGGAATTGTCTCTGGAGGTACGAAACAACTGGTACTGTCTAAAAGAGTTCGACTATCGAACCGCCATGAACGTAAACGATGAGCCTGCCATAAAATCCTTGTCCGAGCTCAAGCAATGCGAAGCTTCGAAAATCCTCCTCTTCGGCGCCTATGAGGGAACGCCTCTATATGATGAATTTCACGGTCGCGCTAACATTCTGTACACAGACAAAAATCGGCTCATTCAAGTGATGCCGCTCAACGCATCAAAAGAACAAGCCGTAAGAAAGCTAATCTCCCAATGGAGCTGCGAGATGGACGACGTCATCGCCTTTGGCGACGACTTCAATGACATGGGCCTATTTCAGACGTGCGGGTACGCCGTCGCCATGGGAAATGCCATACCGGAGCTAAAGGCCGTGGCCGACGAAGTTACGGACAGCAACGATCAAGACGGAGTCGCCGTTATCCTGGAGAAAATCCTGAAAGAGCAGCCCGCGGGCAGCTGATATTGCTGATGCTACGCTGCAAGATCCGTCAGCGATCCAGCAGTTTGGCGACGATGACCGCAACCTCCGCCCGGGTGATCGGTTCATTAGGCTTGAAGCTGCCGTCTGGATAACCGGACATGATACCTGCGGAGATGACTTTGCGGATGGCCGCCTCAGCCCAATGGCCTTTAATGTCGGGAAACGTCGGCGCAGTCGGTCCCGAATTGGGAGCGTCGGGCAGAGCCAGCGCCTCGGCGATCCCATCTGCCGTGGCCCGGGCCGCTTCCGTAAGAAAAGCGTCGCTTGCCAGCAGAGCGGCATCCGCCGCATTGTCGATGAACCCGTATTCCGCCAGCATGGCAGGCATTTTCGTCAATCTCAGCACAGCGAAATCGGAGCGCTGGCGTCCCCGGTCGGGAAGACCTTGGGCAGTAAAAGCAGCAGCCACATGAGCATGAACAATGCCGCTGATACGATCCGTCTCCGCATCCGTCGTCCCGTTATAGGTATAAGATTCGAAACCGCTGCCTCCCCCGGCATTTATATGAACCGAGAGAAAAAAATCAGCCGGCAGCTTATTGGCAAAATCCGCTCTTGCGGATAAATCCTGAGTCTTGTCCGCACTGAAGGTCGTATCATCGTTGCGGGTCAACCGCACATCGGCCCGTCCCTGGAGAAAATCGGCGATTTTCCGGGAGATGCCGAGGGTCAGATCCTTCTCTTTCAGCGTCCCGCTCACAGTGCCCGGATCCGTCATACCATGGCCGGGATCAATCACCACGATTTTCATCGGCATCAAATCCTCCTCGCGATGAATAGAATAGTACTCTATCAGGTAATTTCCTGGCTCCAGCGTCCCGGCTTCCCGGTCCGCGGTCCAACCGAATTGGGGAGTAAAGGTTTTGCGCACCTCGTAATGCAAATGAGAACCGACCGCTTCTCCCGTGCTCCCTTGCAGCCCAATAACCTGCCCGCGCTTTATGTCCGCCCCTGCCGCTACGGATACCCGATTCAAGTGGCCATAAAGCTGCAGCCTGTTAGAAGCATCCCGCACCGCCACCACGTTTCCGTAACCGCCTAACCCGGAGCCGGTCGCTCCGGCGCCAGCAAATATCACCCTACCGCCGGTAAAAGCCGGTATAGGCGCCTGATCGCTTTTGACCAGATCGATGCCGGCATGAAAGCTACTCACCTGAGTGATCGGGTCTGTCCGCAAACCGTAAGGGCTGCTGATCCGATATCCCTCAAATACACTCATCCAAGATCACCTCCTATCAAAAGCTTATGCTGTAAACCGGTTAATAGGAGCGGCTGGCGCGCACCGACCAATGAAATAGGAACCCATGCAAGAAGGAAAATCCAATCGTATGTCGAAAGCGTTTACATGGAGGTGTAATTGCACGATGATTAAACCCGGTACGATTCTCTCCGCCAGCGCCGATCTCGATAATGCCATGTGGTTCGGCCTGGACGTTTCGGTCTGGCAAAGCGGAAAACTTATCAATCACGGCGGACCGATCGAAGCCATTACCGAACTCAGCGTAAAAATTTGCGGCCAGAAATACTTGCGGCTTATCAGTGAATTTCGCGTGCGATAGAGGCCACCCTCCTGCAATAGCGGCCAGTCAGATTAGTCCGATGCGCCCTTACCCTATATTAAAAAGACAGCGCGAGTTCGCTGTCTTTTCTATTTTCTATGAAATTCGTTTGATCCATTATTTAATCGCTCCGCCATGGAACCTGCATTCATACACTTTCGTCTCTTCATGAAAGATCTCTTCCTGTCCGGTAAACCAATCAAACTCTCCTTGAACCGAGCAAGTGTAAGTGTAAGACCCGCTTTTATAGCTCTCCGGGCCTCGATAAGGCAAATCTTCCGGCACATGCCGCAGCGCCTCTTTTAAAAAGTCGCCGTCAAACCCGTCACTGATCACCCGCCCTACGTAATTCATCGCCCAAAAAGGTTGTCCGTTTTCCCACAGCGCTTCTTCTCCTGCAAATTCAGCGGAACCCAGATACGTATCGATGTATTTCAAATTCCCCTCCGTGTACTCCAGATCGTGGGACTCCGGACGGGACGATGTGGATTCCAGCCCTTTTCCTGCGTAAGTGGCCTTTTTCGCTGCGAGCAAAAATGGGATGACTCCGGGGGTTGTCATTTTCTACTCCTCCTTGATTATTGTTATTCCTATAATTGGCGGCCGTTTGGCCGAAAAAGTGCTGGTTTTAAGCTGAGCAGCGACCCGGTCACGCGGAATACCATTTCTCCCAAAAGAATGCCGGCAGCCGCATCGGCCAATACATGCTGTTTAATGAACAAGGTGGAAAGGATGATCAGCGCGGAAAAGCCGTAAACCCCCCAGCGGAACCGGCGGGGAAGCAGCGCGGAGCCGCGGGCGACCAAGTAACAGGTAAGTACATGAATACTGGGAAATCCGTTATAGGGCTTATCTTCCGCGTAAACAAACCGCACCAGATGGCTGAATAGGCCGGTTCCGATATGCTCCGGACGGGGAACATAGGTCTGGTACGCAAAAAAGATCACGTTGCAGAGCACCATCCCGAGAAAAATAGCCGCAAGGGTTTGGTAATACTGAGACAAGCTTCGCTGCAGAATAATGAAGAGCGTCAGAAACAAGAACGGATACCACAAGGCATAGAACACGGAAAAAGCCGGGATGAACGGAAGCGCCCGATCCAAGGCAGTGGCCAGCACGTGCATCCGAGGCTTCGCATGATTCTGCAGCGCGTATAAGCAGCCTGCCAGCGGAAAGGAAAGCAGATACAGCAGCGGCTTTAGCATTAATCTCTTCAACATACCAGCTCCTTGACTGTCATGATCGGCCATCGCGGGTCCGGTTAACCGCCACTTCCACATTCTAGCAGAGCGGAACCGATCCAGCCACGGTTTCATCGGAAAAACAGTCAAATCTGCCGTGCCGCCCGCATTACGATGGGGCCTGCTGCTGTTGAGAGGCGGCGGTTAGGTTCGCCTGCAAATTGGCCAAGTATTGCGTCAGCATGATGCTGATCTGCGCCTTCATCAAATCGCGGGTAATGCCAAATTTGTCCTGATATCCCCTGCAGGTAAAACTGTAATAATAAATCATATCCTCTTGACTGTCGCCGGTCACCTTGATGGAACGCTGGGACAACTCCCGGCGCAGCCGATGCATATCTTTGCTGATGCGGTCCATCAGCGTCTCCGCCGCGAAGACGAAGAGCTTTTTGAGCAGCATGGACGAACGCGTCATCTCCTTATAGTTGCGCTCCACCATGGTGAGCAAATAAGGAAGCAAAATGTAATCCCGCAGCATCGTCAACTCCTCCGGCGTAGGCCCCGACCGTTTTGCCTCCTGCTTGCGGTCGTACTGCTCCTGATGCTCCGTCATCAGCATTTTGGAGTTCCAACGTTCGTTTCCATCCAGCTTGCTCATTTATAATGTCCTCCAATCTGGCCGGCCCGCTCCCGCGCCACCCCTGCTTCAAGCAGGGAGGACGCCCGCATGATCGCGGCGCTGCCGTACCGGTCTTTAATTCGATCGATGGTCTTTTCCATGCGCAGGGCCTTTACCCGGTCATCGAAAAGGGAAAGTTGAATCAGGTTGTCATCGCTCAAGGAGTTTAGGGATACATAGAGATGACTGACGGGAGAGCCGCTCCAGTACTTGGCAAAAAGGCGCATTACCGGCTCCGCCATCTCATGGGTCAGCGAAGTGGGATGCTGCAGCGTCGTCTGCCGGTTGAAGCTCCACGCCCGGGTGCCGTCGGTTTCCACCGCTCCCACGGAAACGACCCGGCCCATGTTGCCATGGCGTCTGGCCCGGCGGCACACCTCCACCACCAGCTCGAGAAGCACCACCTGAATGTCGGCCAGGTTCCGGTACAGGCTGGCGCGCAACGTTTTCCCGTGGCTGACGGACTTCAGCTTGTTGCGGATCTTCGCCTGCACCGGGCTCGGGTCGATCCCCCGGGCGGTCTGCCAGTAGTAATCCGCCTGGATGTCACTCTGCTTGCCCATCTCCCGACGCATCTTCCGGCGGAATTCCATTTGATCCAGACGGGCGATATCGCCGATCTGCGTGAAGCCCATACGGTTGAAGTGGAACGTCATGCGCGAATTGACCATGAACATCTGGTGCACCGGCAGCTGCCACAGCTCCTCGATGTTGTGCGGGCCTAAGGTAAACACGCCATCCGTCCGCTTTTTGGCGAAATTGTCCGTGGCCATTTTCGCCAGTATTTTCGTGGGGGCGATCCCCACTCGGGACCAGACGCCAGTGGAAAGCTTCACCCGGGTTTGAATGCTGCGGGCGATATCCAAGGGATTCCCCATGCCGGTCACATCGAGAAACTGCTCGTCGATACTGTAAGGCTCCACTAAATCGGTAAAGGTTTCGAATATGCTGCTGATCAGCATCGAGACGTTGACGTAGGTCTGCATCCGCGGGCGGATCACCGTAAGCTCCGGGCACTTGCCCAGGGCTTCGCCTACCCGGGAAGCGGTGGTGACCCCCCGGGCTTTAGCCAAGGGGCAAGCCGCCAGGATGATCCCGGATCTCCGCGACGGATCGCCCACGGCGACGGGCCGATTCTCCAAATCGGGGTGGGCCGCCTTCTCCACGCTGGCGTAAAACGACTGGCCGTCCACCAGCATGATGACGCGCTCGTTTGCGGCCATAGCTGCGCCTCCAAAAATAAGAACATGTGTTTGCTATTATTATATGCGAACAGATGTTCTTTATTCAATGGAGAAAAAAAGGAATTATGCCCAAGGATAAACGATTGACTCCGTCCATACAGGACGAGCGACGTTTACCGTAGCGGCATAAGGCAAAGCATGAGTAAATCTTATACTTACTTATAGAGCAAAGTCATAACCACCGGCTTAGCCGGTGGCTTCCATCAGCCCTCTCTATAAGGGCATGGTACAAGCCAGCGCCTCAAAAGCGCACTGAAGATCTGCCAACCGCGGAACTTCCACAGGCTAGCCCCTAAAGGGCTCACGTTGCCTACCCCCTGCCCTTATTGGCTGACTCCCCCGTAAACAATCAATGAGCTCGTTCTATTCTCGAATACCTACCTGCATGTGGACGTGATCCTACGTGGGGCTTGGGACAGCGTTGTGGCGAATACCTGCGAAAATGCAGGTAATATCAACAAAATTGGCCCATTTGAAGAAATAACTGTGATTGTACAGGTATTTTTGTCCCATGGTTATGAATGAAGAGTTTGAGCTCGAAATACCTGTAAGTTTGCAGCTATTGCAAAGACTCCCCTCACGGGAAGAAAAATACCTGTAAGTTTGCAGGTATTCATCCACTCGCTCTTCGCTTCCTGCTCGGCATAATGGTACTTATTGAGACAACTCTTATCCATCCTGTAATCTCCATAGATTTCATATGTGCTGTTGGTAGACCGGCATTCACTTCATGATCAATTTCAAAGGATTTTCTACTCATAGCTTTTAGCTTTCCTGAACCCCCAGTCGAACTGGGAGGGTGTTATACAAAAAGACCCCTGCATGTTCGGATGAACATGCGGGGGCCGCTCCAGGACAGGGCGATGCTGCAGATTTATTTGGATGAGGTTTTTTCTTGCGATGCGGTAGCCTGTGCCGACTTTCCGTCCACATGGGCTTCAGCCAGCATGTAAATCACCGCCGACCCTACCGCTCCGATCAGGCCGACGATCTTGGTTGTCGTGTCGTCTCCGGCATTCACCAAGACGCATATGCTTGTGACCACAGAAGTGATGAGCGCCCAAAACTTCCGGCTTCCCAGCTTTTGCTTCCAGTTCACCCCGGTTCCCCCTTTACAGCGCAGCAACCTGCGGCCGGGCCATCCAGCCGCGCTGCCTTTATCTTAACTATAATGGGGCGAAGGCAGGCATATGCCCACCGCCGGTTTTATTTTAAAAGCTACTAATACGCCTTTTACTTGTATGGATAATAGTGTGGTATTTTAGATTGAAACTCTTTTAAATTCACAATCAAGTTATCGTTATTAAATTCAATTAATGATACACCATCAAATTCCCCAACTTCTGCATCATAATCACATTTAAAGTACCATTCAACAGCAGTTAAATGGCCTTGATGAATAAGCTGCTTTATATTCCAAACCAAAACTGTTCCACGCTTGTTCCAATCTTCAAACCAACTTTCTATTGTGTCTAATCCGTGATATTCAGGTCCATAACATTCCGTATAGACAATGTTTGGGTCGAAGATTTTTCTTAATATTGCATTGTTTTTGTTAATCCAAGACTCAAAATAGTTTTCTATTACCCGTTCTCGTTCAATCATCGTATCCCCCCTAATGTTAGCAAAAGGTAACATATGGATTACCTTTATGGACTATATGTTCAAAGGCTACTCCCTGCGAAAATCGGCTGAGATAATATCAACATTCACCATTAAAAGATTATATAATGGTCGTATATGGCGTTTTCGACTAAATATGCCAGCGATTTAAGGAGGTCGTTATGCAAGATTTTGCAATGTCGATGATATGGTTTTGGATTTGCTATTTCCTAGTGACCATAATTGGAGTTTTACATACCGTATTTAATATTTATGTGTTAAAAATGAGTCCAATGGACGAAAAAGGCATGGGGGAGGGATATGAAAAAACAAAGCCTTGGCACCCTCTTTATAATATCATTCTTTTTTCTATATTTGGTTGGCTCTACATACAAGGTTTATCTGCGCCAACTCTTGAAGAAGCCCTTATTACCGGTGCCATATGGGCGGGAGTTTGCATTGTATTTGATGTTTTGGGTTGGGTGATCATTAAACATCCTTGGAGCCTTTCTTTCAAAGAATTCTATGTGGATTATCAGCCATGGATTACCCTTATCTATGCAGCCATTTTTATGGGTCCTGTAATAGGATACTTTTTCGTATAATACGAACATTTCGCAGATTCGCGAAGTTGTTATGTTTCCAAGGATCGCACGTTAGAAATTCATGGAAGTGTTGACCAATTGCTCCGGGATAATGTCTAGGTCTTCCAGTGAAGGGGCAATCAGGATGTCTTTGTTATTTGTAAGATCCCGAATGTACAACCCATAATCGGTGTAACCCTTAATCGTTCGCAAATCATTTTCATTTGGATCGTACCGCGGCTTGGAATACAGCAATTGTTGCGGATTAAGAAACATTGGATAAAACATCATGTCTCCCAATTTTTCCGTTTTCCCACTCTCTACATCATATTTGTACGTTGAATGATGGAAAGTATATAGGATCTCATAGTCGTCCCATTGCGATACCCAAACGTTATAGCCGCGTTCGGCACTATGCAATTCCTTATCCGTTAATTTCGGCATCATTACTTCTTTCAACACTTTCTTTTGTTCAAGATCATAGATTACAAAAGCATTATCATGTGCTGGTACATCTTGCATGGAATACACAATCTCATGGTGATCTGGCGAGAAAATCACGTTTTCGAAGTAGGAGAGATTCTTCAATTGGATAGGCTGCCCATCGGCATCCAAGGTTTGATGGTAGTACCATTGATCGTTATCAAACGAGAGATATGAATTGAAGTCGGGGGCCAAGATGATATCATGCTGGAAATCGCGTACTTTTCGGTTGTTCAAGTTCATGATTTCGTAGTTTCTATGATTCAAACCATATACAGAACTCCCGTCTTCAGATATTTGAAAAACGTGAAAAGTAGATGGAGTTAGATACTTATCCTTAACCCCCCATTCAGGCATTACATCTTCCTTCCCATTCAAAGCATCCGTCAAATTGATAAAATTATCACTATTACTCTGAAAAGCTGAAGCAAACAACCATAAAGCGGACTCCGATGCTGACTGCGCACCCCCTTCATCGTTAGATACGTCGGTCGTTGCCGGGCTATTCGAAGGTTCCTGCCGGTCAGCATTTCCAGGTATCGGTGTTTCTACGCCATCTTTTAAGGTCATCTGTTTAGCCATCGCGATCCCGGATTCAGAGGTCTCCGCTACCGTTGAATGAGCTGAACAAGATGTGAGCAGTAATAAATAACAAAATAGAAGGAACACACAAAATTTTTGGACCATTGATTAGGGAACCTCCTGTTCGCGCGTTTATCCTCGCTTCACATTCGTGAATACTAAAATAGACGGAATTTTCCAGGAAATGTTTCCCTGATCGGAACACTGCCGCAATCAAAAGAAGAAGACCCCGACGAAGGGATCTTCTTGTGTGGTATTAGTCTGGCAACATCTCTCTCGCGTAAACCTGCAATCAGTCTGTCCATTTTGGGTTTTGCCTAAACCGTAACAGTCAATTAAGTATTTTTTAACCGAACGTGCCTCATGCGCTATCCAAAGTGCCGGACGCCCGAAAACAGGTAGTAACAAGCCATGCTCGCAAAGAGTGCCGCCGCCAGCCAAAAGGGGATGAAGCTGTTCAATTGCTGAGCCAGCCAACCGCCCAGAACCGGACCTGCCACAACGCCCACCCCGATCCCACTGATTCCTTGGGCACGAATGCGGAAAGATACGTGTTCCAGGCAGGGAGTAAAGAGGCGTAAGAGGCGCCCAAAATAACGGAGAGAATGACCGCTTCCATAAAAGAGCGGGAAAAGGTCAGCCCGAACAAGGATACGGCGAAAACACCGAAGCCGCCGACCAGAAACCATTTGCCGCCAAGCCGGTCCAACCCCCTTCCGGCAGGAATCAGAAAGAGTAGGACGGAGGCTCCTCCGGCCATCATGCAGATCGAAAGCTCGGAATGGCTGAGACCGATATGCTTTGTCGCAAAAGGCGAAAGCAGCGGAACCAGCAAGCCTCCGGCCGTGGTTTGCATCATCATGCACGGCAGGACAAAACCCATCTTCGACATTTCCCCGGCGAACAGCCGGACTTGTTCCCGAAAGGAGGGTAAGGAACGGGGCGGCTGGACGGAACCTTTTTTTGCCGCCGCTACGAGAAACAGACAGCCCAATAACAGCCCGATCAACCCGTAAAACACGATTTGAAAGCCCTTATCCATTAAAAAATTCATCAGCACCGGGCCGAGGCCAAGTCCGCACATCCAAACCAGATACATGGTGCTCATCTGCGTTCCCCGAGACTCCTCCCGGATATTGCTGAGGCAAACGAGCCATACCGGCGACCCGCCGATGCCGAGAAGGGCAGTGGCCAGCAAGATCGCCCACGCGCCAGGGGCCTGAAGCACAAGCAGCAAGCTTGCGCACGAAAGCAGAATCCCCACCGCCAAAACCTTCCGGGAGGAAATGCGGTCGATCAAATAACCGGCTATCGCTTTCACGGCGTTATCCGCAAGGTAGTGGATGGATATGGCCAACCCCACGACGGACATGGAAAAATGCAGCCGCTCGGTGGCATAAATCGGCAGGTACGAAACGATAAACGCACCCCGGACGAATTCGATCAAAAATAATAAAAGCAGATAAACGGCCATTCCCGAAGATTTGGTTCCCTGGATCCAGCCCTTAACGAAGCTCATTGACGACTTGCCTTTCCTGCGGGAGCGCGCTTGAGCCCTCTTTCTCTTTTGCAAGAGGGGCGTTCAGCGTCTTCATGATCTCCCGAACAATGAATTCCGCCGCCGGCCGATCTGCCGATAACAATCTTCCCTTGCCGCCCGCATGGCCGAAACGCCTCTTCCACTGCATGGCCTCATGAACCGCTGTACCGATTTCCGCCGAGGTATTCGCAATCCGCACAAATCCTTTTTCGCTCCAATATTCCGCATTGCCTTTCTCCTGTCCGGGAAGCGGACGATAAACGACAACCGGCAGCCGCAGTGCTCTTGCTTCCGCCAACGTGATCCCCCCTGCCTTCGTAATCAAGCACGATGAGATGGACATCAGCTCTTCCATGGCTTCGACAAAACCGAACACGTGCACATGCTCGAAAGCGGCAAAAGATTCGGTGCTCTCCCGATGGAGCCGCGCATTCCTCCCGCACACGAAAAGGATTTCCGCGTCCGCCGGCCGAAGGCTTTCGACAATTTTCAATGCGTCCGGCATGACGCCGTATGCGCCGGCCATGACGAGAAGAATCGGCCGATCCGAAGGCAGCCGATACTTCATCCGCACCTGCCCGTCGGAAACGGCTCGGTCAAAGCCGGGCCGGACCGGAATCCCGCTTACGCAAATGCGCGAGCCGCTGACCCCACGGCCGATCAAAATCCTTTTCAAATCGTCCGTGGCGACGAAATAGCGGTCCGTCCGGGGATGAATCCAGCGGTTATGCAGGACGTAATCCGTGACGATCGTCAAACAGGCGATGGGGTCCCCCGACTTTTGAATGAGATGGGACATAGCCAAAAAGGGAAACGTATGAATGACGGCATCCGGCTTTTCCTTTTCGGCTAGCTCTTTCATCCTTGCCGCGCCTAAAACATGCAGCCACCGGTTGAAGCGCCCGTTAGGTTGGAACCTATTGGTCAACGAGTAAAGCCATCCGTAACCTTGCGGAAAATAGATGGACCCTTTGAAAAAGGCAAAGCGGAAAAAGGATTCCATCATCGGATGGGATTCCGCAAAGGCATCCACCAGCTTCACCTCAAACTCGCCCGTATCCGCCAAATACCGCTCCATCGTACGCGCCACTTGATAGTGCCCATCGCCAAATTTGGCATAGACGATCAAAATCTTTCGTTTACTCTCCATGCTACCGCTCCCTATCATTCTGCATGACATGCGGATGATTGACTAAAGGATAAATCTTAGAAGAATACTTACAACCAAGCCAAGCACCGCCCCTGCACATACCTCGCTGGGACGATGCCCGAGCATTTCCTTTAACGTAGAGACGGCCTCCTGCCCATTCTGGAAAATGGGAATGACCCGCGTCATTCGGTTGAGAATGGAAGCGTGGGTGCCTGCTTGCCGTCTGACCCCCGCTGCGTCGTACATGGTTATGATACTGAACATGGCGGCAACGGCAAACAGCGAGGAGGAAAACCCGTCCTTCATGCCGACAGCCGCAGCCAAAGAAACGACAGCCGCCGAATGCGAGCTGGGCATTCCTCCCGTGCTGAAAGCCAGCTTCACGTTGATATGGCCCGTGGAAAAGAAGTGGATCGGAACCTTTACGATTTGGGCCGTAAATACGGATATCAACGCCGCGAACAACGGAAAATTGACAATAGAATTCAAGTTGTGTTTGCCCTCCTTGCCATAAGCCAGTGGTGAATGATCAAGATTGAACCGAGATGGCATTCGTCTCGAATCCCAATCCGCCGTCCGCCTTCGATTGGGTCAGAATTGCCTTATTCAAGAGAACTCCCTCCCCTATCTTGATTTGCTTTGCCTTTCCTCTTTCGCAAGAGCCAATAGATCAACAAACCGACAACGAGAACCGCCACTCCGTAACTGATAGGGTGCAGATAACTCTCGACTACATTCCGGTTTGACCCTAATTTATATCCCGCATAGGCCAGCGCCATATTCCAAGGAATACAGCCCAGCAGGGTGAAAATCAAAAATCTTCGGAACCGCATGCCTGCAATCCCCGCCGGCAAGGAAATAAACGTCCGGATGAACGGAAGATTCCTCGTGAAAAACACGGTGGCTTCCCCGAAGCGGGCAAACCAGCGTTCCGCCTGCTCGAAGTGGGAGGGGTTGAACAGAACGTACTTCCCATAACGGGCAAGCCATTTTCTACCGCCACGCACTCCCACATAGTAAGCGATGATAGAACCCGTCACATTCCCGAGCACGCCAGCGAGCACGACCTGCCAATAGGACATCGAACCATTCGCCACCGCGACGCCGCCCGTCAGCATAATCACTTCGCTGGGCAGGGGAATGCATGCACTCTCTATTACCATACCGACAAAAATTCCATATATTCGTAAAGAATCGATTAATTGTACCGCTGTATTTGAAAACCACTCCAGAATTGAGTGCAACTCTATCCCACCTCCTCGATTTAAGCCCCCTCTTTCCTCATTGCCCGGAAATCAATAGATAGGCCAGGAATACCGCGGCAAGTCCGAAGCGGTAGTAAGCGAAAGGCGCGAGCTTCAGCTTCTCCAACAGTTTCAAGAAGGAGATGACCGCAAGAAGCGCAACGATAAAGGCCGTAATAAACCCTGTGGCGAAAAATCCTGCATCGGATGCGGTCAGTGCGCCGGCGTTCTTGATCAACTCGAAGCCGCTGGCGGCCACCATCATTGGAATGGCGATGAGGAAGGAAAAGTTCGTTGCCGCCCGGTAACCGACCCCGAGCAGCAGCCCGCCGGCGATGGTCGCTCCCGAACGGGAAAACCCGGGCCACAGCGCCAAGCATTGAAACAGCCCGATCAAAAACGCCTGTTTATACGACAGCTGATCCATGGCCGCAGCCTCGACCCTGGCTTGTTTTTTCTGGCCGAAGAGCATGAAGCCGCCCCCCAGCACCAAACCGACAAGAACCGTGTACGGAGAAAATAGATAGGATTTGATCACCGAATTCAGCAAGAGGCCTAAAACCATGGCCGGCAGACAAGCTAAAATCACGTGGAGCAGATTCAACTTATGGTCCGTTACGGAAATCCCATCGGCATCGGAACCCGGCGCAAGACGAGTAAAGCCGAGCAGATTGAGGATTCGGCGCCAATAAATCACGGCAACAGCCAGAATCGCGCCGAGCTGAATCACAATCTCGAAGGTATCCGCTTTGTCGCCGGTAAAGCCAAGCAATTTTCCGGTCAAAATGAGATGTCCCGTCGAGGATACAGGTAAAAATTCCGTCAATCCCTCCACAATGCCTTGGACAACGGCAGTAAACAGATCATGCATATAAACAGGCACACTCCCTTCGCGTTAGAGGCATCTTAAATGGGCTAATCCTACTGTAATGCCGAATCCTCAACTGGGAATAAACCGTATCTTAACTTTTTATTAACGGCACGTTGAAACAAAAAAAAGCCCGACCAAAAAACCGGTCAGACTTCCTTATCCTTTAAAGCGGTAGCCAGCTCCCCAGACGGTCTCGATGTACTCCGGGTTGCCTGAATCCCTTTCGATTTTTTCCCGAATTTTCCGAATGTGTACGGTCACCGTCTGCAGATCACCCAAGGCGTTGATCCCCCAAATCCGTTCAAACAGATGCTCTTTGCTGAACACCCGATCCGGATGAGCGGCCAGAAAATAGAGTAAATCGAACTCTTTTGTCGTCAGCACGGTCTCTGCTCCGTTTATGAACACCTTTCGAGTGTCGAGATCCATGTAAAGTCCGCGGATATGCAGGTCGTTGTTCGGCTCCTTCGCGCCAACCAACCGGTCGTACCTCGCTATGTGCGCCTTCACTCTGGCGACCAGCTCAGCGGGCTTAAATGGCTTGGTAATATAATCGTCAGCCCCGAGACCCAGCCCCCGGATCACGTCAATATCCTCGCTGCGGGAGGTGACCAATAGGATGGGGATGTTTTTCACTTCCCGAATTCGTTTGCACACCTCAAAGCCATTCATTTTCGGCAGCATGATATCGAGAATGATCAAATCGTATTCGCCGGTCAGGCCCTTGTTCAACCCCGTCTCGCCATCTTGCGCCATATCCGCTTTAAATCCGCTGATCTCCAAATAATCCCGCTGCAATTCCGCTATGGATACATCATCTTCAATGAGAAGGATAGTCTTCATTTTATGATCATTCCCTTTATGTGATAGGTAGAGACAGGGTAATCGTCGTTCCGATGTTCAGTTGACTCGAAGCTTTGATGAAACCGCCATGCTCTTCCATGATTTGTTTCGCGATAGCAAGGCCAAGACCGCTGCCGCCCGTATGGGCATTCCGCGATTCATCGGCCCGGTAGAACCGCTCGAAAACATGCTGCAGCGCCTCCGGCTCGATCCCTGTTCCATTATCCGATATCTCAAGCACGGCGGCATCTTCATTCCGATAAGCGACCATGCGGATTTGCGGATCGGCTTTATCCATGTGCCTCAAGCTGTTTTGAATGATATTATTCAGTACCCGTTTAAAATGATCCCGATCCATGGAGACGGTGATTCCCGGAGCAAGCCGGATGTCCGCTGCGAAGACGATCTTTTTCTTGTCCAGTTCGAATTGCAGCTCCTCGGACCAATCCCGGAGGAAGGAATGGAGATTCACGGTTTCAAAGCGAAACGGCAGCCGGTTCAAGTCCAGTTTGGAATACAAGAAGAGCTCGTCAATCAAATGGTCCAGCTCATCCGCTTTAACCGCAATGGTCTGCATGTACCTAGAGGCTTTTTCCGGTGTATCCGCAACGCCCTCCATCATGCCGCTGATATATCCTTTGATGGCCGTAAGCGGCGTCTTTAAATCATGGGATATATTCGCAATCAATTCCTTGCGGTTCTCCTCATATTGCGTTTGAACTCGGATGGACTCCTGCAAGCGGGAACGCATCTCCTCGAATGCGACGCCAAGTTGGCCGATCTCATCGTTTCCCGCGACCCTCAACTGAAAGTCTAAATCGCCCTCTTTGATCTTGCTGGCAGCGCCGCGCAGCGCTTGCAGCGGCCGAATGATTTTTTTGGACATGAAGGTCGTAAGCAAGAAGTGGGTTCCGATCAAGATAACCAAGAGAGCGATAAATAAGGTCGGGAAGTATTTGCGTACGAAATAGGTAATCGGGTTGATTTTCGACAGGAGAAATACGGTTCCCTGCCCCTGATCCCGGTATTTAAAATCGATCTGCACGTACTGATACTCCTCGTTTCCCACCTTCTTGGCTGGAAAGCGGGTGAACGCATCGATCTTATTGAACGGAGGCAGATCTTCGGTTAGTGCCGGATTTTGCCGGAAGCTCTCCGATTCGTAGGTAATCGTATCGTTAATCCGGATAATCAAGCCGGACGCTTTCTTTTTCAGCTCCGTCGTCATCTCATCCAGGTAGCTGTTGTCCAGCAGCACATCCGGATCGTGCTGCACCGAACGTTTGATTTCTTTTGCCGCATGCTTTACCTCGTCATTGTCAAACATGCCTTCGGTCGATTCGTAGATCCCTTTGATGTTTTGCAAATCTCCCCGGTAAAAGGTGACCATGAGCAAAAAAACGAGAACGATGGAGACAAGCGGAATGACGAGCATGGCCGCATAAGACAGCAGCAGTTTTAGCCGAATGGACATTCAGAGAACTCTCCTCTGCAATTACGCCTCTTTGCGATCAAACATAAGATATCCGAGAGAAAAAAACAAGACAAACCAAGAGAAGATAAACAAAAATGTATTCATCAGGGTGGTGAAGCCCGTCGAATGACTTAACCAGAGCACATACCAATCCGAATAGGAAGTAAGCGAGAAAGCGGAAAAGACAGAACTGAAAAAGGGAAGAGCTTTAGCTGCCACGTACAAAAGGATGGCGAACACCATGTAGCCGGTGGGGTTTTGAAACCACTGGGCGATCCAGGCGAACAGCGCGAATAAAGCCAGCATGACGAAAAAAGCCGCTAAATAGGCTTTCATATAGCCAAACCAGTCCCCAACGGATAAATCAACGGTCCGCGACTCCACATAGGTGCAAGCCATCGAAACGAAAAAGAGCATGACGAACAGGAATCCCATCGCCGTTGCCGCAGCCATCATTTTGCCCGTAAACGCCTGAAAGCGCGTGATGGGCCGTAAAAGCGTCAGCTTCAGCGTCCGCGCCGCCGTTTCACCGGGAAACAAGTCCGCGGTCGTCATAAAGATAAACAGAGGAATCCAAAAAATCGTATAAAGGCTAAGCAGCATGACGGGAAAGCTGACCGTAAGACCAAATACGCCCATCGACTTTTGCAAGGTATGATAAACAAGGGCAAACAAGATCGGCAAACAGGCGGACAGCACCATAAAACGAGTCGTCTTCTTGCGCAGCCGCATCAGCATCCATTCATTTTGCCAGGTTAACCAGATGGCGTGCACGGTCGGACTCCTCCTCTTTGGCCCGGCTCAGCCGGCCGATATAATAGTGTTCCAAGGTTTGGCTTTCCTGCAGCAAATCCTTGACTTCCCCTTCTTGAATCAACTCTCCGCCGTAGATAATGCCCACCCGGTTGCACAATTGTTCAAGCTCGTGAATCATATGGCTGGAAAGAATAAAGGTCGTGTGTTTTTCATCCGCCATCTTCCGCACCAACTCCCGAAACCAGACGATGCCTTCCACATCCAAGCCATTGGTGGGTTCATCCAGAATGATAAGCTCGGGATTCGGTAAAATCGCAGCGGCTATCGCTAATCGCTGCTTCATGCCCGTTGAGAAATGCTTGATTTTCTCTCTCGCAAACGCCTCTAATCCGACGGAAACCAGCACATCCTGAATATCCTTGGCCGTCAATTCCGGATAGTAGCGGGCCACCATCCGCAAATATTGTTCCGCATTGATATAATCGTAAAAATCGGCGGATTCGATCATGCATCCGACACGGCTTAGCGCCGGCGTTTTGCGCTCATCCAAGGATTCTCCGAACAGGGACACCGTGCCTGCGTCGGAGTGAATCAGGCCTGTTATCGTTTTTAAAAGAGTCGTCTTCCCCGAGCCGTTCGGACCCAGCAGTCCATAAATATCACCTCGATGGAGACATAGGCGGATCTGCCGGATTCCCCGCTTGTTCCGATAAGATTTCGTAAGCTGATCCACTTCCAAGATCGGTTTCACATTTATCATGCCCCCTAAACAATTCCGGCAGATCCGGCAATTCCTTGCCAATCTGCCGGAGCCTTCATCCTATCCTCTTGTCAAAATCGCCGTGTTCGGTGTTTCACCTGCTCCACTTTTTTTCCGCTCAGGTCAATGGAATCCGGGGTGGTTTGGTTGGCATTTTGCAGTTGAACATGGAGCTTCATCGTTAGCTCATGAGTTGCGTTTGCCGCATCCTGCCCTGTAAAAGTTACCGCTACCTGCTGATCGGTGATGAGATGATCCCCGTTGACATCGGCCTCAATGTCCACTTGCTTCAGTTGAATGTTCTGCGTCAAATCCACTTTGGCTGCATCCCGCAATTGATTTTGGATGATTTCCTCGGGGTCCGTGCCATGCTCACCCTGCTTAGCGGCGAAGTGCTTATCCTCCGGATGCGTCAATTGCTGGATGAGAAGCGGCGCAGCGGCTTGCAGGATGGCCGGAATTTGGGCTTGGTCAAGAGACAGCGATATATGGGAGAGTCCATCCTTACCATCGGTGAGCTTCACTTCATTTTTCAAATTCCCGACGGCCGCATCGATGATCGTCTCCGCTTGCTGTTGAAACCAATTGGACTGATCCTTATCCTTGGCCTCTTGCGCGTCCGGGACTTCCTGCTCCGCTTTCTCGTAGTAAGTATCGCTTGCGCTCGTTTTCCATATAACACCGTCCTGCTGCCGATAGAACTCCACCATCGACTCGCTCCCGGCACCACCGATCTGCAGCTTTCCGCTGGACGTTTCCTTGCTTAGATCCGCTTTGAACAACCCGTTTC
>NZ_CBQR020000099.1 GCF_000455485.1 Gorillibacterium massiliense
CTTTGAACAACCCGTTTCCTTGGACCAGCACGGTTCCGTTATCCGCAAGCTGGACATCCCCTTGCAGACTGACGCTTTGGAGCGACTTTGTTTGCTTGAGAGCGGTTTTATATGCGTCGTAACCTGATGTTCCCGCGAGGGCAGTGAATCCTGTCGTAACCATCACAATACTGCTGATGCCGATAGCGCTGCCCAGCATCATCCACTTCTTCTTCATGCTCTACCTCCTTTGGTTGATAGACTTCATCCTCAGGATAAGATAAGCATCTAAAATAGAGGTGAACCGTATCTTAAAAATTTATTAACTCCCTTTCAGTAATAAAGCAAAAGGCCTCCCGTGGAGGAGGCTTGAGCGAGAGAACATTCATTTTCGTGCAAGCTGCCGCTTTCTTTAATGCTTCCGCAAGGCGAGCAAGGCATCCGCCGCTTTCGCCGCATCGTCCAGCCCCATCTGCGGCGTGAGCCGGCCCGTAAACACGAGGGTCAGCGATTTGGCCATGATCGCGTCGATCTCATCCCACTGGGGAATGGGCGGACGCAGAAAGGCATGATCGAGCCCATCCATCGTTGCCCGCACGTAAGAATCTTTGCTGAGCTCGGAGGGAATCGGCGTATCGAGGGTGGTAGGCAGTTGCCCAACCCGGAACATCTCCTCCTGGGCTGTGGGGGACAGCATCCACTTCATGAACGTCCAAGCGGCTTCGGCGTGCTGGGAACGTTTAAGAATGACCAGATCTTCTCCGCCTACGACCGATCCGGCCACTCCCGGAAAAGGAGCGGTCTCGGTCTGCTGTAGGATGTCATTGCCGACGCTGCGGGTATTCAAAAAAATCGAATAGAACCAAGGGCCTTCGTCGATCATGAAAAGCCTGCCTGCACGCACGTCGTTCCACAAGTCGACGCCATCGGTGAGGGACGAGATGCGCAGCACGCCCTCCCGATAAAGTGCCAGCAGCTTTTCGATGGCTTGTACGCTGGCGGGACTGTTCATATAGCCCTCCGCCCGGCTCCAGTCGGGACTGAGCAGCTGCCCGCCGTAGCCGATATAGTAAGGCAGAAAGCCCCAGGAGCTGAAATCGCCGATGCCGATGGCGCTGCCGCTATTCCGCGCCAGTTCTACCGTTTCCGCTAATGTTGCGGGCGATTGCTTGACCCCGGCGGCGGTCAGCAGCTTCCGGTTGTAGACGGCGATCTTGGTACTTACGTTGAGCGGAAGCCCGTAATAGCCGCCATCGTCATAAGCGGTTTGCAGAAGGTCCCCTCGCACCCGGGCTTTGACCTCGGGAAAGTCGCTAAGCTCGCTCAAGGGATACAGCAGCCCAAGCTGGGTGAATTGGGGCACCCAGGTAAAATCCATCCTCACCAGATCAGGCGGCTTGCCTGAGGTGGCCCGGGAGATGACCGCTGTCTTCAGCGAATCGGTGTACGGCTGGCGGACCGAGCGGATCTTGATATCCGGGTGCTCCGATTCAAACAAGGGAATCAGCACGTTCTCGAACACCCGGGTTTCCTCTTCGCTGTACGTGTGCCAAACGACCACTTCCTCCGCTGCCGGGTCTGATTCTTCAGGCAAGTGGAGCGGTCCTGAGATGAATTTTCCGCTGCCGCAGCCGGCAAGGAGCAAAGCGGGAAGCAGCAGCGCCGGCAGTAGCTTCCGCATAGATAAAAAAGTACGCATGGAAAGTCGTTCTCCTTGTCAGTGAGATAAGGAATTCATCCGGCACATCTCCCGGTAATCCACCGGCGAGCGGTCCGTCAGCTTCTTGAACAGCTTGCTGAAATATTTCACGTCATTGAAGCCCGCCTGCTGCGCCACCTCGTAGATCCGGGCATTGGTTTCCGCCAGCAAATCTTTCGCTTTGCCGACACGCAGAGCAATGACATAATCGATGAAATTTTGACCGGTCTCTTTCTTGAACATCAGGCAAAAATAATTTTTGCTGATATGCACATGTTCGGAGACGGACTGCAGCGTTAGCTCCTCCGTATAGTGTTCGCCAATATAGCGGATGGCGCCGCGGATGAAGTCGCTGCCGTCCTCCGGCAGCCTGCGCTCTGCCCGCTGCCGGAACTCCTGAATCCCCGCCTCAAGCCGGGATTCCAACTGCTCCAGTGTCTCGCTCCGCCGCAAGCCCTCCAGCAAATCCAAGAGGTTAGGCGCCTCCGGGCGGCTCGCCCACAGAAGCGTCAGTGCTTCCGCCGCTTCCTGGCGAATCCGGACGGGGGTGAGAATCCGCGTCCGCCACCGTTCCCGGAGCCGCGCCAAGGCGCTTTCCGCCGCCTGCACGCCGACAGCTTGCAGTACCGCCCCGAATTCCCGCGCCAGCTCATCCCCCGAAGCGGATTCGCCTCTCCCCGCGGCCTGGCCCTCATACAAGCGCCCCGTCCCTTCTAAAAATCGCCGGTCCAAAGCATTCCGCGCCTGCAAAAAAGCAGTCCCCATGGAGTCCCGCTCCAGTTCCCCTTCCAAACCGACCGCCGCAACGCGGAATCCCGCCGTCAGACCGATGCCGAGGGACAGTTCCATCTTGGTCTTGAGCCCGGAAAGACGAATACCGGCGTCCGGCCCGGACAAAAGGAGAACCAATTCCCCCTCGTCCAAGGGAAAGACCACCGCCCCCTCTTCCGCGGCATACGCCAGCTCCTGCATCTCATCCAGCAAGATGCGGGAGTACAAAGAACCGGACTCTTGTTCAATTTCCTCCAGATTATCGATGGCCAACAGGGCGAGACCGCAGCCCCCCGGAAATCGCAAAGAAGGAATGTCGGCTTCGGGAAGCTTCCCTCCGCCAAAAAGCAGCCGGCGGACGGCCAGTTCCCGCTTGCGGCGGCAAAGCTCCCGTTTGCTGCCTGCGGCGTCCCCGGCCAGGTCCGTTCCTTGCTCCCGCTCCAGCACTTCCACGCAGCGGTCCAGCACCGCCGCCAGCTCCTCCGGCTGCAGCGTATGCTTCAAAATATAGTCGACGGCGCCCAGCTTCAGCCCTTGTCGGGCGTATTCGAATTCGTTGTAGCTGCTGAGCAGCACCACCTTGAGGCGGTCGTTTATCTTCAAGGCTTCCCCGATCAGCTCGAAGCCGTCCATCACCGGCATTTTGATATCCGTAATCAAAATGTCCACCGGCTCAAGCTCCATGGCGTCCAGCGCTTCCCGGCCGTTGGCGTAATCCCCCGCCAGGCGGTAGCCCCGGCCTTCCCACGGAATGGAAGCCTTCACGCCGAGCCGGATAATCGGCTCGTCATCGACGATCATCACCCGATACATGGTTCATCACCTACTCTCATCTCGTTTGTTTATCTGCAAGGTGACGATCGTCCCTTCTCCTTTGCGGCTTTCCAGCCGGATTCCCGACCCCGGGGCAAAATAAAGCTGCAGGCTCTCCTGCACATGCTTGAGCCCGATGCCGACTCTGCCTTCCGCGATAGCGGCGTTCAGAGGAGAAAGCTCCGCCAGCTTAGCGGCGTCTATGCCAACGCCGTTATCCGTCAATATGATCGTGATGCGCTCCGGCGATTCAACGACGCGGATGTTGATATCGCCATCCGCCCCCCGGGGCACGATGCCGTGAAAAATCGCATTTTCCACGATGGGCTGAATCAGCATCCGGGGAATCCGGAATTGGCGGACATCCTCTCCTGCTTCCACATGCAAATGGAACGACAAATTATAACGGAGCTGCAAAATGATCAAATATTGCCGGATGACCTCCAATTCCTCTTCGATGGTCGTCATGCTCCCGGTTTTGGCCATGTTGAACTCCAGCATAAGGGACAGTGCCGACAAACCGGCAAAAGCTTTATCGTTATCGCCGAACTTGACCAACCAGCGCAGGGTGTTGAGGGTATTGAACAGGAAATGCGGATTGATGCGGTGGATCACCGCCCGCAGTTCCGCCTCCTGCTTCATCGCCTGCTCTTCCCGCACCAGCACCATCAACTGCTCGATGCGGGAAGTCATCCGGTTGAATTGGTGACTGAGCTGCCCGATTTCGTCCTTCGTCCGCACCGAGGTACGCACGTTGAAATCGCCGGTTTCTAACGTCTTCATCTGCCGGGTCAGTTCCTTGATGGGCTGGGTGATCTTTTTAGCGATGAGCATCCCGACGATGACGGCTAGCAGGGCGAACAGCCCCGCCGACAGAAACAAGGAGTTGCGCAGCTGCTCCATCTGTCCGGTGATTTCCCTAACCGGTACGATTCCCACCATGGTCCATCCGTTGGATAAGGGCATCTTCACGCCATAATAGGGAACCTTGCCGCGGTTGAATTCGAATTCCGTCTCTCCCGGCGTCACGATGTGGCGGTACAGCTCGCCGTCGTCCACCGTCTTGCCCACCATGGTCATATCTGGGTGAATCATGACCGTCCCTTTGCTGTTGGTTACGAAAAAGAGTCCCGTTTTTCCCAGCCGTACCTGAGCGATCTTTGCCAGAATGGCGTCTCCATCCAGATTCACCATGAGATAGCCGATATTGTCCAGCGTGGTAAAATCCTTCATCACCCGGCTGATGGGCAGCACCAGTTGGGTATCGTCCGCAGGACCGCTGAAGGGATCGTACTGCAGCATCGCCCAAACGGTTTTGCCGTCCGCCACCTCGGCTTCGCGGATCCATTCAAAGGAACTGAGGCTGTACCGGTCCCGCTTCGGCTGGGAAAAGGTGCCGCTCCCCCAGCTTTTACCCGATTCCCGCAAAATATGGGCGGAACGCACGAAGGAGCTGGAATAAATCGCCGTATTAAGGGTATTCGTCAGATCGTCGTCCCGATCCGTGATCTGCTCGCGAGTCAGGGAGCTGCTATCCTGAGCGATCAAGCTTTGGACGCGCACGTCGTTATAGAGCAGGTCGGACATATCGCTGCCGACGTTGAAACTGTAAGATAATGAATCCGCCGCCTGCTTGGCGATCTGAATCGACGAGCTGCGGGCGTTGGTTTTCACCACTCCCGTGGAAACCTCATAGAAATAGAGGCTGGTCGACAGCGTGGAGATCAGGATCACCAGCAAAATACCCAGAATCAGCTTGGTGGCGACGCGGTTCTTGACGGCGATTGTACGGAGCATGAAGCACCTCGAATTGCAGAATGTCTGGCATTGTAAACGTTGCCAACTCCATTATAGTCGATCCGTTCAAGTCCCGACGCAGGAAAAGGGTGGATTATCTTCCGCACTTGCCGAAAGATAATCCACCCTTGGGGGGAGTTCCCGAACCTTTTACCCCTTATGACTGATAATGAAACACAACCGCCTCATAGGGCCGCAGTACGCTGCTGCCGTTTCCGAGGGCGCTTGCTTCCCCGTAGTTGCCGATGACGAGTAGCCCTTCTCCCGGCTGGAAGCCCTCCGGCCAGGAAAATTCCGCGTCGCTCCCCGAATAGTTGCACAGAACGAGTAGCCGCTCCCTACCCAAAGTGCGGGAATAGGCGAACACCGCCGGATGCTCCGGCAGCAATAGCTCGTAGACGCCGTGAACGATGACAGGAAGCTCCTTGCGCAGCCCGATCAGCTTGCGGTAGTAATGGAATACGGAACCCTCATCATCCAATGCCTGCCCGGCGTTGATCTCCGGGTAATTGGGATTAACAGCAAGCCACGGCGTACCAGTGGTAAACCCGCCGTTCGCGCTGTCGTCCCATTGCATCGGCGTGCGCGCGTTGTCCCGGCATTTGGCATAAACCGCATCCATGACGGCGGTCTCGTCGACATCGGATTCGGCCATTTTTTCCTTGTACATATTGAGCACTTCGATATCCCGGTAGTCGTCGATACAGGCGAACTTCGCGTTGGTCATGCCCAGCTCTTCTCCCTGATAGATGTAGGGAGTCCCCTTCATCATGTGCAGGAAGGTAGCCAGCATTTTCGCCGATTCCACGCGATACTTGCCGTCGTCACCGAAACGGGATACCATCCGAGGCTGATCGTGGTTGTTCAGGTACAGGCTGTTCCAGGCTTTGCCCTCCAGTTCCGTCTGCCACTTGCTGATGACCCGTTTCCATTCCGTCATTTGAAAAGGCCGCAAATCCCACTTCCCACCGGGACCGGAGTCGATATCCATATGCTCGAACTGGAACACCATGTTCAACTCCGAACCGTCGGCGTTAGCATACTGGATCGCCTCCTCCGGCGTTGCCCCTGGCGCCTCGCCAACCGTCATGAGGTCGTAATGGCGCAGCACCTCACGGTTCATTTCCTGTAAAAACTCATGTACCCGGGGGCCATTCATGAAGTAGTCCCCACCCCAGGCATAGCGATCCGTGCCCGCAGAAGGCAGCCCTTCCGTTTTGGAGATCAGGTTGATGACGTCCATACGGAAGCCATCCACCCCTTTTTCCAGCCAAAAATTCATCATATCGTACACTTCCCGGCGTACTCGGGGATTTTCCCAGTTGAGATCCGGCTGCTTGCGGCTGAATAGGTGCAGGTAATAGTCGTCGGAAGCTGAATCGTACTGCCAGGCTGAGCCGCTGAAGAAGGACGTCCAGTTGTTGGGCTCGACGCCGTCACCCTTGCCTTTCCGCCAAATATAATAGTCCCGGTAAGAATTGTCCGGGTCCGCTGATTTGCGGGATTCGATAAACCAGGGGTGTTCGTCGGAGGTGTGGTTGACCACCAGATCCATCATCAGCTTCATACCCCGGTCATGGAGGCCCTTCAGCAGATCCTCCCAATCGGCCAAAGTGCCGAATTCGGGATGGATGCCCCGGTAATTGCTGATGTCGTAGCCGTTATCGTCATTGGGCGATTCGTAGACCGGAGACAGCCAAATCACGTCTACCCCCAGGATCTTCAGGTAATCCAGTTTGGAGATGATCCCCCGCAAATCGCCGATGCCGTCTCCGTTGGAGTCCATAAAGCTCCGGGGGTAAATTTGATACACGACGCTTCCCTGCCACCACTTGCTCTCTTGCTGGTTCATTTCACTCCATCCTTCTCTCCATATTCAATAATGAGCATGCTCCAATATTTCAAAGAAGGCAGTTCCACCGATACGGTACCGTCGGCGGCCTTCTTCATTTCCAGCGTCACGGGCGAACCGCCGTGGACATCGGGGCTTGCCGTCCACACCTTGGCAATGGCCTTGCCCGCAGGCAAACGGACCGTCAAGCGTTCCATCAGCCGTGGTTCAGGCTGGGTTCCCTGCAGGTCCCGCCAGGAATCCGAATCGGCATCTGCCAGATTGACCAGATGAACGATATCCTTTCCAGGCATCGTCTTCGTCAACGCCCAAACCTTTCCCTTCTTGGGCTCGTCCGACAGCTCCACAGCCCCATTTTCCCCGGCCGCCTCCGCCATATTCACACTAACCGCAGTTTCCGCGTCCTCCGCGCCGTCCCGTAGCAGATTTTCATAGGCCACGGCAAAATCGTAATAGGCGGTGAGGGCCGATTCCAGCCCGTCGGATATTTTTAAATTGCGGTTAGGAAAATATTCCTTGGCCAGCATGTTCTCGCCTAGCTCCAAATGGGCGCCACCAGAAGCGAAAATGACCGCATCCGTCAAGAGCACCCCGGGAGTGTTGAACTCTCCGGCACGATCGGCTTTGTCGTAATCCATATAGGCCGCGAGCACGCTGTTTTTGCCTCCGCTTACCTGCCGGTTCTGATCGATGACGGTTTTCAAATCCGCATACTTGCTCCGGCTTTCCCACAGCTCGCTATACATGAATTTCACGTCCGCCTTACCGATGGACGGCTGCCCGAATTGGCTGACCGCGTTCATCACGTAATCCACAACTAGAACTTTTTTTGCTTCGTTCAAAAACCCTTGATAGGAATTATACAAATTGATCTTCTTTCCCTGATAGGTGTATAAATTTCCGCGGTCTCCCAACTGGTCCACATGCCATCCGTCGAAGGGGAACAACCGAAAAGCTGTCTTTTCCGCCGCGAACAAATAATCTTGCCATTCCTTATTCCCCGGGTCCTGCAAATAAATATCGTCTTTCCAGCCGTCAGGAAGGGGATGGTGGTCCTGGTTCTGCCTGAGGGGATCGGTGTACATGCCCCACTCCGGCTTCACGCCGTCTTCCGCCGCGGTTCCCGTGGAGCCGAACAGCAAGTTGTAATTCATCGCCTTCATCCCGGAAGAATGGGCTAGTTCGATATACCGCTGCACCGTATCCCGGTAGATCGCGCGTCCGGCAATATCCTGCCATTGATCGGCGGCCTCGCCGTTTTCCAACTTCACAGGCTGATGGTGGTTCCACTGCCAGTCATAAAATTGAATGCCGCCCATATGGAACCGGGCGAGCCGGTCAATGACCGCCGCCTGCTCCGTATCTGTCATCTTGTGGAAATCAGCTAGATAGCCGTAGCGGGGAAACCGCCCCCAATCCGACGAAACGTCGACGGCGATGGAGGCGTGGTCGCTTATTTGCTTGCCTTGAATGAGGTAGGCGTCGACGAAATAGCCTTGATAATCATCCGCCGGCGGCTCCCATTCCCAAGCGACTTCGCCTCCTGCCTCCGGTACCTCTACCGTGGCGCTGCCGATGATTTCATCCAGATGCCGGTAGCGTACCGCAAGCCTCCCGCCGGTCCCGTCCTTCACCTGAACGGTGAACTTCACGGCGGCTCCCGGCTTATACAGCGCTTTGTCCGTGTGGATCACCCCGAGCCCGTCTCCGTCCGCCACTTTCTCCCAAAGGAAATCCTTGGGCTCTTTGTTGCATGCCGATAAAAGGACGGACAGCGCAAGGATAGCGCCTGCGCCGACGCCTAAACGGATGCCTCTTCGGGTTGATGCGATCTTTTTCACCCTTTGACCGCTCCTTCGTTGAATCCGCCCTGCACGAAACGCTTTTGGAAAATCACGTAGATCAACATGACGGGAATCAGCATGATGATGGCGGCGGCAAATACCCAGCCGTAGTTGGTGGCAAACTGGTCGTTCAACATTTGAAAGGCGATGGGCAGCGTCCGCTTGATTCCCGTTTTGAGGATGACAAGGGCAGTAAAAAATTCCTGCCACGTCCCCATGAAGGAGAAAATCGCCATCGTCCCGATAGCCGGCTTAGACATGGGCAGATAGATGTTCCACAGAATCCGCCAATTGCCGCCGCCGTCCATCAGCACCGATTCCTCCAACTCCTTGGGGATGCTCTGGAAAAATCCCCGCAGGAAAAAGACCGAGCCCATGACGCTGGTGCTGATGTACACGAGCCATAACCCCCGGTACGTGTCGACCAGGCCGAGGTTTTTGATAATGATGAACACCGGAATGATCCCCACAACCGCCGGCATCATCATCGTTAGCAGAAACAGGCGGAAGATCAGTTCTTTTCCCGGAAACGCAAATCTGGCGAAAGCGTAAGCCGTGATGCAGCCGATAGCCAAGCTTCCCAACACGCTGACAGTAGTGATCAGCAAGCTGTTGCCGAAATAGCGTAGGAAATGATTTTTTCCCCAAACGACCTCAAAGTTGTGCAGATTCGGCACGGCGGAAAAGACCACCTGCGGCTTCGGCAGGGAATAAACGGATTTGATAAAGGACGTCATGATCATGTAGACGAATGGAAAGGTAAACGCCAGCGCCCCCAGCAGGAGGATGCCGTAGACAAACAGTTTTGAAGCAAAATGCACCTTCATGGTCGATCCCTCCTTTTTACGTTAAAACAGGCGCTCTTTGCCGATATTTTTTTGCCAGGTCCAGGTGGAAATGAAGATGACGAGGCCCATCATGACACTGAGAGCGGCGGCATAGCCGAAATGCGTGTACTTGAAGGCTTGCGAATAAATGAGGCTCTGCAGCACTTCGGTTTTGTTCAGCGGCCCGCCTTTGGTGATGAAGTACACCTGCGGGAAGAAGTTGAACGCCCCCTGCACCAGATTGATCAGGATATACAGGGACACCGGCTTGAGCAAAGGAATCGTAATGTGGAAAAATTTGTCCACCCCGCTGGCCCCGTCGATATCCGCCGCTTCGTAATAATCCTTGGATACTCCCTGCAAAGCCGCCAAATAGATGATGACGCCCCAGCCGACGGTTTTCCAAATGTGGAAAAGCCAGATGACCACCATCGCCGACCATTCGTTGGCGAGCCAATTGACGGGCGTTTGCAGCAGATGGAGCTTCAGTAGGACAAAATTGACAATCCCATACTCGCCGCTGGCGAACAAATAGCGGAACAGGTAGGCGACTACCAGCCAGTCGGTGACGATGGGCAAGTAATAGATAAAGCGGAAGGTCATTTTGAACCGGATGAAGCTCATATTGATCAACACCGCGAAAAACACCGACAAAAACCAGTTGATCGGCACCGTTAGGGCCACGTTCAACACCGTATTGCGGACGGCGTAGCGCACTTTTTCGTCGCCTAGCGCCTTGATGTAATTGCTGAAGCCAATAAATTGGCTTTTCTGCCCGGGCATCAGCTTGACGTCCTGAAAGCTCATGATGACGTTTTTGACGATGGGATACATGGAAAAGACAACAGCGGCCACAAGGCCGACGATAAGGAAAGGCAGCACGGCCTTCCACTGGGCCAGCCCTTTGCGGAACGGTCCTTTTTGCCGCCGCGGCAGGGCACCTGGGATACCTTGCGCCGGTTGTCCGGAAAGATCGCGCAACATCGCGTTCAAGCTCCTCTCTGCTGTGCCTTATGCAAGCTTTGGCTGAAAACGAACCTGCTCCACGTCACCGTATGAAGACGTGAAGCAGGCCATTCCTTGCATCGGCATTTTGTATGGGGATAAATGGGCGAATCAGTTTTGATGCATGACCGTTTCTACCGCTTTAGCCGCTTCATCCAGCACAGCCTTGGGCTTGCCTTCGCCGCGGAGAGCTTTTTCAAAGGCTTTGTTGACGATATCCTCCATTTCGCCGTACGCGGCGATTGGCGTGCGGGGCAGCGCGGTGTTCAACTGGTCCGTAAACTCCTTGATAAACGGAGTCGCTTGCACTTTAGGATCGGAGGCGGCGTCTTTATTGGTAGGAATAAGGCCGGTCTGCGCCATGAGGATCTGCGGTTCCTTCGTCATCATCCACTTCATGAAGGTCCAGGCTTCCTCCGGATGCTTGGAGCCGGCAAACATCACTAGGTCCTCTCCGCCGATGACGGAATGGGAACCGCCAACACCTGCCGGGAACGTCGTGCGGATG
This sequence comes from Gorillibacterium massiliense, assembly GCF_000455485.1. GTDB lineage: Bacteria > Bacillota > Bacilli > Paenibacillales > NBRC-103111 > Gorillibacterium > Gorillibacterium massiliense. The sequence continues at coordinate 11,096 of NZ_CBQR020000099.1, forward strand.
GCGTAGTCCAGCGGGTCACGGGACTTGTCGTCGTCATTCATCAGGATGCTGTAGAACCAAGGCCCGTCGTCGATCATCATGTACTCGTCGGTATTGAAGCCATCCCATACGCCGGGTTCTCCGCCCAGCGCCGTGGGGATGATCAGCCCTTCTTTTTGCCAGCCTACGATGGTTTCCAGCGCTTTGACGGAAGCCGGACCATTCAGGAAGCCTTCCGCTTTCGTATAATCTTCGTTGGTGTACACGCCGCCGAGGCTCCAGAAATAGGGGGCCATAGACCAGATGGAGGTGCCGGAGAGGCCGATGTAGCCTTTACCGATGCCTTTCCCCTTCAGCGTGCGGGCAGCGGCTACCATTTCGTCGATGGTTTTCGGAGGCTCGGACAAGCCGGCATCCTGCAGCAGCTTCTTGTTCCAGAGGGCAATTTTCGTATTGGTGTTAACGGGCAAACCGTAATATTTTCCGTTGTAATAGTTGGTTTCCATCGAACCGTCGAACAGCGTGCTTCTCACGTCATTGAAGTCGGACCGTGCGCTCAGCTCCTGGAGAGCTCCCATCTTGGCGAATTCAGGTACCCAAACGATGTCCATCCGCATGAGGTCGGGAGCGGCGCCGCCGGATACGCCGGCAATGACTTGCTGCTTCAAGCCTTCTGTAGGCATCCGGGTCAGGTTCAGTTCGATGTTGGGATGTTCTTTTTCAAACAAAGGCTTGATCTGCTCCACGAGAATTTTCTCTTCGGCGTCGCTGTACGTATGCCAGTATTCCAGCTTCACTTTTTTGCCTTCCGGCGCTTTTGTTGCCTGTTCAGCCGTTTTCGTTGCCGTCGTTCCGTCAGGCTTGGCGCTTGACGAGTCGCTTTTTCCGCTGGAGCAGGCGGTCCCGCCAATAGCCAGGGTGAAAGCGGCTAAGCCGGTCAATAGATTGCGCGTCCATTTCTTCACGTTCATGTCCTCCCTTTATAGGTGCTCGCGTTTCCAACGCAAAACCCATTATGGAGGCAAAAGAAGCCGTTCGGAACCGCTTACATTCCGCTGAAGGGGTCGCATATTCTCGAATCGCCGATAGCGGTTTGGAATTTTATTTCCATTTTTCTATCGGTGGTGGCCGATCTTACGGAAGCTTTTTCACGAGAGGGGGAGGATCTACCGATTCCGTGTCTGATCTTCCCGACTTGCGCCGTGGGAGCCGCTCAGCCCTTTACAGCTCTCCAGCCAGCCCCCAATAATGGAGGCAAATCGATTTGCGAAGGGAGTGCCGACATGTCGGACCAGATGAAATCCCAAAACTCTTATTTAACCGTAACTCCTACGAAGGGGCAGTATGCGATCGGGGAAACGGCTGTCATGAATTTGTCCGTAACGTTGGCTCAGGAAAGTCCAGTTGTCTGCGATTGGACCGTTTATCGCCTGCACCACCCGGTTCTGAAGGGAAGCTGCCAGCGGGCGGCTTTAGCTGCTGGAGAAACCCATATCCTGCCGATTTCCCTTGCGGACCTGCCTGCGGAAAGCGGCGCCTATGGCTTTTATGTATCGGTAAAAGCGGGGGAGGAACAAATCGGTGAAACGGAGACGGCCTTCGATTTCGCCGGGCATTGGCGGGAAGCTCCGCGCTACGGCTTCCTTAGTGATTTCTCGCCAGAGGATGGTGGGGACGACAGCGACACCGAATATTTGAACCGCCATCACATCAATATTGTGCAGTACTACGACTGGATGTGGCGGCACGACCGACTTTTGCCGGAGGAGGATACCTTCACCGATCCGATGGGGAAAGTCTCATCGCTCGCCGTCATCCGGGAAAAGATCAGCGCGCTCCGGAAGCGGGGCATCGCCTCCATCGCCTATGCCGCCGTGTACGGAGGCTTGACGGATTATGCAGAGGAGCATCCCGAGCAGGTGCTGTACCGAGCGGATGGAAAATCCTATAACCTCATCGATCTTTTTCACATCATGGACATCAGCCCCGATTCCGCCTGGACGGAGCACATCGTGGGGGAATTCGCCAAGGTCATCGGCTTCGGCTTCGACGGGCTGCATCTGGACCAGTACGGCTTCCCGAAGAAAGCGGTCAGGCGGGTGGATGGCAAAGCGAGTGTCGTTGCCCTGAAGGAGCTATACCCCGCGTTTATCGCAAAAGTGCGGGAAGCGGTTGACCAGGTGCGTGAGGACACCGGCCTCATCTTCAACAATGTCAGCAACTACCCGCCGCAGACCACGGCAACGGCGCCCCAGGACGTTGTGTACGTGGAGGTTTGGGACCCGGTTTCCCAGCTCGGCCACCTGAAGCCAGTCATTGACCGGGCTCGAGAGCTTTCCGGCAAACAGGTGATTTTGGCGGCGTATTTGCCCGCTTTCAATCCCCACGATCCCAAAGATCAGTCGGAATCGGAAACCGGCGCCCAGCTTGCCATGGGGGCGATATTCGCGAACGGCGGCTACCACCTGCTCTTGGGCGAGCACGAAAACATCCTTACCCAGGCGTACTATCCCGACTACGGCGAAGTATCGGAGAAATTTAAAGGGACGATCCAGCATTATTACGACTTCATCGTCCAATACCGGGAGCTGCTCTATGATCACGACCTGGACGATATTTCCCTCACGTTCTCCGGCGGCATCAACCAGGAGATCGTGTTCTCCAAAGACGGTGTAGCCTTCGACCCTCACCAAACGTTGGGCAAGGTGTGGACGATCATCAAGGAAAAACCCGGCTATACCGTGATTCACCTGCTCAACCACACCGGCATCGACAACGATGTTTGGCACGAGCCGAAAAAGCAGCGGCCTGACCTCATCGAGAACATCGTGGTCCGGGCAGAAATTTTGGAGGAAGTCGAAGGCGTCTACGTGGCATCTCCCGACGGCTCCTCTGTCTTGCCCACCCCACTCGCTTACGCTTGGGTATCCGGACCGGACGGCCGTCCTGTTCTGGAGTTCACAGTTCCCAGGCTCGACTGCTGGACGATGGTGTACATCGCGACAAAAGCTGGGGTTGCGGTGAGATTGTAAGGCAATGCCGATCATAAAAAACCGGACCTATCCGCGCTCGTCAAAGTGCGGATAAGTCCGGTTTTGGTTTATGAAAAGGATATGATTTCTCCAAATTGCTTAGCTTCACACCATGTCAACCTCATGACCCAGCAAATGATGGATAAGCCGTTGTTCGTTTTCTCTTGCGTCGTTCAGATGAAAGGCGTGGGAAGAGTTGGCGGACCAAAGCAGTTTTTTGCCTTTCGGCGCATCTAAATCTTCGTAAAAGCGAACCAATAGCTCAGGCATCACATGCTTCTCTTTGGCCCCGTGGATAAACAAGGCGGGAACCTGCAAATCAGGCGCTTCAAGAAAGAAATCGAACGTATTCAAATCGTGAATCAATTCATCCGTATAGGACAGCTTAAACCCGCGCACAAGGGAATTGAAAATATCCTTAAGCGAATAATCCGGAGAGCGCAGCATGATGTTGAGTCCGGAAAAGAAAGTTGCCGATCCTTTATCGCCGGCGTCGTAAAACATGGACCGGTACTTGACTTGCCATTTCCGGAGGGCACCCCATTGGTCAAGGCTTTCCAAATACGGGGGTTCACCGATGTCGGCAAGTTCCTTCAACGCTTTGCGGTCGTTTCTCTCCCGCGCCGCTTCCATGAGCCATTGATAACTGAGCTTATCATTCTCGGCCCAATTGACGATTTGCGAGAACCCAGTATAGGAATGATAGTTTTCCGGATTGGCATGGGCTAGCGCCAGCCCGATCACGCTGCCCCATGAATGGGCGACAAGATGCAGCTTATCCTGCCGGAAACGCCGCCGAAGATGATCGGTGACTTCAAGGCCATCGCTTATAAACTGCTTTAGACGCAGCGTATTTTTGGGAATATTCTTGGAGTACGATTTGCCAGTGCCCCGTTGATCCCAGAATACGACCGTGAAATGCTTGATCAGTTGTCTCGTCGTCATCACGAGGGCATAATCCGAGCCGCGGTTTGATACACCGGGAATCGGCATACTCGGACCGCCATGAATAAACAGCAGCACCGGACTGCCCGGATTTTCCGTCTGGATAAGTAAGCTCTGTTCGGTCCCCCCGATTGTTAATCTTTCGACTTCACTAATCCCGGCCTGAGAAATCTTAAAATCGATCCGGCTGAACCATTTCATAGTGACGGCCTCATTTTCCTTTTATCTTCATTTCCTATTAAACTCTACTTTACCATTTTATCCTCAACGGAAAATAAAGGGAGACGTTTCTTTTTATTAATTGGGAAAAAATACTTGATACTTCCAAACCGGCTGTTGGATTTTTTAGAAGAATTGAACTTAATCTATTGAAAAATCTTCGAAAACCGGGATGCTTCTGGTAAAGTAAAAATAAGCAATGTTCGGCAGTTTGAGCAAGCCCAAAGACACAAGCCAATCCTCCAGCCGATGGAGAGCAATTGAAGGTGAATTCACTTGAAAAAGATCATCGTTTCCTCATTCATCTGCGCCGCCTTATTCATAGGCGGAGGGGCATCGGCCGCTGCGGTCAACGGAATGTTTCAAGGAAAAGAAATTGTCAAAGTAACAAGCTCGGGGAATGAAGTCAAAGCCGGTGATGTTCCGGCCTACATCGATAACGGACGCACGATGGTCCCCATCTACCTCCTTCGCGATCTTGGCGCTTCCGTCGCCTGGGATGAAAAAACGAGAAGTGTGGATGTGAGTCTCCCGCAGCAATCGGATAACCACGTCGAAATCGATGAGTTGAAAGTTAAAAGCATATTGACCGATCAATTCAATGTGTTGCAATCCTTTGGAGAATCGCTCACCCAGCTCAGCAGCGGATACAATCTTGCATACGATGGGCTGCAGAACGGATCCACTATGCAACTGAAAATGATGAACGATAATCTGAACGACGTCACGAAGGCTTATAACGACACAATTAACATCGTTCTCGATTTGAACAAACAATTGGAATCGACTAAATATTTGAACAACGATATTACATCCATCCTAACCTCTTACTCCAATGCTATCGAACTTTACAAGTTTTGTGATTCCGTTTTAAACAATTACGCGCAGACAAAAGAAGCCGCCAACTACACCATCTATTTGAATTCCTCCTTCAAGGGTTATGACGCGGCTTTGGACGGCTTAACGAAAGCGAGAAATAAATACCTGGCAAATTTAGCGTTGCTCCATTCATCGTGATTTTGCGAGAAATGCTCAGTTTCGGGGTTTTCATAAAACAATAAAAGGCTTCCACAAAAAGTGGAAGCCTTTTTCACGACCGTCTACAAGGTTACATCCAAGTCCAACCCCGGACCGATGTGAGAGACGTACGCCCCCTGCAACGCTCCTTCTCCTAATCCAGGCACAGGCCACGGATAGGGAACCCATTTGTTTGCCTCATCATCGAAAGCGACGAACTGGCGGCTATGCCACGGAAAAATGGGAGAAATGCGCTGAAGATCCCCGCCGTTAATCGAACGAGCCTCTACCCAGCAGAAAAAGTATTGCTTGAAGAGCAGCGTCGTTCCCGCAAATGGCGCGGAAGAATCCCCATCGCTCAGATCCAACTGATCTCCCTTTCCGTTGTAAGGAATTCCGGGACTATCGTAAAACGCCACTTCGCCGGAAATCGCAGATTGCAATTTGGGATCCGGATCATCATTCATTTCGATCTGATTTTTGAATTTCGCAAGTCTATACTTGTTCAATCTTGTAATGGGGTCGTAGCTGATTTCTTGAGCCATCTCGGTTGTGATCTGTCGGACATGGAAATCTTTCCATTTACCTGCTTGAGACGTTTTCAGCCGGAAAACAATTTCCGCCGCGTTGAGAAACATCGGTTTCAAAGTCGACGGATTTATGCCTAGCGCTCCATTATTAAACCGGCTCGTTCCTTCTGTCAGCATCTCAATATACGGCATCATTGGCAGCGACTCCGTTTGCGATTTTTGAGCCGCCGTTATCCACGGACTGAGTAAATCCTGCATCCTGGCGTTATCCGTCTGCCACTGAGGATCATTGTAACCGGATCGGGCTCCTGCGTCCGGGACCGTTGCCTTCACTTGTTCAAGCCCGAGTTCATTTGCTAAAGAGTCTTTATAGATCGCTTGGGCATCCTCCGGAGTAATCAAACCTTTTTTCTGATTGCTGAGGAGGACTTGCTGCAAGTCCTGAAGGTTTCTCGTCGTCCGTGACGGTTCAACAGGGGTTGCCGGTATACTGCTCATTCCACCGGGCTGATTGGCAGACTTTGTTCCGCTTCCGGAGCTTCCGCCGCTTCCGCCGCTTCCGCTGCCCGAGGTCGTGCCGCCGGATGAACCACCGGATGAACCGCTTGAAGAGCTGCTGCCGGAGGTGCTTTTTGACTTGTCGACCGGTGAATTGGCGATGGCAACGGAATTATCGGAAAGTTTCTTCAAGAGATCGGTTACCTGGTTTATACCGGACATATCCCGGAAAAGGTTGGATGTCGCCAAAACATTCATTGCAGAGGATAGCCCAGTAGGGTCCGGAACTGAAGGCGGGTTCACGATGTTCACGAGAGATTGCGGGAAAGCGGTCGGTGTCAGATTTTGTGTTTGGGGCTGCGGGGTTACGGCTTTTATCGGGGAAATCTCTGGTGCGAGATGCGGAATGGGTGATTGCTGCCAATCCCAGAAACGAGTGTTGTCGATCTCTTCGGATGCATTGCAATGTCCCAGTTTGGCCTCCGCAAAGACGCCTCTGGCCGGCAAGGTAACGAGTCTCTCATCATAAAGATCATCCATCTGAACTTCAAATACGCTTCTGTCGATGATGTCGGACCATTCGCGATCCGTACAGCTGTAGGCAACATAATCCCCGATGATGTCCAAGGGGCGATTATCGATAATGTCAGCCGCCGCGGTTCCATCGGGGAGCTGAACTCCCGCCAGATAGATAGCTCGGTCAGCAGGGTCCTGTCCCCAGAAAATAGCACGACTGTAGTACTCCTCGTGACTTTTGAGATGCTCAATAAGCTGCGCGCTCTTCACATCATCCTCGATCTCCTCGGCAGGACGTCCGTTAAGCGGAGGCGGAGGAACGGGGCGCTTTGTCGGCAGTTCCACCGTTGCATCGTTCGTTAAAATGAGATGCCCGGCCTCATAGCCTTTATCAACCAGAATGACTTCATTGCCGAAGGCATCGATTCCCGTTACTTTAATATGTTGGAACGAAACATCTGTATTGCTTTCATCGCCTTTAAAAATATCAACCCCGATAGCGATCAATTCGATGTCATCCCATTTCACGAATTCGCCGTTGCTGGTCCTTCCAACGAATGAATTATTAGCATTCGCTTGAGTAAAAGCGCCAGGAGGGCTGAACGGGTTTCCGTCATTCAACTTGTGATTGACCGGCCATAAAACGGCGTTGATGCTGACATTTTCGCCCTTTTCATCCGAAAATAAGCCGCCGGTCATCATATCGAAAACAAAATATCGGAAAGACGTAGGAGGGACAACCTGCACAGGAGCCTCCTTGGATAAAACGATGGCGAGTTGACGGCGATGCTCGATCCGCTCAAGAGCGTCGAAGGCTCCGGCAAGGGATGGGACAAGCAAGTGCGACTCTAAAGCAGCACGGTTTTCCCGTACAAGTTTTTTCGCATCTGGCCCGTCGAACCAATCCGTTTTCAGTTTGATCATCACAGCCGGCCTGCGGCGCACGAATTCGGTAACGATCCGATAGTGACGAAGCACTTCGTAATATAAAATGGTCAACGCATGGCTATGATTGTAATTCACCACCGTGCGCGTCTCGATTGCCTCTTTTTCCGACTGATTGGTTTGTACCACGACTGTGCTTTGCAGTTCCCGGGCAGCCGAGCTTACTTGTGAGATATTATCGCTGATTTTTTGCACCGTGTTCGCCGCAATGTCCCGGGTACCGCTGCTGCTTGCCGTGCTTCCTCCAAGGGAACCTGCAATCCCTACTGCATAAGCCCCGCTGTTATAGCCGCCCGACCCGGCAATCCCCCCCATAAAACTGCTGCCGTGCTGATACTCTTTTACAGCAGCTGTGACCGTCTCGCTAATCATCCGGTCGCGATGTTCTTGATGAACGATCTGCTCATCCAGGGTGGTATTTTCTTTCCGCGCGGCATCGTCTCGCCGGGTCCAGTCGATGACCGCCAAATTGATAGATTCGCCGGGCGCCAAAGGAAGGCTGTATAAAATCTCGCCTAACGAATGACCGAGCGGATACCAAGCCACGCGATACTCATGCACGACGCCCAGACGAACAAGGCCGTCCCGGCCTACATGATCCATATTGCTTAACCCAACGACTTGATAAAACCGGTATTCCTGTAGCGCCAAATGGGCTGGAAGCAAGTTTTCGCAATCTTCATCATCGCCGATCAATAAGGCAGGGTTCGACGCAAACGAGGAAGGCGACAAGCGCCAGTCCGTTAAACTAGGGTCTTGCAATGACAAATACCCCACATTTTTAACGTCAAAAGGCAAGGGCAAAGAAGTAGGTAATTCCAGCTTCGTCAAAATCGCGTCTTCGGCAAATCTCCCTTGGACGAGAGCATCGAACCGCATATCTTCCCGGGCAAAAGCGTAAAACCAGACGGATGTGTTTATAGAGGCTTGCGCATCTTTTCGGCGTTGATCGATTGCATCGACAAGGGATATGTAGATTTCTTTCGGGAGTCTTTTAAGATCGAATGACAAGTAGCCGGCATGATCGGTTGCAAGGATGCCCAACGGATAAGCCGTCTTTGTAGTTTCCGGTGGCGGGTCAAGCTCCTTCAACTCTAGCCCAAAATCCCCGGCCTTTTGGCGAACGGTCTTTTCCGCGGATTGCCGCAAATCGGAATCGGACGTGTTTTTCAACTCGCCACCGTTTGCTGCCTTCATGCTCCAAATAATCTCATAGATGAATTTATCCGCCAGATCGTGCTCGTTTGTAAGTTTGTCGCGGGCATCACTCGAGAGCAAACGGGAGATGGCTTCTTGTACTGCTTTCAGGACGCGGTCAATCGCTTTTGCTTCTGTCATCACTCCGGGATCAAGCTCACGTAATTGCCGTACAATGTGGTCATCCAAACGATGATCGATTTCGACTGTTGATTCAAGGATCGCTTTTGGAGAGACGACTTCAGCATAGAACGGAATGTTGGGAATAGGCAGTCCGCTCCCTTTTAGCAGCAAAAAGAGACTGAGACGCGAAGGCAAGTACATGCGATTGCTCCCTCCTATCGATCAATAATGTCACACCAAATGTCATTACCCTATTTCCATTTATTCAAAACATTAGAAAAATATGTACTTGCCCAATCATTCATGAACGCATTTAGTTCCAACTGAACCCAAAAAAACCTCCACAAGTTCTTTGAACTCGTGAGAGGCTTCTTCCGCTTTTTTACTTATGATAATTCCTGCAAATGCGGCCGGAGCTCGCACCCATTACAACGATCCGCTGTCAAGACTCTTAGCATGAAGCAAGATAAGGGAGTAGCCCCTCGGCAATAACTCGATGGCCTCGATCATTTGGGTGGATGGGAAGAAAACCGCTTAATGCATCTTCAATTTTACCTTTTTGATATCCATAGATAAGCTCCGCTTGTTTTCCTTCAAACCACGCATGAACGGGAACGGTCATTGCGCCGCAGCTTCGAGCGAGTTCGTTCGTCACCCGGTTTAATTGGCCGATCCCTTCAGCCGCAAGAGGGCTGTTTGGAAATGGATTGTATTGCGTACAGATTAGGATTCTGGCCCGGCTTTCATTTTTGATAAACGTGATGATGTTGCGTACATTTCGTCTATAGTTAGCTGCTATTTGAGTTGGTGATAGTGGCAACTGATTTCGAAACGAAGATAGGGCCACCACCGCTAAATCGACTCCTCCGATCCATATGGAAACAACAGAAGCGTGGCTGATCAAGGGGACGCTTTGCCATACGACAGCATCTAATAGATCCTCGCTAGTCCAGCCAGGCTTGGCCAGAACATGCCCTGTAGCCTTACAAGAGCTTGAATTTAACGCTGATATGGCTAATTGGGGGTAAGCATTTCTCAAAGATGAGGCATTTTCCCCAAATGTAATGGAATCTCCGAGTGCTAAATAGATCATAGCCTATCACCAACCCAACGATGGAAATGTTATTGTTTTAGCTTATCTATGATTAAAGTATTGAAACTACGTAAGGAGTGTGTGGACATTATCTGCGAGGATAAGCGCACTTTTTTTCCAGTGGGTTGGCGAAACTAATAGCGGGATAATTCAACCAGCGACTCTTGCTTTGTGTCCCGTTTTACAAGTGAACGGCCATCGTAAGATCAACATGCTTCAACTTACAACACTAAAAAGGAGCCATGGGGTTACCACGACTCCCTTTAAGCTATATCGAAATGATGTTAGCGAAGCAGCCGCAATCCGTTCAAAATCACAAGGATGGTGCTTCCTTCATGGAAGAAGACACCGAGCGGCAACGGAAAATCCGAAATAAAATTGGAGATGATCAAACCCATAATGACGAATGCGGCAAAGGCGATATTTTGCTTCACGACCCGCTTCATGCGTCTTCCCAGCTCTACGGCAAAGCTGATCTTCAGCAAATCATCGTTCATCAGTATCAAATCGGCCGTCTCGAACGCGGCATCCGAGCCCCCGCCGCCCATTGCGATCCCAACCGTGGCCGTCGCTAAAGCCGGAGCATCATTTACGCCATCGCCGATCATCACGACGCTTCCATGCTCCTCTTTCAATTGTTTGACAATATTCAATTTCTCTTCCGGAAGCAGGCCTGCATAGACTTTATCAATCCCCGCCTCCGCTGCTATCGCTTCAGCCGTAAGCTGTTGGTCGCCTGTCAGCATCGCAACCGTTATGCCCATGCTTTTCAACTTGGCAACCATCGGAACGGCTTCCGGTCGGATGCGATCTTGAAGTGCGATGGCTCCCGCCACGATCCCATCCTGCTCGACAAGGATGACCGTGTTTCGTTTTTCGAGTTTCCCAATCTCATCGTAGAGTCCTTGTCGCTTCGAGTCTTCCTCAAACAGAGAGGGCTTGCCGATTTTCCAGAGCGTTCCTCCCAGGTTCGCCTGGACACCTCTGCCTGTCATCGCCTGAAAGTCCGAACAACGCGCCAGTCTGATTCCACGGCTCTCCGCCTCCTCCACGATCGCTCCTGCAATCGGATGGGTCGATATCGACTCGATGGAAGCCGCTGCCGCCAACAATTCATTTTCATCCATCCGATTAAACGTGACGATATTCGTTACGACCGGCTTACCAAGGGTGAGCGTTCCCGTTTTATCAAAGGCGACGGCATGGACCGAGCTAAGGTTTTCCAGATGAGCCCCGCCTTTGAACAATAACCCTTTCCTGGCACCATTGGAGATCGCCGAAAGCATGACAGGCATGATCGATGCCACCAAAGCGCATGGCGAGGCAACGACAAGAAACACCATCGCTTTGTACATCGTAACGGACCAACTCCAACCGATAAGCCAAGGCGGAAGGAGGATCAGCAGAATCGTTACCGCAACGACAGCCCGCGCATAATAACGCTCAAATTTCTGCATGAAGCGCTCCGATTTGGGCATCTCACTCTGGGCTTCCTGCACCAGCCGGATGATTTTCGCAAATAAAGTGGAATCGCTGGAAACCGTCACTTGGACGAACAGAGCACCTTCGCCGTTTAAGGTGCCGGCAAAAACGGTATCGCCTACTGCTTTATCCACCGGAATGCTCTCACCCGTAATGGAGGCTTGATTCACAGATGAGGCTCCCTCGGTTATGACTCCATCTGCAGGAATGCGCTCGCCGTTTTTGATGATAATGATGTCCCCGACCTGCAAATCTTGGATGAGAACCGATTCTTCCACGCCGTTTATATATCGGGTTGCCGTTTCTGGATTTAGCCCCATCAAAGCGGAAATGTCCCGCGAACTCCGTTCGACCGTCAACGTTTCCAAAGCGCCGCTAAGGGAAAAAATAAAGATCAACACAGCCCCGTCCGTCCAATACCCAATAGAGGCAGCACCAATGGCAGCCACAAACATCAACAGATTAACGTCTAGATCTTTCTCGTACAGGAGGGTCTTCATGCCTTCTTTCGCTTTCGCATATCCGCCGATGACAAATGACAGGATAAAGAAACATACGGCTGCAAAGTAATGGTGATGATGCAAAACCCAACCCATTGCCGTCAACCCGCCTCCGATTAACGCAGCAGCCAGTTCGCCGTAACGGTTCTTCCACTTTTGAAATGCGGTGGTGGATTCGGCGCGTTTGCAAGAAGCGGCTGCTGTTTGATAATTTGCGGACATCCTCTAACACTCTCCTTTCTTTTATTGAGAATGACTTTTAATATTAGCTCCCTTAAAATGCAACATGCTGTCCCCCGGGGTTGGGGAACAGCATGAAACTTGTATATAATAAGATATGCAGCTGCAGACTCGTTTGGTTACGGGATTTTCCTTAAACCGAATTATAGCATAATCATTCATGAAAATGCACCCAATAGTATTAAAAATATCTAATTGATAAAGATTATTGTTATTAATGAAAAATATGGGAATTGGCAGCATGTCAATCGTACAAAAAAAGGCCTCTTCAAGTTCATTGAACTCGTGAGAGGCCTCTTTCGCTTTTTTACTCAAGATAATTTGAATTTGTCAACGACGGCCTGTAATTCCTCCGCCATACGAATCAGAGTGGCAGAGGAAGAAGCGATCTCCTCCATTGCTGCCAGCTGTTGTTCCGTCGAGGCAGAGACCGTCTCCGTGCCGGAAGCCGTAGACTGGGAAAAGAGAGCAAGATCCTCGATCGCCCGGACAACCTTCAAGGTTTCAGATGAGATTTGCCCTGCCGTAGCCGAAACCTCGCCGACCTGATTGTTCACCTCGCCTACAGAACGCTCGATCTCCGCAAATAGACTGCCGGCTGTTTGCACCACGCTCATCCCCGTGCCGACCTCTTCCGTCGCCAACCGCATCGATTTTCCGGCGCGGTTGATCTCTTCGCGAATGGTGTGGATCAAGGCGGCCACTTGCTCCGCGGAGCGAGCCGATTGTTCCGCCAGAAGCTTTACTTCTCCCGCCACAACGGCGAATCCCCGGCCATGTTCACCTGCCCTGGCCGCTTCTATGGCGGCGTTCAGCGCGAGTAGATTGGTCTTTCCGGAGATCTCCGAGATCGCCTCGATGATCTGATCGATTTCCGTTGAAGTCGCCACCAAATGAGCGATAACGGCCGATAATTCTTCAACGGAACCGTTTATCGAACCCATTTGCCGGACTGCACTTTGAACGGCGCGGCCGCCCTCTGCCGATTTTTCCGAAACCATCGCCGTTGTTTCCGATGCTGTACGGGCATGGGCGGCAATCATTCGCATTTTCTCCGAAACGGCGTGAATGGTTTGCGCGCTTTCCTCCGCGATGCCCGCCTGCCGGTTGGCACCTTCCGCCATCTCTTCAATAGCGCCGGCAATGTGGGTCGTGGCGGAGGAAGTCATTTCCGCATTTGCGGCCAACTCCTCCGACGCTGCCGTCAACCGGCCAGCCGAACGGCCGGCTTCCGCCAGCACCGTCTTCAACGCATCGGCCATTTGATTGAAGCCGGCTCCGAGCTCGGCAAACTCGTCCTTCCCTTTAACCTCGACCCGGGAGCTTAAATCGCCTTGGCCAATAAGCCGGGAGGCTGCCGTCAGAGCTTTCAAAGGCTTGGAAAAAGAACGCACGATGACGAAGACCAGCACCGCACCTAGCAGCGTCGAAATCACAAGAACCAGTATGGTATTCAGCAAAATCGGCGATGCCATGCGGGTAACCTCGCTGGGAGAACGGTCTCCGGCGATTTTCCAGCCCGTTAATTCATTCGTGATGTAGATCAGGCTGCGAGTATCCCCCTCAGGCGACACTTGCTTGATCTTCCCCGAGTCGCCGTCGAACATGGAATTGAGGGGCGCTTCTCCTGCCGGCGGCTCACCCGTATCGCCTGGCGCCTGCTGATTCTTGGCAGGCGGCACTTCTTCTCCGTTGCCCTCCGCCGCATTTCCAGGTCCGTCCGGTGCCGTTCCGGCGGCTCCTGGCTGCGCTCCTTCACCGCCAACTCCCCAAGGTGGAGATACGACCATCGCTCCTTGCGGGCTGAAGATGGCGATGAACCCATTTTCACCTATTTTCACATTGTTCACTAAATCGTGTATGCCTTGCAAATTCATAACGAGGGCGACCACCGTCTGGCCGTCTGCAGCGGTTTTGGCCAGGGTAATGACCGTATCGCCTGTTTGGGAAGACGTATAAGGTTCCGTAATGGTCACCTTTCCCTGGTTCTTCACTGCTTCCGAATAATACGCGTTATCCGCCGGCAAACTGCCGGACCCCGCTTTCGAGCTCGCTGGCGACTGCGCAGTCACCCCATTCGCTCCGATAGCCGCCGCTTCTTCAATCTCGGAGTGCTTCGCCGTATAGTCAGCGAGCTGGCCTTGGACGGACCCAGCGGCGGATTCTTGCGACAGAGTATTGAGATCGTTGATTTTTGCCTGAATAATTTGGTCTATAGCATGATCTGCCAAAGCAATGCTGTTAACAGCGGCGCTTTCCAGTTGTTCATCCACTTTATCTTTTGCCGTTATGTATGAGAATCCCCCGATTGCGAGGCTTGGCAGCAGCAGAATGAGCAGAAATGATGCAATAAGCTTTCTTTTCACGGAACGGTAACGGATGGTTGGCTTCGACGTGCGATTCATGGATAGCTCTCCTTCATCTCAAAATCTTCCACCCTAGTGTAAAGCCGATAGGAAAATAGTACCTGAACCCCGGCTTAAGGAACGCTTAAAAGATGATAAACTTCGACATGAATCGTCAAATCTTGATCAAATCCCAGAAAACGCAAACATGGCCATTGAAGTTCGTACCCAATAAACCCAATGAAAAAAGAGCAGAGAGGTCTGGTCATAGCCCCGTCAAGTAGACAACTATAAAAGAGCACTTTTAAGCAGCGACCGCTTGCCGATATTCATAAGGTGAGCGGTTGCCGAGTTTTTTCTGGAAACGTTTGTTGTTGTAAAAAGTTATATAATCAAAAATCATTTTTTCTGCCTCTTCAAGTGACTGCGGCTTTTCTAAATAGATTTTCTCTGTCTTTAAGTGAGAAAAGAACGACTCGACGCATGCATTGTCGTAGCAGTTCCCTCGCCGTGAATGACTGCCTTCTATGCCTTTCTTCTTTAACAGTAAGGCGTAGGGCTTCGAAGTATACTGGTAGCCCTGATCCGAATGCAGGATTGCTCCCTTGCAGTCGAGTTGATTGACTGTCTCTTTAACTAAAACATAGTCATTTCTTCGAGATACTTTCCATGCGACAATCTCATTGTTAAACAGATCCAGAACCACAGAGAGATATACGAACTCGTTTCCGATCCTTACATAGGTGATATCAGTAACCAACTTCTCGTGTGGATTCTGAGATTTAAAATCGCGCGCGAGAACGTTCTTAAAGACAACGGAGCTCTTCCTACCGTAATACTTCCGCTTGCGCCTAATAACGGAACTGACTCCCAATTCTCGCATCAACCGCCTAACCTTTTTGTGATTAACTACAAAGCCCTCTTTGAACAACGCCGTCTTCATTCGGTTGTACCCAAAGTAAGGGCGAGCCTTATGGATCGCCAATATATGCTCCTTGAGAACAGATTTACGACCTCTCTGTTCCTCGCGAGTTGTTCTTTCCTTCTTCCATTTGTAAAACCCTGAACGAGACACTTCGGCAATGCTGCAGAGCATTGAGACTGTGCACGTTGACGCTAACTCATTTATTATTACGCATCGAATCTGTTTATCCAACTTCCCTCCCCGTGCAGATTTGGACTGAGCTTTTTTAGGTAATCCACCTGAGCCTTTAAGTATGCATTCTCCTCTTCCAAGCTTTCGAAATCCTTCTTGTCCCACTTCTCACTTCGATCCTTAAACGGTATTCCTGCTTTGTATTTCCTCACCCAGTCCACTAATTGCGCATCACTTTTAACGCCCGTTCTTTCAACGATCTGAGAAAAGCTTAATCCTTCCTCCAGGTGCAGGCGGACTGCCTCCAACTTAAACTCCGTTGAGTATATTTTAAATTTCTGTCCTTTAATAGCCATAATAAAATCCCCTTTAGATAATTAGTGCCAGAACACATCATACATGTGCTCTTTTTGCACTGTCTACCTAAAGGGGATAATACC
>NZ_CBQR020000100.1 GCF_000455485.1 Gorillibacterium massiliense
ATTGTTCAGTTTTCAAAGGACCAAGTGTTGCTTTTTTCTTCTTCCGAACCAATGTGTTTCTCTCGGCCGGAATTAGAATATATCATGTTTTCGACCCTTTTGACAAGCTGTAATTTTTTCCAGCCGGTCGATTTCTTAATGAAATTTAATTGCTCTCATCATTAAGTTTTTTAAGGGCGAGATCTAATGTATCACGTTTCTCAAAACGAATCAACTACAATTTCTTCCACCTGAACTATCATAGTTTGATTTACTCTTTATATGTTCAAACAATCCACATTTTCGCACAAACCAATAACGCCAGCCCAGGAACGCCAAGAAAGCCTACTACCGCCACTGTCCCACCGTTAATCGGCAGATGAAAATGGTGTGCGACCCCGAACCGGTTTACCCCGTACAGCAACAAAGCGGCGACGACGATATGGAGCCCCACCTTGGCCAATCCATGAATCGATTGCCTGTTTTTAATTAAGATAGCCAAGAGAATCAAAAGCGATCCGGCAAAAACAATCCATATCCCCGTCCGCATTATGCCCACTCCAAGCTTGCCCAGTAAGGTGTGTTATCCCAGTCCATACGCTTTGCCTGCTGAAGCAATAGAGCGTACTTTTTCTCGGCAGCCGCCAAGGCGAAAATGGAAAAATCCACTTCCTCTCCTGATTCGCTGCCCCATTCAAAGCGGGCCCTGGCCGTTTCCCATAGCATATGCGCCTGACGGATTTCCTGGAGCAGCTCCAGTTTGTCCGGTTCGAGACTATTCATGATGATCTGCTTCCTGCGTTGAAACATGGTTCGTCCCCTCCTCCACTCTATTTCTAGATATAGTCGGGAACTCCGATTTTAGAACATGCCAATAGAATAAGAGGGGGATCAATTTAGAGACAAGCAAGTGGACACGGACTCGCTGAATCTATCCCTTGTTTAGCCGTCGCTGGTCGTAACAGACAATAAGGTCGCTCGGGAATAGTTCCGGGCGACCCTTTTTGCATTTCATATTTAGGTTACCTTACGATAATTTTTCTTTCACTGACTTACTGCATTTTCGGCACTGGGCTCAATCGTTTCCATGGTTTTCACCCTTGATTTGGATCTTCCGACAAATAAAAGAACGACAATCAATGCCAATGTTAGCATGCCTGCGCCGGATAACAGAGATGGAACTATATGATCCGCGAATCGATCCGGGCTTGTAATAGCCGAACCTGACTCGAAAATAAGGGTGCAGATCGCAATGCCGAAAACTCCGCCAAGCTCACGGGTTGCATTGCTTACGCCACTGGCCTCTCCCGCTGAAGAATCCGGTACGGAGGCAAGCACTCCATGAGCAAGAGGAGTAAAGCTTAGCCCCATTCCTGTACCCGCGATGATCATAAACGGCACGATATAAAGAAAGGGGAAATCCGCACCGCATGTCCCGATTACCAACGAAAAGCCGACAAGCCCAATGGCCTGCATGAATAATCCAGCCGAGAGAATGAAACGGGTGCCCAAGCGCGTGACCAAAAGACCTGCCAGCGGAGCCGCAATCATTGTGCATCCCGTCCATGCCATTTCCCGGGCGCCTGCACCCAGAGCCGAGTATCCCTGAGCCTGCTGCAAGAAAAGCGTAAGCAGAAAGATCGAGCCAAATATCCCTCCATTAAGCAGGAACCCTGTCATCATGAAGGCGGAATAGTCCCTTTTTCGAAACAGATTAAGCTGGACGAGAGGCTGCTTGCACATCCGTTCCCAGATAATGAACAGCACAAGGAGAATGATCCCGCCGGTGATGGAACCCAAAATGAAAAAGTCGCTCCAGCCATCCTTGTTTCCGTTTTGCAGGCCATAGATAATGCCGAATAGCCCTATAGCAAGAAGCAGAATGCCGAGTAAATCGACAGGTTGTTTCTCCCCTTTCATCTCCGGTAGCCATTTGAGTCCGAAAAGGAATGCCAAGACTCCCACAGGAACGTTAATCCAGAAAATCAATTGCCATGGAGCCCCCTCCAATATCAACCCGCCGATTAGCGGGCCGACAGATAACCCCAGTCCCGATATTCCCGACCAGATGCCCATGGCAGCAGCCCGCTTATCTTCGGGAAATGCACTGCTTACCAGGGTCAAGCTTAATGGAACAATCGAAGCGCCACCGATACCTTGCACCACCCGGGAAAAGATGAGCTGCATCGAATTAGTGCTGAGTCCCGAAAAAGCCGAACCTAGGGTAAACAGGATTACGCCCGTTAAAAAAATTTTCTTCCGCCCGAACCTTTCCCCCAGCAGACTGGATGGAATAAGCAGCACGGCAAAAGCAAGCGTGTATGCGTTCGTAAACCATTGCAGATCCGTTATCCCCGTTTCAAAGGATTTCTGAATCGACGGCAGTGCTACACCCAGCACCAGATTATCCAACATAGCCATAAACAGGGTGGCGCACGTGATGATCAACAGCCTCACTCGCGAAACAGTAAACATAGAATCACTCTCCACTTTGTTTATTTATTGATAAATAAATATAAATCCAAAAAAGAAGGCAAGGTTCACTAGTCAGCAGCGATACCTTGCCAGTAAAAACCCGACACGTTTATGTCCCTCGCTCAGCTATGATCTGGATCCTTATCAGAATCCCAAGGAAGCAGCTTCGGCATGTTCAAAGTTTCCGACATGGAAATAAGAAGGCCTATCGCAATAAAATTCCCAGCCATGTATCCCGGATTTAGAAACCCTGCATCCGAAAAACGGGTTTTCACGCGCTCAAAGACCGCATCGAACTCGTCTTTCACAAGCTCCCGGACAGCAGGTTCAGGCGTTGTGTAGGCCATCATAACGAGTAGAATTTCATTACGGTTGGTAGCAAGAAGACCCGAGAATGCATCTCCTAATGCTTCCACCAGTTTGTCTGCGGGTGCCTCCAACGCGGAGAACGTGTGGAGAACCCGCTCCGAGGCCCGCCGAAGAACGGCTAGATACAGTTCCTCTTTCGATCTAAAAAAGTGGAATACATAGGGCTGCGTCACCCCAATCGCGTTAGCCACTTGAGCCGTCGTCGTTTTATAGTACCCGTTCTCCGCAAATAACGCAGCTGCGGTATCGATGATCTGTTCTTTGCGGTTTGCGGCGACGTCATCTCTGCTGCTCAATTTCATATCACCTTACTCATTCGAAATTTATTTATCAATAAATAAATATCATTTTCTTTTCCCCATGTCAACCATTTTCTGGATCAAAACACAAAAAAAGATCGCCAATATCCTGGCCTAGCAGACAGGGTAACCGGCGGTCTTCTTTTTCATTCAGTTCAGCTCTCGTCGTCCTTCAAGAGCTTTGGTCAGCGTTACTTCATCGGCATACTCCAGATCGCCGCCTACAGGCAATCCATGGGCAATACGGGTTACTTTCAAGCCAAAAGGTTTCACGAGCCGCGATAAGTACATCGCCGTCGCTTCCCCTTCGATATTCGGATTGGTGGCAAGAATCAACTCCTGCACCCGATCGTCACTAAGCCGCTTGAGCAGTTCGGCAATGTAAATTTCATCCGGACCGATACCTTCCATGGGAGAGATCGCGCCATGCAGAACATGATAATAACCGTGAAATTCCTTCGTCCGCTCCATCGCCACCAGATCCTTCGGTTCTTGGACGACACAGATGACGGATGCATCGCGGCTTTTATCCTGGCAAACCCGGCATGGGTCCATATCAGTGATATTGCAGCAAACGGAGCAGTAATGCAGGTTCCGCTTGACGCTGATCAGCGCTTTGGCGAAATCCATCACATCTTCTTCCTTCATCCGCAGCACCTGAAAAGCCAGTCGGCTGGCGGTTTTGGGACCGATGCCCGGCAAACGGGTGAAGGCGTCGATCAGCTTCGCTATAGGTTCAGGATAATACAAGTGTCAGCCCTCTTTCCCATTGCAGCCTAAGCGGCATTTCCGTCAATTAAAACAATCCCGGGATTTTCATACCGCCGGTCAACTTGCCCATATCGTTATTCGCCAACTCATCCGCCTTACTCAACGCGTCATTGACTGCGGTTAACACTAGATCCTGCAGCATTTCCACATCATCAGGGTCCACCGCTTCCGGCTTAATGATAATGCTGGTGATTTTCTTGTGCCCATTGCAGGAAACCGTAACTACTCCGCCTCCAGCGGTTCCTTCCAACACTTTCGTTCCCAATTCCTCTTGGGCTTTCATCATTTGCTCCTGCATTTTCTTAACTTGCTTCATCATTTGATTCATATTGTTCATTGTCCATCTCTCCTTAGTTGATTATTGGTCTTCCTTGATTTTAACTAAATCTTCTCCAAACAGGCGAATGGCTTCATCTACCCATTCCTCGCGGGGAGCGGGCTCTTCTGGCTCTAACCGCAAGATTTCAGCTTCCGGCTTCTTCGCCGCCTCCGAGCCTCCCTCCAGCGCGTCCTGCCATTCATTCGCCATCGTCGTGGCTAGTGTAATCGCATGACCCAAAACCTCATGCATCGCCTGCTCAATGAGCTGCTTGTTTGCCGGTTTCTCCGTCGTTTCCCGATGCATGGCGCTGGTAAAAGCAAGAAGCAGTGTATCCTGATCAAAAGCGGCAGGAGTGCCGTTCACTAGCCAGGCATGGACAGTAATCTTCTTGTCCTTAACCTGAGCGAGCACTTGGCTCCATTTCGTTTTGATTTGGCGGAACAGTTCGGAATCCTGCTGACTGATAAACCGATCCAGCTTGGTCCGGCCTTTTAAAAGCGATACGCCTCCTGTAGAAGTCGCTCCTCCACTAGAGGCAGCCAGCCTGCTAGGTGACGCCAAGGACGATCCGTCAGAAGAAAACGCTGAGGGTTGGGCCGGGGCAGCTACTCCCCGCTCCATCAGCTTGGAAAGCTGCTGTTCCATCTGAGCCATCCGCTTTTGCAGCCGGGCCAGTTCACCCGCATCCGCTGCGGTTGCTGAAGAACCTTCTGCCCCGGACGGCTTTGTCTCCCCAATGATGCGAACAGCAAGCCCTTCAGCATCGTCCGACAAGCTGCACGCCTTCAAGACCGCCACCTCAAAAAGCGTCCGCGGTTGCGTAGAATACTTCATCTCCGATTGATAATGATTGAGGACATCAATAATCCGGAATAAAGCATCCGCTGTAAATCCAGCCGCTGTCTTCCGGTAATGGTCGGGATTGAGAATCCGCTCTGTAATCGCAGAAGACTCGGGAATCATGCGAATCATCAGAAGATCGCGAAAGAAATACAGAAGGCTCTCCATGCATTTATCCGGGCTTTTCCCCTCCTGCATGAACCCATCTACCGATTCCAGTGCCGCCCCCATATCCTTTTGCAAGAGCGCCTCCGCCAATTTGCCGAACTGCTCCGCTGCAACGCC
Organism: Gorillibacterium massiliense; assembly: GCF_000455485.1. Classification (GTDB taxonomy): domain Bacteria; phylum Bacillota; class Bacilli; order Paenibacillales; family NBRC-103111; genus Gorillibacterium; species Gorillibacterium massiliense. The sequence goes on from NZ_CBQR020000100.1 coordinate 5,341, forward strand.
CCCGGTTACCGAGATCACGTTCTCGTAGGTAACCTGGTTACCGGAGAATGAAGCGACTTGGTCCAACAGGCTGAGTGCATCCCGCATGCCGCCCTCCGAAAGGCGGGCAATCATCTGCAGCCCCTCTGGCTCAACTGTTATGCCTTCCTCCCGGCACACCCGTTCCAAATGGGAGATTTGTTCCTCGAGCGGTACCCGACGAAAATCAAAACGCTGGCAACGGGAAACAATCGTGGCAGGTAAACGGTGAGGTTCCGTTGTGGCCAGAATAAACATAGCATGCTCCGGAGGCTCCTCCAGCGTTTTCAGCAATGCATTGAAGGCTTCCGTAGTCAGCATATGAACTTCGTCGATAATATAAACCTTGCGCCGCACTTCCGTGGGAGCGTATTTTACTTTATCCCGAAGATCACGGATCTCGTCAACGCCCCGGTTAGAGGCGGCATCGATCTCAATGACATCGACGACCGAACCTTCCGTCATTCGGCGGCAAGCTTCGCACTCGTTGCAAGGCTCTGGAGCCGGCCCCCGCTCGCAGTTGACGGCTTTTGCGAGCATGCGGGCCGCGCTCGTCTTCCCGGTCCCCCGAGGGCCGCTGAACAGATAAGCGTGACTGATCCGGTTTTCCCGCAAGGCGTTTTGAAGCGTCCGTACAATCGGACCCTGACCGGCGATATCGCCAAAGGTCTGGGGCCTCCACCTTCTATATAATGCAATATGTGCCATCTTTCCCTCGCTTTCCTGAAGTACCCTTCCCATTGAAGAGTAGGTTTCAGGCGACTGCTGTTCTTCTCATATTCACTAACGCCTGCAACTGCGGCCTATGTGTCTAAGAATCCCCTTCATTAATGGATTCTATTATACTATACTCCACAACCCAATGAAACCGACTCTCCCTTTCTACTCCATAGATGCTTTTTACCAAGGATAAACCGCTGACGCCTTCCTATAAATACTTAATGCGAAAAAAAACAGCCCGCTTCCGGGCTGCTATTCAATCTTGATATGAAAATGGAAATTGGGGCACACATGCTATTAAGGATACGGCAACGATACGGTAAATGTCGTTCCAAAACCTTTTGAACTGACGCGGATCACCCCGCCCATATCATGAATGATCCGTTGGCATACAGAAAGTCCCAATCCGGTACCGTCCTGCTTCGTCGTGAAGAATGGATCAAAAATTTTATCGATGAGAAAATGGGGAATACCTGGGCCGGTATCGTGAATTTCGATCAGCACGCATCTTTCCTCGCCATCCCATTTTTCCGTAATCGTTAGGGTTCCGCTGTCACCCATCGCTTCGATGCCGTTTTTGGAAATATTCAAAAAAACTTGCATCAGGAGTTCCTTATCCGCGATCACTTGAGGCAAGTCCGCACACGGTTCAAAATTGACCACGACACGGTGTAAAATCGCTTCATTATGGATGATGGGCAAAATTTCACGGACGGCGGCACCGATGTCCATAGGGATGTATTTGACATCGCGGCGTTTGCTGAGAAGCAGAAATTCGCTGACCAAATCATTAATCCGGCTGAGTTCCGTCAGCATAATTTCCACAAACGTCTGCTCTTTCTCCATTTTCTTATCGATAAACGTCGTACGTAGGATTTGTAGAAAACCTTTTATCGAGGTCAGAGGGTTGCGAATTTCATGGGCTGTTCCGGCGGCAATCTGCCCGATCATCGCCAGGCGGTCACTGCGCTTCACCTGCTCTTCCAAGGAACGCAAGTTGGTTACGTCTTTAAACAGCAGATATGCTCCCACCGTCTCGCCATTTCGATCCTTTAACAAACTGGAATCCAGCAGCAGTTCAAAACGGTCATCCCCGGAGATCCACGAAACCGCATGATTGCGCATAACGATCCCGTCAAAAATCGAACGATTGACCAACTGGTGCTCAGCAGGCAAAAAAGAGAAAACATCATCCATGGGGCGGCCCAGCGCCCGATCCCGTTCGAGTCCGAGAATACGGCAGGCCGTATCGCTAATATCCACCAAGGCGAATGAAGTATCGATGAGAATAACGCCAAGATTGACATCCTTCACAAACGTACCGGCGAATTGCTGAAGCAGGTTCAAGTCCATCTCGTGGCACAGATTTTCAAATACGTAAAACTGATACCTTCCTCTCGCTTCCCCTTGTGAAAAAATATCAAAAGCCATGCATCGGCACGCAACGGGTTCTCCTATCATGCACCTTAACTGAACCTCGTGCCCTAGGGGTATAGAGAGCATTTCGTCTCCAAAACTGGGAAAATCCGCACCTGAAACAAACACCTGATCGGCCCGTTGTCCGTTTAAAAATCCAATGTCGTAGCCCAGGAAGAGACACAGCGACGGGCTTGCGGCAATGGTCCATCCATCCTCATCAACCAGCAGCATCGACTGTTGGTTACAGGAGTTAATATATCCAATCAAGGGGTCCAACTGTAACGTCAGAATATGATCAAGCGGTGACGGCAACGGGTTTACCTCCCCAAGAAACGAAAAGATCTCTCTTGCCTTTTTTTCGAAATTTCCGGTAAACAACACTTAACATGTATAAAATTCTCCTTTCTCTTGCAATTTCCTCCCCTCTCTCAACTTATTTCTTTATTTAGCAAATAATAACAAAATAACACCCTCAGCATTAGACATACTGAAAGGTGTTATGGTTCCTACAATTATTTAAATAAGAAAACCATCTTTCGACGTACATTCAAAGAAGATAGACCGCGTTTAGCGGACGTTTTTCTTGTGATATCAGGAAGATTCTACACCGAAGTTTATACTTTCTGATATCATCATAAAGTGCCGTGCACCTGTCATTGATCGTTGCGATCCAAGCGGAACACTTACCGTTAGCTCGAGCTAGGCTTCCCCTCGGCACATGGATCGTTTCGCTTACGGCTGCTTCCTTCCGGACCTGACCGGGTTCACGAATACCCATTGCGAAGGACCCGGCTGTCAACACTACGTATAAGCGTCGGACCTTACATCGACAAGACCTCTGACAGGAATTCAATCCCGCTATAGCGGATTGCGGGTTACAGGGCACCGCTACCTCCCCATCTAGCACGGTAAAAAATATTATACAACACGAGAGCCCCATACCGCAACCGTCACCAAAAACTGTCACAGCTGAAGCCCTGAAATTCGCGACGGAGAAATAAAAAACCTTCCCAGGCGATTGCCGAAGGAAGGTTTTAATGGGATTAGATACCGTATTTCTTCTTGAACTTGTCCACACGGCCGCCGGCGTCGATAAACTTTTGCTTGCCCGTGAAGAACGGGTGGCAGTTGGAGCAAATTTCAACGCGCACGTTCGGCTTAACGGAACCTGCTTCAAAGGTGTTGCCGCAAGCGCAGGTAACGGTCGTCACTTGATACTTCGGATGAATGCCTTCTTTCATTTCTTTCACCTCTTTTGCCCTGGATCTTTGTTAGCGACCCAGAGTTGTCTGGACACATAACGGGATTATATCACAGGAAAATAACTTATTGCAAGAATAAAGAACTGCACTTTCCAAATCCCGCAGTGGAAAGTTTATCAATTAGCGGCTTGAGCGGTTGCCGGAACGAAGATCGGCCGCCATTTTTCGTAATAGACCAGAAGGCGTATGGGTATAGGACCCGATGGCAACATCCGGCAGTTCCTCCCGGTATATATCGATCATCTGCTTCATCCCGATGATTTCGCCTTTTGCCGGCGGGATGAGCTTCAGATAGCTTTCCGGGTCAATATTCAAATTGCGCATTTGAATGAGTTTGACGCCGGTTCGACGAATGAAGCCAATCATGGCCTCGATTTCCTCCTCCCGGTCGGTTACACCAGGGAAAATCAAGTAATTAATGGAAGTGACAACGCCTTTATCCGCAGCATAGCGAGTAGACTTTTCTACATTTTGCAGCGTATAACGGCGGGGCCGATAGTAGGCGTTATAATGATCATCCAGCGCGCTAATGGTACTGACCCGCATCAGTTGCAAGCCTGCATCCACGATGCCGCGAATATGATCTGTCAACCCTGCGTTGGTATTTATATTAATGTAACCATTATCCGTCTGTTCGCGCACACGGCGGATCGCCTCAATGATGAGAGGAGCCTGAGTGGAAGGCTCACCTTCACAGCCCTGACCGAAGCTGATGATCGCCTCCGGCGTCTTCAAATGCTCGAGCATGATCTGCACCACTTCGTCCGCGGTCGGACGGAATTGCAGCCGGGTTTGGGGAGCCGGAAATTCACTGTCGTCTGGCTGCTCGGATATGCAGCCAAAACAGCCAGCATTGCAGGAATAAGAGACGGGAACCGCACCCTCCAAACGCTGGAGGAAGGTATTGGACGCGGTCAAACACTCGTAGCCGAGAGCGCAATGGGACAAATGCTGATAAAGCCGGTTGTCCGGATAACGTTCCGTCAGCAACTTAACCCCCGCTTCCAGCTTATCCGTATCGCAATTCAGCGGGTTCCATGGTTCCGGATCATCGCTTTCTCGGGCAGCGACATAAAATCCGCCGTCCTTCCAAACAACGGCGGTATAACCGAAGAGCGGCAGAACGGAACTTTTGTCCGCTTTGATATACCCCGGCAGCAATAAGCGAGTGAAGCCTTGGGGCAGCAGAGCGCCAACCGCTTCATACTCACCGGGAAGCAGCATCATTTCACCGCTTTCCGGATCCATACAGGCAGGCCGCGTCCCCGGCAGCCCAACGAGGGTCGCTCCCTCCGGCAGGGGAATAAGCTCATCTTCCATAATTTCCGCGATCATATCCGCGCTTCGGCCCAAACCGTAATAGTCGGGATGGTCATAAACCCTCCCTTGTCCATCTGCGTATACCAGATTCATGATTCATCCCCCTTCAAAGGTGTCGGTTCAAGGTACGGCAGGTGTTCTAGGCTTGCGAACGACCGGCTGAGCCGGTGTCTTTTTGGCCGATGTCTCTAAAGAATCGAGAAACTCCTGGTTGGTCTTGGCATCTCCCAGCTTTTTCAGGAAGCCTTCGGTGAACTCATGGGATTCCTGCATATTTTTACGCAGCGCCCACACCTTCTCCAATTCTTCCCGGGTCAGCAGCATCTCTTCGCGGCGGGTGCCCGACCTGCGGATATCGATGGCCGGGAAAATGCGCCGTTCCGCCAGCTTGCGGTCAAGATGCAGCTCCAGATTACCGGTACCTTTAAATTCCTCATAAATGACGTCGTCCATACGCGAGCCCGTTTCAATCAAAGCTGTTGCCAGGATGGTCAAGCTGCCGCCTTCTTCAATATTCCGGGCAGCCCCAAAAAACCGTTTTGGCCGGTGGAATGCACCTGGGTCAATACCGCCGGACAACGTCCGTCCTGAAGGAGGAATGACCAGATTATACGCCCGAGCCAAGCGGGTAATGCTGTCCAGCAGGATAACGACATCCTTCTTGTGCTCGACTAAACGCTGGGCACGCTCCAATACAAGCTCCGCAACTTTGATATGATTTTCTGGCAACTCGTCGAAGGTTGACGCCACCACTTCGCCCCGCACAGAGCGCTGCATATCGGTCACTTCTTCTGGCCGCTCGTCAATCAATAAAACAAACAGCTCGATTTCCGGATAGTTATCCGAGATGCTGTTGGCGATTTCTTTCAGGAGCAGCGTCTTCCCTGCTTTCGGAGGTGCAACGATAAGTCCACGCTGTCCTAATCCGACGGGGCTCAAAAGATCCATGACACGGGTGGAAAGGCGGGAGGGGCTTGTCTCCAAAACCATTTTCTTCTGAGGATAAAGCGGAGTAAGAGCCGGGAAATGCAGGCGTTCCGCAGCGGTTTCCGGCTTTTCGCCGTTTACCGCTTCCACCTGCAGGAGCCCGAAGTACCGTTCATTCTCTTTAGGCGGCCGGCATTTGCCGGATACCATGTCGCCGGACCGCAAATCGAACTTGCGGATCTGCGACGCCGAAATATAGATGTCTTCCGAACTGGGCAAATAATTAATGGGACGAAGGAAGCCAAAGCCTTCGGAAAGGATCTCCAGGACACCTTGCATAAACATCAGGCCGCCCTTTTCCGCCTGGGCACGTAGGATGGCAAAGATCAGTTCCTTCTTCTTCATCTGCCCGTAATAGGGAATCTGGTGTAGCTTGGCCAGCTTATAAAGCTCCGTCAGCTTCAGCCCTTCCAGTTGGGCCAGCTGCAAATCGTTTTGACTCATTACACCACCACACTTAATTAATATTTTTTACTTTCTATTCTATCCACTATTTCCGCCATATTTCGGCGCCCATGCGAGATAAATTTTCAACGAGACGATCATAGCCCCGGTCGATATACTCCACGCCGGAAATTTCCGTAATCCCGCCCGATGTAACCGTCAAGGCGGCGACGACAAGAGCCGCTCCGGCCCTGAGATCCGTCGCTCTTACATCGGCAGCGTAAAGAGGACCGCCCTCCACGATGGCCGATCGGCCTTCCAGTTTGATATTAGCCCCCATACGAGTCAATTCTGGCACATATTTAAACCGGCTGCTGTAAACATAATCCGTCAGGATGCTGGTTCCTCTCGATTGCGTGAGCAAGCTGCACATCGGCGACTGAATATCCGTGGCAAAACCCGGGTAAACTAGAGCCCTGACATCCACCGGCTCATATTCCGGCCGTCCGATAACCCGAATCGCTTCATCCTGTTCCTCAATATGCACGCCCATTTCCAGAAGCTTGGCCGATATCGCCTCCAAATGCTTCGGGATGACGTTATCCACCAAAACATCTCCCCGCGTAGCGGCGGCAGCAATCATATACGTGCCGGCCTGTATCCGGTCGGGAATGATGGAATGGCGGCAGCCATGCATTTCGTTTACGCCTTCAATACGGATGGTTTCTGTTCCTACACCGATAATTTTGGCGCCCATGGAATTAAGCAGGGTTGCCACATCTATAATTTCAGGCTCTTTCGCCGCATTTTCGATAATTGTGACGCCTTTGGCGCGGGACGCCGCAAGCATGATGTTAATGGTTGCTCCGACGCTAACAACGTCGAGATAGATTTTGGCTCCCCGAAGTTCGGTAGCGCGGATGTGAATCGCCCCAGCCTCATTGCTAACTCTAGCACCCAAAGCCTCAAATCCTTTGATATGCTGATCGATAGGACGAGGTTCAAAATTACAGCCACCCGGAAGCCCGATAACGGCTTCGCCAAAGCGGCCTAATAGTGCGCCCATCAAATAATAGGAAGCCCGAAGTTTCTTGACATTTCCGTTAGGCATATGCACGGAGCGCAAGGCAGAAGGATCAATGATCATCTGATCATCCTTCCGTTCTACGGTTGCATTCAACTCTTCCAACAATTCCGTATAAATCGCGACGTCGCTTAAATCCGGCAAATTATCCAGGATAACCGTAGATTCCGCAAGGATGGCGGCAGGAATCAGCGCAACTGCGCTGTTCTTGGCTCCACTGATCGTAACTGTCCCGGAAAGAGGTTTGCCTCCCGCTATCAATAGTTTTTCCATCGAATCGAGCGTCCTCCTAAAGTGGCGCTGCCCAAGGATAAACGGCTACCGCAGTCCATAAAAGACGAGCAACGTTTACCGTAGCGGCATAAGGCTAAGTAAAGTGAAACTTATACTTTCTTATAGAGAGAAAAGCTTTAGCCGCCCCTGACAAGGGGCGGCATTGTTTCCCCGTAGCTGCCGGCATGCCGGCTTACGTTTGTATTATAAGCACTTGCGAATAATGCAGGTTGATGAAGGAAAAAACACCGGGTTCCGATGTTTTTCCATAAGCGTTTCTTTTATGTTATAAAACTTCCGGCAAAATTATGACGACCTTAGGCTTTGCCTACGCTGCCGAACAGTTCGATCTTGCCTTTAACCACTTCAACCATGGCGTTGCGTGCCGGGGTCAGGTATTTGCGAGGATCATATACCTTCGCGTCTTTGCCCAGAACTTCACGGATAGCGGCGGTAGCAGCCACTTGGTTTTCGGTGTTGACGTTGATCTTGGTTGCGCCGGCTTTGATGGCGTTCTTGATCATGTCGTCCGGTACGCCGGATCCGCCGTGCAGCACGATGGAGATCGGCATAGCAGCAGCTACTTCTTCGATGATGTTGTAGTGGATGTGCGGTTCGCCGGCATACATGCCGTGAGCGGTACCAACAGCGATAGCCAGAGCGTCAACGCCGGTTTCTTCGTAGAAACGGATGGCTTCAGCCGGCTTAGCCAAGCTTGCGTTTTCTTCGTCAACGGAGAGATCGTCTTCCGTGCCGCCGATGGTGCCAAGCTCGCCTTCAACGGATACGCCCATAGCGTGAGCTACTTTAACGATTTCCTTGGTCAGACGGATATTGTCTTCGAAAGAGTGGTGGGAACCGTCGAACATTACGGAGCTGAAGCCAGCGCGAATACATTTCATCGCAACGTCAAAGTTGCTGCCGTGGTCCAAGTGCAGGGCAATGGGAAGGCCCGTTTGCTTAGCAGCCGCTTCAGCAAGAGCAACCGTGTATTCAATCCCCATGTATTTCAAGGCGCCTTCGCTAACCCCGAAAATAAACGGAGAGTTCAGTTCTTTGGCAGCTTGCGCGATCGCTTGGGCAAACTCCAGGTTGTTCATGTTAAATTGACCTACTGCGTATTTTCCTGCTTTCGCTTGCGGCAGGAATTCGTTCATTGAAACGAGTGGCATGATCTCATCCTCCTGATTTTGCTTTTTATCATATAGTTGGCGCGTCCCGCGAACAGTTTCCCATAGATCCGTTCCGCGGCTCGGTCAGACTTGTCTATTATAGCATAGCCATAGGACAAGCAAAAGAAACAATCACATGAAATCATATCGAGCCTGGTTCACGCCAAGAAAAACTCTATCGACGTACATTCAAAGAAGACAGACCGCGTGAAGCGGTCATTTATTTTGCGATATCTGGAAGCCATATCTTCGAAGCTTAGCTTATACTTTCTGATAGCTAATAAAAAAGCCTCCGGCTACTGCCGAAGACTGAATGAAAAGCCCTATGATGCGGAGGAAGAAGGAGCATTCAAATGGAAATTTACGGCGGCGCGCAATTCATCAATGTCGAAGGGTTTGGTAAAATGCATGAGGGCGCCTAGATCAGTCGCTTCCTTGATCATATCGAGTTCGCCGTAAGCGGTCATCATGATGACATTCAGTGTCGGATCATGCATCTTGATGTGCTTCAATATCTCCAGACCGTCCATCCCCGGTATCTTCATATCCAAAAGAACCAGATCGGGCGAATCCCTCTTCACGATTTCGATGGCCATCTTCCCGTTCGATGCTTGAAAGGTTTCATAGCCCTCGCTTTTGAAAACCTCCATCAGAAGCACCCTTATTCCATTCTGGTCATCCACAATCAATAGCTTCTTCTTTTCCAACCTTCGCCCTCCTCCAGCAAGGAATTCAATCCCAGCGCTTTCATCTGGGTATTCGACAAGCGGCCATGAATTCCTTCCACAATTTGGGAGCCAGAGCGATTTTATGAGATTTTTTTATCGATTTGAACGATTACTTGTCTTGTTTGAATGCAGCTCCGACAAATTCACGGAACAGCGGCTGCGGACGGTTCGGGCGGGAAGTGAATTCCGGATGGAACTGCACAGCCAAGAACCACGGGTGATCCGGAAGCTCGATCATTTCCACGAGACGGCCATCGGGCGATGTACCGCTGATGATGAAGCCAGCATTTTCGAATTGCTCCCGGTATTGGTTGTTGAACTCATACCGGTGGCGATGACGTTCGTATACCAACTCATCTTTATAGCATTGTTCCGCCAAAGTTCCGGGAGCAACTTTACAAGGATAGAGACCGAGACGCATCGTTCCACCCATGTTTTCGATGTCCTTTTGCTCCGGCAACAAGTCGATGACCGGGTAGTTCGTGGCCGGATTGATCTCGGAGCTGTTGGCGCCGTCCATGCCCAGGATGCCGCGGGCAAACTCGACAGTGGCCACTTGCATGCCCAAGCAGATGCCGAAGAACGGCACTTTCTTTTCCCGGGCATATTTAATGGCGATAATTTTCCCTTCGATTCCCCGATCGCCAAAACCGCCTGGAACGAGGACGCCTTGCACGCCGCCGAGGAGTTCGTCTACGTTGTGCTCATAGACATCTTCTGCGTTCACCCAACGGATGTCTACTTCCGTGTTATGATCAAAGCCGGCGTGGGCCAAAGCCTCGACAATACTGAGATAAGCGTCATGCAGCGCTACATATTTGCCGACTATGGCAATTTCCGTACGGTGCTCCAGCTTTTTCACCCGGGCGACCATGGCTTCCCAATCGGACAAGTCCAGCTCCTTGGCGTTCAGTTGCAAATGCTTGATGGCGATTTCGTCCAGCTTTTGATCGCGCATCATCATCGGCAGTTCGTACAACGTTTCAGCGTCCAGCGCTTCCACCACGCTACCGGCGTCGATATCACAGAAAAGAGCGATTTTCTTTTTCATATCTTCCGTTAACGGTTTTTCCGTACGGCAGACGATGACATTCGGTTGAATACCGATGCTGCGCAGTTCCTTGACGCTGTGCTGGGTCGGCTTCGTTTTCACTTCGCCCGCCGCCTTCAAATAAGGAATCAGCGTAACGTGGATATACATGACGTTTTCCCGGCCGATATCGCTCTTGATTTGACGAATCGCTTCCAGGAAAGGCAAGCTTTCGATATCGCCAACAGTGCCACCGATTTCCGTGATGACTACGTCGGAGCCGGCTTCTCGCCCAGCCCGATAAACGCGCTCTTTAATCTCGTTGGTGATGTGTGGAATGACTTGCACGGTGCCGCCAAGATACTCTCCCCGGCGCTCTTTCGTAATGACAGAAGAATAGATTTTGCCCGTGGTGACGTTGCTGTTCTTCGAAAGATTGATGTCAATGAAGCGTTCATAATGGCCCAAGTCCAAATCCGTTTCCGCGCCATCGTCCGTTACGAATACTTCCCCGTGCTGATAAGGACTCATGGTTCCCGGGTCTACGTTTAGATACGGATCAAATTTCTGAATGGTTACTTTCAGTCCCCGATCCTTAAGCAGCCGGCCCAAGGATGCCGCCGTTATTCCTTTACCCAGCGAAGAAACAACCCCGCCTGTCACAAAAATGTATTTCGTCATTACAAAATAACCTCCCGTACGTATTCGTGGATAGCGGCTTTGTTTGTGCACCGTTTACTTTACAAGGAAAAACGGCTTGCGCCGTCAAACTCAAAGAATCAGGTTTCCCTAATATCCGGCAATTATAAATTGCCAGAAAAACAAAAAAGTGACACCCGTAGAAACGGGGCACTTTTCATTATAAGTATTCGGTTCGTTGTTCATACGTTTAGCCCATGCAATAGTTTACATTGTTGCCTATGCACTGTCAAGGGTACAAATCAGGAAGAAAAAATCAATCTTCATCCTCTTCGTCGCCTTCGAACAAATCCTCTTCTTCTTCCTCTTCTTCGGCTTCATCCGTCGCTTCTTCATCCAGATCGACGTCTTCCGCTTCCTCATCGTCTTCTTCACCCGGGAAGAATTCCTCTTCTTCTTCTTCTTCCTCTTCAGCGCTTTCGCGGTCCTCGTCAAAGGAATCGAATTCATCTTCCTCGCCGCTGAAGGAGTCTTCTTCTTCCGGAAATGTTTCTTCTTCGTCGAGGTCGTCTTCCTCGTCGTTTATGATGCGAGGCCGTTTGCCGCCCAAGGCATCGTCCGCTTTATTGTCTACAGGATACCAGCGTTTCAGTCCCCACAGATTGTTGCCGACGCAAGCAAAGCGTCCGTCTACGTTGATTTCGGTATACAACTGGGCGATAACGCCACGGATCTCATCATCGGAAAACCCTTTATACTTCGCAACCTCAACCATCAAATCCCGATAGTAAAAAGGCGTGTTGGCTGCTTTCAATACGAGGAATGCCAGATCAACCATCGGCATTTCCCTGGTTTGTTCCATGGGAATATTCAGATCTTTATATTTTGGTTCGCTCAACGAGAACACATCCCCTCAGATCATTTCATGACAGCAAAATCTTGCCCATTATCAACATATAGTTAAACCTATTTTAGGAAAAAAAGCAAGAACGGACAAGCCAGCTCAAAAGGAAAGCGGGGAAAGACTCCCCGCAGCGACTGTATCCTCTCGGACGGACCGAAGCCCGCGGCATGTAACGAAGGGTCCGAGATTCCCCTCCCTATATCTTATGCGTTGCCTTTCTCAACGCGACGGGAAAGCGTCCAAATCATTGCAATAAGGGCAATCATCTCAATCCATAGTCGATTTTCGGACATACGATGTATGCAGAATATGCGCATCATTTTAGCTTCCGCCCATCTTGTGCCGGCAGCAAAGGGAGGGGAGATTCCAGTGTCCGAAAAGGAACGGATCTGCTACATCAGGGAGAAGCTCCTTGATATCCGGAATTCTGCATGCTCCTTCGAGAGCGGCCTGTTGCATGCAGTCACAGGCGACTTCGATGCATCGGAAATGAACGCCTTGCCCCAGTCGCCGCTATGGCCAAACCGCGAGTTTCCCTTACCCTATCCCTTGCAATCGTCATCCTTCGTCATTCCTCCGGAAGGCCGCTGGGTTCCTTGGGGAATCGACGAAATCAAGGCGCCTTCCGTTTGGAAAAAAACAGCCGGTCGATCCGTCAAAATTGCGGTAATCGACACCGGCATCGACTTCAACCATCCGGATCTGAAAAATGCGGCGGTCGGCGGAATCAACCTGGTCAACCGTCATCTGCCGCCGATAGACGATAATGGCCACGGCACGCATATCGCCGGCACCATCGCCGCCGCCAACCGCAGATCCGGCATCACGGGTGTTGCCCCACAAGCTCTTATTTATGCCGTCAAAGCCTTTGACTATAACGGCACCGCTTACGTCTCCGATATCATTCAAGGCATCGAATGGTGTGTTCGCAACCAAATCGATATTATCAATATGAGCTTTGGCATGAAATCGGGTAGTCCGGCTCTGGAAAGTGCTATTCGTTCCGCTTATACCGCCGGAACCGTCATTGTCGCCTCATCCGGCAATGAAGGCAAAACCGCTGAGATCGATTATCCCGCCCGTTATCGCCATGTCATTGCCGTAGGAGCAACAACAAAACAGCGCAAGGTCGCGCCTTTCAGCAACCGAGGCAAACGAATCGACATCTATGCGCCTGGCGACCGAATCGTATCCACCTGGCCCAACAACCGGTACCACGAACTGAGCGGAACCTCGATGTCCACCTCTCATGTATCCGGCGTCATCGCACTCTTGCTCGCCCTCAGACCGAATTTGAAGCCCCGTTCCATCAAACAATTGCTTATGAAGAATGCAACAGCCGTCACCATCAAAAAACGTCCAGCCACAGCAGGCGAAGTCAACGCTCAACTGTGTCTAAACGCTTTGCTTTCCAAATAGATAGACCCGTTCACATGATATCCCTCTTTCAAGCGGGCTGGATTTGAATGTCCAATAGGAAAAATCCAGCCCGCTCCCCTGCCAAATGCATCTCATAAGACCAACGGATCCGGCCCACCCCTTCGTCCAGTTCCACCTGAACATCCTCGGTCCGGGTCGTCAATTGAAGATTGCCCTGCGGCGTCCGGTAGTAGCCGGGACGCGTTTCGCCGACGGCGAAGGTTTGCTCCGACTCCACATTCCCCTGGCGCAAAATCCGGATTTCCTCCGGACTGATCTTCAGCAGCGTAATCGTCCTGCCTATTCCCGGTTCATCCTCTTCGTAGCGGAAATATTGGCTCGCCCCTCGTACATAGCGGACTCCGGCAACCGTTTGCCGGATGGTTTCGTCCCCGTTGTTGCTGACGATCCGGAGTTTGACAGGTAATTTATCAAGCATGTTGGTTCATCTCCCATCCGGACTAATCCAGGCTCTTTCTGATCACCTGTATTATAGTCAAAGCCCGTAAAAATGCAAGAAAAGATGAGGGGGCGAACAAGCGCCTGAATATACTTCGCCAACTTTTTCCATACTAATAAAGTGGCAAACTTTTAATTTGGATGAAGTAAAAAACGCGGCGGCATTCGGGCTTCGGCTGGACATGCAAGGGGTCGTCAGGAGGGATGTATCATCGGCAACGATATGCGGCAGCGGCTGCTGGAGGAGGAAAAGAAATCCTCCTTTCTCATTCGGCGGATGATCGATATCAAGCGGTTTATCGTCTTTCTCTTTTCCGCGGCACTTGTGCTGGCGGCGGTTCTTGTGCTGGCTTTTCTCTATTTGCGCTCCCAGCCTCTGCCAGCTTCCTCCGTCCTGCAGAGTTCGCAAATCTTCGATGCAAACGGCACGCTCATCTCATCATTGGAAACCGGCCGCAATCAACAAGCCATCTCCTTGGATAAAATATCTCCTTATCTGATAAAAGCGACGTTGGACATCGAAGACCATCGGTTCTACGAACACCCTGGTATCGATCCGAAAGGATTGCTCCGGGCTGTCGTCACGGATGTCCGGCACCTCTCCATGGAGCAAGGCGCCAGCACAATCACCCAACAGCTGGCCCGAAATCTCTATTTAAGCCATGAGCGCACATGGACACGTAAAGTCAAAGAAGCGATATACGCCATTCAATTGGAGCTGCAATACAGCAAAAATCAGATCCTGGAACGCTATCTCAACCAGATTTATTTCGGCCATTCCGCTTATGGCGTTGAAGCAGCGGCGCAAATGTTTTACGGAAAACACGCGTCGGACCTGTCGTTAGCGGAAGCTACCTTAATGGCGGGCGTACCGAAGGGGCCCAAATATTATTCCCCTTACCTTAATATGGTCAATGCCAAGAGCCGGCAAAAGAACGTGCTCGACGCCATGGTCCGGTACGGCGATATCACCCGGCAGCAGGCTGATGAGGCCTACGCCGAAGATGTGCCTATCATCCCGGAAGAAAGCAGCAAGCAGCAGGCGGCAGCGCCTTATTTTCGCGACTATGTCCGTCAAATCGTTACTGAAAAGCTGCAGATCAGCGAACCCGTTTATGACAGCGGCGGGCTGAAAATCTATACCACCCTGGACCTCAGCGCTCAAAAAATTGCCGAAGACGAAGTAACCAAGCAGCTTGGAACATCCGACGGTCTGCAGGCGGCTCTCATCGCACTCGATCCCCGCACGGGTTATATCAAGGCGATGGTGGGAGGCAAGAATTATGCCGACAACCAATTTAACCGGGTATTCGCCGAATCCCGGCAGCCTGGTTCTTCCTTTAAGCCTATCGTCTACTTAAGCGCCCTGAGCGAAAATGTCTCGCCACTGAAAACCTATATGGACGAGCCGACGAATTTCCCCTATGACGACGGCAAAAAGACGTACACGCCCAACAACTACGGCAACGAGTACAGCTATGAAATGATGGATATGCGCAAAGCCATCTCGCTATCCAGCAACATATACGCCGTGCACACCCTAATGGATGTCGGGCCGGAAAAAGTCATCGACACCGCCCGTCGCCTCGGCATCACCAGCCATCTCGACCCACTCCCATCCTTGGCGCTGGGGACTTATCCTGTTAGCCCTTATGAGATGGCAGCTGCGTTTGCCAGCATCGCTAATCAAGGAGTGCGAGTCGAGCCCACCGCCGTGCTGCGCATCGAGGACAGCCGGGGCCATGTGATTTACCGCGCCCACCCGGAAAGCCACCGGGCAGCGGAGCCGGCTCAGGCATACGTACTGACCAGCCTGATGGAAAGTATTTTCGAGGAAGGCGGCACCGGCTACCGGGTTTCGAGCTTACTCAAGCGCACCGTCGCCGGCAAAACCGGAACTACCGATTCGGACGCCTGGATGGTCGGGTTCACCCCCGAGCTAGCCACGGCAGTCTGGGTCGGCTACGACCGCGGCCGCACCATCACTCCGGTGGAAGCCCATAAGGCCGCGCCTATTTTTGCCGGCTTCACGGAGCGAACTCTTGCCGATCTGCCGCCTGAACCTTTCGAAATACCGGAAGGCGTCGTGACGGTCTACGTCGATCCAGTCAGCGGCAAACTGGCGGGAAGCGGCTGCTCGGAATCCAAGCTGGAAGCATTCATCGCCGGGACAGAGCCGACGGAATATTGCTCCGATGGATCAGGCAGGCCGCCTTCCCCGCAAGGGGGGGCTCAATCCGGCCACAGCAACTGGTGGGAAGACCTCAAACGTTGGTGGAACGAATAAGCTTTCCCGCCCACTCTTTGCAGCAAGCCAAGAAGGCTTCTGCTGCCGGAGAAAGGAAATCGTCGTCTTTGCGGATATAGATCGATAAGGGGTGGGCCATCTCCACCCCTTTTACTTTGACTGCCGCAACCTGTTTGCCGGACAGGAAGTCCCAAGCCTCTAAACGGGAAACATAAGCCGCTCCGTATCCGGCGGCAACCGCCCGGATGATTTCCCTGAGCCCATTAAACTGAAGGCCGATTTCCGGTTCAGGCAGTCCGCGCGTCCAGCAAAGAGAAAACAGCCTTTCCCGGGCTGAGCTTCCCGGCTCCCGCAGGACAAAGGGCATTTTCAGGATTTGTTCGAGAGAAACCTCTTGCCCTGCCCAAGGGTGGCTGACTGGAACGACGAAAATCATTTCATCGGTCAACAGCAGAGTATGGCGGTATTCGGGCATCTCATGCAGAACGCCGCCGACAAATGCGATGTCCGCTTTATAGTTGTCTAGCCGAGAAAATACATCTCTCGTATTACCTGTATCCATGGTGATGGTTATGCCGGGATGATCCATTTTGAAACGAGCCAGCCAGCCCGGAAGCAAAACCGTCGCTGGAAGATAGGTCGCCGCAATCTGCAGCCTGCCTTGTTTTCCCGCCAGCCAATCCGACATCCTCCGTTCCGTCTCCTGTTCCACCGCCAACAACCTGCGCCCTTCCTCCGCCAGCAGTTCCCCTGCCTCCGTCAAGAGGATCCCTCTTCCTTTCGGCGCCAAAAGCCGCACTCCCAGCTCCTTCTCCAAATTCCGCACCTGGACCGTTACCGCCGGCTGACTCAGTAGTAATTCCTCTGCAGCCCGGGTCACGCTGCCTTTTTCAGCGACTCGGCAATAGATTTTCAATGCGTGTAGATTCACGATGATCAGCCCCTGTAATTCATTATTATTTTTAATGAAAAAAAGCAAAAAGATATATTTGTTTTATGATTATCTCCGGTCTATTCTAACAGAAAAGACCCGCATCCGCAGTAACGGATGGGGTCGATCGGCGCCGATTGCGAATTATTTTTGCAGCAGCTTCTCGATGTCCGCTTGAATTTGTTCAGGTGTGACGGTAGGGGCAAACCGTTTCACAACGCGGCCGTTCCGGTCAATGAGAAACTTGGTGAAATTCCACTTGATGGCTTTTGAACCAAGGAACCCTTTCGCTTCACGAGTCAGGTATTTGTATAACGGATGGGCTCCGGCGCCATTCACGTCAATTTTGGCATACAGAGGGAAGGTAACGCCATGGTTTAATTCGCAAGCTTTGGCAATTTCATCATTGTCGCCAAGCTCCTGGTTCATAAACTGACTGCTGGGAAACCCGAGAACGGCAAAGCCGCGGCCGCGGTATTTCTCGTACAGTTCCTCCAACCCTTTGAACTGGGGGGCGAAGCCGCATTTCGTCGCCGTATTAACGATCAACAGCACCGATCCCTTATAGGGAGCCAGTGTTTCCCGTTCACCACGGATGGTTTTCACTTCAATATCGTATAAAGACAATCTCCAGGCACCTCCTCATACATCGTTCTTGTCTCTCTATTCTACCATGCTCATTTATCCACTCCAAAAAATCAGGAGGCTTTTCTTATGAAAATCGCTTGTTATGACTGCGGGCGAGAGTTCCCCGTCGACTCTTTCCCCGTACGCTGCGGATGCGGCGGCTTATTGACAGTCCACCAGACCTTTCACAGCGTGGACGCCGAGAAACTGAAAGCAACATTCCACGAACGCCTGCAGGAAAGAGGAACGTCCTACGCTAGTGGAGTATGGCGCTATAAGGAACTGATTTGCCCGGATTTGCCGGACTCGTTTATCGTAACGAAATATGAAGGCAACACGGGCTTATATGCCGCCCAAGCCGCTCGCGACTATGCCGGTTTGCGGCAGGTATGGCTCAAAGCCCAAAGCGAGAATCCCAGCGGCTCGTTCAAAGACAACGGGATGACCGTCGCCGTCTCTTTCGGTCGGTTTACGGGCAGCACCAGCTTCGCCTGTTCCTCTACCGGCAACACTTCCTCCTCCCTAGCCATGTACGCCGCCGTGGCAGGCTGCAGGTCCGTGGTTCTTGTTCCGGAGCATGACGTATCCATCAGCAAAGTACTGCAGACTGCCGCATACGGAGCGGAGATCATCCGTTTTCCCGGCACTTACGATGATGGAATCCGCTTTTTGGAGAAACGCGGGGCGGAGCTGGGGTTATATGTGTGCAACTCCGTCAACCCCTTCCGCATCGAGGGACAGAAGAGCATCGCGTTCGAGCTTGCTCAAGACCTCAGTTGGTCGCTTCCGGATTGGATTGTCGTTCCCGGGGGCGCACTCAGCAATGTATCCGCCCTGGGTAAAGCCCTACGGGAGCTGAAGGAGTTGGGCTTCATCGATAAACTACCCCAGGTGGCCGTGATCCAGGCGGAGGGCGCATCACCGTTTCACCGCATGGTGAATTCCGGCCTGCCGGAGCTGGCGCCGGAACCGACTCCTCGCACCATCGCCTCCGCCCTCAACATCGGCAATCCGCCCAGTTGGCGGAAGGCACTGCAGGTGCTCCAAGAGACGCAAGGCATCACCGCATCGGTCTCGGATGCGGAAATCATGGCGGCTAAAGCGGTCATCGACAGGAGCGGCATCGGCTGCGAACCGGCTTCCGCCGCCGCTTTGGCGGGATTGCGCAAGCTCGTCCTCGCCGGAACAATCCACAAGGAGGAAACGGCAGCCTGCATTCTCACCGGGAATATGCTAAAGGATACGGATGCGCTCAAAGGGTATTTATCCTCCTCCACTGTTCAAAAAGAACGGAGGATCGAAGCCTGAGGTCTCCCCAAAATAAGTAGCTCGGAATGCTTCCAGCAGCATAACTGTACAAAAAAAACCAAGGAGCCTAGCGATCCTTTCTCGCCTAGCTCCCTGGTTTTTGGCATTCTCTATTGCATTTCTTTCAGTAAGCTCACGAAAAATCATTTATACCGTCTATGCCATCATCATCCGGCGCTTCGTTCAGACGCCAGCTCATTTTCCATCAACTTCCGGTTACTCTCATGTGAATCTTTCATACCCAAAGGAAACCGGCAATCTTCAATAAGCCTGTCGATTTTATCCGTGTCGCCCTCAAGTATCGCTTCCCGCATCGAGTGAATATACGCCAACGCATGCTCCTGGCGCTGTTTGATTTCTTCCTGACTAAGGGTATAGCCCCCATGCCCCGGAACAAGCATCTCAATAGTATGTTGATCCAAAATGGTATCCACCTTCTCCATCGTAGCTTCATAGGACTTACTGCTGGTATAAATGAAAGGAAACTCTAAGTCAGACAAATAGTCTCCTGCAAGCAAAACTCCAAGCGGCTCCACCACAATCATGATCCCGTCATCCGTATGGCCCGGGGAGGTATAAAACACGAGCCGCAAACCTCCGATTTCCAGAGACTCGCCATCCTTCTCCACAGCATAATCAACCGGCGGAAATTCCAGCCGATAATCCCGCTGCAGGTAAAACTGGTCATCAAACGCTCGGCACATATCTACCTTTTCCATCTTCGCTTCCGGAGAGAGCTCCGCAAAGGCCCGGCTGGCTATCACCTTAGCTCCCGGGAAAGCCCCGTAGCCAATGATGTGGTCGTAATCCGAATGGGTAAACAAAAGAACGAGCTTCCGATTCTTCAAGGATGCGTAAACGTATCTCCGAATTTCCTCGACCTCATGAGGCAGCCAATTCGGATCCACGACCAGCACCGCTTCGTCGCTCTGAATGACTGCGGATGTGGTCTCATACAGCAGACTGCGAAACAAAGTAACGGATTCGTCTTCCCACACGATCATGTTTCAGCCATCCCTTCTGTCCTGACCCTCACTTTTCGATCATTTTAGCAACGGCGATATCTGTTGTCAATATTCTTAACATGTCAAACCATTAACCTCTTAAACATTTTGCCAATTTGTTATTTCAATGTCACATTATATTACATAAATCTGCATTTTCCGATCTATTATACCTATTGCAATAATAAAAATAAGTGATTTCTGTCATCTTAGCGAGAAAGAAGGTGGATTGTATGGTAAACACCCAAAAAAACGGTTTGGAAGCCGGCAAGGCTCCAAACCGCCATTCTTACCCATCATCCGTTTAAAAGACTTTCGTCGTCCAGGATTCGCAGTTCCATACCTCGGTGGCAACCTCCCGATAAAACTCCGGCTCGTGGCTGATCAGCAGAATGCTGCCTTTATACGCCTGGAGCGCCCGCTTCAGCTCTTCCTTGGCGTCGACATCCAGATGGTTCGTCGGTTCGTCCAGCACTAACAGGTTGGTTTCCTGATTGATCAGCTTGCACAGGCGGACCTTGGCTTTTTCGCCGCCGCTCAGCACCTCGATCTTGCTTTCGATATGCTTGGTGGTCAGACCGCACTTGGCCAATGCCGCCCGTACTTCAAATTGGCTGAAGGACGGAAACTCTTGCCACACTTCCTCAATGCAGGTGTTGTAATTCGTCCCCTTGACTTCCTGCTCAAAATAGCCGACGTACTGATAGTCGCCCCGCTCTACCGAACCAGACAGCGGCTTGATCTCTCCCAAAATGCTGCGCAGCAGGGTGGTTTTGCCGATGCCGTTGGCGCCGGTGAGGGCGATCTTCTGTCCCCGCTCCATCTGCAGGTTCAGCGGACGGGATAGCGGCTCGTTGTAGCCGATAACCAAATCCTTCGTTTCAAAAATCATCCGAGAAGACGCACGGGCTTCCTTGAAGTTAAATACCGGCTTCGGCTTTTCTTTGGCCAGCTCGATGATCTCCATGCTGTCCAGTTTCTTTTGCCGGGACATGGCCATGTTGCGGGTAGATACCCGCGCTTTATTCCGCGCCACGAAGTCCTTCAAATCGGCAATCTCCTGCTGCTGGCGCTTGAAGGCGGACTCCAACTGTGACTGTTTCGCTTCATGTTGCTGGAGAAAGTTGTCATAGTCGCCGACGTAGCGGTTCAGCTCCTGATTGCCCATGTGATAGATCAGGTTGATCACGCTGTTCAAGAACGGAATATCGTGGGAGATCAGCACAAAGGCATTCTCGTATTCCTGCAAGTAACGCTTCAACCACTCGATGTGCTGTTCATCCAAATAGTTGGTCGGTTCGTCCAACAACAGGATGTCCGGCTTTTCCAAGAGCAGCTTGGCAAGCAGGATCTTGGTCCGCTGGCCGCCGCTCAAGTCGTGAACGTCCCGATCCAGGCCAATTTCGTCCAAGCCGAGGCCCCGAGCCACTTCCTCCACCTTGGCATCGATGGTATAAAAATCGTTGCTGGACAGCGTATCCTGAAGCACGCCGACTTCCTCCAGCAGCTTCTCCATCTCGTCCGGATCGGCGGAAGCCATCTGCTCATACAAGCGGTTGATCTCCGCTTCCATGTCAAACAAGTAACGGAAAGCCGTCCGCAACGCGTCGCGGATGGACTGTCCCTTCTGCAGCACGGCGTGCTGGTCCAGATAGCCGATGCGGACGTTTTTCGCCCATTCGATCTTGCCGGCGTCCGGCTCCAGTTTGCCGGTGATGATGTTCATGAACGTGGATTTTCCCTCGCCATTGGCGCCGATCAGCCCAATGTGCTCCCCCTTCAGCAGCCGGAAGCTCACATCATTGAAAATCGCCCGGTCCCCGAAGCCGTGGCTGACGTTTTTTACTGTTAAAATACTCATTTATCGCACCTTTTCGGATAATATAGTCGGATTCCATTTTCCTTACTGATTATAGACGGAGGGGGCGGTAAAACTCAAGCCCGTTTCCCTGTACTCGCCATGCTCTACCATTTGCTATATGATGGAAGGTAGTAGACAAAGGAGGTATTTTACGTGAACGTGAACCTGAGTTATCCGATTGGCCGCTTCACCCCGCCTGATGTGATTTCCGAGGAGCAGATCAACGAATGGATTCGGGAGATTGCCGATCTGCCAATGGTTTTGCGGCGCACCGTGGAATCGTTGTCTGTCGAACAACTGGACACCCCGTACCGGGAAGGGGGATGGACGATCCGTCAAGTCGTTCATCACTTGGCGGAGAGCCATTTGAATAGTTTTATCCGCTTCAAGCTGGCTTTAACGGAAGAGAACCCGACGATCAAGCCTTATGACGAACAGCGCTGGGCTGAGCTTCCCGATACCAAAAACATGCCCATCGAGGCTTCTTTGACCCTGCTCACCGGCCTGCACCAACGCTGGGTATTTTTACTGGCTACCTTAGCCCCTGAGGATTTACAAAAAACGTTCTACCACCCGGAGTCAAAAGAAACGGTGAAGCTAGCTAAAAATGTCGGAATCTACGCCTGGCACGGCCGTCACCATCTCGCCCACATTACCGGTCTCCTCGAAAGAATGGGCTGGGTATGACCGATTTATCGCATAAAACAGATCCGGAACACTCCAAGCAATCGGATGACGAGCATAAACCGCATCACCATGGCCTGAGTCTGGCGGAAATACCGGAAGTGGTCACCGAGAAGGAACTGTCTATCCTCAACTCCGATGCTTTTTATAATCAATCCGTTTACGATACCGACAGCTTAACCGTTGAAGAGATCCAAAAGGACAAACAGGAAGGGCAGGAATGCGGAGCCAAACGCTATTTTCTCAAGGATGGGAAGGAAGCCATTGGGATCCTCGAATACTTGCAAGATTATCCGAGCGACGGATATATGTGGATCGGCTTGCTGCAGATTCGCAAGGAGGATCAAGGGAAAGGCTACGGCCTTCGGGCTTTAGAACTTTTTTACGAGAGGCTTGAGAAGAAAACGGTCGCCATCCAACTTGGCGTCGTCACCGGCAATGAGCCGGGGCACCGCTTTTGGCGGAAAAACGGCTTTGTCTATCTCCGCACCGTTCCATATGGTGAAAAGAAAGAAGCCGCGGTGTACGAAAAACGCCTGTCCGATTAGATTTACCGATAGTATTACGATTCTAAAAATGGTAAAATATTTATATAAAAATGATTATCGAAAGGGTGATCATTATAGACGCGGAAAAAGCAGATATTGAAAAGAACAGGGGAATAGCCATTGTTGCGTACATTATCTTCTTCGTCCCTCTGCTTGCTGCCAGAGACTCGAAATTTGCGATGTATCATGCGAATCAGGGCTTGCTTCTGTTTCTAGCCGCAGTTGCCATTAATATCGTAGGGGCGATTATCCCCATTCTCGGATGGCTGATCATTTCTCCCCTGGGGAATCTTGCGGTGCTCGTATTTGCCATTATCGGCATCATGAATGCGGCGAAGGGAGAGCAAAAACCGCTGCCCTTCATCGGAGGCTTTCAAATTTTGAAATAAACAAGCATAACGGCAGCCCTTCCAATCTTGCTCTGGAAGGGCTGCCGTTTGTGAGGATAAATGTTTGTATGACCGAATTTAGTTATTCCTCCAGCGCTTTCTTCACTTCTTCTGGCGTATGGGCCCACCACTCCGGATTGAATTCGGAGAGCAGCTTCTTTAGCGCCATTTTCTCCGAGTCATTCAAGTTTTCCACGAGAATCTTGCGCTTCATCGCCCGATCCATCCGGTTGACGTGGTCGGCAAGGATTTTCCAACCCCGCTTCGCTTCCGTATCGACGAGCATCTCGCAGGCTGCCAATCCGCCGTAAAATTGCCCCTCCTCGTCCCGGTCCACCGCTACCCAAACGATAAAGCAGCGCCGTCCGTTGGGCACGTCCTCTTTTTCGCCCGAGAATTTGATGCCCTTCTCGATTTTGCTCTTGGCATGCAGCGTCCCGTTATCGAGATATGCCTCCCCTTGGTCAATGACAACCCCCGACACGTTACTCAAGTCGATGGCTCCAGCCCCGAAGCCTTTATGATTGACTTTGCTGCTTACTATGTTAAGCGAGATCTTTTTCCCCTTGTTCTCCAGTTCCAACCCGAAAGCCCCCTTCTGTCAAAAATCGCAGCGATATTCATTCTCACTCATCTTACCATACCATCCCCATTGCGGTAAAAGCGAGTGGACACGCCTTACCTGTCCTAAACTCCGGCGGACAAACATATACATCCTTTAGACTGTCTGTCCGACGATCCGGAGGGGAAGCAAATGAAACGAAAGTGGACTGAGCGATGGGCGCTTTGGGCGCTGGCCGCATGCGCCGTCCTGATCACCGCCGCCGCCGCGGCAAAATGGGCTGGTTGGTTTCCTGCCGGAAAGCACGTGCAGGTAGCCTCGCTCTCCCAGAAAACCATCATAGCCGGCGAGCCGGCTCCGCTGGACAACGTTCCAGTTGTGCCTGAATCTCCCGCCGCCCTCAGCAAACGCTTGGTGGAGTACCACATCTCCGTGTCTCTCGACCCGGACAAAAAAGAACTCCAAGGTACCCAATCCGTCACCTGGGAGAATCCGGGGAGCCGTCCGGTTTCCGAGCTTTATTTTCACCTGTATCCCAATGCCTTTGAGTCGGACAAAACCACCTTCAACCGGGAATCGGGAGGAAAGCTGCGGCAGGATGAAAAAAAGCCGAACAACACCGGTAACATGACCGTGACCGGCATTCGTTCCGAGCAAGGGGAAGATCTGTCGCGCCTCACTGAATTTGTCCGTCCCGATGACGGCAATTCGCAGGACCATACCTTGATGAAGCTGCGTCTCTTAACGCCGGTACCCGCCGGAGGCAAGATTACGCTGAACCTGGACTTTCTGGTCAAGCTGCCCTTTGTCTATGCGCGCATGGGCTATGCAGATGACAACTTTTATATGGCGGGGCAGTGGTTTCCGAAAATCGCCGTCTACGAGCCCGCCGGTACCCGCGGCCGCACCGAGGAAGGCTGGAACCTGCACCAGTATCACGGCAATTCCGAGTTTTACGCAGACTTTGGCATTTACGACGTGAAGATCAAGGTGCCAGCGGGATATACGGTAGCCGCCACCGGTTTCCCTTCCAAAATCCAAGCCGGCCCTTCCTCCACGAAAATTTACCGCTATTACGCCGACGACGTGCACGACTTCGCCTGGGCGGCTTCTCCCCATTTTATCTATTATGAAGAAAGCTTTTCCGCCCCTCAGATTCCCGGCGTGAAAATCAAGCTTTATCTCGATCCAGCCCATAAAGATTTGAAAAATCGCTATCTCTTAGCCGCCAAAAAGGCGTTGACCCGCTACAGCGAATGGTATGGTGCGTACCCCTACTCCACCCTCTCCATCGTCGTGCCTCCGGCTGGCGGCAACGGGGCCGGCGGCATGGAATATCCGACGCTGATTACGGCGTGGGCCGCGGATGATAAACAGCCATCTCTAGAGCTGGAGCGCGTTATCGTCCATGAAATCGGCCATCAATGGTGGTACGGCATGGTCGCATCCAACGAGTTTGAAGAGGCATGGCTGGACGAGGGCTTTACTTCCTACGCCGAAGATATGGTGATGCAAAAGGAATATGGCTCCGCATCCATTCTGCCTTTGGAAGCCAGCTACGTCACCTCACCGGAACCGCTGAAGAAGCTTTCCTGGGATTACGGCAGCCATAGCGTTTATGCCGACAATGTGTACACCCGCGCCAAACTGGTGCTGAACGCCATCGAACGCCAAGCCGGGGAACCGGCGATGAAAAAAATCCTCCGGACCTACTTTCAAAAATGGAAGTTCCGCCACCCTTCCACGGAAGACTTTCAGCGCACAGTGGAAAGCGTAACCGGACAAAGCTGGAGCGACTTTTTCAACCAATATGTGTATAACGGCCTCATGTCCGATTATTCTGTGGATGGAATCCGCATCAACAAAAAGACGGTAGATGGCGCTACCGTTTATGACAGCCGCGTCCTGATCCGCAAGCTGGGCGGCCAGACGTCAGCCGTGCCTGTGCGTTTTCACTTCAAGGACGGCTCCACGAAGGATGAAATGGGCGATGGCAAAGCTAGCGAGGTCCAATACAAGTTCAACGGATCGTCCCCTGTCGATTGGGTGCAGATTGATCCGAAGCATACCCTTGTTCTGGAAAACCGCCACATGAACAATTACCTGAAGGCCGAAGCTGATCCGGTCTGGAGCGTCCGGTTGAACACCGGCGTACATAAAATTTTGGAGGCCCTGATTTCCTGGGTCGCCTGGTGAGGAGAGATGGCCGATGCTGACATCGCTTAAAGACGGATGGAAAGCGGCATGGTCCCAAGGCTTTCTGCTCGTCTTCCTATTTGTATACCGGCTGGCATGGGCGATCGCCCTTTACCGCTGTATCCAGTCGATCGTCGTTCCGCTCCTGCAGCGGTTTCCCACAGAAAAAGGTTCTCAGGAGCAGGCGCGGCTTTTCCTTGCCGAAGCGGAATTCCGTTTGACCAAAACCGATATCAGCCACTCGTATCTGCTGCTGTTCCTCATTCTGCTGCTCATTCGAGCCGCCCTCACGCCGCTATTGAATGCAGGCATCTTTTACTCCTTACGCCATACGAAACTGAATACGGGCTACCGTTTTTTTAAAGGGATGAAATCATTGGCGCTGCCCTTTTACCTTTTCTATCTGGCTCAACTCATCCTGCTTCTCCCCGCCGTTTTCTATGTATGGCCCGACGTGAAAGCCGCTTTGGCGTCCTATAACCCCGACTCCTTCATCAATAGCGGCTTGCTGCTGAAGCTTGGCGGCTTGCTGGCTTACAGCTACGTACTCCGCCTTCTCTTCTTGCACTTGCAGTTGGGTAAAACCGCCGAGGCTCCACTTCTAGGCACATTCGCACGTTCGCTTCTGCGCCTCCCCTTCATTCTGGCCATTGCCCTGATCATCCTGCTCTTGTCCACTTTAATGGGCGGCGCCGTAATGGCCATCACCCTGTGGAAGGCGAGCCTGTGGACGTTGATCCTCTACCAAGCGTACAATTTTGTCCGGACTTACATGTCCCTGTGGGGCCTCACCGCCCAACAGAAGATTTTCGAGACTGGCACACTGAATAAATAAACGAATCAAAAAAATAACGGTATCAAGGGAGAGAGCCACCACCATCCCCTTGATACCGTTATTCGTCTATAACGCGGCTTTACCGCTGATTCAGCTTGATGCGTATGGGCTTGGAATCGGGAGAGCCGTTATCCTTGAGGACAAGGGTCAAATCATGGGACTCGGAAAAGTAGCTGCTTTCAAAAGACAGCAGCGGATAACCGTCTTGAGCGGAAGCTGCATTCAACCGGTATTTAACGCCTTTTTCGTCTTCTAGGTATGGATGGAGGTCCTCGATCCAATTGTTATTGTACTCACCCCCGTCAAACACCATCATTGTCACCGTGGGGGTTATCTCGATGTTTTTCAGAGAGAAGGTTTCGGTTCCGTTCTTTGCCATAACGTCCGGATAGATTTTGGGAGCTAACTTTTTCAGGCCGCTTAGATCAAGCTGCAGCGACCAATTTCCGGCAACGGTATATGGGGCCCTGCCATATTTTTTGTAGGTCGCGTCTTGCTTGTCCGCCTCCGTCACCTGTTGCGGAACCCTTTTGGCAATGAACAGTTGGTAATCGTCTATCTCGTCAGTGGTAACCGTAACCTTGTCGGGCATGGCTTCCTTATCCAAATCCCATCTGTACTGGGCAATTCCCTCCATCGTTTTGGTTTGTGCGAAATGAGGGTTATCGGGATCAACGGTAAAATCCATCTGCTCTTCTTTGCCGTTGTAGTTTATTAGCATCCGCCGGGGGATCAGATTCGCAAAACTCTCATGCCCTTCTTCAATCGTTACCTTGTAAGAAAGGGTGATCATTTTCTCGTCCGCGACGATATCCTGCACTGCAAAGGTCACACCATTATCGGTTACTTGCACGGCGTTCTGGAAGACATAGTCGTTTTTAATGGCTGCGTCCAACCCTTTGTCACTCCAGGATGCGACGACAAGAGGAGACAGAACGGGCAGTCGTTCCGTTACGGCATTGGCAATAGCAGGCGAGATATTCATCATGGCGACAAAGGCAGCCAGAAGCGCCGCCGCTGTCGATATCGACCGCATGGCCATTCTAAGGTGGTTTCTCCGCTTTATCTTAGGCTCCGCACGGCTAATCCCCTTCCGGATGGCATCCGTCAATTCGAAAGGGACTTCGATCCCATGGAAGCGGTCCTCATTGATATTGTTCATCCCACATCCTCCTTTAACTTTCTTCGTAAAAACAGGAGCGCCCGGTGGAGATAGGTTTTGACTGTGCCTTCTGGCAGTTCCAACACTTGAGCCGTCTCCTTGATGGTCATTCCTTTGAAGTATTTCAAAATAATAACCGACTTTAGTTGGGCGTTTTCCAGACAATCAATCGCATCATACAAGTCCATGCGCTCGTCCAAGAACAAATCCGGGTCGTCCGGAATGTTATCCAAGGGGTTGGAGCCGTCTTCTCTTTCCGGAAGCAGCACGACCTTTTGTTTTTTTCGCAGAAAATCCTTGCAGCAGTTGATCAAAATCCGCATCGTCCACGTGTTGAAATACTTATCGTTTTTAAGCGTATGTAGGGAGGAATACGTTTTGAAAACCGCTTCACTGACAATATCCAAAGCGTCGTTTTTATTCTTCACATATAAAAAAGCCATCTTGTAGAGGTTGATCTTCGATTCGCCGATAAGGTCTTCAAACGCCTTTCCATCGCCTTTCTTAGCCCGCTTGATAAGCTTGATTTTTTCGCTGTCCATGGCACTCTCCTTGCGTGGTAGTGAAAGGCAACGTTACCTGTTTTGTGATCACCCTCGTTAGACATAGAAAACCTCAAAACGGTTTTGATGGCTGTTACTTCTTTCACTTTGCGGGAGTCACCCGACATTTCCATGAACGCGTCCGCACAAAAAAGGAGCCGAATGATTCGGCTCCTTCGTGTTTCCCATTGTATACAAAGCGGCTTATCCCGCTTCCCGTCCGTTTCTCTTAACCAATAGAGCATAAACCAACAGGGAACCGACATCGAAAAAGGCAATGACGGCGCCCATAGGCACCGCTGTTCCGCTACCGCCCAATCCGACGAGAGGCGCCGCTAGTCCCCCAATGATATAGGAGAGTAAGCCAAGCAGAGCCGAGGCGCTCCCGGCAGAGCGTCCGTAGTTTTGCAGCGCAAGCGACGTTCCGCTGGTCGAAACGATGCCGACGCTGGATACTACGATGAATAGGGAAGGTAAAATGCCGGCAAGCCCGACTCCGAGCAAGATCACGGTCAGTAGGGCAACTCCGCCCAAAGAAGCAAGGATGAGACCGACTACGAACAGTTGACCTTCCCCAAAGCGTCCCACCAACCGTCCGGTCAATTGCCCGGCTATGATGATGCCGAGCCCGTTGATGGCGAAGAGAAGGCTGAAAAGCTGAGGTGAGACGCCGAATAGATCCTGAAGCACAAAAGGCGAACCCGAGATATAGGCGAACATAGCCGCAACGACAAAGCCTTGAGCTAAGGCCAGACCCATAAACTTCCGGTCTCCCACCAGCTTGCCGAAGGTTTGCACGGTGTTCTGCAAGCCCCCTTTTGCCCGGTCCCGGACCGGCAGAGTCTCGGGCAGCGAGAGCAGGACAGCGAGAAGCATGGCCACTCCGACCAGTGTGAGGATGACGAACACTCCACGCCAAGAGGTGGCCTTCAAGATCTGCCCGCCCAATATAGGAGCCAGTATAGGCGCGGCGCCGTTGACAAGCATCAGCATGGAGAAGAATTTGGTCAATTCTTTGCCCGAGTAGAGGTCACGGACAACAGCCCGGGAGATGACGATTCCCGCTGCACCAGCCGCCCCTTGAAAAAAGCGTAGAACAATGAGCATCCAGACAGACGGGGCGAAGGCGCAAAGCACCGAAGCCGCAGCGTACACCACCATGCCAACAAGAAGCGGCAGCCGGCGCCCCCGCACGTCACTGAGCGGCCCCGCCAAGAGCTGTCCGAGAGACAGGCCAAGCAAACATGCAGTCAGTGTAAGCTGCGTCAATGAGGTGCCGACATTCAGCTCATCCGCCATTTTGGGGAGAGCCGGCAAGTACATATCCAGCGAAAGCGGCCCGAACGCGGACAAAGCGCCTAAAATGACGGTCATTCGGATTCGGCGCGACCGGGCAAGGGAAAGAGAGGAATCCCTCTCTTGGGCGGTTTGGCTATTCATGGGTGAATTTTCAGACCTTTCTTGCATCTATTTCGATAAACTTTCGTTTCCAAGTAACCTTTCCTGGACAGCGATTTCGGGTTAGTTTAAAACAGCTGCCCCCCCTTGTCAAGAATTTCAACCTGAATTCAGCAGAATGCGTGTCCAATCCCGCATTTTTCTCACAATTTTCATAGTTGAACCGCACAATTTTATTTTTTTCGGAGATTAGGAGGAAAGTAGAAGCTTTTGCAGAATAGAATATTTTGTGTTAAAAAACGTCATACGCCGAATTTCCGCTTTCGCGGAAAACGGGGGAACCATTTTGGGTGAATTGGCCTAGCTGTCATGGGCCATAGGGAACCTTCAACCGAACCCTCAAGCTAACCTCGTAGGCTCAGGAAGGAGTTTACCGTTTTTGAAAAAGCTTATTGTGTTTGTCCTCTGTCTCACCTTCTCTTTCGGTATCTTAGCAGAAAGCGCTTTCGCGGCGTCTTCCTTGGAGACCAAGGTGAACAGCCTGATCGGAACCGACTATGTTTATGGCGGCACCACCACCAAAGGTTTCGATTGCTCCGGTTTTACCATGTACGTGTTCAACCAGTTTGGTATTGATTTGAACCACAGCTCCAGAGCCCAGTCCGAGGATGGTACTGCCGTCTCCAAAAAGAACCTGCGCGCAGGCGATCTTGTCTTCTTCGACACGGACGGAGCCGTAACATCCGGCGGAATTTCTCATGTTGGCATTTATCTCGGCGACGGCGTTTTCGTTCATGCTTCCACCAATAAAGGCGTGATCAAAAACAAGCTGAGCGAGGACTACTACGCAAAGCGGTATGTTACCGCCCGCCGTATCCTGTCCGACGATCAATACGAGAAAATCGCAACCGAATAATCCGCATTTTTCAGAATAAGGTCATCCGGCAGACATGTCTTCCGGTGACCTTTTTTCTTTATTTGTACTTGCTCCTTTACTCCTACTGTGGCAAGGATGGTGGTTTTTCTGAAATCGACCTATCCGTTTGACAGAACCGTTCTGATCAATGCCTTTAAATGCGCGTCCATCGGTATGGCTGTCCTATCTCTTAAAGGACACTGGCTTAACGTGAACCCGGCCTTTTGCCGCATACTCGGATATACAGAAGAGGAACTGCTGGAGCTGAACTTCGCAGATATCACTCACCCGGACGATCTCACTTCGGATTTGGACATGTTTAACCGCCTCATTACAGGAGAACTGCAAAAGTATGAACTTGAAAAACGGTATATCCATAAAACCGGACGTATCTTGCAAATCGCTTTATCGGTATCCATCGTACTTAACAAGTTCCAAACGCCACTCTATGTCATCACTCAAGTTCAGGATATAACCGAAAGAAAAAGAGAGGAACGCGAGCGTACCGCCGCTCTCGTCAATCAATTGAAATCCTCGAGAGAGTCGTTTTTGATCCTGCTCAATCAGGTTCCGGACGCGGCGATTATTCTCGATGATGCCGTTTGCGTTTACGCCAACGAAGCAGCTTCCGCTTTTCTCGGCGGTGGCAATCCCGATTTTCTGCCCGGGCGCTCCATTTACGATATCGTCCTCCCCTCCCATCATCAGGCAGTAAAGGAGCACCTGGCCAACCAGCAAGTCAGCATCTGGAGCCAATCCTCCATCGAATATCGGGTAACCGGCTATGCCGGGGAAGAATACGATGTCGAAGCGCTAGCGTTTCCCGTCCTCTTCAATGACAGGCCAGCCGTCAACCTGCTCTTGCGGGATATGGCCGAGCACAAACTATCCCGTTCGGCTCTGATCGAGTCGGAGAAGCTTTCTACCGTAGGACTGCTTTCCGCAGGGATCGCCCATGAAATCCGCAATCCTCTAACCTCTTTGAAAGGCTTCCTCAAGCTGCTGCGTACCCAAGTCGAGAATTACCGGTATATCTCCATTATGGAATCCGAGCTGGAACGGATCGAATCCACGGTAAACGAACTGCTTTTTCTGGCAAAACCGAAGCTGCAGTCGTATTCATCCGTGGAAATTTTTCAATTGTTAACGGAAGTGATCCTCTTTCTCGAACCCCATGCCCATCTGCTTGATGTCATCATCACAGGGCCGCCCGCAAGCGAAGAGCGTTATGTCTGGGGCGACCGAAATCATTTGAAGCAAGTCTTTCTCAACCTGATCAAAAACGGGATGGAAGCTTCCCCTTCCGGAGGACAACTTACCCTAAACGCCAGCGTAGCGGATGGTTGGATCAAAGTAACCGTCTCCGATCAAGGCAGCGGCATCCCGAAAGAGATCCGCAATAAGCTGGGGCAGCCCTTCGTCTCCACCAAAGAAAACGGAAACGGCTTGGGGCTGATGATCTGCCACAACATCGTGAAGAACCATAACGGCAGCTTGCTCATCACCAGCGGAAAAGAACTCGGAACCCAGGCAACGGTCGCTCTCCCCCTTTACCAACCGTCTGCTTCTTGATATAGGAGCAAAAAATCCCCACTCCGCATGATGCCGAAGTGGGGATTTCCATTTTAGTAGGAACCGCGAATATGCTCCTTTACCTGTTCCTGATAGTAAGCCCGCAGCCGCTCCAGTTCCTCTGGATTAAAGGGTTTGGTTGTGGCTGCGCCCAAGTTGTCTTCCACCTGTTTCACATTTTTAAAGCCGGGAATCACACAGGTGATGTTGGGATCATCGAGAATCCAGCGCATCGCTGCTTGCGCCATGCTGCCTCGGCCTTCCGCGATCCACGACAGGCCCTGTGCCAGCTCCACACCCTTCGCAAAAGGCAAACCGGCGAAGGTCTCGCCTACATTGAATTGTTCGCCATTGGCATTGAAGTTCCGATGGTCGCTGGACTCGAAAGTGCTCATCTTCGTAAACTTGCCCGTGAGCAGACCGCTGGCCAGCGGCAGCCGCACCAATATCCCCGCCCCGGCCCTTTTGGTCTCAGGGAACAACTCCTCCGCGGGTTTTTGCCGGAACAGGTTGAAGATCACCTGCAGTGCTTTGACCCCAGGCGCTTTCAGGCTAATCAAACCTTCCTCGACGGATTCGACGCTGACGCCGTAATGGCGGATTTTGCCCTCCTGCTGCAGCTTGTCCAGCACTTCAAATACCGCGCCATCCTTCAGCACCGAAAGAGGCGGACAATGAATCTGGTAAAGATCGATTCTCTCCCGTTTGAGCCGCTTCAGGCTGTTTTCGCAATATTGACGCACCGTTTCCGCCGAGTAATTGGCAGGGTCATGAATATCCCCGGACCGGCAAAACTTGGTCGCGATATGAATCTCATCCTCTTTCCCTTTGGTGGCTTTCGCCAACAGTTCTTCGGCGTGGCCGGAGCCGTACACATCGGCGGTGTCGAAGAAGTTAACCCCCGCGTCCATCGCTGCCGCTAGCCCATCCAGCCCTTCCGTATCGCGAGTTTGCCCCCAATCGCCGCCGATGGCCCACGTTCCGAAGCTGATCTCGCTAACGGTAAGCTCTGTATCTCCCAACTGCCGATAGTTCATGTTGTGCATCTCCTTTGAATGATCTTTTGGTTTATCGCCCTGCTCGAGGCATGCGTGCATTTTCCGTCCTTCGTTATCGACGCCTTAGTCCAGTCCGGCTGAGCCAACGACGGTGGCGACTTCGGCGGGACGGCGGGTAAAAGACCCCTTTTCCCAGTCTCTGCGGACCTGCATATACTGTCCTTTTTCCATGTCATAGTAGATGTTGAGGAAAGAAGCGTCGCCTACCTTGCGATACCGGATAAACGGCCGGGAATCGGCCGAATAGATATCCCGCTCGATGAGCTTAAACCCGTCCCGCTCCACGGTAAAGATCGCGTACATGCTGCCGTTGCTTCCCGACCACTGGCCGACGGCGAAATCCGGCTGTCCGTCCCCGTTATAATCGTCAAAAGGCAGCGGAAGGACCGGCTGTTTGCGGAAACTTATATCCTGACCGAATGCGTTGCTAAGGGAGATGCGGCCTAACTCCTTACCTTCCGCGCCGGTTAACACCGCATCGAAATGACCGTGGCGAAAAGTGCCTTCAAAAGGCCCCGGCTCCGTGTCCGTCACTTCCTTGCCCGCGGTAAACCAGATGCGGACGGTCTCCGCTTTGCCGTCCCCGTCGGCATCGGCTTGTCCCTCAGCGATGACAAGAGGGGCTGCAAGCTCCACCGTAACGGGAGTGGCGACGGTCATAAGCGTCGAATCGAGCTGAACGGATGCCGACGCGGTTGGCGAAGCGGTTGAACCCGCTAACGTAGGAGCTGCCGTCTTCAAGTTAGCTGCCACAGCCGTCGCTTCTGCAACCGCCGTGTCCTCCGGTGTGCTTGTCTGCGCTCCAGTCAAGCTTTCCACCCGATCGCCGGTTCCTCCTCCACATGCGGTTAATGCCATAAACAATCCTGCCGCTCCCAGAATGACAGCTGCGTTAATCTTCCGTTTCCGCAAGACATATCTCTCCTTAGGCTTGCCTTCTCCCTTCAAAAGTAGCCTGCCGGTCGGCTGCTGTCAAGATTAACCGGCGGCCTCCAGCCATGGAAAAACACCGACGTTACTCGTTACTCCCCCTATCTCTCTTTCATTGGTGCACCCGCAGAATGTCTTGCTATAATGGAAAATACGACAGACATCAGGCAAGGAGCAGCGAACATGGCATTCGGCATTTCACGGGAAGAATTGAATGAGTGGAAGCGCAGGGTTGAAGCAGGCGAAATCGCCTACTTAACCCACTACTGGATCGAACCGCGTTTTCCCGGCATTACGACCGTTACAAAAGTAGGCTGCAGCCGGTTGGAAAAGCTGTCCGCATGGTGCATCGACAACGGGCTTCCGCCCCGCTATATCCATCGGCGCTCGCCTTTCCCCCATTTCGATCTCATCGGGCCGAAGCAAGGGGAGATCTTGCGGCGGGAAGGGCTATGGGAACAGGTGGAACGCTTTGGCATCCAGTAGATAAATCCAACGCAGGGCTAATAAAAGCGTCCAATCCTCGATTGGGCGCTTTACGCATCTCCTCGTTTATTCTCGGTTTCGCCATTGCTTTTTCGGTTCTCCCGGCATACACTTAGCTTAAACTGAATGGCATTCAGTTTTATAATTGTGAAATGGAGCCGATGCCCATGTTCGACAGCTTTGGAGAGCAATTGCGTCTCACCGTAACCCAATCCGTGCGGCTATTGAAACAGACTCCCTACTCTGCCGCCGCTCTGGCCCGAATCGCCGCTCACGGCAAAAAAGCTGCCTCCGAACGGGCCCGACATCTGGAAGAGGGAGTGCAAGTCCCCCCCATCCTCATCCTGAGCACCACCGCAGCCTGCAACCTCAACTGCGCGGGCTGTTATTCGCGGCAAACGGCACATATGCCGGGCACCGATCTTCCGCCAGATGCCATACACCGGCTGGTGGATGAGGCGGCAGAAATCGGTGTCGCCGTTCTCATGCTCGCCGGTGGAGAGCCGCTGCTTGCGCCGGAATGGCTGCATGCGGCTGCACGCCATCCCGGCCTGCTAACGCTGCTCTTCACCAACGGCACCCTTCTGGACGACGCCCGCGCCCGCTGGCTGGCGGAGCACCGCCATATTCTGCCGGTATTCAGCCTGGAAGGCACCGAGGTTCATACCGATCTGCGCCGGGGCGAAGGGGTTCATGCCGCCGTCCAGGAAGCGATCCTACGGTTGACGCGGTATTCCGTCCCCTTTGGCGTCTCCATCACCACCACCGCCGAAAACCTGGAATTCGTCACGTCCCCGGCTTTTCTGGAGGAAAACTTTCTCTCCGCATGCCGGCTGTTCTTGTACGTGGAATACGTTCCGGCTGCACCGAACACCCTTCACCTCGTCTTGGATAAACAGCAAAAACAGCAGCTCACGGAGCACTGCCGGGCAAATGGCAAGCGATACCCCGCCCTCTTTCTCCCCTTCCCCGGGGACGAAGCTTTGCATGACGGTTGTCTCGCCGCCGGCAGAGGGTTTGTCTATATGAGTCCATCCGGCGATCTGCAGCCCTGCCCGTTCGCTCCTTTTTCCGACCGGAACATAAGCGGCACAAGCCTGCTCACTGCCTTGCGATCGCCGCTGCTCCGCCGCATCCGGGCCCAGCATCACACGCTGCGCGAAGGCGTCGGAGGCTGTGCCCTGCGGTCTAACGCCGACTGGGTCGCCCAAGCGCTTGAAGAGAAAGGAGTGGACAACTAATTAGAACCGCACAACCGGCAAAAGAAACCATCATCCGAATTACCATGGAAATGCTTCAGGAAGGCATGCAGCCGAATGAAATCACAATCAAACAAATCATGGAACGGGCCGATGTTGGAATGGGCACCGTCAACTATCATTTTGGCTCCAAGGAAAATTTGATGAATCTCGTCATCCGCCGTTACATCTCCTCCATTCTGCCGGAGACTCCCAGAATATTCGGGCAGTATGCCGATCTCCCGCCGCTTCAACAATTTCGTGCGGGAGTGAAGGATATCATGACCATCATTGCCCGAGAACCGGAAATTGCCCGGCAGGCGTTCATGCAGGATATGACCGCAGGATTTGAGGGCGATGCCACTTCAGAGACGATTCAGGCGCTCCTCGCTCCCCTTCGTTCTGCGCTGGGTGACGAAGACGAAACCCGGCTTTGGCTGCGGCTTCACCTCCTGGTGGTTGGCTTGGAGGCGACGGTTTTGCGCAGCGAAATAGTGCGTAAAGCCAGCGGCTTGCATTTTGAAGACGACGGGGAGCGCGAAGAGATACTGGACGCCATTCTGGATATGGTTCTCGCCCCAGCTGTTACAAGAAATGTCCATGACGGGCGGAAAGGAGCAGGCAGCGTATGACCCCTTTTACTGAACAAGTCATCCAAATCATCAGAGGGATACCCGCGGGAAAAGTCATGACCTATGGTCAAGTTGCCGCCCTTGCCGGCAGTCCCCGGGGAGCGCGGCAGGTCGTGCGCATCCTCCATTCCATGAGCGAAAAATATGCGCTGCCCTGGCACCGGATCGTAAACGCCAAAGGGCAAATCGCACTTCAGGAGGAAGACGCGGTTTTGACCCAATGCATGCTTTTGGAAAATGATGGATTGGAAATCGGACCTGGCAACCGCATTTCTCTGGAAATCTACCAATACAGACTGGCCGAAGACGCGTTTGAC
Organism: Gorillibacterium massiliense; assembly: GCF_000455485.1. GTDB lineage: Bacteria > Bacillota > Bacilli > Paenibacillales > NBRC-103111 > Gorillibacterium > Gorillibacterium massiliense. Next base: position 42,603 of record NZ_CBQR020000100.1, read on the forward strand.
GGCTACAATAGACACTAACCCAAGGAAAACGGATGCGACGCCTCCAAAGGCCGAGCGACGTTTAACGTAGCGTAATCAGGCTTTTATAGTGACAAACTTATACTTTCTAATGAAATGAAAAAGAGAACCGCCGCACACCCTTGTGACGGCCGTATGGGAGAGAGAGCATGTACAAACTTATTGCAATCGACATCGACGATACCTTGATCAACGATGAAAAAGCCGTAACCCCTGCCACGAAAAAAGCGCTGGAGGAAGCCGTCGAAGCTGGCATCATCGTCACCTTGGCGACAGGCCGCGCCTACGCGTCCGCACAAGCCATTGCCCGCCAAATCGGGCTCAATGTTCCGATCATCACCTATCAAGGCGCACTGATCAAAAACTTGCTGGACGAGCAGGTGCTCTACGAGCGCTATGTCCCGAAGGAAGCGGCCGAAAAGCTGCTGCAGTACTGCGTGGAACACGACCTGCATTTGCAAACCTATATCGATGACAAGCTGTATACCCGGGAAGACAACGAAAAAATCGTCGCCTACTGCGCCTTGAACCGGACACCCTACTACATCGAGCCGGACTTTGCCAAAGTCATCGCAAAGCCTACGCCCAAGCTGCTCATCATCGACGAGCCGGCGCTTCTCGACGAAATCGCCCCCATCTTGCGGGAACTACTGGGTCCCAAAGTGCATATCACCAAATCCAAGCCGAACTTCTTGGAGATCATGCACCACGAAGGAACCAAAGGCCATGCTTTGGTCCACTTGGCGCAGCATTTTGGCTGCTCCATGGATGAAACCATCGCCGCCGGGGACTCCTGGAACGATCACGAAATGCTGGAGGCTGCAGGTCTCGGGGTCGCCATGGGCAACGCCATCCCTGCCCTTAAGGAAATCGCCGATTACGTGACGGCGTCAAACAACGAGGACGGCATTAAACAAGTGATCGACAAATTCATCTTCAACCGAGGCGAATAAAAAACAGCTTTCTTTTACAAAAAAAGGATTTCATCCGCATTCATGGAATAAAAATAATTACAACCTGCGTCTATCGGATCTTCTGGTCCAGTGTACACCCCAGACCTTCGTCCAAGTCCGGATATGGGCTTCCGTACGTTCCCCAATGCATGCTTGGAACTTATTCTTGAGTTAGTGCAAGATAAGGAGGGGCTCTGAGATGGCGGATCAAGATCATTCCATATACGTGCTGTTGACCGATACCGGGACATGGTTTACGAAGGTGATCGGCTTATACACGAAAGCCAACTGGAACCATGCTTCCATTGCCTTTGACGCCGAACTGCGTGATGTGTACAGCTTTGGCCGTAAGCACCCCGCCAATCCTTTGAGCGGAGGATTCGTAAAAGAAAACCTCCACACCGGCATCCTGTTTCAAAGTGCCTCCTGCGCCATTTACCGGTGTCCGGTCAGCCAGAGCCAGTACAACCGCATACGGGAATGCATCCGTATGTTCGAACAAAACCGGGACATTTACAAATACAATCTTCTTGGTTTGATCGGTTTGATGCTGAACATTGCGTATGAGCGAAAGAACGCTTTTTTTTGCACCCAATTCGTCGCCATGGTGATGGGCAACAGCGGCATTCCTTTATCCGAAAAACCGTACCCGTTCGTTACTCCGGTGGACATCTTAAACTCAAGAGTGCTGCAGCCTGTCTATCAAGGTTCGCTCCAAACCTACGTAAACAAGGAAGCTGCCGACGTACTTATGTACGGGTAGCTTCTTTTTTTATCTCTATATATAATAGAAAAGACGGACAAGCGTTCGTACGAACGAACCGATTATGGGAGTTACTGGAGGCAACCGATGATCAAACTGGTATCATGGAACGTCAACGGATTACGGGCCTGCGTCAACAAAGGCTTTAACGACTACTTTGCGGAAACGGATGCGGATATATTTTGCGTGCAGGAGACAAAGCTTCAGGAAGGCCAAATCTGCCTGGACCAGGGCGAGGAATCCCGGCAATATTGGAATTATGCCATCAAGAAAGGCTATTCCGGGACCGCCGTGTTTACAAAAATACAGCCCCTCTCTGTGCGGTACGGCATGGAAGAGGATGAAGAGCCCGAAGGCCGCATCATTACGTTGGAATTTGAAAGCTTTTATCTGGTTAATGTTTATACCCCAAACGCCAAGCGAGATCTAGCCCGGTTGCCCTACCGGGTAGAATGGGAGGACCGGTTCCGCAGCTACTTGCTCCAATTGGATGCAAAGAAGCCCGTGATCGCCTGCGGCGATTTGAATGTCGCCCATGAGGAGATCGACATCAAAAACGCCCGCTCCAACCGGGGCAACTCCGGGTTCACCGACGAGGAGCGCGGTAAGATGACTGAGCTGCTGGGTGCCGGTTTCATCGATACGTTCCGCCATTTTTATCCCGAAAAAGACGACGCCTTTACTTGGTGGTCCAACATGCCGGGCGTGCGGGAGAGGAACGTTGGCTGGCGCATCGACTATTTCATCGCCTCTGCCCGTCTAGCTCCCGCACTCCATAGACGCCGGGATTGACAGCAATATTTTGGGGAGCGATCATTGTCCGATTGTGCTGAAGCTAAATGTCGAACGCTGACGTATTTTCCATGTAGATATTGTGAATTTACAATCTTTTAACAATCCCGGTCATGTAAATTAATGAAGCGCCACTAGTCTGTAGGTGGCGCTTCATATTTTTTACATATTGGGGGAGACGGTCTTGACCATCATAAAAAGAATAACCCGCCTTACTCTGACTGGCCGGCTCGTGGCGGGGTTCGCTACGATACTGGCAGTCTTCATCCTTGTCGCTGTCTTCAACCTGCAGCAGATGGAGCAAATTCGCAAGCAGATGGCGATCCAGAATGATACGACCGACTTGAAGCAGACTGCTCTGGCTTTTAAAGTACTCGTACAAGAAATGAAAGATGCTTCATCCGGATACATGATCTCAGGTGATGAAGCTTTCAAAACCAAATTCGAGAAAGATCGGGTGGAGTATAAAGCCATTCTCGACAAGATCAGCAGCCACGCCGTTACGAAGGAGCAATTTCAGGCCCGCAGCCGGATGATCATCGCATCCGACGGATTTCTCGAAACCTACGACCGAGCCGTCAATCTGATGAAACAGAGCAATTACTCCGAAGCCGACTTGAAACAAAACATTCAGTTCATCTACGACGAATCCGACGAGATGAAAACCGATATTTTCAAAGCTGTCGACCAGTTTTATCAAGATTTCAGCAAAGCTCAGGAAGCCGCCGTGGCCAACTCTCTTTCCCGTATGGACCGCACCGTGACTGTGATGACCGTGGCACCTTTCCTTGTTCTTTTGATCAGCATCGCCGTCGCTTTCCTGCTCGCCCGTTCGGTTCTTGTGCCCGTACGTCGCCTGGGAACTGCCGTTCAACAAATTGCGGCAGGGGATTTGAGCCACCGTATCGACTCCAAGGACGAGGATGAACTGGGTAAATTAAGCGGCGGCTTTGATCAAATGGCAGATCGGGTGGAGGCGATGATCGGCGAGGTACGGAGCATTGCCGCCTCCCTCTCGGACTCCTCTTCCTCCTATCGCGAATCTTCCCGGGATACGGCGGACGCCAGCGGGCGAATCGCCAGCACCATTCAAAACGTTTCCGCATCGGCAAACAGCCAGGCAGTTTTGGCGGAACGCAGCGCGGCGCTCCTCACGGATTTGAACGCCGATCTGCAAGGCATCGGTGCCTCTGCCGATGAAATGCAGCTCATGAGCAGTTCAGCTCAGGAAAGCGCAGATCTGTGCGAAGCCTCAGTTCAAGAACTCGGAAAAGCCGCCAGCAAATCGGAGGAATTGATTGAAAAGGCGGTTACGGCCATGCGCCATCTGGCGGCGAGCACTGGAAAGATCGGCTCCATCAACGCGGCGATAGCGGATATATCCTCGCAAACGAGCCTGCTCGCTTTGAATGCCGCCATTGAAGCGGCTACCGCCGGACAATACGGGCTTGGCTTCTCCGTCATCGCCGGTGAAGTACGCAAGCTGTCGGGACAAGCCCATGAATCGGCTAAACAAATCGCCGCTCTTGTACAGGCCCTCGGAGAACAAACCACCGTTGCTGAGCGGGATCTGCTGGAAGCTCGAACCGGCCTCTATGAACAGAACAGCCGGGTCGCCCTGACAAACACCGCCTTCCACGCCATCTCGGAAGCTTTGACGGAGATTGCCACCCACGTGCCAGCCGTACATGGGCGAATCAGCGAAGCCAACCGCAAAAGCACCGGCCTCGCCGAAGCGGTTGAAGAGGTCGCAGCGGCGGCTGAAGAGACGGCTGCTGGCTCCGAGGAAATCACCCACGCCGCCATCCGGCAAAACGAAGCCGTCCAGCAAATCGCCGACGAAGCGGAACATCTGCATGCTCTGTCCGCAAGCCTCTACACCGAGATCGGTAAGTTCCGTACCGCATAGTATCCATCTGCCGCCCTATCTACTGGCCCGTCGAGCCGACTTCCCCGCCTAAAGGGAAAGTCCCGCTTTTGCCTCTAGGCATGAACGGTGCCGAGCATCCCCCTTTCTACATATTCTAGGATTCTAGGAGAATAGAAAGGCGGGAATCGTTTCGTGGTCAACTACCAAAGCCGTACCATAACCAGCAAATGGACCAAAACCGAGTGGCTGCTACAGAACCCTTCGTTAAGCAAATACGTGCCGAAAACAGAGCTTTTTACTAGAGATACGCTGCGCTCCATGCTGGCTGAATACCCTGTCGTTTACTTCAAGCCTACCAATGGTTCGGGGGGACACCGCATCATCCGCATCAAGCGGCTGGCGAAGGGGTATTCGACCCAACACCTGTACACGCTGACACGCCATTCCAATCAGAATAGGCTATTCAATCATCTGGATCGCTTTTCCAAAGGGCAATCCTATTTGCTGCAAGCGGGAATCCAACTGGCTACCTCGGCGGGAAAGCCTTTCGACATCCGCGTCATGGCACAAAAAAACAACGCCGGGACATGGGTAGGCACCGCCATATTCGTGAAGGTCGGAAGACCGGGCAAGGTCGCCACTAATTATCATCAAGGAGGAACGATCGCCCTTCTCCGACCGACGCTGAAGAGCGCCGGATATTCGCAGCAGCAAACCAAATTCACGGAAGACCTCCTGAAGCAACTCGGGGTGGACGTCGGCTACCAATTCGACCTTTTCCGCAAAGGGTTCCGCGAGCTGGGTCTGGACGTAGCCCTTGATTCTACAGGAAAGCCTTGGATCTTGGAGGTCAACACAAGCCCACAAATCTTTCCCTTGAAGGTAAAGCCCTTTAGGCCGATGTACCGAAAAATTCTCTCCTATGCCAAAGATTACGGAAGAACGAAATAGATACGCCTCGCTTCCCGGCCGTTCGGTCGGCCGGGCAATGAGGCAAGGATCATCGGAAACACCAGCGCAAATATAAAAAAAGAAGCTGCCTCAGCGTCAAATGCCCACGCGTGGAACAACCCCTCTGCAACGATATGCCTTACCTGATATGTCTTACCCTTCAAATATCCGCTGACCAATATATTCCCCTTGGCGCAAACCGCCGGGACAAGCGAACATGCCGCTGGCAATATGGGCCGTATATTCGTTGAGTTTATCCTTACTCTGCATCATGCGAAGCATCGGGATGAATTGCTCCTCCGGGTTGCGCTGATAGCTGAGAAACAGCAGCCCCGCGTCCACGTTGCCGGTCCGGAGATCTACGCTTCCCGTATAGGAGTAAGCTCTGCGGTGAATGCGTTGCCCAGTTTGCTTGGCCAAGCTGACATGGGAATCGGCGGGCAGCCGACTCACGTTTACCGGATCAAACTCCCCTGTGGAGCCGTATGCCGCACCTGACTCTTTATAGCGGCCAAAGGTATCTTCTTGATCCGAGTAGGAGGTACGGTCCCACACCTCCAGCAGCATGCGGATCTTTCGGTAAGCAAGGTAGCTTCCTCCGGCCATCCACGCCGGCTCTCCCGCCCCCGTCCATACGACATCCTCATACCCGGATGATGTCTGATGCTCTGCATTGGCCGTGCCATCCTTGAAGCCAAACAAGTTGCGGGGGGTTTTGCCGCTGCCGCCGCTGATAAAACCCTCCTCCATCCACTTCAGTGATGCATAGCCTGTTGACAGCCGGATGAAGTTACGAACGGCATGGAACGCCACCTGCTGGTCCTCGGCGCACACCTGAATGCAGATGTCGCCGCCGGACCGGTCGGCATCCAAAAAATCCTTGGACATCCGAGGGATGTCCTGCAGATAGCGGGCCGCTTGTTTGCCGATACCGAACCGGTCCTTGCCTTCTGATAAGAAGAAAGAAGGTCCGAAACCGAAGGTTGTCGTCAGCTTTGCCGCAGGAAGATCCAGCGTTTCCCCCGTATCGGCGGGAGGCACCAGCCGGTTGCTGCCGGTAATCGCCGTACCGCCGCGGGTCGAAAGATCCGCGAACTTGGTCCATTCCCGCAAAAGCTTGATCACCGATGCCCGGTCGCTTGCGGTTATCCGAAAGCTGGCCAGATACAGATACGTTTGCTGCGGGGTAATGATACCCGCCTGATGAGCGCCATACATCGAAATCGTATCCTCTGATCCGGCAACATCAGCCTGCGCTTTTTTCGCCGGTGTCATCAGCCCGAGGATAGCCCCCGTCCCCGTTGCCCCGATTGCCAATCCAGTCCCTGCCGCAGCCGACAGCTTGAGAAACTCCCGGCGGGAAATCCGGCTGGCCTTACTCGCTTCTTGTTGATTCTCCATTTCCCGCTCCCCTTCCATCTATTAAAAAATACTTGCCGTCTGCGACATCAGATTGGACAATTGCGAGAGCTGCTCGCTGATCTCCCGAATCTGCTCTGTCGTCAGCTTGTCATAAGCGACGTATTTTCCGTTTTCCTGATACTTAAGCAGCGTCTCTTCCATCGTTTGAAACGCCTTGTCGAGCTGTACGCCTAGGTCGGCATTTTTCTCGTTCAGCTCGGGAATAATTGCAAGATAAACCGTTTTGGAGCCATTCACGTTAGCCGCCAAATCCACCAGATCGGTTTTGGAAAAGACCTCTTCTTCACCGGTAATTTTCGAAGTAGCCGCTTCGTTGAGCAGTTCCATGGCTCCCGCCACCATCGTCTTCGGCTCCAGCTTCAAGTCCACAATTTTCTGCTGCAGCTCTTCCGTATCCTTGATCAACTGATCAGCGTATTTTTCCTGACCGGCCAGAGATTTGTCCACCCACAGCGCTTTTTCGATGCGGTGATAACCGGTCCAGTCCGCCTCGTTCTCCATATCCGCCAAACGGGCGTCGATGCGGGGATCGAGGTCGCCGAAGCTCTCGGCAATAGGCTCAATGGTTTCAAAATGAACCCGGGCAACCGTGTAAATTTCCTTCGCCTTCTCGATATCGCCAGCTTTTACGGCAGCGGCGAATGCTTTCGTTTGGACAGCCAACTGCTCGGCCTGCTGATCGACAAAAGCTTTATAGCTGGCCACGGCTTGCAGCATCACATCCGAAGCGCTGGCGCTCGACGGTTTGGCGTTTTGCAGCTTGGTCAGAGCGTCTTGCAGGCTGTCCGCAGTCGTTTTGAGTGCGGCAAAATCCACTTTATCGTAAGCCGAGGCGGAATAGATCGGCATTTCGTATTTTTCCACCTCGGTATACTCCAGCGGAAATGCTTGCCGAACGGCATTTTCATAAGAAAGCCACAGATCGTTGATGGACTTGCCCAACTCTTTAACCGCAGCTCCATCCTCTTTCGCGATGGCGTCCTGAAGCTTTTTCGTCTCTTCTTGCAGCTTGGCGGTCCCTTGCTTGATGGTATCCTGATCGCCCGTTGCCGTTGCGGTCGCCCCCGCCTCCGTCTGCTGCCCCGCCGGAGCGGTTCCGGCAGCTGTTTCACTGCTCTTTTCGCCGCAACCTCCAAGAATGACAACGGACGACAGCGTTAAAGCAATAAAGGATGATGACCATTTCTTGGACATAATCTTCAACATAATCAATGATTCCCCCTAAATTATTGAGTGTTTTGCGACGCTGTTCCCGCGATGCCTCGCGCCACCGTGCGCTTTTTTGCAAGAGGATAAATCAGAACTGCCCCTATGCCAGCCAGCGCTAAAGCAAGCTGCGGAAGGGTGCTATACCAGGATGGATACAGACTGACCGATGCGAAATCGGGCAAATACTCAGAAACTGTGGAAGGCAATATCCCTGCCATTTGCAGGCTATGTATGCCGGAACCCATAAACTTGAAGCAAAGGTAAAACACAATGACACTGGATACCAGGAAGAACGGACGGATAGGCAGCTTCGTACCGGCCTTCACCATCACGAAAGCGCAGACGGCAAGGACCCCAAAGCCTGCCGCAATCCCACCTGCCAGCTCAATGCCCGGCATTTTTCCCGCCATGCCGATGAGAAAAACAACCGTCTCCAGCCCTTCCCGCACAATCGCGAAGTAGGCCAGGATGCCGAGTGAAATCATCTTCCCGCTGGACATGGCATCGCGGCTTTTCGCTGCCAGATAGCGATTCCAGCGCTGCACATCGGAATTGCGGTGCAACCAGTAGCTGATATAAAGCAGCATGCAGCTGGCGAACACCCCCGTCCAGCCGTTAATCAAAGCATTGTTGCGGCCGAAGGCGCTGGCGCTGAAGAGGAACGCCACGAGAAGGCCCGCGCCGATGCAAGTCGCAAGCCCCGCTGCGGAACCGCCAACTACCCAAAGCTTGGCTGACCGGGAATTCGCCTTCTTACCGTACATAAGAAGAGAACCGACCACGAGAACCGCCTCAAGGCCTTCGCGAATGGGAATCAGAGCGGCATCCCACCAGGAATACGTCGCTCCTGCCAAAGGCAGCAGTTCGTTTACCATCCGGTTGGCGACTTGCCCGGCTTTTTGCCAGTCTCCCTCTCCGGACAAATAGGCGTCCAGAAGCACCAGATCGCGTTCCGTATGGTTATATACCGATTGCGACTGGCTAACGACATCGCCTTCCACGGACAGCCATTGCTGCTGCAGCTGTTTGACGGCCTGTTTCGCATCGACGTTCTTGTCCCCGATGAGATCGCCAACATGGCGCAGCTTCAGGATGTATGCATCCAAGGTCATGCGCTGCTTGCCGTCATTGCCGGTGTACGCCCCATCCCGATAATTCATAAGGGAAAACTGCAAAGTCGAAGCCAGCTCCGCTGCCGCCTTGCCATCCTGATTCAAGAGGGCTAAGGACAACCCGGCAATCTGCCGGTCCACCTCAAGGGCCATGTTGAGAGAATCTTGCTTAATGGCCGGCTTGCTTACACTCCACCACTTTTTCACCGAAGCGAAGTCGGAAGAAGCTTCTTCAATATTCCCGGATTCCAGGCGGTTTTGCATCGCTTCCACTTGGACGAGCACCGTACCAATGTCATTTCCGCTGCCTGCTCCTTCAGCCTCTCCGGCAATAGGGCGGCCCCATAAAAGAAGCAGCAACAGAACGCTTATTCCTACAGCCAGTCTCTTGCTCAAGCCTCTCATCCCGTACTGTTGCACCCTTTCCTATTTGAAAATGATTCTCATTATCGTTTTATTATTATAAAAGTCCGCCTATTCCCTGTCAACGCAATTGGCTCTTGTTTTTCTTTTAAATCTCACGCGCATCAATGTTTGAAAAGCTGTCACGAAACTTTTCATTTTCCAGCTGCGTCTGATAAGATATACACAGGAGGTAAACCATCTATGCCGCGTATCGTCGTCCTGTTTTCTCTATTGATCCTCTTCACCGCTTGCCGGGCGACTAACGATTCCACCGTAAACGGAACTACCGCTCCAAGCGGGACCGCTTCGTTTTCCGAACAACAAGCCGTTTCCATCGTATTAAAGGATCATCCCGAGTATCCCGAGGCCGGTCAAACCAAAGCTATTGAAACGGTGACCGGAGGACTTGCTCCTGGAACTAAAGTAACCGGATCGCTTGCAACGGAAGTGGAGGCTGCTCTCGATCCGCAAACGTATATCGTGACCTTGACTAAAGAATGGAACTTCTCTGTCAACGGGGAAAAACTCATCGGAAAGTGGGTTTATAACGTTACACCCGAGGGAGCCCAAATGCTCTCCAGTGAGGACAATACGGATCTCATTCAGATTGTGAAGTAGTTCGTCTCCCATTCCTTGTAACCATTTCAATCGTTCAATCGTCTTAAGGTGGAATAACAACCACCTATAAATCGGGGAGCGATAGCAATGCGGAACAAAGCTGCATTTTTTGTTATGCCGCTGGTTTTCCTGTTTTTCCTTGCAGGATGCAGAGGGGCGGCAGCCGGGACCAGCTCAGATCTTCATCATAAAAATCTGGGCATCCAAACCGAAGCAACCGGCCGCTTGGATGCGGATATCCAAAACCAGTGGAATGGTTTCGTGGACGGCAAGTATTTGGAAGTTTACGCCGGAGTACGCATGAAGAGTATCGACTCGACGAACCAGGGCCAGCTTATTGTCTATCATGAAGTGCCGAAAGACTCCGGTGAGGCTGGAAATGATGCCTATTTCACTCCCGGTAAACACGGTTGGGTCAAAATCACGGCAGAGAACAAAGGCATCCTGGTGCTAGTCTCCGAAGACGGTACGACGTTTCATTTCGATCTCCGCAAACGAGCCTATACCAACGATAACTAACCAAAAAAGCTGATCCTCCGATCCTTATGGACCGGGAGATCAGCATTTATTGTTATGGATTCTATCATTATAGCTATTTTCGCTTCAACCGCAACCTGATTTTATACAAAAGCCAGGAACGAATTACCGACTCGACGGGATTGTGGCAGGAAACTTTGTCGAGAAAAAAGAAGTCCTGCGGCTCTACGGCGATTTTCGCAATCGGCTTAACAGGAATCGGGCTTGTCCATTCATCGAAAGACAGCAGTGTCGTCTTTGCCCGCTCAAACGAGGCTTCCGGCAGAAAATAAATCATCCCGCCGGTCCAGGGGCGCTGCTCCATCGTCTCCCGGGTCAGTGAGAAAAGGTAATACCCCCGCTTCCGTCCCCTTACCTTGATACACGCGTTGCGGAAGTTCCCCATCAGCTTGCTCCGGTCAAACACGGCGTAAAAGAGCGGCCAAATGCCGTCTTTCGTGGCGAAAACCGCTTCGACATACAGCCCGCTAAAGAGGGTTTGCTTCCTTGTTTCGAATTCCTCAATATCCGGATTATTCGATCCGTGCAGAAGAACCGGTTTTCTCGCAGCGATGTACTGAATGAAGCGGGATTTGGAATAACGGCCGGTATAGCGGATTTCGGCCTGGTCGCGCAAGGCGTCGGCAAACACCGATTCATACTCCGCTGCTTCTTCCACCGAGAAGTCGAGCTGTGGCCCCCTGTAAAACAATACCCCCATGAAAAGTGAAGCAAATCTTCCGATCACATCTTTTCCCCCATGCAAAAAGGTTCTAGTCCTGTCCATCCCATTCCAGCATGAACTGTTCCACATATCCTTCCATAAACCGGTGCCGCTCTTCGGCGATGGCTTTAGCAGTCGCGGTATTGATGCGATCCCTCAGCTTAAAAAGCTTTTCATGGAAATGGTTGATCGCCGTGCTCTTGCCGTGCCGGTACTCCTCACGGGTCATCGTTTCACGAGGCAATATAGTAGGGTCATAAATCGGACGGCCGATATGCCCGGAATACAAAAAAGTCCGGGCGATGGCGATGGCGCCGATGGCATCCAGCCGGTCCGCATCCTGCACGACCATCCCCTCCAGCGTGCGCATGGGCGGGTTCGTTCCGGCATTATAGGAGAGATTCGCGATGATCTCCATGATATGCCGGCGGTCCTCCTCCGTTACAGGCTGGCGGTCCAGCCAATCTTGGACTTTTTGCAATCCACTTTCCTTGGAATCGTTCAGCTTCTCGTCTGCCACGTCATGCAGCAGCGCCGCTGTGACGCAGATGAAACGGTCGGCTCCTTCGGCTGCCGCCAGCTTTTCCGCTGATTGCCGAACCCGATGAATGTGCCACCAATCGTGGCCGGTAGTGTCGGCTTCAAGCTCCGCCCGGGCGAAACGTTCGGCTTCCCGCATGACCGCAACGTTTGCCGCCGCCCGCAAATAAGCCAGAATCAATGGATGAACGATGCCGCGAAGAGCCGAGCGTTCCGGCTGAAACAACGTGCCGACGTAAAAAGAATATCCGGCGAGTTCCATGATGCGCGGCTCGCCCAGGCTCTCCGTTCCGACCGTGCGCAAGCCGGCTTGTTCCAGCATGGGAGCGAACTCCGGGTTCGGCCCGTAATTGCATCTGCCATACTGCTCGGTTACCTGGTCACTGCCATAAGCTGCGGCGACTTTTGAGCCCGGAGAAAGATGAAAGGTATGCACCGTCTCGTTGACGGAGCAGGACAGTGGCGTGATCATCAAGAGGGAGCCGGTCGGATTTTCCTCCGCATGATCCGCGTCCGTCAGCCCCAGCACATTCCGGGCAAACTCCAAAATCATGTGCTGGCAGCCGCCGCAGGTGCCGAGAAACGGCAGCTTCCGCTCACGTGCGTAACGAATGCCGTTAAGCGCCCCGGTCATGCTGGCGTACGGGCTGGCCGGAACCGTCCAGATGGCGTGAAACTTGGCCAGCTTCTCTTCATAATCCCGGTCTAGCTCTGGCGTCGGGATCCATTCGAAATCGGCGGGGTATCCCAGCTCCACTGCCGCCAACCGGATCGCTTCCGGAATGGCTTTGTGCGCCACGACTTGCGGGTTATAATCGCCGATCAATCCGATATGCAGCATCGTTTTCCCAACTTTCCGTTTTTTTATATCCTCGATTATAAACGTACGGAAGGTGGCAAGGATACTTTTATTTCCATGAGCCCCAGGCTTTATCCCGAACTATCCCTCTGCGCTTATTTCCTCAAGCAGATGAGTGATGATTTCCTTCACGGTTTTCGGCCCGAGGTCGACACCTCCGCGCTTACGGACGGAAACCGTCCCCGCCATCTGCTCCTGTTCCCCAAGGACGAGCATATAAGGCACTTTTTCCACTTGCGCCTCGCGGATTTTGTAGCCGAGCTTTTCACTCCGTGGGTCCACTTCCACACGTACGCCCGCTTGCTGGAGCGTTTCCTTAACCTCTAATGCGTATCCGATGAAGCTTTCCGCCACGGGAAGCAGCTTGACCTGCACGGGTGCCAGCCACAAGGGGAATGCGCCGCTGTAATGCTCGGTCAGGATGCCCATGAACCGGTCGATGGAGCCGAAAATCGCACGGTGGATCAAAACGGGACGGTGCTTGCGGCTGTCCTCTCCGATAAAGGAAAGATCGAATTTTTCCGGCATTTGAAAATCAAGCTGAACCGTTCCGCACTGCCAGCTTCGCTTCAAAGCGTCGAGGATATGGAAATCAATCTTCGGCCCGTAAAACGCTCCGTCTCCCTCATTGATGCGGTAATCAACGCCCATCGTGTCCAACACGTTTTGCAGGGCAGCCTCCGCCCGATTCCAAAGTTCGTCCGAGCCCATGGAATCCTCGGGCCGTGTCGACAGCTCGATGCGGTAATCGAAGCCGAACACCTTGTATATACGGTCGATCAAGCCGATAGCCCGGCTCACTTCCTCCTGAATTTGATCCTCCCGCGCGAAAATATGAGCGTCATCCTGGCAAAAAGTCCGCACCCGCATCATCCCGCTGAGCGCCCCGGAAAACTCGTGGCGGTGCACCTGGCCGAACTCCATGAGGCGGATCGGCAGCTCCCGGTAGGAGTGCAGGTTGTTTTTATAGATGAGCATGTGGCCCGGGCAGTTCATCGGCTTCAAGGCGAAGGTCGTTTCGTCCACTTCGGTGAAGTACATGTTGTCCTTGTAATGATCCCAGTGCCCCGACTGCTCCCACATCCGTTTGTTCATCATCAGCGGCGAGCGAACTTCCTCGTACCCCAGTTTGATCTGCATCTCCCGGGAGAAGTTTTCCAGCACGGTCCGAATCGTCATGCCCTTGGGAAGATAAAACGGCATGCCTGGAGCTTCCTCGGAAAACATGAACAAACCCAGTTCCTTGCCTAGCTTGCGGTGGTCGCGCTTTTTCGCTTCCTCCAACAGATGCAGATGCTCCGTGAGCTCCGACTCCTTCGGGAAGGCGGTTCCGTAAATGCGCTGAAGCATTTTATTCGCCGCGTCTCCCCGCCAATACGCACCAGCGACGTGCTGCAGCTTAAAAGCTTTTAGCCTTCCTGTAGAAGGAAGATGAGGCCCGCGGCAAAGGTCGACAAACTCCCCTTGTTCATAGAGCGTAATTTCCGCTTCCTCAGGCAAGTCCCGGATCAGCTCCAGCTTCAGCGAGTCGTCGGTGGACTCGAACAGCCTGATCGCCTCTTCCCGGCTGACAGCGCGCCGTATGATGGGATAATCCATCTGTGCGATGTTCCGCATCTCCTCTTCGATGGCGGCCAAATCATCCGGAGTCAGTGGAGTCTCCATATCGACGTCATAGTAAAATCCGTCGGCAATGACCGGCCCGATCGCCAGCTTTGCCTTGTTTCCATAAATCCGTTTGATCGCCTGAGCCATCAGATGGGCGGCGCTGTGCCGGTAAATGTCCAACCCATCCCTCGTATCCGGGGTTAAAATCTCGACATGATCGCCGTCCGCAATAACGCGGCTCAGGTCCACCGGCGCGCCGTTGATTTTTCCTGCAATGGCAGCCTTTTTCAAGCCAGAACTGATCGACTCCGCCACTTGCCCGACCGTGGTCCCTAGCGGATATTCCTTTCTTTTCCCGTCTGATAGCGTAATCTCGATTCCCACGATAAAACCCTCCTTTGGATTTTTTGAACGCAAAAAAACGCATCTCTCCACCAAGGGACGAGTGCGTTCAGCTCGTGGTTCCACCCTCATTCGATTTGCTGCCGGTTATTCCGGGGAATTCCGCGTACAAGCAAATCCTTATTCGGAATCCGGTAACGGGGATCAAACGGCGGTGATTACTAACGGGCGTCAGCGGACGCTACCGATTCATCATCGCGGCTGCAAAGGGGTAACTTCCTTCTGGCCGCTGTAGAGGCTCTCACCTTTCACCCCATTCTCTGTACAGCCCTTGAAAGAAATCATGTCTTTGGTCATTGCCCTAATATTGGGATTTATTATAACCAGTTGGTGCCGTACGGTCAACCGTCATTTGTCTCCCCTGTCCAATCGCCTGCTAAAGCTCCAAAAACCAGTGGTTGCTCTGCATCATCGATCCTTTCGGGTATTCAACCTCGCACGGGCCATCCAAGGTAAACCCGAGCTTCCTGCATACCCCATTGGAGCCGGGATTATCGATCGCTGGGAAAGCATGGATCGAGCGGTACTTTCTCTCGCGCTTAACGATGCCGATAACCTGAAGCATGGCCGCGGTAGCGAGCCCTTTGTTCTGATATAGCGGCAAAATACTCCAGCCCGTCTCGTAAACTTCTTCCCCTTGCCAGTCGCTGTCCCAGTATCCAACTGAGCCGACTTTTTCCCGATGCGGAAGTTGAACTACGCTAAACATATTTCCCGTTTTCTGCCCGGAAATATTCAAATACCGCTGATGCCGGTTCAGGAGTTTCTCCTCGGACTCCGGTCCGCCGAGATGCTCCGTCATTTCCGGAGTATTTTGCAAACGAAGCAAAACCAAATCGTCCTCGGACCATGCCCGGAGTTCCACTTGCACAGCATCCTTCGCCATTTATTCGCCGCCTTTCAAGAACGTATGTTCTATATCAAGGGTAACTGAAAATGAGCAGGTGTGCAACTCCCCATCGGAAGTTCACAAAAAATATATAAGCCATTTGTTAGGATTGTACAAATTTCGCGAAGTTTCGACATGGAAGCCTTTACCAAACTCTACTATAATTAAAAGAAACTATTTTCTCTTTTAAGGATATTTTTCCTCGATCACTAAAATTAAGGAGGCGGAGATCGCTCCGAATCGCACTTTTCTTTTTTGAAAGTTACAACCTTTATCCCTATTTCGCTTTGGAGGTAATCGATATTGAAAAAGACCAATAAACGTATGATATTATTTTTGCTTGTCTGGATGATGATCATCATGACGGTAGCGACTCCGGTTTCGGCTCAATCCTTCCGGGATGCTAAAGGCCACTGGGCGCAAGCCGCAATCGAGAAATGGAGCGACTACGGGGTTGTAAACGGATCCAATGGAACGTTCAAACCCAATGCCGACATAACGAGAGCAGAATTTGCAGCCATGCTCAATAACACGATGAAATACATAGAAAAAGGTGAGAATCCTTTTTCTGATTTGAAGAGCAATGACTGGTATGCCGACGCCATTTTGAAGCTGCATGCCGCAGGTGTTCTTAATGGATCGGACGGCAAAGCATCTCCTGTTGGACAACTGACTCGCCAGGAAGCCGCCGTCATGATCGCGCACGCTTTTCATATGGATGACACCTCGTCAACAGCCAGTGTTTTCAAGGATAATGACGCCATTGCCTCTTGGGCCAAGGGTGCTGTCGCCGCCCTGTCCGCGAAAAAGGTACTAAACGGTATGCCGGATGGAACCTTCCAGCCATTATCCCACCTAACGAAAGCAGAAGCGGTTACGATTTTAAACAATTTGCTGCAAGTGCTAATCACGAAATCCGGAACGTATTCCGAGAATGTTCAAGGCAATGCCTTGATCAACACGGGTGGAGTCACCTTACAGAATTCGAGCATTTCGGGGGATCTCTATATCGCTCCTGGCGTGGGAGAAGGCGAAGTGACCCTGAACAACGTCAAAATCGCCGGTTCCGTGATCGTCCAAGGGGGCGGGGAGCATTCGGTGATCTTGAATAGCGTCAGTGTCGGAGGCTCCTTGATCGTCAATAAAGCTGGCGGCAAAATCCGCATTGTCGCAACAGGAACAACCTCCGTATCTGTCGTCAGGCTCGAGAGCGGAGCGCTGTTGGTAACCAAGGAACTGTCGGCCGGCGGCGGGATTGAAACCGTCGAAATCCCGGCAAGTCTCGCAGCAGATCAAAAAATCGTCCTGGAAGGCACGTTTGCGAAAGTGACCAACTATGCGAAATCCGCCAACATCACAGCCAACGGCACGATCAAAGAGTTGGATGCCCAAGCGGATACTGCCGTAACCGGGAATGTTACCATCGACAAATATTCAGGTACTGACGGCGTTGCGATTACCGTAAATGACAAATCTGTTCAGCCCGGACAGAATAGCGGTGGTGGTGGCTTCTTCGGGGGCGGCGGAGGTGGCGGTGCCCAAATCATCGCGGTAACCGGCGTATCCATTGACTCATCCGACGCTACGATGGTCATCGGTGAGACAAAAACATTAACGGCTACCGTTCTACCAAGCAATGCGACTAACAATAAGGTTACGTGGACTGTCGCCGATGGCAGCACTAACGTCATCACCGTCAGCCAAACCGGCGTCGTCACCGCCGTAGGTAAAGGAACAAAGAACGTCAAGGTTGTAACGGATGACGGCAGCAAAACAAACCAGATCGCCATAACGGTCGTTGGCCAGGAACAAGCCATCTTCACCGCCATTGAAAAGGATTATCTCGGAACAAATGCAAGCCGCAACGCGATTATGGCAGACTTGAATCTTATAACGTCCCTGCCGGCATATCCCGGCGTCTCGATCGCTTGGAGTTCGGACAAGGAGGGCGTTTTATCTGCCGTCGGAAAAGTAACGAGAGGCAACGACGACCAAATCGTCAACCTCACCGCAACCGTAAGCGGAAGCATTTCAGGAACGAAAACCTACGAAATGATCGTCCGCGAAGAAGGCGTGATCAGCGTGGAAACCAGCGATTATATCGATTCGTATTTTGCCGACGGTTACCCGCAGGCCTATATGAAAAACGGATCGCTTTGGGTTCGATATAAGCTGACGAAACCGGCGGAAGTGTTCATGACCGTCGATTCGCTGCCCGACTCCCCACAATCGGACATACAGGCTGTGCTTGAAGGCTACTCTGGTAAAAATCGCAATATCGACTATGTGGGAGATTATCCTTATTTCAACATCGAAGCCTCCCAAGTCAATCAAATCCAAGAATTTCAAACGGTGAGCGACCCGGGACACATTGGCTCGGCTCGCGTGAACTTCGTTATCCGCGATAAAACCAATCATCTTTCCAGCGATGTAACATCTATTTTGCTGAAGCACACTCATCCGACTTACGAATACTCGCCAAGCCCTTTTACCATAGCGATCAATCAGGCGTTGTCAAAAATTTACGTTCACTTCACGACTTATTTGAATGAAAAGAGTTCAATAGTCCCCGGGGACTTTACATTAGACAGCGCCGGGTCCATAACAAAAGCCAGCATTGTAAACTCCCCCGATCCCGCACATGGAGGCGCCTATATTGCACTTGATGTCAGTGGCCTAGCTACGAATTCCTATTATGGAACTCTTCATTTATCATACAAAGGGAATAGTTTGCAGGACTATTCAGGTCGGTCCATTCACGAATTCTCCAATATGGTTGTATCGACCCACGAGCAAGCTGCCCGCGTCATGGTTAGCCCCGACCGAAAGAAGGTAATGGCTCGAATATACCCAAGTTGGGATTCTTCAGGGATTGGCGGAATCGAAAATAACCCGAGCAATCGCATAACGGTTTCCGTTGGAGACGCCGTATATCAGCCTGCCGCCACTGCTTATGAAGACATCCGCATCATGAAGACCTTTTATTTCACTTTCGCCGAACCGCTTCCGAAAGGGAATGTCACCCTCAAAATCGACACATCTGGAATGACAGACCTGGCCATGGATCCATTCACAGATCCGATCATGTCGACGCTAGTTTTTCAACTTGACTATGCAGGTACGCCGACCGCCTCTTATAAGGATGGCTACTTGAAGCTTACGTTCGCTAACGGCTTTATAGCGGATACACTGAGCTCGGCAGCAGGATTGGTGGTTCGTATTGGAGGGGTTGATTACACTCTACGAGGATTCATCGCTAAGCCCGACCCGTTTATCCAACCGGAGAAAAATGCATGGAATGTTTACGCCATCGACTTGAACGATAAATATTCGTCTCACATTAAGAATGTGATCGAAAATGCTTTCAGAAACGGGCAGCAGGTCCAGGTGAAATACATGAAAACGAATGGTGCAAATCCACTTCAGTTAGGTGATTCCATGGGAACGCTTGTTGATGACTTCGACTATGTGACGGTCACGCCATCTCCCAACTAATCATGCTCTCCCTCTTCCGAGATTGCCTTTGGTTTCCGAACCGGGCAATCTCTTTTTCATGTCCGCATCGCCCTCATATTCTTTTCCCAGCAAAAATAGTATGCTAAAAACAAAAAGAGAACCGATGGGAGTGTTGACGGATGGCGGTAAAGGTTGCCCTCTTTGACTTCGACGGGACGCTAGCGGATACGTTGCCTTTGGCATTCCGGTCATTTCAGTCCGTATTTGCGAAATACGATCAGCGGATAGTTACGAAAGAGGAGCTCGTGAAGATGTTCGGGCCGACGGAAGACGGAATCCTTTCGGCTAACCTAGCCAATGCCACCGTACTGGCCGATGCGACGCGCCATTTTTACGACGTGTATAAACAAGACCACCGGCAAGTCGTCCACCCCCACCCGGACATCCTCTCACTGCTGCAGACACTCAAGGAACACGGCATCCGCATCGGCGTGATCACCGGAAAAAGCCGGAGAGCCTACGAGATATCAGCGGAAGCGTTGGAGATGGCGCCATTTTTCGATCTGGTCATCACCGGGGACGATGTGGAACGACCGAAGCCCGACCCCGAGGGCGTGCTGAAAGCAATGACAACCCTAAACGGGCACAAAGAGGATACCATCTTCCTGGGCGACAGCATCGCCGACGTCAAGGCAGGGCAGGCGGCAGGTGTCCGCACCTTCGCTGTGCAATGGCTATCCACCTCCCAAAGCTCCGAATTCGAGCTGAGTCCGGAACACATCTATCGAACGGTTCCGCCCTTTCTCGACTGGGTATTCGGTGAAAATAAGGAATAAAGGCGCGTTCATGTTGCTCCGAGGGGCACACTCGCTATATGCTATAGGAAGACATCATTCCAATCTCTTGCGATAGGAGTCACCCCTCTATGACAATTGGCTTCTTCGACTCCGGTATTGGCGGGGTTACGGTATTGGCAGAATCGCTGCGTCGGCTCCCAGCGGAGGATTACCTGTATATGGCCGACACGCTGCATGTTCCATACGGCACGAAATCGAAAGAGGATGTGCAGATATACGTTCTTGAAGCGGTGGACCGGATGATCCGGCAAGGCATTGATGCTCTTGTAGTAGCTTGCAACACCGCAACCAGCATCACTATAAATGAATTAAGGGAGCGCTATTCGCTTCCGATCATCGGTATGGAGCCGGCGGTTAAACCGGCAGTGGAAATGAACCGGGCGACAGGAAAAAAAGTGCTCGTATTCGCCACCCCCCTCACCTTGCAGCAGCCGAGATATTACGCCCTAGTGTCCCGGGTAGACGAGGAAGGTATCGTGGAATCCTTACCGTTGCCTGAACTTGTCCATTACTGCGAAGCGCTTCAGTTTGATCGAAAAATAATGGGTGATTACTTTCGCTCCAAGCTTGCTTCCTACGATCTAAACAATTACGGCATTGTAGTCTTGGGCTGCACCCACTATATCTACTATGAAGAGATTTTGCGGGAGCTCTTACCGCCTCATATCCAGATTGTTGACGGGAACGTCGGTACCGTCAGACGGCTTATGGCGCAGTTGACCCGCTACGGAATCACAGCCGACAAAGGAAGCGGCCGTGTGCGGTTCATGTGCACCGGCGATGAGCCCGAATATCTGGCCAAAATGCAAACTGCCCTGACTTTGCTTCAGGAAGCGGCGGTTACTCCGGTTTCCTCCGAATGAGGCGGAACTAAGGCTACAACTCCCCATACCGAAAACAAACGCCCTCCATACTGCCGGAGGGCGTTTGTTTAGAAAAAGGCGTTTATTTCTTGTCGCGGATCTGCACGAGCAATCCGCTATCCCCGTAGCTGAACAAGCTGCTGTTCGCCCAGAGCAGGCCTCTCGCATTATACGGTACTTCCGTATCGTAAAAATCCCAGTTCTTCAAGTCAGGCGATACACCGATTATGCTGCCCTGCTTATACCGGTAATCCTTTCCGGTCCAGACCAGCCGTCCGCCAGCATAAAGTTGGGGGTCCTCCTTAACATAATCGTCGTAGGTTCCTTTTACCGTGGACCAGGCTATACCGTCCTTGGAGGTGTACACATGATCGGACATGATAATAAAACCATCCGCTTTCGCCATCACATTGGTAAACACGTTTGCCGGCCGGTTATAGTAATATTCGCCCGTTGAAGAATCCATCCTCTTCCATGAGGGATTATCCTTACCTAGAGTGAACGAAGTTTCCGTCCATTTGTTCAGATCCCCCGATGTAAGGACGACCGCCGTCTTGTTTTTCGTTCCCACCGCCACGACGGTTCCTTTATTCACCGCAACATCGAGAATGAAGGCCGATGTTTTCGCCCCCGCTTTCCAGGACGTTCCGTTTGCCGACGTATAAAATTGGCTGCCGGAGGCTTCCCCCGATTTGTTATACGTTTGGCTTACGGCCAAATACGTCTTCCCCGTCCAAACGACTCGTGCCAAGTATCCCCCGGAGGCGACGGTCGACTTCTTCCAGCCCGTTCCGGTTGCCGACGTGTACGCAGAACTTCCACCGACCGCGACAAACCCACCGCTTCCATAGGTCACCGAGGAAAGATACGGCTGGCCGGTGGAATAGCGGTCCGACGTCAGCGTCTTCGTCCAGTTTCCGCCGTCCTTGCTCGTCCAAATCGCCGGCACGTCGTAAACCATATCCGAACCTACCGCTACGTAAAGTCCGTTAGCATAGACCATGTCATAGAAATAGGAAGCCGGATAAGGCTTGACTTTTACGGACCAGTTGACCCCGTCCTTCGACACGGCAATCGAGCCGTCTTCCCGGCCGAACCCGACGAAATTCTGACCATCCTTTAAGACGCTCATAGCAAAAGGCTGGTTGGCGATCTTTTGCTTCGTCCAGTGCAGTTTGTCGGTTGACGTGTAAAGGGCTCCTTCACCTCTCCATAAAACCCCGTATATCATATACTTGGCTCCGACTTTGAACATGGGGCTTAAGCCGATATCGTACAAAGCCGGCTCATTTCTCACCAAAGAAAAGGTAATGCCGTCTTTTGACGTGAAAATATTGCCGTAATAATCAATCGCCGTTATCGTTCCGTCCGCCGCCACTTCCATGATGCTCGCCCAGTAATTGGGGATTAACCTGTCTCCGTTATACATGGCCTCATATCTAAGGTTCGGCTTGATGGAGCCCGATTGCTGTTTCCAGCTCTTTAAATCGTCGGAAGTATAGAGCAGCATCTCGGCTTTCACTTTATCCTTGGCTTTGACGGTAAATTGGTTCCGGCTGGAAGCCGCACCTTCATATGTATATCCGCCCGACATGACGACGTACCGCTTCCCGTTCCAGACGAGCTCACCATGATCCGGCACGGTGCCCCGTTTCTCCCAAGATACACCGTCGGCTGAAACGTAGACGGGCATCTCGTCGTCTCCCATCCTTACAGCACTAAGAACGTATTGGTTCTGAATGTAATCCACGTTCGATACGGAATAGGCTCCGTCATCATTTCTTAGCTCGAAGGAAGTCCAAGTCTTTCCATCCAAGGACCAGAAGGTTTGGGGCATAGAGGTGTTGAACGTTGAAAAATAGAAACGATCCTTGGCAAAAATAAGAGTCGTGTACTTGCTCTCCGCAGGGAGAGGCGCTTTGGACCAGGTATTGCCGAAATCCGTCGAGCGCATCAAGTACCGGTCGGTAGTGGCGACGATGACTCCTTTGCCGTTACCCGCAGACGACCCTACCAAATTGCCGTCCAATCCAGAAGGGGAAATATCGAATCGGGTGCCGCCGTCCGCCTTCTTCAAGGAAAACTTAACCTTTACCGGAGATGCGATCACTTTAGTGCTGGAAGCCGCTCCAACCTGGCCGGCTGCGTTATTGCCCCACGACCAAATGTCTCCCGCCGCATCTACCGCAAAGCTGTGATCTGCGCCGTATCCGCTTGCGATGGTGACGATGTTCTGTAACCCGCTGACCTGGATGGGAACGATGCTGTCTTCTTTGCTGCCGTCACCCAGTTGCCCCAAACCGTTCACTCCCCAGGCCCGAACCGTGCCATCCTCAAGGAGCGCCAGAAAATGGTTAGCACCGGACGCAAGCTTGCGCACGTGATTAAGGCCTGCAACGGGAGCGGCCTCAAAATACCCCCGATCGCGGGGAAACAATTGCAGATCACCTTTCAGCTTGCCTGTTCCCCAAGCCCAAACGGATCCGTCTTTGCGCAGGGCGTAACCTGTCGTCTGATTGTTGTCAAAGGTAAGCTCCACCGCATCGGTCAGCCCCTGAACCTGGACACCCTCATCCATTCCGGACAATCCCAAAAACCAAACGGTTCCGTCAGCTTTAATCCCGTAGCCATCCTCAATGGTGACGATGCCATCCAGGCTTGCCTTTCGCGTATTTACGGTAAAAAATTTCCCGCCTGGCATATCCGTCCAGGTCACCAGTTCGCCGTTCTCTTTCCATGCAAAAATATAAGTATCGCTTGCCGATATTTCCTTTACATTCGCTACACCCGGAACCTGTACGAACATCGCCTTTGCTTGTTGGTAAGGCTCATGCACCCATACGGTTCCATCCTCCAGCAGAACTGCCGTCGTTTCATCTTTCGTGCACAGTTCTTTTATAGGCTTGTTCGTAAAAAAGCCCATTGCCTTAGGCGCATCAATCCCTGCGACAAATGCAAAATCGTCATAGTGGCCCCAAGCATAAAGCTTTCCGCTCGCATCAAGAAGATAAGATTGTGAGCTTCCCGCCGCCAGAGTCCGCGGAACGGATGCGGAAACGGAGTTCCCTTCGGCATGGGCAGGCGTGCTCCACTTGCTGATCGGGAATGTTGCCGATAACGCTATAATCAAAACCAAAGTTCCCGCCCATCTGCGGAAGGAAGAAAAATACGACATAATGGCAAAAAACCTCATTTCTTGGAATGGTTCTTCCATTTTATATGGGATGCCTTCATTTCGCTGTGAGATTTGTGGACATGCAAAAAGAGCCCAGTCCGCGCCTTCAGCATGCCCGCTACAAAAGTTTCAGCAAACATTCAGTACCGCTTAAGCAGTCGCTAAGCTTGGTTTCAGGTACCCGGAAAATAATGGACTGTGGGCTTGCCGAGATTTTCCTACTCATGAGAGGAGCCCGGCCATTTATGTCTTTATCGGTCAACAATGCCACGACGGCGTCTTCAACGCAAGCAACGTCCGTCACCAGTACGCACAAGCATCACCATCTTCAAACGGCAGGCAAAAACACAAAAACCGGTACCGCGTCCACCGACACCATTGAATTCAGCGAAGCTCTCCAGATGTATATGGCCGGCAATCAGACCGACTATCCGCAACCGACGGGCAACTACGATGCAAACGCCAAGGAATACTCACTGTCTATCGATCAAAAGAAACAGATGCTAGCGGATATCCAAAACCTTCTCGGGAACGAAACTTCCGCTACCTCAGAAACGGAGAATTCCGACGCTCTCTCCTCCTTGAAGGACGAGCTCTCCGGCTACGATTCTGAAAGCACCACCGATGACAAGGTATCCGACCTGTTCGATCAAGTGATGGAGACGCTGCAAAGCATGCGTCCGGAACGCCCCGATGGCCCGCCTCCCGGAGATCGGCCCGACGGCCCGCCTCCAGCGATGACGACGGAACAGAAGAAAGCGTTTCTGACCGCGCTTCAGGAGAAAATAAGCGACGGCTCTTCCGCCACGGACGCTACGGACTCGTCTTCCGGCGCTTCCGTTCAACAAGGTTGGCAGGACTTGCTGGCTGAGTTGAAAAACTTCGATGCGGCAAACACAAGCGACGACGAAGTAGCGAATTTGTTCCAAGAAATCGTTCAAGCAGCCCGCCAGGAACAAAGTCTGCCACCTCGGGTAGACGCGATCTAACCGGAAAACCATTAGTCAGCGTACCCGCCATGGACTCGCGCTGTAGCTGACCCGCATTGCCTGATCGAATCGGCAAGCCCACACTTACCACTCCTTTTTTGAGGAACCCCCTATCTGCCACTACAAATCGATTGACAGACCCCCTTCCTATTGACAATTCATCCTACATAAAATAACATAACGTTATATAACACTTGTTATTTTTGTTGGAAGATGATCCCATGCCGCCCAAAAGAGAACTGACGAAAGAACGAATACTGGATGGCGCCTTTGATTTTGTCCGAGTCAACGGCTTTGATGCTCTAACCGCCAGAAGCATTACCCAATTCCTGCAATGCTCGACCCAGCCCGTTTATAGTGTCTTCGGAAGCATCGACGGGTTGAAGAAAGCGGTATACGAAAGAACGGCGGAGTTTGCTGGAAGCCGTATGAAAGAGTACCAAAACCGCGATAACGCCTCTGCGCTCAACTTGGCCATCGGCTTTTTACTGTTCGCCAAAGACGAAAAGCAACTGTTTCGCACCTTGTACCTCTCGGGATACAAAACCTACGATCCAAAGAGTGAACTTTTATTAGGCGAAGAATTGACCACCTCCCACATGCGCTTCAGCAAACGTCTCCACTCGGCTACCGCTCCCCTGATCAAATCGCTGTTTCTCAAGCTCTCCATCTATCTCATCGGAATCGGAACGATGATGAACTCGGGTACGCTGGAGTTGGGCATCGACGAGGCAAAGGAAATGGTTACCGAAATGTACGAAATGCTACTCACCAAAGAGGGGCTTAACAACACCGGAAGCCGAACCGGCGGACAAGGGAGTGAAGGATGATGACGGAAACCATCGGAATAAAGCTGGCGGAAGGCGGGTGCGCTGAGGTTTTTGAATGGGGCATATCCGGGAAGAAAATCGTCAAGCTGGCGAAGCCCAACACCGATCTCATCTCCTTGCAAAACGAGATGCATCATACCCATGTCGCTTGGGAACTCGGGCTGCCGGTTCCCCGGGTTTATGAGTTGGTAGAGGCGGAGAGCAGAAACGGGATCGTCTTTGAGCGTATAAACGGCGATTCTCTTCTGGAGCGATTTGTCAGAGCGATTATGGAGCAGCAAGAAGAGCCTACCGCCGGTGAGGAAACGGATGAATTCGGGGATATCCATTCAACTGCCGATCTGCTGCACCTTGTTCATACCCATACAGCCCGGAACATGGACATGCCGGATCAACGGCAACGCATCAAGCGGGACATTTGGTGCGTGCCCTACTTAGAGGACAGCGAGAAAACAGCGGTGACCGCCCTGTTGGATCAATTGCCGCCAAAGCACGCACTCTGTCATGGCGATCCGAACCCGGGAAACATCCTGCTTGCGGATGGCCGTCTCGTCCTTATCGATTGGAACGACGCCACCGTCGGCAATCCGGAAGCGGACTTGGCCGAATACGTGGTGATGATGCGGTACGCCGTTTTGCCAGCCTCTGTCCCGGAAAGCGTGAAGCTTGTCTTTCATGAATTCCGGGAAAAGGTCATCCGTGAGTTCATGGCCGAGTATGAAAAAAAGTCCGGCATCACCTACGCAGACATAGTGCCATGGCTAGTTCCCATAGCCGCCCGCAAGTTATCGGCCGACAGTTTGTGCGAGGAAGAGCGCTCTTTACTTATCAGCGAGATCAGAAGTAAATTAAAGCTTCTGAATAGTACGGTTTAAAAGATCAACACCCTCCCGATGGGAGGGTATCGTTTTTATTTCGAAAGCTGACCGCCTCTCCTGTATAATGGAACCATCTGATTTTGGAAAGGATGCGCACCCATGAACATCACCGAATACACCGTCGAGCTGGTCAAGGACCCCTTCGGCATCATCTCGGGCAAACGCTATGAGTATTTTATCGACTTGGACATCGACGAAGAGGATGAACTGTTCTCGGAAAATGGAGTCTCGGTCCGGGTCATTTACAAGGTGGACGGCAAAAAGGAAGGCATCGTGAAGTACGAGCTGTTGGAGCGGACAACCCACAAGCTGCTGGATTTTGATCTGGAACAGGACGAAGTGGAGGAACTGGCTGTCTTCTGCAAGGAACATTTGGCGGAGGATTGAAGAGACCGCTTGCTGCAGCCGTGACAAAAGAAACCGGATCATCCCGCCAAACGGGAAGTCCGGTTTCTTTTATATATCTTATCGTTTATAGATTGAGCATCTTCATGCTGGCTTCCGGATAGCGCTGCCCTGCCGCAACGCCTTTGGGAGCCGCTTCTTCGATCCGGTCCAAATCGCTCTTGCTCAGTTTCACCGCCGACGCCCCAACGTTTTCCTCCAGATAAGAGCGGCGTTTCGTTCCGGGGATCGGCACGATATCCTCCCCTTGGGCGAGCAGCCACGCCAACGCCAACTGCGAGGCGGTGCAGTCTTTTTCGACGGCGATGCTCTTGATCCGGTCTACCAGCTCCAGGTTTTTGCGGAAGTTATCCCCTTGGAAACGGGGGGAGTGGCGCCGGAAATCATCCTCCGCCAAATCCTCGAAACGCTTGATCTGTCCCGTTAAAAATCCCCGTCCGAGCGGACTATAGGGGACGAAGCCGATGCCCAGCTCCCGGCAAAGCGGCAGAATCTCGTCTTCCACGTCCCGGCTCCAGAGGGAATATTCCGTCTGCAAGGCGGCGATGGGATGCACCGCGTAAGCCCGGCGAATTGTGGCCGGACCCGCTTCGGACATGCCGAGATACCGCACCTTACCTTCCCGGACCAGATCGGACATGGCGCCAACGGTTTCTTCGATCGGCACGTTCGGGTCGACCCGGTGCTGGTAATAAAGATCGATGTGATCGACTCCCAACCGGCGCAAACTGGCCTCGCAGGCGGAGCGGACGTATTCCGGCCTGCCGCTCACGCCGAGACGCTTGCCGATCTTTTCATCGAAGGTGTTGCCGAACTTGGTGGCCAGCACGACTTCGTCCCGCCTCCCTTGGATGAACCGGCCAACAAGCTCCTCATTTTTTCCGCAGCCGTACATATCCGCCGTATCCAGAAAGACGACGCCCAGATCCAGCGCCAGGTGCAAGGTTTTCGCAGACTCCTCGTCATCACGTCCGCTGTAGAAATCGGACATCCCCATGCAGCCGAGCCCGAGAGCCGAAACGACTAAACCGCTTTTGCCTAACGTCCTCTTCTCCATATCCACGCCACCTTTCCCCGTTTGAATTCTTTTCCATCTTACTCTTCCCTATAGGGCAACGCAAAAAAGGACGTTCGATCCAGATGTCCCCTCGCAATATTGAAAAATTATCAAAAGTTAATTACACATGCCGATGGTTCCTTTTATAATTAAGAAAAATTTGGCAATCAGGGGGAGAGCATTATCGACCAAATCAAGGCTATGCAAACCATCATCGAAAACATTATGAAAGAGAATATGTCTGCAGAAATAGCCGATAGGCTGCAGCATGCCGCTTTTCCCATATCGCTTCCAAAGGGAGAGATTCTGGTTCATGCCGGGGATCACCAGACTGAATTGTATTTTGTTCGGGGGGGCATTTTGCGAAGCTATTATCTCGATCGGGACGGCAACGATATGACGAAGCATTTTCTGGAGGAGAACGCCTTTTGCGGTAGCGAAAGCCTGATTCGGCAGGAACCATCCACTTGCTGCATCGAAGCCCTTGAAGACAGCGAAATCCTTGCTTTTCACGCGTCAGACATCAAGAATTTGATCCGTACGTTTCCCTACTGCATGAATGTCTATGCCAAAGGACTGGAAGCTGTCATCCGTTACAAGATGGACCGGGAGATCAGCTTTCTAGTCAAAAGCGCCACAGAGCGTTATCTTGATTTCAAACGAATGCATCCTCAACTGGAAAAACGGGTCAATCAAGCGTACATCGCCTCATATATCGGCATAACGCCGATCTCGCTAAGCAGAATCCGCAGGACCATTCGCGAGGAAGGGACACAGACGGAAAGGGGGGCCTTACGGTGAAATGGGTCCAAATGCAAAACAGCAAAATCCCGGCGATCGCCTTGGGCACCTGGTCGTGGGGAAGCGGTTTGAACGGAGGAAATCATGTTTTTGGGAATGGTTATCGCGAAGAGGAGTTAAAGCCAGTTTTTCAAAAAGCGCTCCAGCATGGGTTCACGCTTTGGGACACGGCGGCGGTCTACGGAATGGGCGCTTCGGAGTCCATCATCGGTCAATTGATAAAAGACGAGCATGATATCATCCTGTCTACCAAATTCACCCCCCTCGGCTTTCAGACAAGGGGAGCGATGCGCCGCTCCTTAAATAAAAGCCTGGGCAGACTCGGTCTTGACCATGCCGATCTATACTGGATTCATAACCCGAAGAGTGTCCGGAAATGGACGAATGAACTGATCCCCCTCATGAAAAGCGGAAAAGTCCGCCATGCCGGCGTCTCCAATCATAATCTTCAGGAAGCAACAAAAGCTGCAGCCCTTCTGGAAAGCGAGGGTCTGCAGCTGTCTGCGGTGCAAAATCATTATAGTTTGCTGAACCGGACATCGGAAGAGGCGGGGATCTTGCAATGGTGCCGCCAGCGGGGCATCGTTTTTTTTAGCTATATGGTTCTGGAGCAAGGCGCGTTGACAGGAGCCTACAGCGCTACTCATCCATTCCAAAGCGGAACGCGCAGGGGCAAGGCATACCCCCCGGACGTGTTAAAAAAGCTCGAGACGCTGACAGCCGTCCTGAATCGAATCGGTGCGAGCCACGGAGCCGGGCCGGCGCAAGTTGCAACCGCATGGGCGCTATCCAAAGGCACGGTGCCGATTATCGGGGTCACAAAAGAATCCCATATCGACGGCGCGTCGTTCGCCCTGCAGCTAGAGTTAAGCCAGAGCGACATAGCCGATATGGAGAAAGCAGCTAGAGATACAGGACTTGAATTGAGAGGCTCCTGGGAAAAGAGCATGCGTTCAAGCTAGAGAACTTGAAAAAACGGACGTTCCCTGTTCAGGTGCCGCAGAACGTCTGATACTGACAAGCTGAGGGCGGTGCGGGAGAGGCATAGGTCATCTGCTCGGGAGAATGGGCGAAGGGATCGGCCACAGCCGTATGCAGACTCTCCATCACCCTGAGGTCCCCATGATTAACAGCCGCATCCAACGCTTCCTCCACCTGGTGATTGCGAGGGATTAGCGCCGGATTTTTTTGCCGCATTAATGCTTTAGAAGCTTCCCAGTCTTCCGATTGCTTTCCTAACCTTGTTTGCCACTGTTCCCGCCACCGGCCAAAAGCTGCAGTTTCCACCAAAGCGGAAACTCCCGGTCTCGTGTCGTCGAAGGTCAACGCAAGGAAGGTGTTGGTGTAATCGGCCTTATGAACTTGCATCAAGCCGAGGAGATCATGGATCAACGCTTCATCCTCCGGCTCTTTATTGAACATTCCCAGTTTCGCCCGCATGCCCGCAAGCCAGAAGTTTCGGTACAGATCGGCAAATTTCGATATCGCCGTTTCCGCCAGCTTGACCGCCTGCTCCTCCACTTCGTGCAGGAGAGGAAGAAGCGTCTCCGCAAAGCGGGCGAGATTCCACTGGGCGATATGCGGCTGATTGCCGAAGGCATAGCGTCCCCCCGTGTCGATGGAGCTGAAAACCGTGGCCGGGTCATAGGCATCCATAAATGCGCATGGACCGTAGTCAATGGTTTCGCCGCTGATGGCCATGTTGTCGGTGTTCATCACCCCGTGGATAAAACCGACCAACTGCCATCGGGCGATTAGCTCGGCTTGGCGCTTAATTACCGCATCAAGGAATGCACGATAAGGGTTATCCGCCGATGCCGCTTCCGGATAATGCCTCCCAATCGCATAGTCCGCCAAGGTGCGAAGCTCATCGGCGGTGCACCACTGGGCCGCATATTGAAAGGTGCCGACCCGCAGATGGCTGGCGGCCACCCGCGTTAAAACCGCTCCGGGCAGTTCGGTTTCCCGGTAGATCGGCTCGCCGGTTGCAGTAACGGCCAAGCTGCGGGTGGTCGGGATGCCCAATCCCGTCATGGCTTCGCTGATGATGAATTCCCGGAGCATCGGTCCCAATGCAGCCCGACCATCTCCCCGGCGAGAGTAGGGTGTCTTGCCCGAGCCTTTGAGCTGGATGTCATATCGCTCGCCGTTCGGTGCAATCTGCTCACCCAAGAGCAGTGCCCGACCATCACCCAGCATCGTAAAATGTCCGAATTGATGCCCGGCATAAGCTTGGGCAATAGGCTCGGCACCTTCCGGCACGCGGTTGCCCGCAAACACCTCCGCCCCGTATTCACCGCCCAGCTCCTTGGCATTCAGTCCCAATGAGGCTGCCAGTGGTTCGTTGAGAAGAACCACCTGCGGCGAACGCACCGGATTCAAACTCATCCGCGTAAAAAATGGTTCCGGCAAGCGGGCATAGCTGTTGTCGAAATTCCAGCCGGCTGTATTTTTTTCCTCTGTCATTCGATCACCTTTATCCGTTCGACATGGTTGAAAATAATCGTTCCGTCATCGGTTTAGTATGCGCCGCTCCGCATCTCGGAAATCCGCCATTTCGGCCCCTTGCTTCGACTGCATCTGTATGAAGTTTATCACACTTAGGCTCAACCAAAATAGTCGAGGCACATGGCCTCCCGAACTTCCTTCATCGTTTCCCGGGCGATGCCGCGAGCGCGCTCGGTTCCGGACATCAAAATGTCATCAACGGTATCCGGTCTGGCCGCATAATAGGACCGGCGTTCCCGCATCGGCTCGAGGAGCTGCTCCAAAGCCTCGATTATGAACCCTTTGCAGGCGGAACAGCCCATGGCCGCTTTTTCGCAACCTTCGCGGATTTCCTCGGCACCTTCCGGACGGAAAGCTTGGTGGTACGCATAGATTGGGCAAACGTCCGGATGGCCGGGGTCGTTTTTATGAATACGGGCCGGATCGGTTACCGCCCTCTTGATCTTGAGGGTAAGCTCTTCCGTCGATGAATCCAGCATGATGGCGTTGCCCAAGCTTTTGCTCATTTTCGCCTGGCCGTCGGTGCCCACCAACCGGGGCATATCGCCCACGAGCGGCTTCGGCTCCAACAGGATGGGCTTATACAGCTCGTTAAACCGCCGAACAATTTTTCGGGTCAATTCCAAATGGGGAAGCTGGTCATCGCCCACCGGAACGATCGTCGCCTTGCAAAAGGTAATATCCGCCGCCTGGCTCACCGGATAACCGAGAAAGCCGTAGTACATGTCGTCGAGCCCGCCGCTTTTCGATTCAGACTTGACGGTAGGGTTGTGACGCAGCACATTCACCGTAACAAACATGGAATACAATACGGTCAGTTCGGCAATTTCCGGGATCATCGACTGAACGAAAATCGTCGACCGCATCGGGTCGATCCCGACGGATAAGTAATCGAGCGCCACTTCCCGCAAATGCCGGCGGATAAAATCAGGCTGCTCAAAATGGGTAGTCAGCGCCTGAATGTCGGCCAGAAGCACAAAGGTTTCATACTGATCCTGCAAAATCACGCGATTCTTCAAACTGCCGGCGTAATGGCCAAGGTGAAGCTTGCCGGTTACCCGGTCTCCGGTTAAAACACGTTCTGTCATCGTTAATCATCCTCCCTGGATTATGGAGCGTTTTTCCGTACAGAAAAACGGCATCCCGATTGAACCAACCTAATCGAAACATCGACCGCCGCCACCAACCTTCTTCCATGGCCACCACCCCCTTTCATAAATAAAAAAACTCCGTCCCCTAAGGACGAAGTTATCGCTGTGCCACCTTAAATGACCGTACCACTGCATGACGCAAGCAGTTGACGGCCTTCTCCTTCCGGTGCGGAGATTCCGTTTAGCGAATCTCGATACCGTCCCCTTGATAACGGCGGGATGCCCGGCATTTCCCTACGGCGCCTTGCATGGCGGCTCGGAAAAGCAACTCCAAAGGCCATTCGATCACGCTTCGGACACCGGTTCGCAGCAACCACCGGCTCTCTGCAAGTCCTTCCCGCATGTCTACTTACCCTTTTTCTACGTTGTTACGATATTGAAATTATCCTAAACGATATTGCGAGATTAGTCAACGAATGGGATGAATGAGCCTATTGTAAAAACAAAGGTACCATAGGATAAGTGACGACCGTAATATGATGCTTGGCATTACAGAGGCTGGTTTTATTGATGAAGATAATGTACCTTAAGTAACAAGCGATTAATCGCGACTTCGGAGGCTGACCAAAAGAAAGGAAGACCCCTATGTTCAAGCTGCTGAGTCGAAGCATCCGCGACTTCCGTGCCGCATATCTGCAACTGTTGCTCTTCGAATATTTGTTTGTGATTTTGACCAGCTTTGTCATTCTTCCGATCATTACGCTCATCTTCAACCGTGTTCTGACGGTAATCGGTTCCGGTTCGCTTATGAACGACGATATCGTTCAACTCGGCTTGAACTGGCGAGGTATGCTCGGCCTTACCGCCATCGGTTTGGTCGCATCTTTTGCGGTGTTCATCGAGCTTTGCGTGCTCGTTATCCTCGTCCAGCAGCACTATTTCGGCAAAAGGATCGCAACCGCCGACGCGTTATTGACTGCACTCCGTCAGACGCCCCGGCTGCTCGGCTTCGGTGCCATACAGCTGCTGATGATCTTGCTCGTGCTCATCCCGTTCGTCGACTCGCCGATATCGAAGTCGTTCTATGCGCTATTCAACGTTCCAATCTTCATGGAGCGCAATGTGCTGCATCCTTCACTGGTCATGACCATCGTCTACATCGCTATTGTAACTACAGCGATTTACCTTGTGCTCCGGTGGATCTTCGTGCTGCATTATATCGTTCTGGAAGGCAAAACAATCGGAGCCGCCATACAAAGCAGCCACGCCTTAACGCGGGGCAAGCGCTCGAAGGTGCTCGTTTCGTTACTCCTAATGAACGCGCTCGTCATAGGGACGGGTTTTGCAGCGATCTCCTCCTTGTCGTTTTTGCCTTATTGGCTCAATCATAACGTGCTGAAGGCGTTCACCGCGCACTATTCCCTGACACTGTCCTCGATGCTTACCTATATCCTGACGCTAACGGTCATGCCGACCAACATCGTCGTGCTGACGCGTTTGTTCTATTTGTTCAAACGAAGCAAAGAACGGATTGCCGGCGATCAGCTGAAGCTATACCACAGTTTTTTAGGCCGCTGGGAGGAGAAATTGACGGACGCAGCGAGGCGATTTCCACGTAAACGGACGTTGTTCGCCGCTCTCGCTCTCGTATATGTATCCTTAGCGCTGTTCGTTGGATGGAAAGCCAACGGGCATTTGGTCTACGCCAAGTGGAGCGTGCTCATTTCCGCTCATCGGGGTGACGTGGAGAACACCACGACTCCTGAGAACTCGCTTCCCGCCGTTTTGGACGCAATAGACAAAGGCATCCAATCCGTCGAGATCGACATACAGTTGACCAAAGACGGCGTGGCTGTCCTCAACCACGACGCTACTCTCAAACGTATGGCCGGAGTGAACAGCCGGATAAACGACTTAACGTACGCTCAGGTAAGCAAGCTCGCAATCGGGAAAGATCCGGACGGCAATCCGGTTCCCATCGCCACACTGGAGGATGTGCTGGGCGAGGCGAAAGGACGAATCAAGCTGCTGCTTGATCTGAAGCCCTATGGGACAAGTGAACCCCTCGTAAAAGAAACAATCCGATTAGTCCATGAATACGAGATGGAAGATGCCGTTTACATTCAGTCATTCGACAGCACCGTGCTGCGGCAAATCCGGGCACTGTCCCCCGACATCCGGATTGGTCAAATCATGTATTTTGCCTTTGGCAATTTATCATCGCAGGACGTAGACTTTTATACCGTCGAGCAAGTAATGGTGACAAAGTCATTTGTCGATCAAGCGCACGCCGCTGGACGCGAGGTATTGGTGTGGACGGTCAACGGGCGGCGCAATCTGAAAGAAATGCTAAAATTCAAGATCGATGGCCTCATCACCGACACGCCGGTACAGGCGCAATCGATGATCGAGCTGGATTTTATAAATTAGCACAACAAAAAATGCAGAGCGGCGGCTTTGGGACTGACCCCTGTTTCTGAGACAGGGGTCAGTCCCTTGAATAGACGCCCTTTTTTGTATATTATGTTTGATTAATATAAATCTGGAAGGTGATCAATTTGAAGCGAACTTTGATTATGGGCGGGTCTACGTTTGTAAGCCGTTCATTAGCTGAACATTTCATTCTTAAAGGCTATGAAGTAGATATCCTTACAAGAGGGGTGGGGAAATTAACTTATACCGGTTTCAGAGAGCATCTGAAGTGTGACAGGCATTCGTCCCTTGAACTCCAAAAAACACTGGAAGGAAAACAGTATGACTATATTTTGGATATTTCCGCTTACACCAAGAACGACGTATCCACACTTTTAGCATGCATAGATACCACGGCACTAAAAAAATACATATTCTGCTCATCTGCCGCCGTATATAAACCCGGCTTCGGCGCTCTATCCGAAAGTGACGAACGTGGCGAAAACCCGAACTGGGGACAATACGGATTAGATAAAAAAGAAGCCGAGGATTATTTGTTCCAGCAATACTTGAATACTGGTTTTCCGATGTTAATCTTCAGGCCCACCTATATCTACGGTGAGAATAATAACTTGTACCGCGAAAGCTATTTTTTCGATCGAATCAAACAGCGTAAGGCCATTCCGATTCCTTGTAGTCCAAATGGACAACTCACGCAGGTTCAATTCATACACATAGCCGACTTGTGCGAAGTTTTCGAATCCGCTCTGACCACCGATACCGTTGGAAAGGCGTATAATGTTACACACCCAGAGCTCATGTCCTGGGAAAAGATGCTCCATTGTTTCAGCCAAGTCACAGGAATCGAAGCAACAGCCAAACCAATCGATCATGAAGCTTTGCATGTTGAGGTGCGATCCTTTTTCCCGTTTCGGGACGTTAACATGGAGTTGGATATTTCCAACCTTATAAACGCCGGCCTTCATACCCCTTCTATCGCTCTAAGCGATGGACTGCGCAGGACATATCATTGGTATTTGCATCATTTGCCTCAACTGTCGGACAGCCGGATGACTAAAGTGGATGATCTGTAACCTCCGCACCTGTCCCCATGCACTGCGCACGATGCGTCAGCTACTTTTCTCTGCCACCTTTCGGCGCACTAGAGACTTTCACTCTTTAATCGATTGCGCTGCCGAGCGCACACAGGACCGTAACAACCTGCTTACCAGCAGATCGTTACGGTCCTTTTTACATTATCCCGCTCACCTCTTGCGCCCCCTCTCCCCCACTCTACTCCCGCCGCAAACGGCATATTAATTTTCTATAGTTTCTTGCCATTTAATAGAATATACTAAATAAGAATATTTATAAGGAGGAAAGCAACATGAACTACATACCAAAAAAATGGTCATTCATTATTTCCCTCTTTTTGATTCTTCAATTAAGTCTCGGATGCTGGATTTCACCCGTAGCCTTAGCGGTTGCCCCGAGCCTAGCCGTGGCTACGAGCAGCGGATCTGCCGCCTTCACTTCCGGCGATAATGCAGCTTCAATCCCCGTTACCATCGACCCTGGCCTAACGGTTTACAATCCGGACAGCACAATGTTAACCAGCGGGACAGTAGCTATCACAAGCAATTTCCAAGCTGGTGAAGACGTGCTGACGTTTATCAACGACGGAGCGACAATGGGCAATATTACGGCGAGTTACGATGCCAGCACCGGGGTTCTTACGCTGACATCCATTGGCGCTTCAGCCACCCTAGCCCAGTGGCAAAACGCCCTCCACTCGGTCACGTACACCGATTCAGCCGTCACTCCAAATACGGCATCGCGTACGATTAGCTTCTCGGTGTATGACGGATCGGTACTGAGTAATACGGCAACGAGAACCGTTACCGTAGCTGCAGTGGATCAGACACCTATCGTGACTTCAAGTGGCGGGCCAACCGGGTTCGTGGCTGGCGGTACCTTACCTTCGATCCCCGTAGTTATTGACTCCAGCCTAACGTTATCCGACTTGGACAACACAACGCTTGCCAGCGGAACTGTAGCCATTACAGGTAACTACCACAGTGGAGAAGACATACTGGCGTTCTCGAATACCAATTCGTCTTTATATGGCAATATTGTGGCAAGCTACAATGCCGCCACCGGGGTCCTTACATTGACGTCTTCCGGCGCTACGGCCACCCTAGCACAGTGGCAAAGCGCCCTCCGCTCCGTCACGTACACCGATACAGCCGTCACTCCAAATTCGGCAACTCGCACGATTAGTTTTTCTGTAAATGACGGAGTAAAGACCAGCAGCAGTACAACGAAGAGCATTACCCTAACAATGGCGACAAACCAGCCGCCTATCGTGATTTCGAGTGGCGGGTCAACCGGCTTCACCGCTGGCGATAACGTTGCTTCAACTCCAGTTGCTATCGACCCCGGCCTAACGGTTTTCGACCTCGACAATACGACACTATCTAGTGGAACTGTAGCCATTACAGGCAATTTCCATAGTGGGGAAGACGTACTGACGTTCACGAACAGCAGCTCGCTTTTATATGGCAATATTGTAGCGAGCTTTAATGCCGCCACCGGGGTTCTTACGCTGACATCTTCCGGCGCTACGGCCACCTTGGCCCAGTGGCAAAACGCCCTCCACTCGGTCACATACACCGATTCAGCCGTCACTCCGAATACGGCAACGAGAACGATTAGCTTCTCGGTGCATGACGGATCGGTAATGAGTAATACAGCAACGAGAACGGTTACCGTAACCGCAGTGGATCAAACACCTATCGTGACTTCAAGTGCCGGGCCAACCGGGTTCGTGATCGACGGTAACATGCCTTCAACCCCCGTTGCTATCGACTCCGGCCTAACGTTAGCCGACCTGGACAACACAACATTAGCCAGCGGTACAGCAACCATCACAGGTAATTTCCAAGCTGGAGAAGACGTGCTGGCATTTACGAACGACGGAACAACCATGGGTAACATTTCGGCAGCCTACAATGTCACCACCGGGGTGCTTACGTTGACGTCTGCGGGCGCTACATCCACCCTAGCCCAGTGGACAAGTGCCTTGCGCTCCATCAAGTACACCAATGCGTCAGCAACGCCGAATACATCGACGCGTACGATTAGCTTTTCTGTAAATGACGGAGTAAAGACCAGCAGCAGCGCAACGAAGAGCATTACCATAACAATGCCAATAAACCAGCCGCCTATCGTGACCACTAGTGGCGGATCAACCGGCTTCACCGCCGGCGATAACGTTGCTTCAACCCCCGTTGCCATCGACTCCGGCCTATCGGTTTCCGATCTAGACAATACGACACTATCTAGTGGAATTGTAGCCGTCACAGGCAATTTCCAAGCTGGGGAAGACGCGCTGGCATTTATGAACGATGGAGCAACCATGGGCAATATTACGGCAACCTACAATGCTTCCACCGGAGTGCTTACATTGACGTCTTCCGGTGCTACGGCCACCTTGGCCCAGTGGCAAAACGCACTCCGTTCGGTCACGTACACCAATTCATCCGCAACGCCAAATGCATCGACCCGCACGATTAGCTTCTCTGTGAATGACGGGTCAGCTAATAGCAGCATTGCAACGAAAGGTGTTACCATAAAGGCGTTAACGAGCATAAGCGCTGCTCCGCAAACCATAAACGTTACAGCTGGGTCAACCGCTTCTACGACAATAACAGCCCACTATTCGGATTTGTCCGAAACGGATGTAACCTCTTCCGTATCTTGGACTGTTCAAACACCTGCGGTTGCAAGTGTATCCGGGGGGACGATAATAGGCCTCAAGGCGGGAGGCACGGTCTTGACAGCCGTCTATGGGACCCAAACGGTGAATATGAACCTGACGGTGACATCCAGCGGAAGCAGCGGTAATTGGAATCCTGGCCCAAGTACAAGTCCGGCCGATCCCGATCCTGACCCCGTAACGACTCCGGCTGAAGAGGCCTCGCCTTTTTATGGGCTCGTTGACCTCGGTCATCTGATAGCCTCTATTAAAAACGACTTGGCTGCCGGGAATGCTACAGCATTCCAAGATACACCCTCCCACTGGGCTACCAGCAGCATTACACTTGCCGTTAGATTAGGGATATCCTCCGGCTATCCGGACGGAACCTTCAGACCGGATACTTCGATTACACGAGCCGAGTTCAGTACAATGATCGTAAAAGCCTTAGGCCTGCAAGCTGGAGGCGGAACCCGCGCATTTCAAGATACTCAGAACTCATGGGCGCGGAATTATATCGAGATCCTTGCTACAAATGGAGTCATAAACGGATACCCGGACGGAACGTTCCGACCGGATAATGGGATTACGCGCTCTGAAATGATGGCCATGATCTCGAAAATTTTGATTTTGGACAAAACCGACGTTGGCAAGGGCAAAGATTTCGTCGATGTTGAGCCCAATCATTGGGCCTACGATATAATCAAAGAAGCCTCAGCCGCCGGAATCATCCAGGGGCGAGGCCAGAATCAATTTGCACCCGACGATAACGTCACGAGGGCGGAGGCCATTACGGTTATCATTCACGTTCTGACAACGGAACCGACGATTCGGGACTTGCTATTGTAAGGATCGATATAATAAGGGAGTCATCTATCATTTTCCTTGTAAAAGAGGGTCGCAACGTCTGCTCAACGGCAGCCTGTTACGGCCCTCTTTTTATCTATTAACCCCCTTACCCACGAACCTCGGAAAACGCACGAAGGGGGACATACAGCCGATTATTGTAATTCAACACACTGACATCACTAGATGAACTTTCTTTTCCATCTACAAAAAGGTGCAATAAAGTCGGATATAGCCTCGCTTTCACTTCGTTGGATACCGATGCCGCCGCCACCGATGCCCCGCTTAAGACGAAGCCGCAGATCAACCCCATTACGAAACGTTTCATTTTGCCCTCTCTCCAATCCCATAAATTCCCAAATCCATCCTATAGACGAATAAATAACGGGAAAGTTGCGAGGACGAGCCGGAAAGGCTAGTCTGCTTTGCAATATCTTTTTACGAACGTGAAAATCAGCTCATCCAGCAAAGGGTTGGCCGTTTCGTTGGTAATGCCGTGTTGGAATAAAGCCGGCCACGTGAGCGCACCTTCAATCATGGCGTAAAACACCCGCGCCGCAAGAGCCGGATTGTCGATTTGCAGTTTGTTATCTTTGTGTGCCGCCATAAGCCAGTTTATAAACGGTTCAAGGGGAGAGGCATATTTCGCCCGGGTCATACGCGCATAATCGATATCCCGAATAAAGACAGAGGTCAAAACCCGTGATAATCCGAGCCTGGAGGGACTGTTGATCAAAAATAATTCAGCATGCGCAAAGGCTGCCAATTGTTCTTCTAACGGTTTTGCAGGGTCATACTCAATTTGCTTCAAGATTTGTTGTTCACTGAGGAGCTTGGCAATCACCGCTTGAAAGAGATTCTCCTTATTGGAAAAATGGTTATAGACCGTACGTTTGGAAACACCCGCGATCTCGGCAATCCGATCCATACTAGCATTGTCGTAACCCATTTCGGTAAACACCTGCATAGCCCCATTAAGGATGGATTCATGCTTCCTGCTCTTATCTCGTTTTTTGACTGCGGGTATAACGTCCATCTATCTATGCAATCCCTTCTATCGACAAAAATTAACTACACCGCATAGTGCAATTAACCCTTGTTTGGGAATTATTTACACTGTACAGTATAGTTAGCGTCTGAAGAAATTACAATGATATTGCTTAGGTTACGTGCACTGGAACTGTCGGGGGGCGAAGATGAGTATGACACCCTTTCGCAGCAACCTGTCACGATCTTTAGGGGCGGCTTTCTTGCTGCAAGCCTTAGCTTCGCTGGTCAGTGGAGGTTTTTTATTCAACCCGCTAATTGTTGAAGAGGATATACGCAAAACGATGCTCAACTTAGCCAGCCATGCGCCTCTTGTCCATGCAAGCATCATAGGCGATATCGTCACGGCTGCAGGGATCATATTTCTAGGAGCCATTCTCTTTGCGGTTGTCGGAAGCCAAAACAAAGGGATGGCCCTAACCGCCTTAGGATTGTACATCTTCGAGGCTGGGATCCTTGTCGCGAGCAAATGCGTTGTCTTTGGCCTGTTGAAGATCAGTCAAGACTATGCGGCTACCGGGGATAAAGCCATTGAACGCCTAGCCAGACTGGCTTTGGAGGCGGAGCATTTTATGTACACCCTGCACATGCTCCCCTTCGGTCTTGGCGCTATTCTCTTTTATTTCTTGCTGAACAAGTCCAATCTTATACCAAAATGGCTATCGCTATGGGGTTTGATTGCCGTCCCATTTGTGCTTGTTGGCGCTGTATGGACCATTTCCGACGCACATGTTCCTCCTGCTATTCTTGTCCTCGCTTTACCGTATGTCCCCTTCGAGTTTTTTGCCGGCCTATTCATACTGGTTAGAGGTTTTCACATGCCAATTCGGAAGGACTTGATCCAATGAGAGCGGTTGTGTGCACCAAATATGGCCCGCCGGACGTGCTTCAACTTATGGAAGTCCAAAAGCCTTCTCCCAAGCATGATGAGGTATGCATCAAAATCCACGCTTCCGCCGTAACGGCCAGTGACATCTATATTCGAGCCTCCCAATTGCCGCTCCGGTTTTTACTGCCAATGCGACTCTTTTTGGGGTTCACAAAACCGAGAAAGTCCATCATCGGAATGGTATTGGCTGGAGAAATCGAATCCGTAGGAAAAGACATCAAGCGGTTTAAAGCAGGGGATCAGGTTTACGGGATTACCGGTTTCGGACTTGGCGCTTACGCCGAGTACAAATGCATGAAAGAATCAGACTCCATGTACGGCTGCCTATCCCTAAAACCTGCAAGTATAAGTTATGAAGAGGCAACAGCCGCGGCATACGGCGGGCTTTTGGCATTGCAACGGGTGGAAGAAGGGAATATAAGTCCCGGTCAGAAGGTTCTTATCTACGGGGCATCAGGAACTTCCGGAACAATGGCCATCCAATTGGCAAAAT
Organism: Gorillibacterium massiliense; assembly: GCF_000455485.1. Taxonomy (GTDB): domain Bacteria; phylum Bacillota; class Bacilli; order Paenibacillales; family NBRC-103111; genus Gorillibacterium; species Gorillibacterium massiliense. Next base: position 84,608 of record NZ_CBQR020000100.1, read on the forward strand.
ACTATGGCGCTGAAGTTACCGGAGTATGCAGCACGCGCAATTTGGAATTCGTTAAATCTTTAGGGGCCGATCAGGTGATTGACTACACCAAAGAGGACGCTGCACCTCCCGTAGGCCCTTACGACGTTATGCTCGATACAGCGGGAAAAGCCAAAGACTCAACCGTAAAAGAGCAGTGCAAGAAAGCTCTGCGCTCGCAAGCAAACTATCGGTCCATCGATGACGGGAAATTAGAATTGAGCTCCAAACGCCTTGTAAAAATCAAAGAGTTGATCGATGCCGGCCACTTAAAACCGGTAATCGACCGAATCTATCCGATGGAGCAAATTGTAGAAGCTCATGAATACGTAGAAAAGGGCCGCAAGCGTGGAGGAGTCGCCGTATCCATTAAGCATCCCACGATGCCCCACACTTAATTACCAAAATGCAGGCGCTTTGGTGCATCAACCGCAAGCAGCGCAGGAGGATGCCCTCCATCAACGCGCCTGCCAAATACTCGCATAGGCATAGTTACGTACCGTACCATACCATCGATACCACGGAGAACCGCCTTCCTGCTGGGCATAAAACAGCGTCACTTCCGATTCAGGATCAATGACCGACGTAACAGCATCTTGCGCCATCCCAGCCAAACTCTCCATTTTGACTAAGGGAATTGTTATCCTCCCGATTCACTAAGGTTCGCACACCTAGGCCGTAACTGTTTGCAGCCTGTCGAATGCTTATTATTTGGATTATTTTTCCAGACAGCTCTGCAACAGTAAATCGACTCCCCCACGTAAAACGTTTGAAACTCCTCGTTAAACGGCGTTGACGGAGTTAGCAGCTAAACGCTGTATCTGAGTTCCGTTCTTCCAGCCAATTCTCAATTTGGATAATCAAATTTTCCGGATAGGTATAGCCGAATGTAGTCGCTACAGCAAAAGACAGACGACTGAATAACTCAAATGTTGTATTAAGTGCTTTCCAACTGCTGCTTTGTTCGAATCCTCCGAATGATTGCTTTAAATCTGCGATTATGCTTTGGTCGGCCCAATCCTTTATGAATTTCCCTGCATGCCACGTGTCGTAGTCAGGCCCATTCACGGCTTTGGCGTGCCACTCGATCATCTGCAGAAGCAGTTTTTTGCAATCCTGCTCCCGTTGATAGGCAACCCACATTTCGCCGCGCAATATTTGCTTCGCCGTATACAGACAGACGAATGCAAACATGTTCACGACCTGTAAATAAGATTCTTCGGTAATCGAGTTACTTTCGGGAACCGTTGTCTTTTTTGGCAATAAGTATTGACTCTTCCCTGTCTTGTCGAGAAGAATCCTGGCACCGCGTTGGAATCCGAGAGGAATCCGACCGTTCTCAATTGAGTTCTCCAGATCGGAAACATGGCGAAATAAAAAGTCGACCTGCAGCCCTCGATCAAAGAGAACAAGTCTTTCTGGATCCCCTCCGGCAGTTTGAAACACAAAGCTTGTCCACACATCGCCGATATCAATCAACCATTTATCGGTTCGAAAATAATAATCCGGGTTAGTTGAAAAAATCACGACATCTAAATCGGAGAACTCATCAAACGGCTTGTCAACTCTCGCTCGCGATCCAACGACATAGGCCGCCGAAATCTCACTGTTATTAAGCCCCCAGGCATATAGGCGCTCTTCAAGTATCTCATAAGGATCAGTTGCCATTTTACTTACCTCCGATTACGTAGACTCCAACAATATATAAGATAGGTTCTGTTATAAAAAAATTTCACTGACCCCAATTACTCTAGAACATTTTTCTGCCAAATACCACGCCGCACTTACGCGACGGAACTCATACCAACATCGGTCGGTTCATTTCAGCGAAATTGGAACATATGATCCGGATTCCGTTCCGACCGCTAAATAATCGACATCCTTGTGCTTCGATTCGACCATTGACCGCATAATCCTGAAAGCGACGTCGAGCTGTCCGCCGTCCTCTTCCGTTCTCAACGTACGAACGCCTGGCGGCAGAATCTCAGGGCAGCCAATCGTACAGAACACGGTCAGTTCAAGCTTCAGCCCCTGTGAAGCATTCGCGACGAACAATCCGACAAATTCGTTCAACGCCACCCCGCTCTTCCCTTGTTGCCGCAACAGGAACTCGGGCAAGCCACTGGCGCTGTCAGCGGACAGCACGAAGACCGACGCCGAATCGAGCTGCGAAGCGTTGATGATCTCCGTCATCATGCTCTCGTTGGAGAATTCGTCCAGCACGAGAAAACACTGCTTGCCGCTTCCACCCGATCGCTCCATCCATAACGCGAATGCCTGGCGGTAATCGATCACGACCTTTTTGAACAACGGATCGTCGATGTAACTGTCTATCAACACGATCGGCACCCCGATGCTGAAGTGAACCGATATGTCCCGAAACTTTTCCCTCTTCACATCGACAAGCAAAACGCCGTCCACTTCACGCTGACGCACGATGTCAAAAGTCGGTCTTTCCGAATCCATTCCGAGAACGAGCAGGTGGAGGCCCGCCTGCTTGCAGAGAGTTTCCGCTCGTTCGGCCAGCATACCGTAGTACATCTTCCTCCATAAGCCGTCCCGCTCGCTTCGGTTGAACAGCAGCGCCACCATGCCGGAATTCCCCTTGGCGAGAGAACGCGCCGTCAGGCTAGGGATATAATTCAGCCTCTTGGCGGTCTCCAGTACGCGGCAACGCGTCTCGTCCTTTATGACCTGATTGTTCACATTGTTCAAAATATAGCTGACCGTTGCCACCGAAACCTTCGCTTCGCGAGCTATATCTTTCATCGTCGCTTTTTTCAAACCAGACACCTCGATCATTCGCAGTTCTCGACGGGATTATCACAAGCCGACTAAGCGGATATTCACCGCCATCGCTCATCTCGAAATTCCAGTCGGCTCATCCTCCCACTCCTCTACAATGAAATGGAAACTGGACGATTCGGAAGTATCGAAGCGTCTGCCTGTCTCCCTTTTCTCATGAATACCAAAACCCCGCGAAACTTTTACATAGAACGTCAAATCCCTCGGCAACAGGAAACGCCCCTGGTACAAGCCGTCCCGTACTTTCGGAATTCCGAATCCGGCATGGATCTGCGTATTGTTAGGGGTGGTCAGTGGGACGTCTACGCGAATCTCGATCGACACGGTATCTGGCAGTTCACGAACGACCTCGATGCAGGCCGAGTCGGTAACGCCGCCATATCGAACCGTCACCTCCGCCGTCCCTTCGGACAGCGGAACAATCGTGCCGTCGTCATCAACCTTTAACACTTCGGGTGGATCAACCGCATATTCAGCGGCAAGTAGACTCATTTCAAAGCCTGTGTCAAAAGTGACCTTCGGATACAACTTCGATCGAAGCCCCAGAAGCCCGATCTGCTTTCTCCCTTCAAGATTCAGGCAGAGGGGACGGCCAATCTCGCCAAACAGGTACAACAATGGGCTATGCAGCCGTCTCGCCCAATCCGCTTGCGAATGGCCGGCCTTCTCATCGAATAAAAACATCAAATCTTCGCCAGGCTTGAAGCCTAGGCTGATCAGTTCTTCAACAAATGCCCGCACGTGGCGCGGCATGATAAGGCCCTCTGCTCCGCCAATATCGACCCAGACTCGTACAGGAGGCTTGTTCGGGTAAGAGCGGTAAAGCTTCATCTCGCTGATAGGTTCGCGCTTGCTCGCGCTGGTTGCTTGGTCGTTTACCACCGCATGCACAAAGAATGGGGACAAAATCGCGACGTGGCCGAATACGTCCGGCCTGCGAAACGCGATGTGATACGAAACGAGCCCGCCGGCCGACGAGCCAATTAAGGCAGTATGCTCCCGGTCTGTTAAGGTGCGAAACGTACGGTCGATCAACGGCTTCAACTCCTCAACGATAAACCGTTCGTACAACTCCCCTTTGCAGTCGGCATGAAACGTCTCTCCGACCCCTGGATTATCGTGGAAGTATTCGGATACCCTTTGATCCGATATCGACGAAATAGCGACGATTACCATTTCCTTTGCCCGATCTTCACGGATTAGCCGTTCCGCCGTCCGGTGCATCTCCCATGAATCTCCCTTTTCGTCGGACGAGAACATATGCTGACCGTCTTGTGCATAAAGGACCGGGTACCGAAGCGTTTCTGCTTCGTGATAAGAAGGGGGCAAATAGACGAAAACATCTCGCGAGTTATCCAAAAACGTTGAAAACACGTGGGAAAGCCTGACGATCTCCATTTCCGCAAAACCGTCCCCTCATTTTCACTTAAGCGTTTAATGTTTAGAACTTAATCGCTTAAGTTATATAATGGAAAAATTCTACTCTAAGCCCTTTTTCTTTGTCAATCGGAAATAATCAACCGATTCTTCCGGCTTCCGACAACAATGGTAGACAAATGCGCCTCACCAACTATTTTGCTTGCATCCGGTCCAAAGTTTTCTGATTGATTCCATTTTGCTGACATATAGAACAGGAAACCAAATAGGGCTGCACAGATCACCTACCGGCAACTTGTCACAACCCTCCAACCCACGTCTATCTCGGTCTATCGGCTCTTACTATTCTTCCTGTTTGATCCAAAATGACATAAAAGCTCCGGAAAACGAGTTTTTAAAGTCTTCAATGTCAACAACATGATTTTCCCAATTTAATTCAATCGCTGATGAAGGATGATTGACAATAAAACCTTTTAAAACTCTATTATCCCTTACTGCCCCAACAACTACGATCAAGTGACCTCCCGTTGGGATGACTACGCCATCACTATTTATTTTCCCGCCAGTAAAGCCGGCAGTAACTGACGCAATACATGGACGATTCTTTTCTAATTCAAATAGAACATCACTTACCTTGCTTTGCCTGAATGCTTGACCTTGAACTTTATAATCATTTGCAATTTTAACTAACCCTTTATGAATCCATCCTCGATCACAATGTGCTCCCTTTTCTACTCCCTTATATACTAATTCACCATATGGATCACTTAGCTTAAGTCCACGATGCTTCTGAAATCCATCGATTACCATTTTAATGGAAGCGATTCCGCAACCGCGCACTTGCCAATGTTCTGCCTCATGTATGCTCCTAAACCCCTGTAAGTGGACATCATTGAAATCAACTCGCTGACTGTAAAATGGGATAGGATACGACACTTTAATCATTTCTTCTAGCTCATTTTGATCATCGATTTCCAATGTTCAGGTGCTCCTTCTCGATCCGCTTGAATTTCCAGATATTATAATCATTATACCCGCCAAAAAAGGCCGGAACAATCTGCTCACCGGCAGTTAGTTCCGACCCACTTCCTTGTTCCAAGCCGCGTCCTTACGCGCCTTCTTCCTCCATCTCTTCCCGCGGCTCAGAGCCGACGGCGATGGGGTTCTATCCAGCCTGTACTTCTTCATGGGATATTGGGTTCATACAGAGTGAACGTGATTGCAGCGGGAGTCAGTCGTTTGTAAGTTGTTGTCCTTGGCTTATGAACCGCTCTTCCCAAAATGGGTACAAGAAAGCCGCCAAAAGATGGCGGCAACAAATCTGCATCATTGCTTCGTTTAGACCCTTGTGTGCATACAGATCAGAGGGTAGTGCAATTCGGAGGAAACACAGTCCGGCCTGGTCACGGCAACGGTTCAAACGGTGGTATTGATGGATTCGGTGTTTCTGTTGGTACTATTATTATTGGCGGCTGTAATGTTGGTACTGATGTTGGTACAGATATCGGTGTTGGTGTCGGCGTTGCTGTCTGTGTCGCTGTTGGTGTCGCTGTTGGTGTCGCTGTTGGCATTGCTGTCGGTGTCGGCGCTTCTCCGACCGACCATAATCGGCCTGATGCGCTTTCTCGGACTTGTATGGACGTGGTAAGGCGCATTCATGCAGTTGCGTGCTCTCATTTCGAGAAGCTCTTTTATACTTCTTTTGTTTCTAGTAATGCGTACATAAAAAGGAGAACGACCCTGAACGCATTATTGCGAAGGGCCGCTCTCTGTTTTACTTATGTTATTCTAATAAAAATCCAAATAATCTAAGGTATTACGTCCTAACGGTTACGACCCACACTACTGTAGAACCGTCCTGTGCTGTTACTGTGTAGATAATAGGACCCTTAGAAAAGTCTGTTGTAGCTCCAGATGCGGGACTTATCGTTGCATTTGCCGATACTGTAATACTTGGTGTTAGATTTTTCAAATCGGTTCCAGTTGAAACTTGAATGGTTACTGTATGAGCTACTGCATCAATTGTTGCTGGAGCTATTGAATTCGCTAGTGTAAAACCTGTAATGTCTTTCGCTTCATAATTTGGATTATCGAGCACTACATATCCTAATGGAACATCGTTAATGTCATAGAATACAAAATAATCATATTTCGTACTATGGTTATAGGTTGTGTATTCGGTGTTTGTTCCGTTAGATTTTGGAATCATTTCTCGCTGTTCTCCAACCCTAACTTCATCATGGGTAAATGGTCTAATCTGATTTGTCCCTATCCATGTCATGTACGCAAAACTGGAAAGTGAGGAATTAATTTGTCCACTTTCAACTCTTAACTTAGATCCTTTATTTACATACTTTTGACCAGAATCATGAAGAGCCTGAATTTCTGAATCTGTTAAGGCTCGAATCTCGAATCCGCTCTTATCACTTATTTCTTGTACCGGTGTTGAATCATACGCTTTTTCAATCCGTTGTCCATCATTTAGAGAGACCCAAATCGACCCGGTAACCGGCATATTCGGAATATTAATTTGTAGTCTACCAGATGTTTCCGTTTGGGTAGCCGTGGCAATTTCTGTACCTCCAGCAGCGGAATCAAAAACATGTACGATGCTTCCTATAGGTACACCACTAAGCATTATCCCAGAAGATGAATGGGAATAAATGGTTGGATCTTCAAAACGGCGGATGTGCAAGTAATACGTATTATTACCTATGTAATTATTTTGAACCGAAATCGTGAAGGCCCCCATTGTACCAGCGGGAATACTAAGTGTGTATATTCCATTTATTGGCTGAATCTCAGTAGCACCCTGAAATACTTTAATTGAAGCATCTTGAGAAACAGCAGTTGCTTGCAGTTGAACAGATTGTACATGGTTCGGAACAATAACTCTATAATTGGTATGATCCGGTTGGAATCCTACACCGCCCGTCGAATTAAAGGAAGTGTCTTCTTGTTTAAGCGTATATGCGTTGGTGCCATCAGTAATTTGTAAGGAACTAAGGGATAGATCCGAAGAAGCAACTGCATGTATTGATATTTGATTCGACACAGCGACAACTTCATGAGTCACAGCATTTTCCAGTGTGAGTCTGAATGTATAGACGCCTGATTTGGCTACGATGATCCATTCTTTCGAAAATTGAGTAGTCATAAAAGTATCGATAGACTGCCCATCTTGTGGACCAAAACCATTTTTCAAAATATTTACCCAACGGTCCTGATCATACGCGAATAGTTGAACATCTTCACCAGTTCGACCTGCTGATGCACCGATATCTACCGGCTTAATTCGAACTTTACCAGCATTAGGATTCCCATTGTCTTTACTTAGACCTAATGATGGAACAATACCAATACCATGCCAATAGATATTGTTTTGAAAGTAAACGCTGTCGGTGACCGTCTGAGAATTACTATCTATAAGTTCATATTGTGCGTTTACAGGAAGTAACTGAGAATTTTCTTTTTGATAGGCCGAATTCGGTATAGCCAAAGAGTACACATTTGGGGAAGGCTGTGTAGGTGTAGGCGTTGGTGTAGTCGTACCTGTAGTCGTACCTGTAGTCGTACCTGTAGGCGTAGGTGTAGGCGTTGGTGTAGGCGTTGGTGTAGGCGTTGGCGTAGGTGTTGGTTGATCGTTCTTCACGGTATCTACACCCTTAATGAAGTTGACTGCCATAGCTGCTGCTTGTTCACGATTAGCATTACCTTGTGGATTGAATGTACCATCAGAATTGCCATGAATTAATCCATACTTAAACGCTAAGGCAACATAGTTCTTAGCCCAATCAGAAATACGATCAGCATCTTTGAAGTTCAAAGGAGCCGTATCATCAATCTTACCTTGCGTTTGTAATGCCTTTGCCATAACAACTGCAGCTGCTTCCCTTGTTAATACATCATTGGGATTAAATCTACCATTGCCTTCACCGCTTATAATTCCTGCTTTATATGCTGCCTCTATGTATGGGACGGCCCAACCTTTAACATCATTGAAAGAAGATTTGGCATTCAAATCTACAGGAAGTTTGAGGGATTTTACGAGAATTGTTATAAATTCTGCGCGTGTCAAAGCACCTTTTGGATTAAAATGGTTTTCATCGCCCCCATTCACAATACCTTCTTGCTGCAGCTTGATGATCGCATCTTTTGCGAAAGAGCCATCAATATCCTTAAAACTGGTTGTTTCAGCGAAGGCAGGAATTGTAGAGATAAATACCATCGCTGAGGCTAATGCAGCTACAAAGAACTTTTTCATTGTACTAGTTTCCTCCTGACGTCTAGTAAATTACCTTTCGAGCATATTTCCTAGATATTAACATAAAAGCAGTCCCCATGATTTAGCATTATATGACAATTTTCCAGATTTATAATCGTTTTATTTACAATTTTTTCGATTTCCGACACTTTTTAACAATAACCTGACAGGACACACTCGCTGAAGTTTGGCTCCGGGGTTCCTGCAACTACTTTCTCCAACGAAAACGCCAAAAAGGGTCGGAACATTCTGCTCGCAAGCAGTCTGTTCCGACCCTCTATTTTGTTCCAATCCGCGTCCTTACGCTTCTTCCGCTAACTCTTCCCGCGGCTCAGGATCGATAATATCAGTTATCTCCTATCTAAAGACCAACTTATCATTTCTTCATCCCTAGACACTTCAGCAAAGCCTATTTTCCGCAAAACCTTTGCAGACCCTGAATTGGTTACCAAGCATTTAGCAGTAATCGACTTTACTTCGGGTTGGGAACACGCCCAGTCAGCCAAAGCTTTTGCCGCTTCAGTTCCATAGCCTTTCTCTCGTTCACCTTCAATAATTGCATAACCTAAATCAACTTTACCTTCTGCATTAGGCCTGCCTTTAAACCCTGCGTCACCAATAATCATCATTCTATCTTTTCTGATTATCAGCCAAGACTCAAACCCGGAAGGTTGCCGTCCAACCAATTCCAAATTTTTTATTATTTTTGGCAGGGTTTCTATAGCATCGTCGTCGGGCCATCCACTCGCTAGGTTGAATCCTTTATCGGTTAGTTCATTATAGTTATTTTCCAAAACCGAAGTTGCTATTTCAAATGTGAAGGGCACTAAGAGCAATCGGTCTGTCGAGATTTGTTTGACTCCCATTCTATGAATCCACTCTTTCCTTATAGATGAAATACGTGCGTGTCAATTCATCTAGCCTTATCCATGCAAAAGTCTAAACTCATCCTCGAGAATAGCCATCATAATCATGTCATGAAACATACCGTCCATAAAAAGAACGTCTCTCTGCAATCCCTCTCGTTGAAAACCAATTTTCTCATACACATGGATCGCCCGCGGGTTGAAAGCATATACACCCAAGTGAATTCGATGAAGATTTAACGTGTCAAATCCATATCTAAGCATACGTATCATGGCTTCTGTTCCGTATCCACAACCTCGATGCTGTGTCCCTTGAATACCGATGCGAATATTTGCGCTTCGATTATCGGTATCCCTTTCATTCAACACGACTTCACCGAGTAACTCTCCTGTTTCCTTCAGCACAATCATTAAATCGATACGATCCTCGTTTGCAACACCAATTTTCCGAATCCAATTTCCAATTTCTTCCCGGGAGAAGTCTTGATGTGACCCCGTCAATCTATTCAGCTCAGGGTCCTGTAAAAAAGCGTAGTATGCATCGAAATCCGACTCTCGTACAAAACGTAATTCTATAGCATTACCCTCGATGCGCAGTTCTGTAGACTGTTCTGTCATAACGACCTCTCCTAAACCATTAATCATTGAGAATCTGGGCAGCTTTTTTTTACATACAGGCGCTACGCATCTACTCAATACATCCATAAATTCACCTTAGTATACAGTAGCTGGGAGAACCAACGGAAGAGAAAGAATTATTAGTAATGAAGATGCCCTTGATGTAACTACCTTCTCCGACTTTCTGTTTGCAAGTTGTTGAACAGATACCCAAAAGGGCCGCAACAACCTGCTCCTTAGCAGATCGTTACGGCCCTCTTCATTGATCCCATACGCGTCCTTACGCGCCTTCTTCCTCCATCTCTTCCCGCGGCTCGGAGCCGATGGCGATGGGGTTTTCCTCGTAGCTAATCCAATCGCTCCAGCTTCCGGCATAAAGCTTAACATGAGGGTAGCCTGCTTCCATAAAGGAGAGCACATTGGGACAGGCGGTGACGCCAGAGCCGCAGTAGACGATGACTTCGGCATCCCGGGGGATGCCGGAGAAGCGGCGGTGCTGTCCCTCCGCCGGCTTCCAGTGGCCCACGCCGTCGATGGCCTCCTTCCAGAAACGATTGACCGCACCAGGGATATGACCGGCGATCGGATCAATCGTTTCTTCTCGGCCGGCGTAGCGGGCCGGGTCGCGGGAGTCGACCAGCACGGCTCCCGGCGCGTTCCGCTTCATCCGTACCTCCTCGATGCCGGCCAACCAGGCCGGCTGGAGGCGCGGTACGAAACGGGCTGCTTCCGGCTCGGGCACTTCCATCGTCACCGGATATCCGGCTTCCCGCCAAGCGGTGAAGCCCTGATCCATGACGACGACGTGTCGGTGCCCATAATAGCGCAGCAGCCACCAGAAGCGGGACGCATACGAGCCGCCTTGGTCGTCGTACGCGACAACGCGGGTTTCCGGGCCTATGCCAGCCCGGCCTAATTTCCATGCAAGTTCTTCCGGCGATGGCAGTGGATGCCGTCCGCCATGCTCGCCTACCGGAGCAGACAAATCCCGCTCCAGATCAAAGTAAACCGCCCCCGGCAAGTGGCCTTCGGCATATGCAATCCCCCCTGCATCCGGGGAACCTAATATGTACCTGCAATCCACAACCACTACATCAGGAAGTTCCCTATGATCGTTTACCCATTCCATACTGACGATGGAAGACATGGGACTCACTCTCTCTTCCTTGTTTTCTTTCATTATACACCAGATTGCGCCTGATATGCCTCCGCAAAAGGCAGAAATCGAGAAAAGGAATAATTTTATGTTAATAATTTTTTCATTATGTGTGAGCTACACCACTGAAATTTTTGTGATATTTTTGGATAATAAGGAAGCATTCATCACATTTTGTCGAAAGGAATGACCCCCACATGATCACCTGGAGAGAAGAACTTAACATTGGCATTGACATAGTGGACGAGCAACATCAGGAACTGGTACGCCGCATGAACGAATTTATGACCGCCTGCACCCAAAAGCAAGGCAAAGAAGTCATCGAAGAAACCTTGCGCTTCCTGGCTTCCTATGTGGTGGAACACTTCCACGATGAAGAGCAATTGATGGCCCGCAGTCAATTCCCCGAATATGAACAACACCGCGAGGAGCATGAACGTTTTGTCGCCGATGTGAACGCACTTCTTAGCCAAATTGAGACCTCCGGTGTATCGGTTCTCACCACCATCAAGCTGAACCGTACCTTGGTCGATTGGCTGATCAACCACATCCAAAAAAATGACCAAACCTTCGGCGATTACCTGAAAGAAAAAAATTTCAAGGCCTAACGAACGCCATCTTCCTCATGAATGACCGGCTTTCCTCTTATGAGGCAGGAGCCGGTTTTCATTTGGTTCCGTATATTGTGGGCTGATTACGTCTTTGTTAATCTGAACTCGTAAGAGTTGCTTGTATTAGGAGGGCTTACCGTGAACGATTTCGTCCATCCCTGTCTGGATTTCCGATTTGTACCGTTTACGATGGAGTATGGTCAGGAAATATGCCATTGGCAATACGAACCGCCTTACGACCTGTACAATTGGGGGGCTTGGGAAACCCTTGAAGCGGCGGGCGATGAATTTGCCGATCCATATATACGGGAAACGCAATTTTCCGGCGTACTGGATGAAAACGGGCGGCTTATCGGCTTCGTGCAATTTTTCCCCATTGTTGGAGTAACCCGATTGGGGCTGGGCTTGCGTCCAGACTTATGCGGATCGGGGAACGGAGCGACCTTCGCCCAGGCTTGCGCGGAAGAAGCGCTGCGGCGTAAACCTCTAGACGCCGTCGACCTGGAGGTGCTGGTTTGGAATGACAGGGCTCGCAAAGCCTACGAACGAGCCGGCTTCCGCATCACCGATCGCTATGAGCGAAAAATGCCGGATGGCATGGGCGACTTTTTTTGCATGGAATACATTTGTGAAAAAGATGTGGAATCTCCTTGAAAACACAACGACTTTTCCCGATTTGCCGCGTATAATCCTCAGACCTCATTAGAGCAACTAGACGATTCAGGAGGATGCTATGAAACGAATCATTCTTATATTTTCCACTCTACTGTTGCTTCTCTCCGGAGCATCTGCATATGCGCAGACAGGGAAAGATACGGCAGTGCTGAAGGCAACTGTTCTTCCCTATTACCCTGTGGATTTTGTGTCGTATTCCGACACCAACGCTTACGACAAAGTTACAGCCCTGCTTCAGGCTGGGGTGATCAAAGGCTCGCCAAACACCGGCGGTTCCGTTAAGCTGAATCCGGAAGGGACTATGACTCGTGCCGAGTTTTTCGCGATGCTGGTCAACGCCGCCGAGTTGAATTCCAAAGCTCCCGCCCCATCTTTCTCAGATGTTCAAGCAGGAGCCTGGTACGCCGAACCGATACGAATCGCCACCTCCCTCGGTTTTGCCAAGGGCTATCCCGAAGGAACCTTCCGGCCCAATAGTCCCATCACCCGGGCGGAAATGACGGCGGTTATGGTCAGTACCTTCAAGAACACCGTGCAAGCCGAAGGGAAGATAATAACCTACACGGATCTGCCTATTAATGACTGGTATACACCAGCCGTTCAACAAGCCGCGAAAATGGGCCTTTTGGACGAGCAGCCGAAAAACCTCTTCCAACCACAAGCTCCCGCCAAACGGATCGACGCGATGTTGATGGTGTACAATGCCCTTTTCCATGAAAGCTCCGCTCTGCCGAACGATTGGACACTGACCAACCTGGTACAGGATGTGATGATCGAGAACTATATGGGGCTGAACAACAAGGATTTCGACCGGATCGCCAACGCCGCCCATACGTACGCTACCGGCTTTTTCACGCAATACCTACTGCTGAACAGTGAAGGTATCGCCAGCCTGACCAATGACGGAAATCGGGTGTTTCTATATTTCGAGGGCTCTCCGCACGCGGAAATCCAGCTAAAAGCCGACCGCTATGCAATGATTACCGTCACCGGCTATACCGACGTCTCCCGGGTCATTTATCCCAACGGCTCCGTTCTTACCAAAAAGGTTCCCATCGAGGACACCCTTTACCTCCGCAAAAAAGGTAACGATTGGTTCGTCTTCGGTTCGAAAAACGGATACCTCTCCATTAAGGAATGGCTGCAACCAAAAGCTACAGTCTCCTATCGTCCTGCAGCTAAATAATGACGACATCAACAGTCCTCCCTTCCAGCGCAGACATGCGCCGGCGTGGGGGACTTTTTTTGCTGCAAATCCTTTGATTCAGGGTTAAGCTTCCACCCTCCCCGCCGATACTGGATAATATGGCAAAAGACAGTGGGCAACCCCTTTTGGAATACTTATCTGCCCAAAAATCTGGTATGATTATAGGAATGTCTTTAGTCGCGAGTGATAATACCCGCCATTGGAGGAAGATGGCATTGGCCCAGATTAAACTGCCTTTGAACCGGATTCGATTTTTGTCCGACGCCATGGAAAAACATATGAATACCGTCATCTTGTCCCGGGGCTGGAACTACTACCACCGCGGGCTTGTTGGCGATCTGGAGCTTACCCATCACGAGCTGCGGGCAACCGTGCACGGCACAACTCCCTATGACGTGACCCTCAATCTCGAAAACACCGAGGAAAGCTTCTGTACCTGCCCGTACGAAACGTGGTGCAAGCATATGGCCGCCGTTTTATTTAAAGCCTATGCGCCTCATGGTCGGCCCGAGCTGCTATTCGTCAATATGCAAAAAAACCTCAACACCAAAAGCAAGTTGCGGAACACAAGCCGCGCCAAAAAGGCATCCGCCCCGGCTCAGGCCAATCTTTCGGCGGAATCCCCCGAGACGTGGCATGATTTTTTCGAAAGCCGCTTCACCGGCTATATTCTAAGCCATCAGCAATCAGTGGAGACATTTTACCGCACGGCACGGGAGACGTTGGAACCCCTCGCCGCAAGTTGGGACCCCTCTCTTCGGCTGCTGTTCCGGATTCATGTGCTTTTTTTCATTCTGCGCCGGATCGACCGGTTTCATCGGGAAAGCCGCGCTTCTTATTTGACCTACTATTTTGAAGCGGCGGGGAGAACCGTTTATGCCCGCTGCCAGTCTACGCTTGTCGAGCTAATCGGGGAAGACACTGCTAAAAAGGCGGTAGGCAAGCACCCGAAAATCTGGCGGGAAACGACCCGGCTGCTGCGGGATTATTTGCTGGACGAGCGTCCCGGTGTTACAGATTGGCTGGACTTGTACCGTTTGTTTTGGTGGGCCCTCGGAACGCCGCACAGTTCAGAAACGGCTTGGGAGAAAGATCAACTCGCCGCGTATCTCGACGGACGAGCGACGACGGGCAATGAACCTGCACCTGGGAAAACACGCCGCCATGTAGAAGAGGATGCATTGGAGTCCGCTCTTGAGCATAACGAATGGACTCCGCGGCAAAGGGACCAACTCCTCTTGGCCCTCTCCCATTTCGATGTCATAGAAGGACGGGATGATCTCGCTTTTGCCCGGTTGGAAGAGCTGAACACCCGACAGGCGGGAGACTATTACGCCGTACTGGACCGGCTAAAGGCGACAGGACAATCCGAGCGGTTTGTCGCCTGGCTGAACTGGCTTCTGCCGACGCTGACGCGGGCGAAGCAGGAAGACTTCAACCGGATATGCAATTATTGGGCGGAAGCCGCGGGAACGCTCATCCCCGACGAGAGTTGGGTGGACATCCTCCGCTCTCTTCTGCCGCGCAGCTATACCTACTACACGGATTATTTGATCAAGAACGGCCATTACCGGGACTGGGTCGACTTGCAGCTCTCCATCCGCATTTCATCTGCGGATCTGTATTCTCTGGACATCCGCCGCATGCAGGATGCTCATCCCGACTTGCTCATCCCCCTCTACCATCAAACCATTGATCGCCTTGTCGGGGAGAAAAACCGCAACGCCTACCGGGAGTCCGTCCGGTTGTTGAAGAAGCTGCGAACATGCTACAAGCAAACCGGAAAAATGGAACGCTGGGAGCAATACATCGACCGGATGGCAGACAAATACAACCGCCTGCGGGCTTTTCAGGAAGAATTACAGAAGGGAAAGCTGCTGCCATGATAGCCTCCGCAACGTATACCGTTTATGCCGAATGGATGGACGAAGGCGCTCTGTTCCTGTGGGGGAGCCGGGGTAAAGGCTCCATTGACGCCGCTGAGCTGAAGGATCATCTCTTCGCCTGGCATGAACCTTCATTTTACGGCACGTTTATCCAACTTCATGAAATGGGCTATCGCGAAGGCGTTAAACTCCCTGCCGAGGAAGCCCTTGATTATTTTTGCTCTACGCAGGAGCTGCGCCACGTGAGCCGGGTGTGGAGCGAAGAGGTTGCTGCGCTGAAGGCGCTGGCTCCTGCCGTAAAAGACGCGCTGGATCATGGGCGGTATATGCCCGATTACGAGCAGTTCAAGCGCGGTTCCTTCGGCTGGAAGCTGACGCTGCCGGAGGCGCTGGAGCCTCTGGCGGCAGGGGATACTGCCCGCCACTTCCTGCACGCTCTTGCGGCGGAACGGGCCGCAAGCGATCCCGGGCTCCGAGCGGCGCTCGCTCGGCTATCCACACGTGTGGAAGGAGAGGCCGTGGAGGGCGGGGACCCTAATCTGTGGCTCGATGAGGAGGACTTCTTGGCCGCTATCGGCTGGGTCGCCGACCCCAGTCCGTTTCGCACCTGTTTGCAGCTCATCGAGCCTGGCGCGGAAGGGGAGGCGGAGGCGGCCCCGGGCGGCGGAGGCGGAGGCTGGCGGCTCAGCGTGGCGCTGCAGGACCGCGGCCGTCCTGACTGGCTGACTCCCGTCAGCCAGTCGGGCGAACCCGCCGCGGATGTTGCGCTGCCGCCTGCCTGGGCGGAGGCGCTGCCCCGCGTGCCACGGGATGTGCAGCGCTGGCTGCACATCCTGCCGTGGCTGCGGGACGCCGACGCCCAGGCGGACGCCACAGGCGCCGCAAGTGCCACCGACGCCGCTAGCCCCGCCGGGCTGCCGCGGCTGAAAACCGAGCTCGCCGACGGCGAGGCTTGGGAACTGCTCACCCACGGAGCGCTGCGACTGGCTGAAGCGGGCTGTGCCGTGCTACTGCCCGCTTGGTGGGAACGCGCCAGCAAGCGCAAACCGCGGCTGCGCGCCAAGGTGAAGTCGTCGGTAGGCGCTGTTTCCAGCTCCCTCTTGGGGCTCGACGGCATCCTCCAGTTTGACTGGAGGCTCGCCATCGGCGACATCGAGCTGACGGAGGGAGAATTCCTTCAGCTTCTGGACGAGAAAAAGCGTCTGATCCGGTTCCATGGCGAGTGGATTCAACTGGACCCTGCTCAATTGGATCAAATCCGCCAAGCGATGAAACGGGCCCGGAAGAAACGCGGTCTCAGCTTTCAGGAAATTCTGGAAATGCATCTATTGGGCGAAGCCCCTATACCGGGAACCGCCGCGGAGGGCATTGCCGAAGACGACCGGCTAATGATGGAAGTCGAGCTGGACGATTACATGCTTGCCTTAATGGACCAGTTGGAGCACAGCTCCCATATCCCGCTGGTAGAAGCTCCGACGGATTTTCACGGTTCTTTGCGCCGTTATCAGGCGGAGGGCTTAAGCTGGATGCTGTTTTTGCGCCGGCTGGGACTTGGCGGCTGTTTAGCCGACGATATGGGCCTTGGCAAAACCATTCAATGGATCACCTATCTGCTGGCCGCCAAAGAGCAGCGGACACAAAGATCAGTCGACAGCGCAACCGCCACCGGCGACGACAATCAAACCGTCATAACCGATACAGAGCAACAGCTCGCTCCAATCGTGCCGCTTTACCCGGAGGACGCTCCCTCCCTGCTCATCTGTCCCACTTCCGTTTTAGGCAACTGGCAAAAGGAGCTGGAGCGCTTCGCACCGTCGCTTAAGGTGCATCTGCACTACGGCGGCGCTCGGCTGAAGGGAAAATCTTTTGCCGATGGAGTAAAGGATGCGGATTTAATCCTCACCTCCTATACCCTCGCAAACTTGGATGAAAACGAACTGAAGAGCGTCTACTGGAGCTCCATCTGTCTCGATGAAGCGCAAAATATAAAGAACGCCTACACCAAACAAGCCACTGCCATCCGCCATCTCACCGGCTACCATCGCATCGCCATGACCGGTACACCCATTGAGAATCGGCTGACGGAGCTATGGTCGATTTTTGACTTTTTGAATCCCGGGTACCTGGGGTCTTTGCGGGACTTTACGCACCGCTTTGTCACCTCCATCGAGCGCTCCGCCGACCAGGAAGCGACGGGCAAAGTGCAAAAGCTGGTGCGCCCCTTCCTGTTGCGCCGACTTAAGAAAGACCCGGCTATCCAGTTGGACCTGCCCGAAAAGAATGAGGCCAAAGTTTACGTCAGCTTGACCGCCGAGCAGGCTTCTCTATACGAAACCCATATCCGCGACATGTTCGAGCGCATCGAGAAATCCTCCGCCATGGAACGCAGAGGATTGATACTCGCCTCCCTCACCCGGCTCAAGCAGGTATGCAATCACCCTTCCCTATACCTGAAAGAAGGCGGCAGACGCTGGAAAGAGCGCTCCAACAAATTGGAGAGACTAATCGATATGGTGCGAGAGCTGCGTTCCGAGGGAGACCGCTGCCTCATTTTCACCCAGTTCGTCGAAACCGGCCATTTGCTGCAAAAAGCACTAGAAGATGAGTTGGAAGAAAGCACCCTCTTCCTTCACGGCGGAACGACGAAACATACCCGCGACGATATGATCGCCCGCTTCCAAAACGAAACGCTTCCTGATTCTGAGCGCCCGGCCATTTTTATTCTTTCTCTAAAAGCGGGGGGCACCGGATTGAACCTTACAGCCGCCAATCACGTCTTTCATTTTGACCGTTGGTGGAATCCCGCCGTGGAAAATCAGGCGACGGACCGGGCTTACCGCATCGGCCAGATGCGCAACGTTCAAGTGCATAAATTCATCACCCTCGGCACGATGGAAGAACGGGTGGATGAAATGATCGAGCGCAAGCTGGGCTTAAGCCAACAGATCGTTGGCGGCGGCGAGAACTGGATCACCGAACTGAGCACCGACGAGCTGCGCGAACTGTTCCGGCTCCGGCGGGAGTGGATCGACTAAAATCAAGGAGGCTACCTCTCGATGATGCGAAAAAGCGTGCTAATCCCCTTGCTCATTGTTGTCTTCCTTCTGGGAACGGTAACGGGCTATCTGTTGCCCAAAAAAGACGAAACGGCGGCGACGCCTCAACCGACACCAACAGCCGGGACAACGCCTGGCGCATCCGTTGGATCGTCCAGCACATCCCCGACCGCTACTCCCAGAACGACAGGGGGCACTAGCACAACCAGCGTCACCAGCCCTGCCTCTACGCCTGCGGACCCAAATCTGGAACGGGTCCAGTCCATGACATTGGACGAAAAAATCGGTCAAATGCTTCTGGTTGGCATCGACGGAACGGAAATGAACGATCAGATGAACAGCCTGATCAAAACCTATCATGCCGGAGGTGTGATTCTTTACAAGCCAAATATCGAATCCGCCTCGCAAACCGTCACGCTGGTCAATGCGCTGAAAAAAGCCAACGCAGCCAATTCCGCCCCACTTTTTCTAGGTGTCGACGAAGAAGGCGGCCGGGTGTCCCGTCTGCCTGCGCCTTATACCAAGATGCCGACAAGCCGCTCCATCGGGCAGGTGGACAAACCCGCATTTTCCTATGAAGTCGGCCGCATGCTGGCCCGGCAAGTCGCTTCTCTCGGCCTTAATCTGGATTTCGCCCCCGTCATGGACGTGGACAGCAACCCGGATAATCCGGTTATCGGCGACCGTTCCTTCGGACGGAGCGCCTCCATTGTGTCTTCCCTCGGCGTGCAAACGATGAAAGGGCTGCAGGCCGAAGGGGTCGTCACGGCGCTCAAGCATTTTCCCGGCCATGGAGATACGTCGGTGGATTCTCACTTGGGCTTGCCTATCGTGAACCATAATCTGGAGCGACTGCGCAGCCTGGAGTTGATTCCTTTCTCTAAAGCGGTTAAAGCCGGCGCCGATATGGTCATGGTGGCGCATATATTGCTCCCTGCCTTGGACGCTGATTACCCTGCCTCCTTTTCGAAACCGGTCATTACCGATCTGTTGCGGGGCGAACTCGGTTATGACGGTGTTGTGATTACCGATGATCTGACTATGGGCGCGGTAACGAAAAATTACACCTTGGAAAAGGCGGCGGTGAAAGCCATTCAAGCCGGAGGAGATATTCTGCTGGTCGGGCATGGATTCACTGAAGAAAAAACGGTGTTCAACGCGGTGAAAGATGCGGTGCAAAACGGAACGCTCAGCGAAGAGCGGCTGAATGAAAGCGTCTTGCGCATTTTGAAGTTAAAGGAAAAATACCAGTTGAACGATAACGCGGGGACAACGCCTGACGTAAATGCCATAAACCAAGCGGCCAAAAAGCTGCTGAACACCTATATTAAATAATCGGCCGGAGGTGAATGCGCGAATGGTGCTTCTACAGCGATCTTTTTTTGCTCGAGATACCGTCTTGGTTGCGCAGGAACTGATCGGCTGCGTATTCGTCCGTAAGCCTTTTGGCGATGACGGACCAATAATCGCGGTGCGCCTTACGGAGACAGAGGCCTATCGTGGCACCGATGACCCGGCCAGCCATGCCTACCGAGGAAGGACGCCCCGCAATGCGCCCATGTTTGGCGCCGCAGGGCAGCTTTATGTCTACTTCATCTACGGCATGCATTGCTGCGTCAACGTTGTGACGGGAGAGTCCGGTATTCCGGGAGCGGTGCTGCTGCGAGGAGCGGAACCGGTGAGCGGACTGGATCAGATCCATGCCAACCGCCCCGGCGTGTCGGATAAGATCTTGCTGAACGGGCCTGGCAAGCTGACCAAGGGACTGGGAATCGCGATGGCTCACAATGAATACAAGCTTCCCTTTTCCGGCAGCGGTGAGATCGAATTGCACGCCCCGGACACCCCTCCTCCGCCGTTTCGCTGCACAAGCCGTATTGGCATTTCCCGCGGACAGGAGCTGCTCTGGCGTTTCGTCGCCGATGGCCCAGCTAGCCAAGCCGCCGCAAATAAATCCGTTCCGCCCTTTATATCCAGCTAAGACCGAAAAAAAGACAGAACAATGGGCAGGCTCCTGCGAGCCTCATTCCCTTGCTCTGTCTTTTTTGTTTTGAATCTAGTGAATCATCCCAACCAAGCGGCGGTTATCATCTGTCGTTATTGTCGTCTCCTTGGCCGTTTTGGTTGTTTTGTCCGCGGTTGTCTTTGCCATTTTGGCCTTTATTGCCCCGGTCATCATGTCCTGCCTTTTTCTTGCTGTCTTTCATCTTTTCTTGATCCTTTTGGGTAGCAGCCTTCTTCTCAGTGGCCTTTTTCTCAGCAGCCTTCTCATGATCCGCTTTTTGAGCCGCAGCTTTTTGCTCGGCAGCTTTTTGCAGCGCAGCCTTCTGGGCAGCCGCTTTCTGCTCCGCGGCCTTCACAAGGGCAGCTTTTGTCTTTTCGCTATCTTTCTGCTCATCCTTGTCTTTCACATACCCTTTGTCATGATCGTCTTTATCGCAATCGGGCGTATTGAAAGGAGCAGGGACATGCGTCGCCGCTGGGTTAACCGTAGGTACCGGAGCGGAGCCGACGTACTTGTCATTTACCCACACTTGAATGCTTACGGAAGTTTTCGGGTCCAGATTGAATTCCGAAATCACCCGTTTAACGAATTGATCCTGAGCAGTCTTATCGGTCAAATTGGCGCTCGCAATCAAACGATTCAGGAGATCAGTGGCCAGTTGACCCTTAAGATGCACATGGCCGAAGGATTTCAGATTGATCTTGATGTCCGTTTTAACACCTTTGCCGGTTTCCTTTTGGTTGATGCTGAACAATGCGGTATCGCTCTTGATCTTGATCAGCAGCTTGTCCCAATTCTGTGGGGTAGACGTCGGTGACCCAGTCGGGGCTACTGTTGCTGTCGGAGTTGCCGCTGCCGTCGGTGTAGCAGTTGGTGCCGTAGTAGACGTAGGCGTCGGAATTACTGTTGCTGTCGCCGTCGGTGTCGGTGTTGGCGTTTCGCTCGTTGTCGGCGTTGCCGTCGGTGTCGTGCTCGGCGTCGGTTGTGCGCTGGAAGCATTGATAAATGCAGCCTGACGCAGGTTATTCAAAACAACGGTAACATACGTGCCGGCGGCGAGGCTATCGAGGTCGGTCTTTTTATCATCGAGATAGACCCAGGGATTGCTTGCCAGCGGAAATTCCACTTCGTCGTCCGTCGTTTTTAGCTTCAAGGTTTCATCCTTAACGGAGACGAGTTGCCCCGCCACTTGCTTAGACGGCGTCTTCTCCGAATGATGGGCATAAGCGACCGCGCTGAAAGAAAGCGCGACAATGGATAAACA
The DNA here is from genome assembly GCF_000455485.1 of Gorillibacterium massiliense. Lineage (GTDB taxonomy): Bacteria > Bacillota > Bacilli > Paenibacillales > NBRC-103111 > Gorillibacterium > Gorillibacterium massiliense. Next base: position 106,416 of record NZ_CBQR020000100.1, read on the forward strand.
GAGAATGAACATGTAGCTCCATCTCTTTTTCATGGTAGTGTACCTCCTGATGGTGGGATTCTTGGTTGTTGTCGTCACTAGCGCTAGGTGATCTGCAACGGGGACCGGGAGGGCCCCCCCTGCCGCCTATTATAATCCTTCGGGCTCCCCTATCGCTTTTTGGGGGGGCCAATGGGAATAATGCGGCATCGGCCCCAATTTTTTCACCAGCGTCAATCCTTTACCCGCCTGACCAAGCAAGAAACACCACCTTCCCTTCATCCTTGTCCATCCTTGACTTCCCACAAAAAAAGAGCTCCGGCTCGCCGCCGAAACTCCTCCATCATTCGATTCTCTATTGATCCTTACCGCTCCGTCCGGTGGCCCGGCACCAACCCCTGCACTTCCCCTGGTGTCAGCTCCCGCCATTTTCCCGTCTTTAAACCGTCCAACCGGATGTTAATGATCCTCACTCTTTGCAGCCGTCTGACCGCATAGCCGAAATGGGCACACATGCGGCGGATTTGCCGGTTCAACCCTTGGGTGAGAACAATGCGAAAGGCTCGTTCCCCGACCATCGTCACCTTGCAAGGCAGAGTCACCGTGTCCAGAATCGGAACTCCTTTTGCCATGCCAGCCACAAAAGCGGGGGTTACCGGCTTGTCCACCGTCACGATATATTCCTTCTCGTGATGGTTTTCCACCCGCAGGATTTTATTCACGATGTCGCCGTCGTTGGTGAGCAAAATAAGGCCTTCCGAGTCCTTGTCCAGCCGCCCAATGGGGAAAATCCGTTCGGGATACCCGATAAAATCGACGATATTCCCTTTGATGTGCCGCTCGGTCGTACAGGTTATGCCAACGGGTTTGTTCAGCGCCAAATAGACGGTGGGCTTCTTTTCTCCGATCAGCCGGCCGTCGATGCGAACCTCGTCCCCCTCGTTAACCTGACTGCCAAGCCCGGCCTTTTCCCCATTGATGATAACCCTGCCGTCCTCGATCCATTTATCGGCTTCCCTGCGGGAACAGATCCCCGTTTCACTCATATATTTATTGATTCGCATCGGCCTATCGATCCCTTCCTGCGTGTTCACGAGAAAATTCCTGCAGCCTTCATTGTACCAACTTGGCCCGTTTTATGGAAACCGAGATTTGTTTCACCGGCAAAGCCCAAGGGTAATCAGAGTCATGAAAGGTGGGATACGCTATGTTGAAATATCCATTGCTGTTTCTTCTGATCGCCATTATCGCCGGTATATTCGGATTCGCCGGAATCGTTCACGCAGCCGCAGGCATAGCTAAGGTCCTGTTCGTGCTGTTCGTGATCCTGTTCATCGCGTCGTTTTTCTTCGGCAGACGCAGCAAATCCAGCGGCTATTAAGCGCAAACAGCTTTTGTAAAGCGGGCGGGATTCCATTCCCGCCTTTTTTGTTGTTAGCCGTTACATGTTTGTCCCTTACCTTTCCATACTAACAGATAGATCGGCAACTTTATGAAAAGCGCGAAGGGAGAAAACGTATTATGCCAGCCAACTCCAGCAAGCAGCAGCCTAAACCGACGATGCCCCCCCAGCATCAAGACCAACAGCCGGGAATTGAAAGTGAAATGCATCCGAAACCGAAAGCGGTGGATTCCAAATATAAAGGCAGCGGCAAGCTGATGGGAAAAACCGCCCTCATTACCGGCGGAGACAGCGGTATCGGCCGCGCTGTCGCCGTCGCCTATGCGACCGAAGGAGCCAAAGTCGCCATCGTCTACTTGAATGAGCACGGCGATGCCGAAGAAGCCAAGCGCCTGGTCGAGGCGGAAGGCGGCAAGTGCCTGCTCATCTCCGGCGACATCGGCGACGAAGCCTTTTGCAAGGATGCGGTAAAAAAGACGGTAGACGAATTCGGCGGACTGGACATTCTCGTTAACAATGCCGCCGAGCAGCATCCGCAGAAGAACATCGAGGACATAACCTCCGAGCAGTTGGAGCGGACGTTCCGCACCAATATTTTCGCAATGTTTTACATGACCAAAGCAGCGGTCAAGCATATGAAAATAGGCGCAGCCATCATCAACACCACGTCGGTCACCGCCTACCAAGGCAGCCCGCAGCTTTTGGATTATTCCTCCACCAAAGGGGCAATCGTCGCCTTCACCCGCTCCTTGTCTCTGAATCTCATCGAAAAGGGCATCCGGGTCAACGGAGTCGCGCCGGGACCGATTTGGACGCCGCTCATTCCTTCCACCTTCGATGCCAAGAAAACGTCCGAACACGGCGCTACGGTACCGATGAAACGGCCTGGCCAGCCGGAGGAGTTGGCGCCCGCTTACGTGTTCCTCGCCTCCGACGACTCATCCTATATATCCGGGCAAGTCCTCCATGTCAACGGCGGGACTGTGGTGAACGGTTAAATGCATCAGCAATGCGGCAGCGGCAGGATACAGCAAAAGACGCAGGTCCCTTATCGGACCTGCGTCTTTTTTCGGTTTGAAGATGGCGTATCCCCGCGTTTACTCCGCGTCGAGAATTTCGGCTACCTTCCAACCATCTGCGCCGGATACCAGCTTCAGCTTTTCCGCTGAAGGGTAAGCCGATTTGGTAGAGTCGGTCAGCACGTAATCCACCCGGTACACTAGCGAGCCGTCGGTATTTTTCACCGGTTGACCAATGGTATAGCGGTCCACCCACGGGCTGGAAACGCCGGTTACCCAATTGAAGCTCTCGAAGCCCTCTTTGCTCTTCTCCTTCAGGGAATCGGTCATCAACGCGTACTGCCACGCGCCGTTGCGGGTTTTTACCGCTTCCGCGTAATCCGCCACCGCTTTATCCGCACTGTCCGCCGCCAGAGCCAGCTCCAGCAACTCCACCCGTCTGTCGTCCGCAAACGCGTCCGGCTTGGTGATCGTCACCGTCTGGCTCTGCCCGTTCCAAGCCACGTCGGCGCCCAGCGCTTCCGCCAACTGCTTGGCCGGAACCAGGGTCGTTCCCTTCTCAATCCGCGCTTTCCCTCCGGTGTCGAGCAGCGTGCCGTTCACGACGATCGTAAGTCCTCCGTTTGCTAACGCAGTCGCTCCTAAGCACAAAGATACCGCCAACACGCTACATACGATCCATTTTTTTCGCATAAACCATTCCCCCTCATGCTTTCAACAGACAAGGTTTATTATCCATGCTCAAGATGACGCGTTCCATTCAGAAAAAGTTACATCATCTGCCGGCCTAAAGATTTCCCGCTCTCATGCCGGATCAGGAAGGATTTCCCCGCCCGCTGTGGAATAAGTGGGAACGAGCTTTATTGCTTTTACCCCCCCACTGCGAAAGGATGACCATTTATGATGCAAAAGCGAATACGGGCGCGTGTTGCGGCCTTTGCGCTCGCCAGCCTGTTATTTGTCGTACCTGGAACCGTCAGTGCAGCCCAAGTCCAAACTGCCAAACCCTCTGGTGAAACGGCAGCTGCGGCTCAAGCAACAACGGTTACCCCCGACATCTCCACCGTGATCGATAAAGTGACTCCAGCTGTAGTCGCCGTCATCGGCAAACCGGTCAACCCGGATAACAACACGACCGGCGGCCGTTTTGACCTGGCTCACGGAACCGGCGTCATCGTCCAATCGAACGGTGTTATTATGACCAATGCCCACGTGGTGAAAGACATGACGAATTTAATCGTCGTCACAGCCGACGGCACATCTTACCCAGCTAAGACAACCCACTATGACGAGGACAGTGATTTGGCACTGGTTAAGATAGAAGCGACGGGACTGCCCACCGTTTCCTTTTCCAAAGAGTCCGTTAAAGTAGGAGACAGCGTCGTCGCCATCGGCACCCCCATCTCCTTTGCCTTGCGCAATTCCGTGACCCTTGGCATCGTAAGCGGCATGGATCGTTCGGTCAATTCCATGTACCAGCTGCTACAAACCGATGCCGCCATCAACCCTGGAAACAGCGGCGGACCGTTGGTGAACCTGAAAGGCGAGGTCATCGGCATCAACACGATGAAATACACTGATATCGGTCTGGATAACCTCGGCTTCGCTATTCCGGCCCAAACCGTCCAATACGTACTGGACGAGTTCATGAAAAACGGCAAGGTGCTTCGCCCCTACCTCGGGCTCGAGCTGGAGGAAAGCTGGGAAGCGGTAGTTGGCTTGCCCACCCAAAAAGCGTTGAGCGTCACCTATGTGGAGCCCGGTTCTCCTGCTGCAAAAGCGGGCATCAAAGAGGGGGATTCGCTCCTTTCCATTGGGACGGACAGCCCGGGAACGCTGGTCGCCTTGAATGAGGTGCTAAAAAAATACAAACCCGGCCAACAGGTAGAGCTGACCCTGAAGTCCGGCAGCAATACGGTCAAAAAGCAAATTACCCTGGAAGAAGCGGTGACCGACGAAAGCTGGAAGACGACATCGAACAGCACGTCCATTGACCCGGATGAAGGAAAAACGAAGATCGGCGACAGCCAAAACAAATGGTCCATGAAGTATCCGTCCGGATTGGTCATTTTCGATGATTATCAAGGGGAGAACAGTACGATTTTCGGCGATGCCAAAGGTGAATTCAGCTTCTACATTCGGGTGGATGATCTAGATACCGAGGGCATAACCTCGGCTTCGCTCCTCCGCACCCTGACCTACTCCGATAAATACGGCACGATTTTGGAAAAACGGTATGTAAACGACGCCACCCAGCCTTATGCCCTGGTCACTGGGAAAGCGTCCGACGGCACCTATACCCAAGCCCGCGCTTATCTGAAAAACGGCAAGCTTTACACTGTATCCATGTACATTACGGATTCCAAAGTATTCACCAATAAAGCAAAGCTGAATGTGTTTGTTGAATTGATGAACAGCTTCCGCACATCCTTCGATACGAAAGACCCGGAGCTGAAAGATATCGGCCAAGTCCGCCATATGAAGAAAGTGAAGACGGAATACGGCGTCTCCTTTGAGATTCCTTCCGGTTGGAAATCCGTACAATGGGCCGACGGCTTGCAATATGCCGACAGTACCTACGGCAAGCTGTTGAATGTCAGCGTTCTGTCCGCCGAAACCGGAGATACCGCCGCCAATTGGGCGAAAGATGAGGAGAAAACGTTCCTCGACAGCTATGCGAAAGATTACCGCGAATCCAGCGGCATCAAAACCACGACCATCGCCGGTTCGCCGGCTGCTGAAGATGTGCTCTCCTACACACTTGGTGCTGACTGGACGGCAATGGATACCTTCTATGTCATCAAGGACAAGTATAAATTTATGTTCCAGTTCTCCTACGACCAGACGGAAAACCCACAGGACATGGCGGACCTGGCCCAATCCGTCATCGGGACCATTCAGTTCGACAAGAACCTGGCCAACTCTTCCCTAGGGTATATCCAGGACGAACGCCGGGAGACGGATCCAAACAATACGTTTACTTACAACAACCGCAATTATAAATACTCGGTGAAAATGCCTTCCGTCTGGTGGAACGACTTGCCTACCTACGACAAGGACCCGAAAGAGGCAACCTTCCTCTTCAATGGCGGCAGCGTGCAGATCGTAGCGGAGACGAAAAAATTCGATGACGCCGTCAAAGACCGGATGAACGTGCATAAGCAAGCCCATCAAGAAGACAGCGATTATACCTATAAGTCGGAAAACACGACCATCTATGGACTGACCGCCAAAAAGTTCACGATCCAGGACAACGTCGGCGACATTCCGGCGCAAACCACCGAGTACGTCTTCACCAAAGGCAGCTTTACCTACACGCTCATTCTCAGCCTGAACGACGCTGTCCGCACCGATGCCAACGTCCGGCGGATGGAGCAGGTGCTGGGATCCTTTACTTTCCTGAAATAAGCATATTCTCATAGGTTGACACGAAGGGGCCGGTTCGCCGGTCCCTTCGATTTTTATCTGAACCGTTTGTTCGCTATAATAAGAAGACCGGATTGAAACGCCCATACGGGCGGAAGGGAGCCGAAATCATTCATGCAGTTTGTCCGTTACGAAAGCTTTCGCCAGTATCTCAAGAAATACCCGATTACCTCGCTCATTCTTGCCGCCAATGTCGTGATGTTCATCATCGTTTCCTCCTGGAGCCATGCGGGACACACCATGAGCGAATCCATGTTCCATTTCGGAGCGATGTACAAAATCAGCGCCGCCGACACCGGCGTAGATCCGCTTTACGCCCCTTTTTGGAGGTATCTCTCCTCCGTATTTCTGCACTTTGATTTATCTCATCTGTTATTCAATTGTTTTTCCACCCTGGTATTCGCGCCTCCGCTGGAGCGGATGATGGGCTCGCTGTTTTATCTCGGCTTTTACTTGCTTTGCGGAATCGCGGGCAATGCGGCTAGCCAGCTTTGGCACACCGACACCTACCTGGGCGCAGGTGCATCGGGGGCAATTTATGGCGTATTCGGAGCCTTTTTGTTCATGGGCATCTTTACCCGTAGCAAGCTGGATAAGCAATCTCGACAGACGGTAATCGGCACATTGGCCATCGGGGTGGTCTACTCCATCGCCGTGCCGAATATCGATTTATACGCCCATTTGGGCGGGCTGGCCGGAGGATTTGTGCTGGCTGCTCTCTTATCCGTAACAGGGAGGATTAAAGAAATGAAACCAACGATCATTGCCGGCATTTTTGCTCATCCCGACGATGAATCCTTTGGCGTTGCGGCTACGTTCCATCAGGCGGCGCGCAGCGGATGCAAGATCGTGGGCTATTGCGCCACCGCCGGGGAAGCCGGAATCGCCGGACCGCGTCTCGGTCTGACGCCGGAACAGTTGGCGGCAGTGCGTGTAAAGGAACTGGAACGGGCGATCAACATCATCGGCTACTCCGCTATGGATCTGCGCGGACTTCCCGACAAGGGACTGACGGCACTGCCCGCAGGCATGCTGCTGGAAGAAGTGATCGGCTTTATCGACAAGCACAAACCGCAGGTTGTGGTGACTTTTCCCGAGGATGGCTTGAGCGGGCATCCCGATCACATCGCCATCTACCACGCCGTCCGGGAAGCTGTCGCATCGGGCCGCTGCCCCTCCGTGCAAAAGTTGTATTATATCGCTAGCGGCAAGTTGGAGGAAATGGGCCACGGGGCGACTGTTACCTTAGACGTGACGCCTTACGCAGAGATGAAGCGGCAGGCGCTGTTGGCTCATGATTCGCAGTATCCTTCTTCCATCGAGCGATTCTTCGGCGATATCCGTGAAGCTGGTTCTCCCGCCGTAAAAAACTTTCCCAAAGAGCGCTTCGTCCTCGTCTGGGAGCGAGGCGCCTGGTTCCCGGGCCGCAAGGAATCGTCCATTACCGACGGGGTCAAGTAAGTGTTGAGCCGGTTACACAGCATCAAAAAGAAAAACCTGC
>NZ_CBQR020000101.1 GCF_000455485.1 Gorillibacterium massiliense
TCTTTTTGGGCGGAGCAAACTACTGCTTCGCCCCCCATGAAGGAGTGAGTATACCATTCAACGCCTCAGCTCGATGGTCATCCCCTTCTCCGCCATCGCCGTTTGCGCCGGCAGCGGGTAATCTGCCCGGATGTCCACTCCATGAGACATGTGCGTGTACAGCGTCCGCCCCGGGCGGATTTCCGCGAGAAGCTCCGCGGCTTCCGTCATATCATAGACGGATCGGGTATGGAAGTCCGCCGCTTCATGATAGTAGCTCGTCCCGAGAATAAGCAGATCGAGCCCGCTCAAGAAAGCCTTCTCCTCCTGCTGGAGATTGATGGAGTCCGGGCAATAAGCCCAAACAAAATCCGGCTTCTCCAGGCGATAGGCGTAAGAAAAACCGTTTTTTCCATGACACATCTTGTGTTTGGTGATGCGCCATTCTCCAAAGACCCATTCGTCTCCGATGGCGTGATAATCGAGATTCCGCTCCAGCCACGGATACCGTTCCCGAACGGTATCGAGCACATCCTCCGGTGCGTACAAATTGCCCTTGCGGCCTGTCCAGCGGCAGGCGTCTGCCCATTCTGGAAGCCCGGCCATATGATCGAAGTGGGCGTGGGTAAGAAGCGCCTGCTCCATTTCCCGCTGTTCAGCCGCTTCCATCTGCTCGGCCCAATCCGGACCGCAATCGATCCATAGATACCCCGCCGCCGAAGTAAGCCGGACCGCCGAACGGAGCCTGCGATTGCTTCCACCCGTCCGCGCCTCATCGCATATTTCGCACTCGCAATATACCCGGGGGACCCCCATGGAATCCCCTGTTCCCAAGATTAGCAACTGATCGGTCATCCTGCTCCACAGCCTTTCCCCGCGCTTCAAATATTGCGCCTTATGTCTTTCAAGGAAGATAGTCCATATTCAACCTCTGTGACCTATGTTATAATGAATCCCACATATTGAAAAGTTTTCTTGATTCGTGCATGGAGGAAGAAGCCCTATGACTCCACAGGATTCTGTCAATGGCAAAACCGCTGCCGACGAATTCCCGCCCTCGGATTTGCGTATTCTTGTGGCGGAAGATAATGAAATCAACCGCAAGGTCATTCAAATTGTTTTGGAGCGCATGGGCCATCCCGCCGATTATGTCGAAACAGGACAAGAAGTGCTCGAAGCCCTTAAATACAATCACTACGACCTTATTTTAATGGACATGCTTATGCCGGTTATGGACGGAATCGAAGCAACCCGGCAGATTCATCGCGATTTTGCGGACGGCGGCCGACCCATCATCATTGCCATGACCGCCAGTGCCATGCCCGAGGACGAGCGTAAATGTCTGGAAGCCGGGATGGACGATTACATCAGCAAGCCCTTCAAAATCGAAACCGTCCAAAGCAAAATCGAGGGTTTTTTCCCCGGCTTTGCTCGGCCAACCGAATAATCAAAAAGCGCAACTCCGCATCGAAGCGGGCTTGCGCTTTTTTTCTACGTTAGACACGGTTAGCACGCCCTTACACCCGCTTATTATAAACCCTCATCGCAAAGAGATAAGCCACGATCAATATCCCGACACACCATGCAAGAGCGACCCATATATCGTTGCCTACCGGCTGGCTTGACAGCAGCGCGCGGATGGCTTCCACGATGGAGGTCACCGGCTGGTTTTCGGCAAAGACGCGAACGGCAGTCGGCATCGACTCCGTCGGCACAAACGCCGAGCTGATAAACGGCAGGAAAATAAGCGGATAAGAAAACGCGCTTGCCCCTTCCACCGAATTTGCGGACAATCCGGCAATCGTCGCAACCCAAGTCAAAGCCAGAGTAAACAGTAGGAGTATTCCGGCTACGGCAAGCCATGGCAGCACCCCCGCCGACGAACGGAAGCCCATAATGAGCGCTACAAGAATGATGACGAGAATAGAAATGAAGTTGGATACGACTGAGGTCAGCACATGCCCCCACAGCACGGCGGAACGCGCAATCGGCATGGAGTGAAACCGCTCAATGATGCCCCGTTGCTTATCCAGAAACAGGCGGTAAGCCGTATAGGATATACCACTTGCAATCGCAATCAGTAGGATACCGGGCAACAGGTAGTTCACATAGTTATCTGAACCGGCCTGAATAGAGCCACCGAGCACATAGACGAACAACAGCATCATGGCAATCGGAGTGATGCAAACCGTGATGATCGTGTCCATGCTGCGGAAAATATGGCGCATGGAACGTCCAAGCATAACGGTCATGTCGCTGAAAAAATAGGTGCTCATGGTTACATCTCCTCCTTTTTACCGATGATTGCGAGGAAGATCTCTTCCAATGTCGGTTGTTTTTCCACATACTCTACCTTTGCGGGTGGAAACAGCTTTTTCAGTTCCTCAAGCGTGCCACTCGCAATAATCCTACCCTCATGCAAAATGGCAATTTGATCGGCAAGCTGTTCGGCCTCATCCAAATACTGAGTGGTCAGGAATACCGTCGTTCCACCATCGGCAAGCTCCTTGACAGTCTTCCAAGTCTCAATGCGCGCCTCAGGGTCAAGTCCGGTGGTCGGCTCGTCGAGAAAAATGAGCTGCGGTTTTCCGATCAGGCTCATGGCGATGTCAAGCCTGCGGCGCATACCACCCGAATAAGAAGATGCCTTACGGTCGGCGGCGTCCGTTAAGCCGAAGCGTTTCAACAAATCGTCCGCAACTTGACTCGGATGAGGAAGATGCCGCAGTTTGGCAATCATGATCAGATTTTCCCGGCCGGTCAACATTTCATCCACGGCGGCAAACTGCCCCGTCAGGCTAATCGACTGCCGTACAGAGTCCGGCTTTGACGAAACATCGAATCCGCCTACGGTGGCGATTCCGCCGTCATGCTTGAGCAGCGTAGAGAGAATTTTGACAATTGTCGTCTTGCCTGCGCCGTTGGAACCCAGCAGGGCGAAAATCTCACCTCGCTTCACTTCAAAATCTACGCCCTTTAAGACTTCTGTGTCCTTAAAAGACTTACGCAGACCTTTCACTTCAATTGCTTTTTCCATCCCGTCCCCCCTTTTTACTTAGTTTTATCCGTAACCTTTTTCATGGCCTTGTTTACTTTTTGGTCAATGGATTCTTGATAGATGTCCGCATACGTTTTTGAATCTTTGATTAGATCGTCACAGAAAGCCGCTACGTCACTGCCCGTCACTTCGAGCACGCCTTTCCCCAAAACCGCGCCTTCTTCAAAAAGATCGATAATCCCCGAAAGCAGTTCCGTCCCTTCCGTTAGCTCAACAGGGCCCACCTTAAAGAGATATTTTTGAATCTCTTTATAGACAATCTGATAATCCCTCGGGAGCGATTTTACACGCGCCACATGCGCTCGCCACTCTTTTTTGCCTTCGATGATATCTCGTATTTTCATTTTATCCTCCTAGTTACCTAATTTTTTAGCAACATTATGATTAAGCTGCTCGCGCCACTTATCGCGATAATTCTTTGCCCCTTCTTCGCCGGCCAGCGCTGAACAGAAGCCTATAATATCGTCGCCCAAAACCTCTTGGACACTCTGGCCGTCCGCCGCCGTCTCTTCGAGCAGGCCGAGCACGCCGTCAAGAATGGGCATAAGGTTTCGACCGGTGAAATCAGAGTGCGGCCAAAGATTGGCTTTAATGTTCTCCCATGCCGCTTGATAATCATCCGGCAGCTTTTTGGCTCGCGCTTCAAAAGTTTTCAATTCTTTCGTCATGTCATTTCCCGTGATTTTATCCCAAAAATTCATTTCTTTTCTCCTTTAACTCGTTTATTTTTGATGATACGAACTCCCATTTTCCCCAGAACCTCCGCAGTTCCTCACGCCCCGCTTCGTTGAGCGCAAAAAACTTTCTTGGCGGCCCCATGTCCGAGGGCTTTTTGGTGATCTCTACCAGCTTGCTTTTTTCGAGCCGAATCAGAATGGTGTACACCGTTCCCTCCACAACCTCCGTGAATCCGAGGGCGTTCAGCTGCCGCGTGATTTCGTAGCCGTAGGTTTCTTTGCGGCTTATAATTTCAAGAACGCAGCCCTCAAGCACGCCTTTGAGCATTTCCGTCAAGTTATCCATTTCAAACAACTCCTCTAATTAGCAACACAGATATGCAGTAATACTTACTACTGCTATATAGTATCACGGAATAGTGGATTCGTATATAGGGGAATGGAAAAAATCCGCAGCAGTTCCGATCATGCCCGTAGGCTGTTTCTTTTTCTTGCCAAACCGCCTTGGCATCCCTTATAATCAGCTTGTAAAAGTTAAAGCGGTTAAACTTTTTTGTTCGACAATTTCTGTTCCATTCATAGAAATCAACCTACTACTCGAAACCTTAAGATAAGGGGGTACTCGCACTCAAAAGTTAAAGCGTTTATACTTTCATTGATTTTCATGCAACTTCATCAAGGATATCCCGAGCAAGGGGTGGTTGACCTGAAACTCACCAGAGGAGAACGCAGCGAGAGCCGGCATTTTTATTTGTTTACGGCGCCGTGGATTATCGGGTTTGTGGTGTTTGCCTTATTTCCGGTGCTGGCATCTTTTTATCTTGGCTTTACGGATTACGATATCATCAACTCTCCCGTCTTCGTTGGTCTGGCCAACTTTCGGGAGTTGTTCCATGACGAGCACTTCTGGAATTCCATCGTCGTCACGCTCAAGTATTGTTTGTTCAGCGTTCCTTTGACCCTGGTGCTCTCTCTTATGTTCGCGCTTTTGATCAACCAGAAGGTGCCCTTCCGCGGCTTCTTCCGGATGGCGATGTATTTTCCCAGCATGATTTCCGGCGTGGCCATGTCGCTCATGTGGTTCTGGGTGTTCAATCCCCAAGCGGGCCTGCTCAATTACGCCCTCTCCTTGTTCGGCATCGAGCCCATTCACTGGTTGCTGGACGAACGCTACGCGCTTTGGGCGCTGATCATCATGTCTTTTTGGGGCATGGGCGCGGGGATGCTGATCTTTCTTGCTGGACTGCAAGGCGTGCCCACTAGCCTGCTGGAGGCGGCCCGGCTGGATGGGGCTGGCCGGTGGAAAAGCTTCTGGAATGTAACGTTCCCCATGATCTCTCCCGTTTTCCTGTTCCAGCTGATCATCGGGGTGATCGACTCGTTTCAAGTGTTCACCCAGGCGTATGCCATCACCCAGGGTGGCCCGAATTACACCACCTGGTTCTACGTCTACAACATTTACGTCAACGCCTTCAAAAACTTCCGCTACGGCTACGCTTCGGCCATGGCCTGGCTGCTGCTGGCGGCGGTTATGGTCGTCACATACCTGATCATGAAGCTGTCCAACCGATTCGTTTATTACGAAGGGGGGCGGGAGCAATGACCATGGCAAGATCCGTTCAACCGAACAAGCGAAATACCCGCCTGGCGTGGAAAAACCGGCTGTTCCCCATCATCGGCTTCCTCGTGCTGGCCGTCGTTACCATCATCATGCTGTCGCCATTATGGTTTATGCTTACCACGTCCCTGAAGACGACCAAGGAAATGCTGCATTTTCCGCCGACGTTTATTCCGAAAACCTTTGCTTTCAACAACTTTTCCAACCTGTTCACCAACAGCGATATCAAATTCGGCCAACAGTATAAGAACAGCGTCATCGTCGCCGTTTTCAACGTCATCGGTACGGTGCTTTCCTCCTCCTTCGTCGCCTTCGGCTTCGCCCGCTACCGGGCGCCGGGGAAAGATCTGCTGTTCATGCTGCTGCTCAGCACCTTGATGCTGCCGTATCCGGCCATCATGATCCCACAGTTTCTCTTTTTCACTAAGCTGGGGATACACGACTCCTTGCTGCCGCTGATCTTGCCGGCGTTTTTCGGTTCAGCTTATATGATCTTCTTGATGCGGCAGTTTTTCTCGACGCTGCCCGGTGAACTATTCGACGCCGGACGCATCGACGGCTGCAGCGAATTCCGCCTCTACTGGAAAATCGCTCTGCCGCTCTCTGGGGCGGTAATCGCCACCGTATCCATTTTTACCTTCATATGGACCTGGAACGACCTGCTCGGTCCCGTCATTTACTTGGACTCCCAGGAAAAATTCACATTGCCCATCGGCATGGCCTCCATGCTCTCCTCCAAGTTCCGCATCGCCCCCTGGAACCTGCTGATGGCCGCATCGATCCTGTCCGTTTTGCCCATCGTCACGCTGTTCGCTTTTGCCCAGAAGCGGTTCGTAGAAGGCATCGTCTTGACCGGACTGAAGGGATGACCGCTTGAAAGGATGTTCCATTCGATTGTTAGGGAGATGACAAACCGATGAAAAAAGGAAAGTCACGGGCTCGCGTTACAGCCAGCCTCACCTTGATTCCGATCCTCGCCTTGATGGCAACAGCCTGTTCCAGCGGCTCCGGGGACGGCAAGAAAGTCACCATCACCCATTACACCATCGATTCCCCCGACCGCACGTTTGTGGAGAAACTGGTGCCGGATTTCGAGAAAAGCCATCCGAACATCAAGATCAAAATCACGAAAGCTCCTTACGAACAGTTCGACTCCAAGCTGCAGTCCTCCATCGCCGCGAAAAACTCCCCCGACGTCACCTCACATTGGGGCTACGGCGGGTTCATGGAATATTACACTAAAGGCATGTTGATGGACCTCACCCCTTATCTCGGAGATTTCAAAGCGTCGGACTACAACATTCCGGAAGACGTCATGAACATTTATAAGGTGGGCGGCAAAACCTACGGCATTCCCATCAACAGTTATGTCACGGTCATGTTGTATAATAAGGACATGTTTGATCAAGCCAAACTGGACTATCCTCCAACCGATTACGAAGATAAGAGCTGGACCTTCGACAAGATGGTAGAGAAAGCCGCGAAGATGACTGTAGACTCCCAAGACATCAACAAAGCTCAGTACGGCGTGGATTTTGGCTGGGGCGAGCGGGATCAGCGGCCGCAATATTTTAACGGCAACGTGTATTCCGATGATACCTGGACGAACGGCGGCAAGCCATCTTCCATCAATCTCGACAAACCGGAAGTCATCAATGCTTACAAAACGATCTACGGCCTCATCTGGGACAAAAAAGTATCTCCGCCTCCGGCCTTCTCCAAATCCGTTTCCGGCCAATTCGGCGATCCGTTCCTTTCCGGCAAAATCGGCATGTCCGTCGTCGGTTCCTGGAGCCTCGCCTCTGCCAAGGACTTCAGCTTCCGCGTCGGCGTCGCCGCCGTACCCCAGGGTCCCAACCCGAAGGTGAGAAGCGTGCTGTACGTTGATCCGCTGTTCGTCTTGAAGGATTCCAAACACCCCAAAGAGGCGCTGGAGTGGATCAAGTATCTGATTACGACGGAAGTTCAAGAGAAGTCCATCGAGCTGAGCGGAGGCAACCCGCCTGTTAACCAGAAAGCCGCGGAAAAATACTACGCTAACTTCGAGGGCATCGATCCGGCCCAGATCAAGCAAGTGTACGAAGGAGCGTATAAATACGGCTTCGAATCCTACAATCACTTAATCTCCAACTATTCGCAGATCAACGAGCTGTTTATCAACGAGCTGGCCAGCGTCGAGAACGGACAGAAGAAAGTCGAGGACGTCCTTCCCGGCATCAACTCCAAACTCAAGGAGCTTTTGGATCGCGTGAACAAATAATTTCTTGCAGGAGCTGTCCCTACATGAAAGCAAGTATCTTTGACGTGGCAAAAAAATCCGGGTTGTCGGTGGTCACCGTCTCCCGCGTCATTAACAACTCCGGTACCGTCCGGGAAAAAAACCGGCTGAAGGTGCTGGAGGCGATGAAAGAGCTGGACTATTACCCTAATGCGGCGGCGCGCAGCCTCGCCCGGGGCAAGACCGGCATCATCGGTCTGACGCTGACCACCTTGCACGACTCCTTTCTCGACGCCGTCGTCAAGGAGATCAACGACCGGCTGACGGAGAGCGGTTATTTTCTCGCCCTCTCCATCATCACCGGCGCAGACCAGCCGATTTATCCGACGATTTTTCAGGAGGATCGGGTGGACGGACTGATCCTGCTCTGTCCGATCAATGAAGACCAGTACGCCATGGAGCTGAAGAAGAAGAAAATCCCCTTCATCATGCTCGATAATCAGCAGAAAAACCCGTCCGTGTCCTCGGTGATGGTCGACAATTTCAAAGGTGGCTATGATGCGGCCCGGCATTTGATCGACCTCGGTCACAAGGATATCGCCCACATCAGCGGGCCATCGTCCTACTTGAGCAGCCGGGAACGGGAGCGCGGCTTCCTAGCTGCCATGGAGGAGGCTGATCTGACACCAAGCCGCGTGGAGCAGGGCGATTTCTCCATCACCTCCGGGTATGAGATCGCCTCCAGCTGGCTCGCGTCGGGGCATCTGCCCACCGCCATATTCGCGGCGGACGATTTACTCGCCATGGGCGTCATGGACGCACTCAAAAATTCCGGGGTGCTCATTCCCGAGGACGTTTCTATCGTCGGCTTCGACGATCACATCTACGCCGCGGAGTTTCGCCCGCGGCTGACGACGGTGCGCCAACCGGCGGATAAAATCGGCCGACTCGGTGTAGACATCCTGCTGAAATTAATCCACGATCCAACGAAACGGAACACGACACAAGTTCTGGCCCCTGAACTGATCGTACGAGAATCGACATGCAGATACAAAGAACGAGGTACAGACTACAGGAGTGAGTGAGATGCGTTACTATCTTGGAGTAGATGGCGGCGGCAGCAAGACCCATGCGCTCATCACCGATGAGAACGGGCGGATCGCGGGTAAAGGCCAAAGCGGAAACGGCAATCACCAAACCGGCTACAATACGGCGAAGGCCAATCTTCACGCTGCAGTGGAAGCTGCTTTGCAGCAAGCGGGGCTTGGGGTTTGCGACATCGCATCGGCAGTCTTCGGGTTGGCCGGGGCCGACCGGCCCGCCGATTACCGCATTCTGACGCCGCTGATCGCTGAATTCGGCCTGCCCCATACCCGCATCGTATGCGACACGATGATCGCCCTGCGGGCCGGAACGACCCGCCCATACGGCGTCGTGCTGATCTGCGGCACGGGGACGAACAGCGCAGGCATGGGCCTTGGCGGCGAAGAGTTCCAATGCGGCGGATTCAACTATACCTTCGGCGATTTCGGCGGGGGAAGCGGGCTTGCGGTAGAGGCCTTCCGCACCGTAATCCGCGCCTGGGACGGGCGGGAAAGCCCGACCCTGCTGACGGAGATGGTGCTCAAGGCACTCGGCCACAACACCGTCGACGAACTGTTCGACGAGTACTTGGATACGGGCAAGCCCATCCCGCCGGATTTGGCGAAGTTGCTGTTTCAAGCCGCCGCTCAGGGCGACCATGCCGCCCTTGAGATTTTGCACAAGCAAGGCGGCGAACTGGGGAAATCCGCCTGCGCTGTGATCCGCCGCCTGCACCTGGAGGCGGAAACCTTCGACGTCGTACTAGCGGGCAGCGTGTTAACCCGGGGCAACAGCCCGTTTATCACCTCCCGCATTAAAGAGGCGGTGAATGCCGCCGCTCCTAAAGCGTCGGTTGTCACCCTCACCGTCGAGCCTGTGGTCGGCGCGGTGTGGATGGCGATGGAAATGAAAACGCCATCGCAAAACGCCACCGCCGGTGCAATGCCAACCGTATCCCCCGAAGCTTATGAAAACCTCCGCGATTTAGCGGATTTCAATCTCATCGAATGCAGACAAGGAGTGTAGAGAAAGATGAAAAACGGACTGAAAATCGCGGTAATCGGCGGCGGCTCCTCCTATACGCCAGAGATTGTAGAAGGTTTTTTGAAACGGTATGACTCCTTCCCTGTCCGGGAAATTTGGCTGGTGGATATCGAAGCCGGACAGCGCAAGCTGGAGATCGTCGGCGGACTGGCCAAACGGATGGTGGTAGAGTCCGGGCTGCCCATCGAGGTGCACCTGACGCTGAACCGCCGGGAAGCCATCGAAGGAGCCGACTTCATCACCACCCAGCTGCGGGTCGGACTTTTGGAAGCCCGCAAGTGGGATGAACACATTCCCAACAGCCACGGCATCATTGGCCAGGAAACCACCGGCCCGGGGGGTATGATGAAAGCATTGCGCACCATCCCGGTATTACTGGATATCTGCAAAGACATTGAGGAGTTAAGCCCGAACGCCTGGCTGCTGAACTTCACCAACCCGGCCGGCATGGTGACGGAAGCCATCACCCGGTACACCAAGGTCAAAAGCATCGGGCTCTGCAACGCCCCCATCGGCTTGCAGAAGTCCCTCGTGAGCAAGTACGGCGCCGCTCCCGAACACATCTACACCGAATTTGTCGGACTCAACCATCTCCACTGGGTAACCCGAATTGAAGTGGGTGGCGAAGACAAGCTCGACGAGGTTATGGCGGAAAACGCCTATTCCGCAGCCAACGTGACAGCCGGCGAATGGGACCCCGACTTTTTGCGCTCCCTCGGGGCACTGCCCTCTTATTACTTGAAGTATTTTTACATGACGGATGAGATGCTCAAAGAGCAGGTTGAAGCGTTCCACCATAACGGAACCCGGGCTGAAGTGGTCAAGCGAGTTGAGGACGAATTGTTCGAGTTGTATAAGGACCCCAACCTGAAGGTAAAGCCGCCACAGTTGGAAAAGCGAGGCGGGGCCTATTATTCGGAGGCAGCCGTCAACCTGATGGACTCCCTATACAATGACAAGCGGGATGTGCAAACCCTCAACGTGCGGAACGGCAAGATTCTCGACTTTCTGCCGGAGGACACCTGCATAGAGGTCAATTGCCTGGTGACGGGCGCAGGCCCGATCCCGCTGCCGCTGACGCGAGTGCCGGAGCAAGTGAAGGGCTTGATCGGCGCCGTCAAAACCTACGAGCGCCTCGCCATCGACGCCGCCGTCACGGGCAGCCACGATCTGGCGCTGCAAGCGATGGTGCACCACCCCCTCGTCCCTTCGGTGCAGATGGCCAAAACGCTTCTCTCCGAAATGCTGGAGAAAAACAAACTTTATTTGCCGAAATTCTTTGGCTAACACAAAAAACGCCTTTCCGGTTTACACCGGAAGGCGTTTTTTCAATATCAACCGTACTATTTTTCAAAATAGACGAACGTTATTCCGGAGATCGCTTTTTCCTTGAACGTCTTGTAGCCCAGCTTTTCGTAGAAAGCAATGTTCGATTCGCTTTTGCTTCCCGTGAACAATTCATAGCGTGAATGCGGAAAAGAACCTTCTATAGCGCTCATCAGCATCTTGCCTATTCCTTTATTCTGATGATCCGGATGCACCATGAGCTTGCCGATAAAGCATGTCCCATCCTGATCGTATGCCCGTACGGAACCCACGATCGATTCGTGGAGCACCACTTTAAGAACGACATGATTTTCAAACTGTTTTTGCAGCTGTTCTATAGTTTGCACAAGCGGATCAATGCCAAAGTCGTTATAGCGTTCCGCTTCTCTCCGGTACGCAAGTTTCTGCAGCCGCAAAATCTCTTCGGCGTCGCCAAAGCTCGCTCTTTCTATTTTCATGCGCCCCACTCATCCTCTCCGGCTCGGACGGATCTCGTTACTCTGCAGATCCCAGCATCTCCGCGTAAAAAGACTTGATGCGGGCTTCGGCTTTTTTGCCGTACATGCAGTAATGGGTATCCGTTGCCGCAGTTTCCCGGGGATACAACCGGACGGGCCAATCCCACAGCATGTAGCCCTGCATCCAGTCCCGTTTGCGGCAAGCGGTGAACATCGCCTCATAAAAACGGTCTTGCTCATCTTCGCTCGGCGCGCCCTGCAGCGACCAGTCATTGGGCATGGCGGCGGAACCGAGGCGGCTGGGACAGCCGGTTTCCATGAAGAAAAAGGGCTTGCCGTGACGCTTCACAACAGCTTCGATCCGGTCAAGCTGCTCTTCCCAACTGTCTTCGGGATAATAGCCGCTGGAGGAGATGACATCCACCGCATCCCACCATTTCAGCCGGTCTTCCTGATACTTGTCGCAATTATAGGTGATTGGGCCGTTATAGATTTCCCGCACCATGCGGATCGTTTCCCGCCACTCCTGTTCCCGTTTGTCCGTCTGCACCATCTCGCACCCGATACAGATGAGCTCACACTCTTCCTCTTGGGCAATCCGTGCATAGTGGGTCATGAATTCCTGGTAGTTGGCAAACCACTCACGCCAAGAGGGCTCTCCCGGCACTTCCTCATCAAAAAAGTTGATATGCGCCCGCCATGTCCCGTTTTTGCAGTTGACCACCGGTTTGAGGCACACTTTCAGACCCCAGCTCTTGGCCCGGCGAATCGCCCCGCGCACTTCCTCATCACTTACGGTAGGCTCCTCGCGAAAGCGGATCTCCGTCGCTTGAGGGTGATCTTGGAGTGCCCCAAAGGCCAAAGTAACCCAATTGATGCCGATCTCCCGCATTTTATCCATGGATTCCTCAGCCTGGGAGCTGGCCCACAATCCGCACTTCCCGTCCCACCCCCAGGTCATGCCGGCAATCCGCTCACGCAAACTAAACATCGAATTCTCTCCTCGCAAGATGAATGACCCCTTTTACAGCTTGAACTTTAGCAGCATCGCTTGCAGCCCGTCCGCATTGCCAGCCAAGGATTGAGCCGCCGTTGCGATCTCCACCATGACCGCCAGTTGTTCCTGACAGGTAGCCGCCACTTGCTGCGTGGCGTCGACACCCATTTCCGCGGTTGCTTTGACTCGTACCATCCGTTCCGAAATGGCGGTGCCGCCTGCCTGCAGTCTGCTTAGCGATGCGGAAACTTCCTTCATCTTATCCTTCACGATATCGAAGGATACCTGGATACCCGTAAACGTCGTGTTCACCCGATCCGCTACCACAACACCGGTGGACACCGCTTCTTTATCCGCCTCGATGGCTTTTGCCGCCTGATCCGTGATGTTCAAAATACTCTCGACCAGTTCGCGCACCTTCGCTGCAGCCACCGACGACTGTTCCGCCAGCTTGCGGATTTCCCCGGCAACTACGGCAAACCCACGGCCGCTCTCGCCTGCCCGGGACGCTTCGATGGAGGCGTTAAGCGCAAGCAGGTTAGTCTGCTTGGACAGGTTCGCCATGGTCGCCGCGATACCGCCAATTTCCTGTGAACGTTCCTCCAGTTTGCCAATGGCTTCAAAAGTAGTTTCTGTCGTATTCTGGATTTCTCGCATTTGCTCCAATACTTTTTTCCCTTGCAGATAACCGTTCTCCGTCAAATCTTTCGCTTCATCCATCTTGCCGTTCACATCGCCCGACAGCTTGGTAATGCGGCCAAACCGGGCCTGCATCTCTTCGACGGTTGTGCCGGTTTCTTTTACAACCCCAAGCTGCTCTTCCGCATTCCCCGCGAGCCGCTCCGTCAACGTGCTGACATATTCCGTAGACGCGTTGGATTCCTCGGTGCTGGCGGACAACTCCTCCGAAGACGCCGCCATCTGAAGGGACGCTTCATGAATACTGAGCACCATGCTCTTCAAGTCCTTGCTCATCGTATTGATTGAGACGGCTAGCAGATCAATCTCGTCACGGCCCTTGGTCGGCAGCGGCTCCGCCGTCAAATCTCCTTCGGCGATGCGGCCCAGCACCAGTTGCGCGCGGGTAAGGCGGCGGGAAATCCCACCGGCAAATAGCATTGTCAGCAGTAAGGTAATGACCATGATGGCGGCGCTGATCAGCACTGCTTCCCGAACCGATTTCCGGATCGTGTCATCGATCTGCCCCTGGGCTTTAGGATCGCCGATGTAGATCATGCCGATGGTTTTGCCCTCTTTATCCTTAATCGGCTCATAAGCAGAATAAACGACGGTATCGGCTACATTCGCAGCGCCAACAAACGCTATCCCTTTATTTAAAACCTTCTCCACAACTGGGCCCGAAGCTTTGGTATTCACCTTCCGTTTGCCGGATTCATCCTTGACTGAAGTCGCAACGCGGGTGTCTCCCAGAAAGAGCGTGGACAAATTGCCGTTGGTCGAGTTAAAAACAATATCCACCACTTCGTTGTTGTCGTTCATCAATTGTTCGCCCTTATAGAGCTTACCGTCTTTGACTGCCCAGTCCCCCGGGTAAATCTTGTCGTAGAGCGCTTTTTGCATATTCAATTGGGCCTGAATACTATGTTTCGCGTCTTCATTTATTGAAGAAATATGTGCCGTCGTTCCAAATATGCCCACAGCTGATACTGCCAAAATGACAAGGAAAATGGAATGTATAAACAACCTTTGGCCCAATTTCCAAAACCAATTGATTACCTTCATTTCTCCGCCTCACCCTTACCCATCTTCGTAATCTTCATCCGACGCAAGATTCATCTATTTATTCGACATTTTTCTAGTTTATCCCTTTCTTTTTTCATCCCCTATTCAAAAAAAACCGGACCCGGCGCTCCTCTGGAGTCCCGTATCCGGTTCGTTATCCTATCATTAGCCCCGCAGCTTCGGATTGAGCGGATTTGCATGGTCGCCGCATCCGCAACTGCTCGTTTTTTCCAGCGCGCAGCCTGCACACTTGCCTTTCTTGCTCTTCTGAATATGCCGATAGATCGTCCAGCCCGCGTAGCCAAAAATCAATATGCCGGCAACAATCGAAAATACCATTTTACATCACCTTCCCTTTTGATTATCCGAGACCGAGAAGCTTCCCGCCTTGATAGATCACAATCGCGATGATATAAGCGACGACAAGAGAGTAGCAAACCGCAAACCAGGTCCATTTGGCGGACATCGTTTCCTTGCGGATTGCCCCGACGGTTGCGAGACACGGAACGTACAACAAAACAAAAGCCATGAAGCTGTACGCTTGAAGCGGAGTGAAATACTGGGACAGAAGCCCGGTCAGGCCCGACTCCGGCGCGGCATAAATGATGCTCATGGAAGAGACCACCACTTCCTTCGCCAGGAAGCCGGTAACGAGAGAAGCCCCTGCCTGCCAAGTACCAAATCCGATAGGAGCCAAAATGTATTTGAAAAGTCCGCCGATCATCGCCAGAAAGCTCTCATCCATCGGCACGTCGAAGCCCTTCGGTCCGGCGTAGCTCAGAAGCCAGATCAGCACGGAGCCGCCGAAAATGAAGGTCCCGGCCTTACGGATGAAGCCTTTGCCTTTTTCCCAAGTGCTGCGGGAGAGGCTCTGCCATTGAGGCACTCGGTAAGGCGGCAGCTCGACAAGAAAGAAGCTTTGCTCCTTCTTCAAAATCGTTATGGAGAAAATCTTGGCAACAATCAGAGCGACGACAACCCCGAGCACATAGAGGGACAGGACGACGATCGCCTGACTCCGAACGAAAAATGCTCCTACAAACAAGCTGTACACCGGCAGCCGCGCCGAGCAGGACATAAGCGGGTTCAACAGCGTGGTCAGCAGGCGTTCCTTCGGCTGCTCGATGGAGCGAGCCGCCATGACCCCTGGCACGTTGCAGCCGAAGCCGATAATCATCGGGATGATGGCTTTTCCGTTCAACCCCATCTTTTCCATCACTTTATCCATAACCGTGGCGATTCGCGCCATATAACCGGAATCTTCAATAAAGGAAATGATCAAGAACAGGATGAAAATCTGCGGCACAAACACGAGCACGCCGCCCACCCCGGAGATGATGCCGTCCAGCACCAGATCATACATGAATTTCGACGCGTTTCCCGCATCCAGGAGGGCAGTAAACCAATTGGTCAAAGGCCCGGAGAAAAAGCTGTCCAAGAGATCGGAAATCGGTCCACCCACCCACTCAAAGGTGAGCTTGAAGGTCAGATACATGAAGGCGAGAAAGATTACGACGCCGAAAACCCGATGGGTGACGATCCGGTCGATTTTGTCCGAGAAGGACATTCCCGCTTTGCTGTCCGTGGTCACGCATTTGGCCAGGACATCTTGGATATAGGCGCTTCTCTTTTGGCGAATAAGCAGAGAGAGCAGATTGGTCTGGCCTTTTTTCACAACTGCCGCTTCCGTCTTTTGGTACAAATCCTTGAGATACTGGGGATCCACATGCTGTTCTAGGTAATCCCGCACGACTTCGTTGCCTTCAAAAAACTGCACCGCTAACCAGCGCTTGTTGTGAGTGACCTTGGCAGGCAGCTTGTGCACCAAGAGGTCGATGGAATTTTCCAGCGGGTAGCCGTAGTTGATATGCAATGGAGCAGCCTCGGCGCTTTGAACCGACATGACCGCGTCCAGGAGCGCGTCGATGCCTTTACCTGAACGGGCAACAACCGGAATAACCGGTGTATGGAGCATGGCTGAGAGTTTTTCGGTATCGATCTCCATCCCCCGCTGCCGGGCTACGTCCACCATGTTCAAGCTGATGACCATCGGCCGGCCGAACTCCAAGAGCTGCAGCGTCAGATTCAAATTCCGCTCCAGTTGGGAAGCGTCCACCACGTTCATGATGAGCGAAAACTCTTCCGTCAAAAGAAAGCGAGCCGTTACTCCCTCGTCCCTGGAAAGCGGATTGACCGAATAAATGCCGGGAAGGTCGATGAGATAACCTTTTTTGTTTTTCAGAAGGCCGACTTTCTTCTCGATGGTGACACCGGTCCAGTTGCCCACGTATTCATAGGAACCGGTAAGAATGTTGAAAAGCGAGCTTTTTCCTGTATTGGGGTTGCCTGCGAGAGCTACATTTAGCATACCGGCTTCACCAGAATTCGTTGAACCTGTTTTGCCATAGGGTATCGACCTCTTTAACTATGAATGAATGGCTGCCCGAATTAACGGGCGTGTGCTTAGTTCGTTGAAAATTGTAAATGATAATCGTTATCAACGTGAACATTATACTGGATTTACCTGAGCATTTATACGTTTTTCCCATGAATATTACGATGGATTTGTTACAAATATTTGAAAAAACCGTGTCGATCCTTCGGAGAATCTTTTCTTTTCCAAAAAAAACGGTTTCAACAGAGGGATTTTGGGGTAAGAATTGGAGCACGTTTCATTTTGAGGAGGTTTGATAGCTTTGAAGATGGACAACAAAGAGAATGGATTGTTGCGTCGGAGGCAGGATCAAACGGACTTAGGACTTCGAGCTTATGTCAATGACGTTGCAGGCAACTGGGCTTCTACCAGCCGGGACATGCATCCAAACAAAACCCGCATCGTTGACGAACAGAACAAAATGATCGACAAAATGAACTTGCGAAAGTAACCCCTCGACTCTTGGAAAAATGAACATGAGGGGCCGCTCATTGCGGTCCCCCTCATGAATGATTTTATAAAATGGAAAAATGCCAGTCGACTTCAAACCACTCAAGCGGAAATATATCGGTGGGCATTGGTTTGGTTGACACAATCGTAAAGAAACTTCATCGTGTTCTTGATGTAATCGGCTTTATGGTATTTATAGAGCATTTCATGACGGCCGTCGGGAATCAGCCAGAGACGGGATAAATCGTTGCCCTTTTGTTTGGAAAAAAAGTTGACCGTGTTCTCGTAAGATGCGACTTTGTCCTTTTCCCCATGAATCATGAACAGCGGAATCGTGTACGTGGTCGATTGGACTTTTTTGTAGGGAACTTGCGACAAACTGTGTCCGCTGATGAACGGCGAAAGCATGTTGACCATGAAAACGGACGTGCTGCGCGGCAGTCTAGCATCTTTCTGCTTTAAGTTGTAGTACATCGTATCGGGATCGAGTAAAAATGTGCTATCCAGAATCATCCCGTCGATGTCGTGGTTCGCATCCACCATAGCGGTCTGCAGCGCCGTACCAGCTCCCATAGAGAAACCCCAAACATAAACCTGGTCATCGCCTAATTCTTTGACGAAGTTGATGGCTCCTTTCAGTTCTTGGGATTCCTGAATGCCTCCCGTTACCTTCCCTTCGGGATGAACAAAACCGTAGTCGAACATCAGCACATTGAAACGGTTCTTGTGCAGTTCTTCGGCGATTTGATAGAGCGAGACCCAAATCTCTTCCCGATTGCCACCATAGCCATGGGACAAAACCACTGTATTGCGCGAGCTCCCCGGCACGTACCACCCTTCCAACTCCGTCAAGCCGTTTGCGGCGGGGAACGTGACATCCGAGTACGCCAGCCCCATCGCTTTCATCGGGTTGGAGGTCAAAGCCGGAATCGGCGGGCTCATCATTTTATAGGTAATATAAGAATAGACCGCGACCAATGCTATAGCTGCCAGAAGAGCAAAGGCGAGAATGACCGCAAGCAGCGGTTTCAGCCAGCGCATCATCCGCCGCTTAATTCCGCTTTGCCTAAATTTGTAAACGCTTTCAGGTATGGGGGACGAAAAAGGCGTTGCAAGAGGTTCAAGGGTACTCATATTCATCTTCCTTCCTGAAGCGATCGATCCCGAAGCGAATCTCTATGAATTTTTAGAAAATTCGAACTAATACTAGTTTAACACGAGTTGAGCCCGTTATGGTTAACGGGCCATTTACATTTCCATTACAAAATCATTACACCGGTTCAGTAAATAGATCGGGAAAGTACGATGGATGTGTGGGTGAGCCTTCTTGTGATGCGTGGAAGCAGAAGAAGTTGCCGAATGCGTGTGAGACAGGATGGGCAAGTTAATAACGGAGGTGATCGACAATGACCGGTCGCAATTCCCGCCCGGAGGATGACGGACAGGCTGCCGAGCCTTCACGGCTCGATCAATTCGGCCAAAAGCTCTCGGCGAAGGCTGGAGACCGCGAGGCCAGCAAGAAAATCCAATCAAAGGGAAGCCGCCCCCGCTGCGAATAATCCGCTGGGGCGACACCGCAGAGTAGAAAACACAGCAAATAAAAAGGCGTCCATAACTGGACGCCCTTTTTGCGTATGCAGCGGGGACTTATAAATCGTCGAACAGATCAAGCTGGCGAGGCTCATTTGGCGATTGTTTCTTCTCAAATTCAGACCGGTTAATATCCCTCTTCAAGCGGATATTCTTCCATGTACTTCAAAAGCTCATCCACTGTTGTAAAGGCGAGACCCGTCACCGTGTCGGCGCAGCCATAGTAGATCGCGATTCGTCCAGTGGAGGAATCCGTCAAAGCGGCGCAAGGAAAAGTCACGTTTGGCACGTCGCCAACGCATTCGTATAGCATTTCTGGGCCGAGAATGTAATTGCGGGAACGAGCTTTTACCTTCCACGGCTCATCAAGATCGAGAAGCGCGCAGCCCATGCGATACACGAAGCCGTTGCAAGTATTGATGACGCCGTGATAGATCAAGAGCCAGCCCCTATCCGTCTCGATTGGCACCGGTCCCGGTCCGATCTTTTTGGACTGCCAAGCGGAGGCGTCGCCGCCCACTGTTCCCATCACATAGCGATGCTTGCCCCAGAAGGTGAGGTCTGGGCTGATGCTGTAGAAAATATCGCCGAAAGGCGTATGTCCCGTATCACTGGGGCGGCTGAGCATAGCAAAGTGACCGCCGATCTTACGGGGAAATAGGACGCCGTTGCGGTTGTAGGGAAGAAAAGCA
The DNA here is from genome assembly GCF_000455485.1 of Gorillibacterium massiliense. Taxonomy (GTDB): domain Bacteria; phylum Bacillota; class Bacilli; order Paenibacillales; family NBRC-103111; genus Gorillibacterium; species Gorillibacterium massiliense. Next base: position 19,368 of record NZ_CBQR020000101.1, read on the forward strand.
TTTTCCAGCTGGTGGAACGTTTGAAAATCGTAGGTATAGGCGATGCCTATGGTCGGTCCGTGGTAGCCGTTACACCAAGTGATATAATAGCGGTCGCCGATTTGGCATACCCGGGGATCGTAGCGGTATTCCCGACGGATGACATCCTCTTCGCCTTCAAAGGCGATCGGGTCGTGGTTAATCGCCCAGTTCACACCGTCGTCGCTGAATCCGGCGAAAATATCCATGCTGACCGAGCGGGAGTCGCAGCGGAAAACCCCGGCGAAACCATCTTTGTACGGAATGACGGCGGAATTGAAGACGCTGTTGGAGTTGGGGATGGCGTTGCGGTTTATGATCGGGTTGTTCGAATAGCGCCAAACCGGCGCATGAGTCCCTTGCGGCTTTTCCTGCCAAGGAATGCTCGGCAGCTCCGTTCCGATAATCCGGGTCATCTTGAATGCTCCTTTATCTCAGCTTGATCGTCTTGATTTCAAACGGGGCAAAATGCAGCTCGTAACGCCCCTCATCTTCCGCCAGTAGCTCCAGTTCTTCTTCAAGCGCGTTGGAAACAAAGCCCGATCCGTTTCCGTTCCAGCAGATTTCCACCGTTTCGCGCCCGCCCGCAGACTCGTACAGCCGCAGGATAACACCTTCGCCATCCTCGGCAGGCTTAACCGTGTCTAGCACGACATGACAGCCCGTGAACGGAATAAGCGAACCGGATGCCGGAAGCCTGCGGTTCATGGCGGTGCCATGATCGGCAATGGAGATAGTGGCAGATTCCCCTGCGCTGTAAAATCCCGGTGCAATTACGGGAGGTGTCGAGTTCAGTTCAGCAGCGCGGCGCAACGTGTGAGCCATCTTCCAGTCGCCGCGATGCGGATACAGAGAATAAGTAAAGACATGGCGCCCCAGATCCGCCGTCAAATCCGGCCATTTTGGTGCACGCAGCAATGACAGGCGAATCGTACTACCCTGCACGTCATAGCCGTATTTGCTGTCGTTCAGAAGGCTGACACCGTAACCGTGTTCCGCTACGTCGACGAAGCGGTGGCCGCATACTTCGTATTGCGCCTGCTCCCAGCTCGTGTTGCGGTGTGTCGGCCGCTCCAGTGCGCCGAATGGAATTTCGTATGTCGCTTTGGTCGTCTGCACGTCAATCGGGAATCCAACTTTCAGCAGCTTATGGCTCTCGTTCCAGTCCACCTCGGTACGGAAGTCGATGCGCCGGTCATGGCGGTACAGTACCATTTGCTGACGGATTTCCGAACTGCCAATTTTCCAACGGAATCCGAACACGTCATGAATTGGATTTGATTCCTGCAGCCAGCTTTCAAGAAGATCAACATCTCCTGCCGGCTGCTGCTCATAGCGGCTGTCGATGTCCCATGCATCCCAAAGTGTCGGACGGTCGTGGAAGAAATAGAAACGGTTGGCCGTTCTACCCGTGGAAACGACCTCTCGCCCCACTTCCTTGTCATACAGGCTTGCGATTTCGCCGCGCTCGTTGAACAACAATTTGTAGAACGGCGTTTCCCATTCTGTCGGCACGGATATTCCTGAAGATGCTGTAGCTCCTTCTGTATCCTTAATCGTTTCTCTACTTGCAGAAGACGCATGAATAGGGTTCTGCGTATCGACTTCTTTGGCCGGCATCTCGCCCTCGCGGACCCAGACGGTACGGTAGCCGAACGCCGGAACCCCAGGCACGAGGATGCGCATCACGCGGCTTGCAGTCGACTCTGTTGCGTCAGAATTTTGCGGTGTGAATACGTATTCCCCGTCCACCAACGGTACAGAGCCGTTTGCTTCCGCTGCCTCAAGGAGGGTGCCGTCTTCGCTGTAAACGGTAGGATTAGTCTTATCCAACCACAGCTCGGCGACGATATCACGCGCCCAGCCAAGGCCATTAAAGATGATGTAAGGCGTTCCTGCAACCGCCGACGTGTCGATTTGCTCCGCCAATACCGCAAGTCCACTGTTTAGTACATCCTTGCCCAGTTCAAAAATCGAAACGTACTCCTTCTTCGAAGTCGCATATGCTTCGGTAATGGCCGACCCCGGGATGATGTCATGGAACTGGTTCAGCAGGATCAGCTTCCAGCCCTTGTGCAACTTGGCCAACGCTTCCTGAAAGCTGCTGTTTTGAGCTGTCATGCCCATTGTGCTGTTGCCGTGAAGGCCCGCCGCAAGTGTCTGCCATAGCTCCGCTTCGCGATACAACAGTTCCGCTTTCCGGTTAGCCCGCTTGTTGCGGCCATGCGTCGTGTACGTGCCGCGGTGCAGCTCGAGATAAAGATCGCCGTACCAGGACGGGAGCACATCCCGCACAGTTTCCGTGCTGGAGAAGAATTCGGCAGCCGTGCTGTTTTTCGATACCGGCTGGCCTACCATCAGATCACTACGCTTGATAGACTCCAGCATCTCACGTGTAACGCCTCCTCCTCCGTCCCCATGTCCGTACAGGAGCATCTGCTCGTTGAGGATATTTTTCTCACGGAAGGATTGGTAATGGTCGTGCACGTCCTTCGGCAACGTATTTTCATTGACGCCATGGTTCAGGTAAGACAATATCGCCGTGCCGTCAATACCGATCCAGTGGAACAGATTGTAAGGGAACACATTCGTGTCGTTCCAGCCGAGCTTTGTCGTCATGAAGTAGCGGATGCCGCCATGCCGTAAAATTTGCGGCAGCGACGCACAATAGCCAAATGTGTCCGGCAGCCATTCAATCGTGGAAACACGGTTAAATTCCTCCATATAAAAGCGTTGACCGTACAGCATCTGCCGCATCAGCGACTCTCCGCTTGGAATGTTCAGATCCGGCTCCACCCACATGCCTCCAACCAATTCAATCCGGCCTTCAGTGATGCGGCGTTTTATTTTTTTGTACAACATGGGATCATGGTCTTTTAGATAAGCAAACAACTGCGGCTGACTTTGGGTGTAAAGGTAGCCCGGATATTCCTCCATCAGCGCGTTTACCGTCGAAAACGTCCGGCTCGCCTTGCGCACCGTCTCGCGTGCCGGCCATAGCCAGGCTATGTCTATATGTGATTGGCCAACCATGTGAATGATGCCTTCGGCATTACATCCGATAACGTGGACCCGCTCGGCAAGCACACGCTCAATGGCGACAACTGCGGAGCCTTCGCTCACCTGCGGCGTATCAAGCAGCAGATAATCGTCCATGGCGGCGTGCAGCGCTTCGGTAAGGCGGGCGCGCCGCTGATCCGTCTCCGCCAGTAACTTCAACGAATCACGTACCACGATGGCCGTATACATCAACGCCTGTACAGCACGGTTGGCCAACACCAGCTCGCTGCGGATCATACGGATCGGAGGCTGAATCACGGCCTGCTGGTTCAGCGGGTCAACCGGCTCCGGGATCGGGTCGTACAGCTCGATCTCCAGCTGCAGTTTGTGGCTAGTGACAGCCGGATCAAGTGTAACGAACGTGTGATTGCGGTCTAGCCCCTGCCAGGACTCACCGTTCACACGCAGCAACCCCTCTCCTCCTGACTCAAATACGAGTCCGATGAGCGGGCCACCAGCATGTTGGGAGTTATCGAAATCAACTGCCCATTCACGCGGAATGTCCACCTGCTGGCGGAAGAAATAAGTCGTTCCCTGCACACTCGGGAACAACGCAAACGCCTCACTGCCTTGAAACGGCACGGGCTCGCTGTAATCTCCGGGCAGACGGTATTCCGTCGCCGTTACGCTCCAGTCTATTAGCGGGCGGCGTTCCAGCCACTGCAATTCAGACAATTCGCGGATAAATCGATTAATCCGTTCCATTGATATCGGCTCCTCCTTAGCCCAACACGGTCAGTGGTGCATCCACCGTACTAGTGGAGCTGCTGCCAACACGGATAACGAAATCGCCCGGCTCCACCACCGACACGTAATTGTGACCGATGAACTGCAAGTGCTCCGTCCCGACGGTGAAGGTCACCGTGCGCATTTCGCCTGGCTCCAACTTTACTTTACAGAAGCCTTTCAATTGGCGCTCAGGACGGGTGACGGAACTACTGACGTCAGTGATGTACAGCTGCACCACTTCCGCGCCTTCTGTCGCACCGGTATTTTTGACGTCTACCGTCACCGTCGCCTGTCCGTCAACCCAAATGGTCGTCGGCTCCACTTTCAGGTTGGAGTAAGCGAATGTCGTGTAACTGAGGCCATAGCCGAACGGATACTGTGGCTTGGAGTCGGCCTCCAGGTACCGTTTACCACGCGAACGCTTGCCGAGGTAATGGACGGGCAACTGCCCGACCGTCTTCGGCACGGATACCGTCAGCTTGCCGGACGGGTTGACGTCGCCGAACAGCACGTCAACGATGGCATGCCCGCCCTCCTGGCCGGGATACCATGCCTCTAGCAACGCGTCCGCATTCTCGTCAATCCACGGCTCTGCTACAGGGCGGCCGTTGATGTAAACGACAATCAGCGGTTTGCCCAGCTTCGCCAACTCCTGCGCCAGTTCCAACTGCACGCCCGACAGACTCAGCGATAGCCGGTCGATGCCTTCGCCGCAATCCATATCGCTGCAAGAGCTATCCGTCACCTTCGAGGCGCCGGTCTTCAGGTCAATGCTGCCTTCGCCAAAATCGCGCGCGCTCGAGCCGCCCAGCACCAGTAAAACAGTGTCCGCTTTGGCGGCCACTTCCAGCGCCAGCGGGAAACCTTCGCGTGAGTCGTCCTTGATCCGGCAGCCTGGCGCATACAGCACCCGCCCCGACTCCGCGCCGAGTTTCGCGCGTACGCCATCCAGTACCGTCACCACGTTTGCGCGCGGCTGCGGCGAGGTGTAATCACCGAGCTGATTATAGTGCGCGTCCGCATTCGGGCCGATCACGGCAACAGTACCGCAGCTTTCGGTGTTCAGTGGCAGCGCGCTGTCGTTCTTCAGCAGCACGATGCCTTCCCCGGCGATGCGCCGTGCCAACTCGCGGTGCTTTTCCGAGCCGATGACAGCTTCCGCGCGGTTTGGGTCAACATAAGGCCGCTCGAACAGGCCTAACCGGAATTTTAGCATCAGCAAGCGGCGCACAGCCTGGTCCAGCTGCGCTTCGCTCAAGCGTCCCGAGCGGACGGCATTCACCAGATGCTTACCGAACATTACGCCGGACATTTCCATATCTACGCCAGCGGCCAGCGCCTGAGCCACCGCTTCTTCGCCATCTACAGCCGTGTCATGCCCCATGGCGAGTATGTCAATAGCGCCGCAATCCGTAATGACCATGCCGTTGAAGCCCCATTTGCCGCGTAGAATATCCTCCAGCAGCTCACGGTTTGAGGTGCACGGCACGCCGTCGATCTCGTTGTACGCCGTCATTATCGAGGCAGCGCCCGCCTCCACCGCCTTGCGGAATGGGTACAGGTCCACTTCCAGCAGCTCGCGCCAGCCCATATGCACAGGACCCGCGTTGCGTCCGCCTTCCGAAGCGCCGTAAGCGACGAAATGCTTCAGTGTAGCCGCAACACTGTCCGGGTGGTCTAAGCCTTTGCCCTGTAAGCCTCGAACCGATGCTTCGGCAAACGCTCCGATCAGGTACGGATCTTCGCCGAAGCACTCTTCCGTTCTTCCCCAGCGAGGGTCGCGCACGACGTCCAATACGGGCGAATAAGTGACCGCGCCACCCTGGGCACGCGTTTCCAACGCCACAGCCCGGCACATTTCGCTGTACAAGTCCGTATTCCACGTGCTGCCAAGCGAGAGCGGCACCGGAAAAACGGTGGCGCCAATCGCCATGTGACCGTGCGAGCATTCCTCGCCGATCAGCAGCGGAATGCCGAGACGTGATTCTTCGATAGCGTAACGCTGTATTTCATTTACGGCTTCCGCGCCTTCCCGTGAAGACAGGCCTGTATCCAGCGTAACGCCTGTCCACGGATCGGCGCGCAGCGTGCCATATAACGAGCCGATGCCTCCCCGCCGTATTTGCTCCTTGAAGGACTCAGTCAGATCGGCCTTGCCGTCTTTATTCTCGTAAGATTGCCAACCGAAAAGCTGTACGAGCTGGCCAACCTTCTCATCTAGCGTCATTAACCCCAGCAGATGCTCTGTCCGTTCATGAACGGATTTCGTCGGGTCTTTGTAGCTCAAGGCGTATTTCCTCCGCTTCCATAAACTAAAAAGCCTATATGATAATGATTCAAAATGGTGGCCACTTTTGTATGTCTCAGCAAATGCATCTTAGCTTGCGCTTTATCCTTTTACGCTGCCAAGCACCAAGCCTTTAACAAAGTATCGCTGCAGAAACGGATAGACTAACAGAATCGGCAATGCCGTTAAAAAGATTTGTGCAGCCCTACCCGTACGATCCGAAACAAACTTCAATGTATCAGGATCTTGCATTTGCAGGTTTTTAAGTGAGTTTGCATCAATCGTCACTGCTTGCAAGTACGTAGCAAGTGGGTAGTTTCCAGGATTCTTGATGAACATCAAGCCATCAAACCACGAATTCCAATGAAATACCATCGTGAGTAACAATACGGTTGCCAATGAAGGCATTGAAATGGGTACGAAGATCCGCCACAAGACAGTCATATGATTCGCACCGTCAATATGGGCCGATTCCTCTAATTCCTTTGGCAATCCCCTGAAAAAGTTGAGAATTAAAATGATATTGAACACATTAACGGCACTTGGCAACACTAACGCCCAGAGTGTATCAATAATTCCGGTCTGTCGCACAGATAAGTACCAAGGGATCAATCCACCGCTAAATAGAATAGTGATGACAAACAGCCAGGAATAAATCGTTCGCCAAGGAAAACGATCGTTCTCTTTAGATAGTGGATAGGCAGTCAAAACGCAAAGAACCATGCTGATCAATGTACCGAGTAAGAGCCGTTCGATAGATACGAAAAATGAATTCATGAACGTACCATGCTTCATCACAACCGAATAGGACTCCATATTCCAATCAATTGGCCAAAAAGTCACTTTGCCTGCACTAACTGCCCCAGCCGAACTGAATGAGACCGCAAGAACATTCAACATCGGAAGTAAACAAACAATGGAAAGGGCAATGAGAAACGTATAATTGAAAAACGTAAATATTTTTCGGGATAAGGATCGGTTTCGCATATTGAAGATCCTTTCTATTTAGAAGATTCTATAGTTAGCTAGGCGGTATGCCAAAAAGTATGACGTTGAAATTAATACAAACGATATCGCCGACTTAAAGAGCCCTAATGCCGTTGAAATGCTGTATTGTGCATTCACAACACCAATCCGATAGATAAACGTATCCATGACGTCACCAGAGTCGTAAGTGGCAGAACTATAAAGGTTAAAGATTTGATCAAACCCTGCATTCAATACATTGCCTAGACTCAAGGTAGCCAGCAAAATAATAATCGGAGCAATTCCAGGCAATGTAACGTGAAGCGTTTGCTTCCATCTAGAGGCCCCATCAATGAGTGCAGCTTCATAAAGAGCCGGATTTATTGCCGTCAACGCAGCCAAATAGACAATTGTATTAAAACCGAATTCCTTCCATACATCCGTGCCTACTAGCACGAAGGGAAACCAATGATTATCCCCGAGAAAGAACACGGGATCAATTCCAAAAAATGATAAAGCTTGGTTTACTATGCCGGACGATGGCGATAGCACATCTTTCAAAATCCCAGCGAGAATAACCCATGACAAGAAGTGAGGCAGGTAGATGAGTGTTTGAATACCCCGTTTGACTAGATTGCTCATGACTTCATTAAGGAGCAAAGCAATGACTAGTGGCACCGTCAGATTTCCGATGATTTTCATAATGGCAATAATCAATGTGTTCCTTATTACGACCGGGAATTCAGGCATCTTAAAAATGTATTCAAAGTTAGCAAAGCCAACCCACTCTGATTTAAACATGCCTTTAAAGGCAGAGAATTTCTCAAATGCAATAACAGCGCCAAACATTGGATAGTAGCTATAAACCAGAACCAGAACAACGGCAGGAAGCAGCATCAAATGCAATAACGAGTGCTCTTTAAAACTCTTTTAGTAAGCGCATACCCATTGTCCACCCCATTTTCATTTCCGAATAAGAGAGAGGGGGATTTTTTCCCCCTCCCGCCTTTTAGCTCAATTTTTTAGTGCCCGGCTTTCCATTCGTTCACTTCTTTCGTGATTGCTTCTCCACCCAGCTTATTCCAATCGCTCACGAATTTATCAAAGTCATCTCCGGTGCCTTTACCCATAATGATCTTCGTAAACGTTTCTTGTTCAAGTTTATCGAGCGACGCTTTCAATGTGATCATAGTTGGAGTAGGCGCTCCGTAGAACTCCGAGTACAACTGAGTAGATAGGTTATCTTTCTTAATAATTTCGAATGCATCGAATTGCCGTTTGTTACCGAAACCTTTAACAATATCGCCGTCATTAAAGGCCTTGATCGTGTCGAATGCACCCATCTGTTCCGAATTCAATTTTGACGTATCCCCAGTTGAAAATGCATTGTTGACAGCGTCGAGGTTATCCGGAATGTCTTTCGTCATCGGCCAGGATTGTACAAGCGGATATTTTGAGTAGGTAATCGATGGGGTTACGTTTTTGTTTTCGCCAAACTTCGCACTATCCGATGTTTCGCCCCACATTTTTTCTTGGAATTCGTTCAGCAATTTCACAATGGCTTCTGGATGCTCAAATCCCTTTTTTACAACCGTGAACTGCGCAACAGAAGGATTCACCATCTGAACAACCGGCTGTGCACCATACGCGGAGACGAGCGAATATGGCTTAAGGTTTACAAGATCTTTGTTACTGGTAATGTTTACCGGCCAGTAGCTATTCCAGTTCGCGCCATACCACATGCCCAATTTGTTATTCGCGATATCCTCGCCGATTTTTCCGCCGTCTTTGACAATCCACTCTTTATCGATCAATCCTTTTTTGTACATGTCTTGTAGCTTAAGCAGTGCATCTTTAACGCCTGGCTGGATCCCTCCATAAACCACTTTCCCGGATTCATCTTTGACCCACATGCCAGGATGTACATTGTAAGCGGAGAAGAATCCACCAAGATCAGCCGCATCACCAGGAGTCAGAGAGGGGCCTGTTGCCAAACCAAGGCCCTGAGTATCTTTCTTACCATTGCCGTCTGGATCCTTATTGACAAATGCATCTGCGATTGCAACCAAATCATCAATCGATTTAGGCTCAGGCAATCCTACTTTTTTGAGCCAATCAGCTCTCAACCAGAGCACGTCATTTGCAGTAATCGTACCCGCCAAATTGGGGATCGCGACAAGCTTACCATCGAACGTAGCAGAACTAAGCCCGATACCACCATCCGTGCTCATTAACTTTTTCGTTAATGGAGAAGCAAACTTATTAAACACTTCTGTTAAGTCTGCAAGCTGGCCAGCCTCAGCCAGTTGCTGAAGTTGAGTAGCATCTACTTGAAACATGTCCGGCAATTTGTCGCCAGAACCAATCATAACGTTCAGTTTGTTCGTGTAGTCTTCTAACTTAGCAGCCGTCCAATCGAATTTAAAGTTAATACCAAGCGTTTCGGTAAAGTGCCTTGTCCATACGTTATTATTAAGATCATCCCCTGAATCATATACCCAGGTCGACTCAGCGAGTTGAGCAGCTGTAATGGTAATCGGAGGATCATATTTTGCGTTCAAGTCATTGGCGGAAACACCTGCTGATGCGGAAGCGCTTACAGACGGAGACTCAGAACCGGATGCGCTAGTAGATGGCGATGCATTTCCGTTGTTGTTACCGGAACAAGCAGAAAACATAGTTGCTAAGGCTGTAACAGAGATAAGGCTCAGAATACGAATTTTATTTTTGTGCCTAATCATTTCTATTCCCCCCAGTTAGTTTAAAAGAAGACTGCTCTTCTTTGATTCTGACTATATCACAGCTATTTTTACGCCCTCTACTGAACGATTTGCACTTTCACTGTCTTATTTGAAGTTTAGGTAAGTCGCGGTATTCGCTTGGTGTCAAACCCACTGACTTCTTAAAAAAACGATAAAAATAGCCTTCAGACACAAAGCCTACGGCTTTCGAAACTTCTTGAATTTTAAGATCCGTTTCTCGAAGCAGTTGTTTTGCTTTATCCATCCGGACATCTGTTATATATTCGAGCAATCCCTCTTTGGTAATTTGTTTATACATACGTGAGAGATAATACGGGTGATGTCCAAAAACGGCACCCAGTTTTGTCATGGAAAGGTCATCATCCAGATGATTAGTAACATAGGTTTGAATCTTTTCAACGATATCGTTTTCCTGATCAACCCGTTTGGACATTCGAAGTAAGAATAAGGCTTCTGCTAAATGATTAAAGAAATCAACATACTCTTTCCACTCCCGTCCTGTGTCCACTCGATACAGTAAGTCTAGATTAATTTGCTTGCCAACTTCTTGATGCAATTGCCACTTATTAATCGCGGATAAGAATACCCCCCCAAGCGATAAAACAATTTCCAGCTTCAGTTCGAATTCGCTATTCTTCGCAGGGAGTAATAGAGCATTAGTCAATAGTTCAAAGAAGTCCGTTTTATCTCCGACCTCCAAATAGTTCTGTAATTTTTGAATCATATATGAAATGGATTGAGCGATGTTTTCCGTTTTATTTTCCTCGGAATCTCTCCTATCCGGATTATGCAGTAAAATGGCTTCTTCGGACGTGCCAAGTCCCATATTCAGCAATAACTTTAATGCTTCGAATTGCTCTTGAAGGTGATTCCATCCCAAGAACGAACTACCAATCGCAAAAGACATTTTCATGTTTAACAAATCACGACACGTGGATTGAATGTCTTGTATCGAATGCTGTACAAAAAGCAAGCATCGCTTTTGAATTTCAGTATGCTCCAATTCACTTGGCATAGGTTTGGGTTGAATGATCCATACAATTCGAGAAGCTTCATACACAAAAGAGTAGTGTTGCAAAAAAGGAGTAAGATACTCATCCGCAATATTTTGGATAGAATATGTCAATAACGCTCGATCTGAAGGGGTAGATATCCCTCTCCAGTTGTCGATACGGCCTATCACTAGCAACGATTTTTCCTTATCGCTTAAAGAAAATTGAAGTTGTGTAATTTGCTTCGAAAGATGCTGATCTGAAGATGGATCGCCTAATAAAATACCCTGCATGAACTCTTTTCTCATCAACGGCAGAGATGCCATTAGTTGTTGTCTCGACTCAGCGAACAGCTTTTCAAAATCGGCAGTTTCGCGTTGTACTTTCAAAGCATTATTTACAGCTTCTGCAATCACTTCATAACCTTCCGTTTTTAAAATATAGTTGCTTGCTCCATTTCGAATCGCTTTCTGTACGAATTCAAATTGATCATATCCTGATAAGAAAACAAGCTTACACCTTGGCCACCTTCTTACAACCTCATCTTGTAATTCCAGTCCGCTCATTCCAGGCATTTTTATGTCAGAAAGCACAACATCAAATTTACCTCTTTCAAGAAGCTCAATCGCTTCCTTACCTGAATAGGCTCCGTACACTTCCAATCCTTCGATCTTTAAATCAATAAAATATCCAACCAGCCCATCTACAATGACTTTCTCATTATCAACAATCAATAAGTTAGCCAAGATGTCTCTCCTCCATATTCAAAGGAATTCTAAAAGTCGCCTTCAAGCCGCCTAACTGACCCACTCCAAGCTTAAGCCCAAACATTTTTCCGTATCTGAGCTGCAATCTTCTATGCACATTAATAATTCCCGTCGTCTCTTCTGATTGATCCCCTTGATCTAATCTCTTATTAAGATGATTTAGCTTGTCTTCTGTAAGTTGATTACCGTTATCCTCAACGCTAACTTCAAGCACATTCCCCACATCCAAAACTTCTATCCGAAGAATCCCCTTGCCGTCCAGTTCTTCTAGTCCGTGTAAATATGCATTTTCAACTAAGGGTTGTAGAATTAATCGTGGAATTCTGATCGTTCTGAATGACTCAGGAATATCGTCAAAGTGGATTTGAATATCGGGAAATCGGACTGACTGTATCCCCGCATAGGCTTGGGCATGCTTAAATTCTTTTTCTATTTCAACCTCATCCTCGCCATTTCGAGATATATGACGGAAATAATTGCCCATATGGATAACTAATCTCTCCGCGCTGTTAAGATTCTCCTGTTTAATTAATGAAAGCAACACAAACAAGCTGTTGTACAAAAAATGGGGATTAATTTGGGATTGCAGCTGCTTGAGTTCTGATCGTTGCGATCTTGATTGTTGTTCAGATACTTCCCCAATAAGTTTATTAATCTGAGAAACCATTGTATTAAATTGAAGATACACATCTTGGAATTCATCGTTGTGTTTATGGTGTAACTTTATGCTTAAATTTCCTTTGCCCACTTGATACAAGGAATTAACCAACCGCCTCATTGGCTTATGAATAACAAGAAAAATGCCATAGGAAAAAATAAAAACAAAGATTAATGATGCGAACACGAAGAGTCCGTACCAGGTTTGATATTGATTAAGTACTCCCATCGCTTCCGCTTCGGGAACATAATGTACGAGGGTCAGCCCAAGCGACTCCGAACGTTCGTAATAAAGCAAATACATCTTTTTACCTATCTCAATTCGTTTGTTTCCGTAAAGCATCCCTTCATCGGCCTGCTTAACTAAAAAAGACCGGATTTCCGAGTCAATGTACTCTTGCTCTTTATCACTCACATGCCAATGTTTAGACTCGTTTAGTAGCAAAGATCCTGAATTTTGTTTGTTTGACATTTGAGCAAGCGATTCACGGAGAAGGGGTATGGATAATTCCACTTCCATCGTAAATAACATTTCATTGCCTAACGAAGGATATACCATACCTAAAACCATTCTATTATCGATAAAAGTAAACGGAGAAATAGATGTTCCCTCAGCATGTCGAATTGCATTCGTTTCATCGCTTGGAATTGTTTCGCTAATCGTAGTCGTCCAAATTGTTCTTCCAAGTCTAGGAAAATATATTTTAATATCTTTAATATAAGGACTTGAACTTTTTAAAATGGAGAGTTTGTTCTCTATACGGAGTATTGTTATTCCCCTCTCATAATCATCCATTGATTCAGGAATAACTCCAAGCTTACGAAAATCATCATCGCTGCTGATATATTCTCTTTCTAATCTAACAATTCGGTTGATTTCCGTTTCAAGTGAACTTAAATAGAAGTGAACATTTGAAGCACTTGACTGCAATATTTCTTGACGAACCGTCTTTACGCCATATTGATTCATCAAGAAGTTCAAAATATCCATTGGAACAATAATGACAAGCATAGCAATTATTATTTTCGGGAAAATCGTAAGCCTATGTCCAAAAAGCTTTAAAACAAGTCGGGATAAATATCTCATATCCAAATCTCCTGTTCGCTTCTGCTTAGTATGGTAATCCATTCATAACGCAAGATTAACACTTGAATTATTGGAACTGGAGTGGACTAATTATATTTTTTATGACTTTTTTAACCATTTAAAAATAACGGGGTTGACCCCAAAAAAGGGCAACCCCGGAAAGCTAAAAACTATCGTTTCATGTTTTTTATTGCCGTACATTTAATATTTGGTATGGATATCAACATGGACAACCCTTATAGATTTTTCAAAAGTTGTTTAATCAATCGCACCAAATCGGCATCTATTGAATGAGCAATAGACATGCCTATGCGTACTCCACGCCCCATATGGACTTCGGTTACTTTTGTCCGCTCGACGAAATCCGCAATATTATCTGCGGTTAATCCAGCAGCTGCGATTAATTTTATGGGAGTATTCTGGATCCTCATTTGCATTCTTGCTATTACATCATTTGCCTCAAATGCGTTCGACGCTCCACCAGAAGTTAGCAGCCTGTTAATTTGCGGAAAATCAAGCAAATCATCTAAAGCTTCTTCTAAGTTTCGTGTATAATCAAAAGCCCGATGAAATGTGATATTTAGTCTAGATGCCGCTTCCATCATAGTACAAAGTGCTTGCTTATCTATTCGACTTTCATGCGTCAGTGCGCCAACGACCACACCCGCTGCTCCACACTTTTTCGCCCATAGTATGCTTCGTAACATTTCTTGCAGATCGGATTCACTAAAAACAAATGTACGGTTGTGCGGTCGAATCATTACTTGAATGGGAATATCGCTGATTTCGATTGCCGACTTGATGAAGTTATCTGACGGGGTTAATCCTCCCTCATTCAAGTTAGAGCATAACTCGATTCGATCAGCACCACCACGATTTGCCTGAACTACATCTTCCATTGATGTTGCAATTACTTCAAGCAGCGTTTTTTCCTCAACTCCTTTATCTCCATTCTTGTAAATGTCACACATAAAGTTATGGCCCCTCTATTCCATTCAAGTTTCACGTTACTTTCCAATTCGAAAAACATGTGCGATCGGTGTATCTCCTTGACATTCATTTTCTGGAAGCCAAACCGTAACACCATTTGCTATTTTTTCGTACTTAATGGCCATGCGTAAGTATCAACGCATCTTCCTTCGTAAGCTTCAACAGTGAATCGTCTTCGGCATACCCCGCTCTGATCCATTTTGATTTAATCATAGCAATGAACTGAACAACTCTAAATTACGATTTCCGTTCGAGCACGAATTGAATTTGGTCGATAAGTTGCCCTGATTTCCCCTTGTTCATCAACGGCGAATAAAACACACCTTTCACTTTCCAAGTGAAAGGAATACTCCTTCTTCAGGATTTCATCCTTTATCTTAATCTCTGCATCTTCTGATGATTCTGATACAAATATATACAGAGCTCCCTGCTCAAATTGCAGCTTGCGCCCAAAAACTCCTGGTAATTCTTCATCGCACAGCCACTGCATTTCTCTCAAACATCCAGCTTCACTAACTGCATACTCATATAATGCCCGAACGGCTTCACCTCTTTCGCTTAACTCAAGGGGCAATGGACTCCAAAGCAGCCGCCCTTCGCCAAGCGAAACATCGATCACGCCGTTCGTTGAATTTGGAATGACTTCTTTGCTCAGTTCAGCGATCTTTCTTGCACCGTAAGAAACTTGATATTTCGTTCCGTTCAGTATCAACAGTTCTTCACGGCAAACATTCGCAATTGCACTTGACCCAATTAGACCTTTCATCCGCTCTCCGAAGAGCCAGTACTCATCAATATTGATCGGTCCTGTCCACAGCAATGTTGCTCCGGTTTCACGTACGATTGCAAGTAGTTCGTTGAGCGCAGTACTGCTAAAATTGTGCGGGCTCGGAACGATTATTATTTTCGCAGGGGTAATGCGCAATGAATCAAGATCATATTCAGATACACCACGAACCGGTACCTTAACTTCATACGCTAGAGTGCGAACCGACTTTGTCGTCGCTTCAAATGCAAGTTTGCGATTCGAAAAATCGTTTGAATAAGGAAAAACAATAGCAGCATCCTCAACCTTACGGCCAACTAACATATCACGAATGCTCATCATAAAGTGCCCAAAATCTCGGGAAACTTGCGATTCCGGCTTCTCTGTACCATCAGCCCGGAGTGCTCCTATATGGGATTCGTTCGCGTCATTCATGTAGAAGTTTGTATTCCAAACCCAATGAATGGCGCCAGCTCCGCCAGTCGCAAATGCGATAGCATATTTACGTTCCAAGATATTGCGAAGCTCCTCCTCACTTCGCTTCGCCTTACCATTAGGAGTTTCAACGTACATCATTCCTGTTTCTTGAGTAAGATTTGGTTTATCGGCAGTCTTTGAGAAAACTCCGTCCCAAACAAGATGATCATTAAACCACCATGAATGTACGGTCGTATAATCAACTTCATTCCCATACCAAAATGGCGAAGGACGTTGCGCGCCTAATGCCTCATCTTGGCCAACTGTAACGAGTTGATTCGGAGAATTTTCTTTAATTGCACCCACCATTTGCCTAGCCCATTCGTTATGCATGTCCATAGAAAATAGGACATAATCCAACCAACGTGTTCCCTTCTTAGGCTGTTGCATATCCTCGACATCAAAATTTATTTGGTCCGGACCAGGAATCTCTGCGGCTTCAAAACTTGGTAATTGTTCCTCCGTCATATTCCAAAGTTCCTGAAGTTTCTCAATCGTGTGGTGACGCTTTTTTAACCATTTTGAGAAAGCAGCTTGTTCGAATGGATCACGGCAAGAACGCGGTCCGTTGGAGAAAATATGTTCTGGAGCAAACATGGATGGCTCATTTATAAGATCCCAGTCCACATTCGTTGTTCCCTTGTGTCTTAAAACAATGGAACGAATGAACCGTTTTTGAGCTTCAATGCTGCGTGGATCTAAATAGGGATTGAGTCCTTCCCATGCTTCAGGGGTAAATGAAAAGAATGTGAACGTAACCTGCATCCGGTATTTACTCGCCGTTAATAGGAACGCATCAATGGAGCGGAGTACTTCCTCCGAAGCATGCCCATCTATTTGCATAACATTGCGATATGCTGTCCAAATGCCCGTACGTATCCAATTAATCCCTGAGCGCTGCATCTTCTGCATATCGCTATCCCACACTTGAGGATTAGGGAGAAATAAAAACTTACGCGCTACATCAGAAGCCATATAGGTCATACCGATTACCGGGAGAGGAAGGTCTTCTTGATAAAAATAATCCCGACCCGCAAATATCTTACTGTTACTCGCTAACAACTGGGAATCATAGCCCCAAAATCCTTGCCTAAGGACGCGAACTTCGCCACTTTCCGACTCGAGAACGCAAATAACTTTATAGAGACCTTCCTTCACTGTAATATCCACTGGTATTGTAAGATAGTCTTGTTCTAAACCAACTACTACTCCAGTTGTATACGTCCAATCGGCAACCTCTTCGCCATCGCGATACATTTCGATGGAAACTTTCCACTTCTCTTTTTTCTTCTCAATAACAGACCTGATTTTTTGCGTCTGAAGGGTTAACATCGGACGCTCCCCCGCAAAGTAAGAAGCATATCCCGGCTTTAGCCACATCTCCGTAACGCCATTACTACACCAGCGTGCCCATTTGCTAAGAGCAAGTTCCCCATATCCATCAAGAAACCGTTGATCGAGAGTTTGATTTATGAAAATCCATCGCCCCCCAGCAAAAGGGCCTGAGATATGTTCCCATAGCACAACTGGCGCAGAGACTTCCCGATTATCTTGAGTAATTCCCTTAACCAACGGATAGACTCTCGTATCCATTGACCCGCTCGAACCCGATTCATGGGGTAAATCACTGTTTTTGGTTACATGGGGAACGAGATTCCACGTATTTTCAATCGCAAATAGACTTTCATCAGACATAAACAAAGGGATATCCGGGTTTGAAACAAGCTGAATGACATCTGATGATCGAACACCTAGTGTCTCATGAATATGGAGGCTTTGATGATAGGCCGTTTGCTCAACCTCGACCTTCCACTTATCCTCATATCGTAATACCGGAATTTTAAAAGGGGCTCCACCGATACTAACTAATCCGCCTCCACGACGAAGAAATCCTACTATCCCGTTCCAAGCCTTTTTTGGAAAATACGGTGCATGCAGGTTCACAAAGACGCGCGTCTCCGCATGCTGCAACTCCTGTTCCAGCGTCTCTGCAGTAACAATACGGATATGCGCATTTGTCGCAAGCTTATTCACTGTGTGTTCAGCAACTTCCTGACGAATTGCGCCCGGAAAGCTAGCGTCAAAAAATACGACGATCGGCCTCATACTATGCCCTCCTCCATTGCTGAATAAATCAACTGAGAGAACAAGCTATTCGACCATACAAACCAGTCTCTGGTATACTCGCTCGGATCATCTACGTGGAAACCTTCGTGCATATATCCAGTATCTCCGTCCGTTGCTTCCAACCTGTCGATGATACCGCGCTTCTCTTCTACGTTCAGTGCAGTTAAGCCCTGCATGGACAATGCCATATGCCATACATAATTGGGAGGTGTATGTGGACTCCCGATGCCTTTAGCGTATTTGCCTTCGTAATAATAAGGGTTAGCTTTACTTAAAGCGAACCGCCTTGTATTCAAATAAATGGGATCATCAGCCTTCACATAACCAATATACGGGATTGAAAGCAAGCCTGGCGTACCTGCATCATCCATCAGGCAATAGTTTCCAAAGCCATCCGTTTCATAAGCATAGATTGTCCCGAATTCGGGATGGCGATAGAGTCCATACAGCTCAATACCGTGCCTTACTTCTAGTTCTAGTTGTTTTAAATTCTGCACAAGACTTTTATCGCGATAAACCCATTCTGCTATCTCACTCATTTGAAGAAGAGATACTGCTGCAAACATATTAGCCGGAACATTGTAGTGAAACTCGCAGGCATCATCACTCGAACGAAAACCAGACCAGATCATCCCTGTGTAATTAACGGGCATCCCCAAGCCGTTATTCAATAGTGTATCCGTTAAATATCCACTATTTCTTGTAAACCGATAAGGGGATAATTCTGTGTGTCGCTGCTCAGTACGCCACAATTTCTCAACCGTATGCAGCATCTCTTTAAACTCCGTATTGAAAATATCGTAGAGCCCCGTCGTTTTCCAATATGCGTATGCTAATCTGATGGTGAAGCAAATCGAATCTAATTCAAATTTACGTTCCCAAACCCATGGCCCCATTTCAGTCTCATCGTCGGCATTCCAGTGCCAATCATTTGGAGCTTCGTTAAATGCATTCGCATATGGATCAATGAGAATACAAGAAACATGCCGCTTAATCAGCCCTGCAATGATTCGCTGCAACTCTGGATCATGCTTAGCTAAAGGCATATAATGAATGACTTGTTCGACTGAATCTCTAAGCCACATCGCTGGTATATCACCAGTTAAAATAAATGTTGTTCCATCGTTCATCACTTTTGTTGCCGTCTCAAGTGTATTCGGAAAACAATTTTTAAATTGCCTCAATAATTTGGGCCGATGTGCCAACTTCGTTTCCGCACGATAAAGGGTATCTCTAACTGATTCTGAAAGCTCAATTGGAATAAGAGGTATTCGTGGCAACTTGAACTGTTCCATGACGCTTGCTCCCCCCGCATTCATAAGATGTACATAACATAACAAAACACTACCAATTGATAGTGTTTTGTTGTAGTGCGATTTTTGTATTTTACATGACTCAATTAGAGTAAATTAACATCTATTAATGATTAAATCTTGTTGAATTACTGGAAGTGTATGACTTGGTTTGCAACCGACTAGCAAATGATTCATTGGATCTTGTATCTAACGTTGTCCAAGTGGTCCCATCGTTTGAACCTTCGAGGGACCAATTTTTCGATCCCGAGTTGCATCATCAATTTGCTGATGTAATTGTGTACGCCACCGAACTTCCTGTTCCTCCACCTGCACTTCCACGAACGTATACAGGAGTTGAAAGATTTCCTGCGTAATCCTCCATAACAACATATACTTTGGTCGCCGTCGAGGTAAAACTTAAACTAGCCTTCGTCGAACGGCCGCGGATGATTCTCGGTTTATTACCACTGCTGTACGTTGTCGCGAATGATTTAGCTGTTCCACCTTCATAAACATACATGTAACGCCAGTCTCTCGTATTTGGCATTGGCAAACTCAACGTATTGCCGCTCCACGACCAGGCCTCTGCATAAGGGGCAACTGTGGTATCAATGAAATTGCCACTAATCGAAACTGGCAGGCCGCTTCCTTTGGTAATCGTTACGAGGTAGTCGTCTCCGTTTGTTGGCATGCCTGTAAATGATGCGGAGGTTGCACCTGCAGCAACTATCGTCTGCGTACTCACTGGAGATGGCGTTGTAATCCAATTCAAAGATTTAATAGCCACAGTTGTTGTGTCCGTACTGCCAGTCGGATTTGTCCAACTTACATTCACTTGCCCACTAGCATCAGAGGTAACATTTATACCGCTAACGCCAGTGCTCAAATCGAATGCGAGCGTCGCTGGCGAACCTTCTAGACCGTTCGCTCCCACAGGAACAACCTTAATTGTTCCAGCTCTGGCCAGGAGTTTTTTAATGTAGAAATTATCATCATATTTTCCGCCAATGAACACATCGTTTACATAGACATTGTATTGCTTGACTTGACTGTAGTTTGTGCTCATATTCCACTTTACATTTAATTCATCCGAGTTAGTAAACGCCTCGGTTATCGCAAGTCCCGTTGGTGCTGTTGGTGCAACGGCGGAGCCGTCATAGACACGTAATTGCCCAATATTCATCTGGTAGTTGCTGATCGTACCGGAACCGTTATTAAATACCAAACCAAATGCAGCAATCGTTTTGCCGGCGTATGCACTTAAGTCTAACTCCTGAGTTATCCAATTCGTAGACTTGACGCCAGAGTTCGGTACTGCAACTTTGACAACAGTGCTTGGGTTATCGGCGAAAACAAGGCCAATCGACATGGTAGATGCATCGGTAGCAGAAGGCTTTTGATACGAAATTGACAGTTTGGAGTTGGCATTAACGTTTAGATTAGACTTATAGAGGCGAAGGAAGTTTTCAGCGTTCAAATTGCCATTTACAACAAGTGAACTGCCCCCATTATAGCCACCGATCTGTTGATAACTATAGCGACTAGTCGAAGCAATATTGTATTCGCTGCCATAGTCGAAATCAACCACGAGTCGGTTACCCGTCGTGTCTTGCCACCATTGCCACGTTGGCGAAATATCTTGAAGACTCATATTGGACCATTCATCGCTATTAGATACAGTACCATTTACATAGTAGTTCAGACCATGACCGGTATTAAAATTAGTATAGAAGTTTGTACCGCCAATAACCGAACGCTCAGCAATTACAGAAGCAATTCCTTTCCAATAGCGGTTATCCGCATAAACATCGGATGCTGTATTCGTTGTCGAGACAGTCGTGTTTTTCGGATTAATGTTAGGACCCGACCACCATAGTTGATCTCGAACGTTTGTCATCCATTGGTATGCATTATCCACACGGTGGTTACTCGGATAACTCAATCCCATATCTTCATCAAGTCCAGCATGTACAAAGTCTGCACCGAGTGTCACGAGGCTGATATTTAACAAATTACTGGTCGATTTATTGCTTAATTGCGTTCCATTAACCGAAGTAAATCGATCGCGACCAGCTTCAATGCCTGCAAATCCTTGTTTAAAGATGTTATAGCTTGTGCCATACGTGCTGTTCATCGTGTTCAAATAACTGATTGCGCTAGTAATCAACGAATTAGTCATCCCATAGTCAAAGAAGAAAGAGTCAGACAGTTGACCGAGCGAACTATCGTGTAGCATGGAGGCATTTGTGGAGTTAAACGTCCTTGCAAAAGCATTTGCGCCGGTAGTGGTATTCAAGGAGTCGTCCCAAAATACATACAACCCTGCACTCTTAAGCGTTTTCAAAAACCCTTTGTAAGCAGGAATGTCCGTAGTTGCAACGTTGGGTGACAGTTCTTCCTGGTTGAAAAAATAGCCATCATAACCAAAGTATTGCGCCATTTCAACCAACTTCTGAGCGACTGGATAATTTCCACTCGCGTCTTTAACGATCATCTGCTTATACGTCTGCTGTCCGCGATCGTTATCCGAGAAGAAGATTCCCGCCAGAGACTTCACACCATTCTTGTGCGCTGCATCCGTATACGCAGGGTTCGGAATGTTTAAAATACCAAACTCAAACCACTTTTGCGTATAATCCTGCTGTGCCGTCGCATCGTAATACGACGGAGGTGTGTAGGCAGTCGCAGTTCCATGCCAGAACGTGTAATAATCTAGATACTGCCAGAAATTGAAATGATATTGCGCAAACTTGTTTGTATACGCTGCATTCTCTATGAATGCGTTTCCATAATCCCCCGCAACCGTGTTCATTTGAATGTTAGGGTTAATGCTTGGGTTTGCTTGCGTTGCAGTAAAAGCAGCATTCCTCGATTGCAAAGGAACTTTAGAGCGCAGACTCGCTGCGTCAGGGTCGGTTGAAGGACTCCAATTCAGAATTTGCCCACTTGTGTACCCATGAATGTTTGGTTGATTAACACCAGGTGCACTGTTACCAGTAAATGGCCATGTGTCACCTGCACTTACCGTGCCGGCTACTAGGAGTGATAGAATCAATAATGCTGGCATGGATGTAAGCTTCTTGATACTCATCAAAATTCCTCCTCGAATTAATTAAACTGCTCGGTGAAAATATAGCATAGTCTAAATCACCACTCCTAGTGAACAAATTATACTTAAACTATCCAATTTACAGTTTGTTCTATAAAATTTGCCTACCAACAAAAATCAGATTGCTACAAGCAATCTGACTAAACCATTTTGGAGGGCAAACTCTCTTATGAAATTAAAATAAGCCGACCGCCCCTTCCATGCAAGCACGGAGGAGCGATCGGCTTTGTAATTACAGTTTATGAGGGAACCGTTCCCGTGGGCACGCTTTCTTGCGTATCCAAATGGGCATCATCCAGTTGATCATTCAGTACGCCGCCTCCGTGCTGAAGAAATTCCAGCAGCAGCAGAGCTTTTTGCAGCTCTTCCAGACGATTACTGATACGGTCCAGTTCGTTTCTCATCCCTACGCAACTTTCCCGGATTTCAAATGCCCCGTTGTGTTTGTTCAAGTTCAACATCGTCGTAATTCCCCCCGGCGCTTTGCAAATGATTTCCTATAAAAAGTGATTCGCAGGTTATTTTCATTTTATGGGGGTACCCGAAATTTGACAATCTAGTCTTGCAGGGTATAGTAAGAATGATGCTGCATCTTGAACCAATTATGAACACAGACGGGAGATTTCCCAAACGATATTCTACCATGGAGGTTTCAATCTTGGACAACTTCGATCGCAATCTGGAAAATTATGCGGAGCTCGCCGTAAAGATCGGTGTGAACATTAAAAAAGGCCAAACTCTGGTCATCAACTCCCCCATTGAAGCGGCGCCTTTCGTCCGTCTTGCCGCGAAAAAAGCATACGAAGCCGGGGCACTTAACGTTCACGTCGAATGGAGCGATGATCAAACCGCGCTGATGAAATACCGCTACGCCCCGGACGAAGCGTTTACGCTTTTCCCCACATGGAGAGTGAAGGGCTTTGTGGAGCTGGCTAAACAGGACGCGGCTTTTCTCTACGTAAAAGTGACGGATCCCGATCTCCTGCAAGGCATCGATCCGGAGCGGATCCGCGTCGCCAACAAAACCTCGTTGGAAGCCAACGCTGAGTTCCAGCCCTTTACCCGGGAGAACCACAATGCCTGGACCATCGTCGCCGTTCCGACTCCCGCTTGGGCGGCCAAGATTTTCCCTGGAAAAGCGCCGGATGATGCGGTTGAGCTTTTGTGGGAGCAAATTTTCAAGCTGACCCGCTCCGATAAAGCTGATCCTATCGCCGCCTGGAAAGAGCACCTGGGCACGCTCCAAAGTAAACAAACACTCTTGAACGAGAAGCACTATACCAAGCTCCATTACAAAGGGCCAGGGACGGATTTGACCCTTGAGCTGCCCGAACTGCACCAATGGGTGTGCGCCGGGGAAGAAACCCAAAAGGGCAGAGCCTTCGTCGCCAACATTCCCACGGAAGAAGTCTTCACCAGCCCTCACCGGAATGGTACCAACGGATACGTCACCAGCACCAAACCGCTTAACTACGGAGGCAATTTGATCAACAATTTCACGCTGACCTTCAAGGATGGCGCCGTTGTCGATGTGAAAGCCGAGCAAGGCGAAGAAGTGCTGCGCAACATGCTGAAAACCGATGAAGGCGCGTCCCGACTGGGTGAAGTGGCCCTTGTGCCGCATCAATCGCCGATTTCCAATTCCAATCTGGTGTTCTACAGCACTTTGTACGACGAAAACGCCTCCTGCCATCTGGCCGTGGGATCGGCCTTTCCTTTCTGCATGAAGGGCGGAGCCTCCATGTCCGAGGAAGAGCGCAAGCAAAACGGGCTGAACAAGAGCATGACCCATGTCGATTTCATGATCGGCTCGGCCGATCTGGATATCGATGGGGAACTCTCCGACGGCACTCGCGAAGCCATTTTCCGCAAGGGAAATTGGGTCATTTAAGGAAATGTTGGGTTTTATGAGTCATTTGGCGACTAACGCAAAAACGGATCAGCATAAAGGCTGATCCGTTTTTCCATATAGGCGAAGCTGCCGCCTTATTTATAGATAATTAAATCAGACGCTTCCTTGCGGACCCGGGAAGGCGGAGTCGCTCCCGCTTTGGCATAACCTAGAGGAGTAAACGCGATAACCTCCAACTTCTCTTCTACCGATAGCACCCTGCGGGCTATTTCATGATCAAAAGCCGCTACCCAGCAGGTGCCTAATCCTTCCGCCGTTGCCGCCAGCACGAGGTGGTCCATGATGATCGCCGCATCGACGTCGCTGTAATTTTTGCCATCCTTGCGGACCCAGGCAATATCCGGCAGCGCACAAACAGCCAGTAAGTAAGGTGCCTCCGTAAACCAAGCCCGCTGATAGATTGTCCCAAGCTCGGCCTCCCGCCCTTCCGTCGGAATCACCAGCACCCGAAAGGGCTGGCGGTTTGCCGCCGTCGGCGCGAGCACCGCTGCCTCCAACACCCGTTCCAGCTTCTCCGGTTCCACCTGAACGGACCGGTCATAAGCCCGCACGCTGTACCGTTTTTCAAGAAGATCCCGCCACTGCATCCCGTTCACAACCTCCCTATCCCTATTTCCAATTCGTTTTTTCAATATAAGATAGGGACTGGTCGGATACCATGAGGAAGCGCACAGTTAATCATGGCGGCGTGATCTTCCATCTTAGCAAAAAACGTCAAGAACATAAGTTCTCGTTTTGCTACAATCAAGATGAGAGGAGGTCGAAGATGCCAGGGTACGAGAAAGTCATTGGGCTCTGCGTCGACCACATCGAAGATAACCTGGCCGAGGAAATTACCTTGACCGAGCTTGCGGATCTTGCCGGTTTGTCCAGCTTCCATTTCCACCGGGTCTTTCACGCGATCGTGGGTGATACCGTGATGGAGTATGTCCGCAAACGCCGGCTGGCTTGTGCAGCTCACCGGGTAGCGAATTCCGATGACCGGCTGCTGGATATTGCGCTGGACTTGGGCTTCGGCTCGCAGGAGACCTTTATTCGCGCTTTTCGCAGGCTTTTCGGCACCACGCCGGGCGAATACCGGAAGCGGGCAATCGCTCCTCCCTTCTATCCTCGCGTTAACGTATTGGAACGGCGTTACAATCCCTATTTAGGAGGAATTCGCATGGACTTCAAACTCGTAGCCAAACCCGCAATTCAAGTATTAGGTTATTCCCTCCGCACCACCAGCGTGGACGGTCAAAACAACCGGGAGATCCCGGAATTCTGGCAACGTTACATCCATGGCGGATGGGGCGCGCGCCTGCAGGAGCATGCCATTACGAACGCGGAATACGGCATCTGCGGCGAGTTCGATATGGAGACAAGCCAGTTCTCCTACATCATCGGCATGGAGGTTCCAGAAGGAACAAAAGCGGAAGACGGCCTTGTCCTCTATACAATCCCGGCAGCAGAATATGCGGTGTTCACCACTCCTCTCGCTCCGCCAGCGGAATTTTCCAATTCCATTCAATCCACATGGGGCGGGATTTTCTCGGAATGGTTCCCCCACTCCGGGTATGAGCATGCCGGCACTCCCGAGTTCGAATACTACGATGATCGCTGCATGAACGGCCAGGAGCAAGTACAAATGGATATCTACATTCCTGTGAAGAAAAAAGAGGCGTAAGACCGACCGTACTACGGTAACGGCTGCAGCAAAACGGGACGATCCCTAAAGTCGAAAATCCGGCTAGGGATCGTCCCGTTTTCCGATTTTTCTTCACGTTGACAGTTTCTCATAATCCCAAATGACCCTTTTTGCCATACATAAAGCGTATTAGATAGGGAGGTGAGAGCGAATCGTATGTTCCATTCCAAACTGGCCCTAGATGCAGAAATAAATTCCACGAAGTACGTAGGGGAGGTCATGTTCGAGCATTTAATAGCGAAGTATCAAAGTGAGCTGCTCCATCTGGCGATGTCTTACTTAAATGACTACCAGCTGGCGCAAGATTGTGTTCAGGAAATTTTTATAAAAGCTTACAAAAAAATCGATCCCGACAAGGATCAGGCCGCTCTGCGCAAATGGCTCAAAATATGTACAGTCAACCGCTGTAAGAGCATACTCAGGTCTGCTTTTTGGCGCAGAATGGTATTTTGGGAGCACGATCGAATAAAATCGGTATCTGCAGCAACCAGAGATGAGTACCCCAAGTTGGATGACACCGGAGTTCTGGATAAGGTGATGCGGCTGCCTATCAAATACCGCGAGGTGATAGTGCTTCATTACTATCAGGATATGACTCTCCAGGACATTTCCGTTGTGCTGAAAATAAGCCATGAAGCAGCCAAATCGCGTCTCCGTCGGGCAAAGGAACAATTGAAGGTCATGCTGGAAGGGGATAATTGGAATGAGTAGCCAGCTTGATGAGCTCTTGAAACAAAGCGCGCACAGATTGAACCGGCACAAGCTCGTGTTGGAGGTAGAGCCGAGAACTCTTGCGCCTGTTGCGAGGCGTATCCGACAACGGATTGTCGTAACCTGTATGATTTTATTCCTTTCTATTGCTGCCTTGATGATCCCTTTTTCATCCAAAGTATTGGCGTATGTAGCCAACTTGATACAAATAGAAGGGTTTCAGCAGGTCGTGGATAAGGGCTTTGTTACCCCAGTGGGTCAAAAATCGCTTCAGCATGGCATCGAACTCAGTGTGGAAAATCTATATGTGGACCAAGGCGAACTTCTTTTCGATATGGTCCAGTCGTATGGCAAAGAAGCAGTTTCGAGACTCGTGTTGAACACGAACGACGTCCAATTGTTCATTGATGGTAAAAAACTGGCCAACCACACAGGTGGCGAGTTTCGCGATCTGCAAGATGGCCGGTACGGGGGGATGATTTACTATACCAGAAACTATGGCTATGAAGAGGGTCCGTGTAGAGCGCTGCCCGAGCAATTTCGGTTAACAATTCAGGTGAATCGGATTGGTGACGTTCAAGGAAATTGGTCCATCGAAATTCCGGTATCCCGTGAACTTTCGGATCAGGCTACCCGTACCTTTGAACCTAGGATCTCTCACGAGGTAAACGGGATTACCATTAACGTAGAACGAGTGCTGATGACACCACTCAGCACATCAATCGACTTCGAGATGACCGTGCCTGAGAATTACTCGTTGACCGATCCGTCTGCTATCAGCAGCATTCAAGTGAAGGATGACAAGGGCTATATTATGGGGTCGGGCTATATTACCGGTGAAGGTGAACCCGTTGAGGGCGCCCGGATGAAATACCGGTTTACGAGCGATAATCTGCACACGCCTAAGGAAACGCCGAAGGAACTCGTAATAATCCCGCAGCGCAGTGTAATGGATAAACAGGATGAATGGGCTACTTATTTTCATGAAGAAGCGTTTGAACCCTATGTGTTTTATGTTCCCTTGCAAAAATGAAGCAACCCTGGATTTGTCAGGACTAATGTGAGGCTACGGCAAAAAAACACTCCTCGGGCTCGCGATCGCCGAAATGGGATCGAGCGCCTAAGGAGTGTTTCTCATCTTGAGCCGAATCCCCGTATTCAATCGCCGGCGCCCTCCGTTTGGATGCCGATGGCAAAAGCCGCCGGCTCCGAGAGGATGAACCCCAGAGCACGACGGCTTATGAATAGATTATTTAACAACAAAGGAACTCTTCAGCGACACGATGCGGTTGATGACCAGGCGTTCGTCCGTCGTATCCTTCGGGTCCACATTGAAGTATCCGTGACGGAAAAATTGATACTTGTCAAAAGGCTTCGCATCCTTCATGCCCGGTTCCACGAAGCCGTGGAGCACGGTGAGCGAGTTAGCGTTCAGCTTCGCCAAGAACGAGGTGTCCACCTTCGGTGCAGCAACGGCGCTTACCGCTGCGCTGGCGGCATCTCCGCCGGCATTAGCGGCAGCTCCAGCTGCGTCAGCCGCTGCCGGGATTTCCGCAACAACGGTTTCCTCCAACTCGGCCATTTCGTCTTCTGCACCGGTATCGCCGCTTTCGTCCAGCAAAATCGGCTCATACAGCCGGAATTCGGCGGGAACGGCATGGGCGGCTTCCACCCAGTGGATGGTCCCCTTCACTTTGCGGCCAGTAAAGCCGCTGCCGCTCTTCGTTTCCGGATCGTAGGTGCAGCGCAGCTCCACCACGTTGCCCGCCTCATCCTTGATCACTTCCTCGCACTTGATGAAGTAGGCGTGCTTCAAACGAACTTCGTTGCCAGGGAACAGACGGAAGTATTTAGGCGGCGGAACTTCCATGAAGTCGTCCCGCTCAATGTAAATTTCCCGGGAGAACGGAATTTGCCGTTCGCCCATCTCTTCGTTTTCCGAGTTGTTTTCAGCAGGCAGCCATTCGGTTTCACCTTCTGGGTAGTTGGTGATAACGACCTTCAGCGGGTCCAGCACAGCCATGGTACGAGGCGCCTTCAGCTTCAAATCCTCGCGGATGAAGTGCTCCAAAAGCTGCTCGTCCACCGTGCTGTTGCTCCGCGCCACGCCGATTTCCCGGCAGAAGGTGCGGATCGCTTCCGGCGTGAAGCCTTTGCGGCGCAGTCCCGCCAAGGTAGGCATCCGCGGATCGTCCCAACCGTCGACGGCTCCGGCATCCACCAAGGTTTTCAGCTTCCGCTTGCTCATGACCGTATTGGTCATGCCCAGACGGGCAAATTCATATTGCCGCGGCGTATTTTCCGTTTCACACTCTTCCACTACCCAATCGTACAGCGGACGGTGATCCGAATACTCCAAACTGCACAGGGAGTGAGTTACGCCTTCGATAGCGTCTCCCAGCGGATGCGAGTAGTCGTACATCGGATAGATGCACCATTTGTCGCCGGTTTGGTGATGATGCGCGTGCTTGATGCGGTAGATAACCGGGTCTCTCAAGTTGATGTTGGGAGAAGCCATGTCGATTTTGGCCCGCAGCACCTTTTCGCCGTCCTTAAACTCACCGTCCCGCATCCGCCGGAACAAATCGAGATTTTCCTCCACGGAACGGTTGCGGTAAGGGCTCTCTACCCCAGGACGGGTCAACGTTCCGCGGGTTTTACGGATGTCCTCGGCGCTTTGATCGTCCACGTAGGCTTTGCCCTTTTGGATCAGCTTGACCGCCAAATTGAAGTTCTCCTCGAAATAGTCCGAGGCAAAATGCAGTTCCTCCCACTCAAAGCCCAGCCACTTGATATCATTCAGGATGCCATCCACATATTCCATATCTTCTTTTACTGGATTCGTGTCGTCGAAGCGCAGATTGGTACGTCCGCCAAACTCGTCAGCCAGCTCGAAGTTGAGACAAATGGCCTTGGCATGCCCGATATGCAGGTAACCGTTCGGTTCCGGTGGAAAACGAGTGACGATGCTCTTCGTTTTGCCCGATTCGAGATCGCTTTGCACGATATTCCGTATAAAATGAGATGAATTCACTTTATTTTCCATTCTTTCAACCCCTCTATGCACCTATATCATCTTATAGTACACAATTTTACCGAGAAATATAATGGTTTTCATGCATTTTTCACGAAAAAAGCTCCAGCCGTCCAACCGGCCGAAGCTATCTCATAGACTTACTTATGCGATTCCGCCTGCCAACCGGCAATCAGTGGGACGCCGCCGCACTGTTATGCCGTTTCACAATCTGGTGCATCCCGAGGATGACACAAACCAATTCGTAGCTGTCCAACTGATCGGAGTGATTGTTCAAGGCAAAAGCGCCGGAATCGAACCAGCCGCTTATTTTACTGAAGTCCGCCACCAGAACCCCTGCTTCCGAACGGATCTCATATTCCTTGGAAAAAGCAGGAGACGTAATTTCATAGATTCCCCTACCGCCCGCATCGTACTCGTACCGTTTGGACATGAAGGACATCCGGTAGCGGAGATTGCCTACTTCTATCTCGTTTCGATCCGAAACCACCCATTTATTCGAGAAAAAGGGGAACTTGCCGCTGTACACCAAACTTCCGTTCCGGTCGTAAACATCAGCAGCGGAGCTGAAGGCGCTTTTCAAATCCAGCTCTCCTGCCCGTTCCCCTGCCTCATCGACAATCTCTGTCACGCCTGAGCTGAAAAAATTATCGCGAAAAACTAGCATCATCCGCCTATCGCTCCTTTTCCTGATCTTGCTAATTAATACGCAACCGGCAGCGATTCGTCTCCGGGTTTTTCCGGGACATGCGCCTTATTTTTCTGCACCATTCGAGGCAGGGCGATGAGGTAGTAGACGAAGGCAGCGAACATGAAGATCGCTAACGCGATATAGATGAAGTCGAGGCTCATAAGCTTCGGATAAAAGAGCGAAATGAACCCAAGGGAAACGGATTGCCCCAGCATGAGGATCGGATCGGTCCAGGCGTTGACCCGGCCCATTTTATCCGGCTCGACGATTTCCGGCAGCCAGCCGCCGATGACGATGTTGACCGGTGCCAACACGAGACCCGTAACAAGGACCAGCGATAAGAACACCCACGGATTCGCCACTTGGCTCATGACCAAGGTCAAGATGGTCGTACACAAAAGTCCGCCGATCAGCACCCGATGTGATTTGAGCGCTTTGATCAAGGTACCGCCGATGGCGCTGCCGCCGAGAAACCCGATCCCGAGGAAGATGGAAAACATCGAGACGAAATATTTGTAATTGTTAGGTGCGAGATGATATTTCATGGTGTACATAGGGAGAACGGCAAAGCCGCCATTGATGAAACCGAACAATAAAAATCCGCCAATGAGGGAAAGCAGCAGCTTGTTACGCAGCACGTAAAGCATCCCTTCGCGAAAATCACGGTAGGTTGATTTCACGTTAAGCTCGCGCCAATGGGCCGGCCCCGAAGGCTGGCGGACTTCCAAGGAAATGCGGCAGGAGCGGATGAGCGTCGCCGAAAGCAAAAAGCCGCAAAAATCCAAGATCATGGCGCCGATGACACCGATGTGCGTATAAGCAACTGCACCGAGACTTGCGCCGAAAAGCATGAACACGCCGAAAACAGTCTGGTTAAGTCCGGAAGCCAAGACATACTGCTCTTTGCCGAGAACGCCCTGCACCAATCCCATCTCCGCCGGACCAAAGAATTTAGAAACGGCGCTGCGCAAAAACAATATCGCGAACGTCAGGGGCAGGAACTTCAACAGAACCGAGCCTATGAGAAGGATGGTCAAGCCGGAGCGAATCCAGCCGGTGTATTCGGCAATGTGCTGCCGGTCGAAGCGGTCGGCTACAACACCGACGATGAAGAAGACGGCCAAGGTCGGCAAGGAATACATCATTTCCGCAAGGGACGTTAAGCCGGGTTGGCTCGAAAAGTGATCCAGTAAATAGAAAGCGAAGGCCATGTTGCCGATGATCGTGCCCATCTGGGAGCCAAAGGAGGCAATGAACATGCGCACGAAAACGGGATTGCGAAACAAATCTTTCATTTGGTTTCTCTCCTTTTTGTTATCTCTAGCTTTTTACTTGCAGGAGATGCCGCATTGACGTCAGCATCGTCTCCATTTGCCTATCCGCTTGAACCGTTTCATGCCCGAATTGAATGGAATCCATGAGCAAACCGTCACTAAAGCTGATCATCATGCCGACAATTCCGTCAATCGGCACAATCGGATGGAACTCGCCCCGGTCAACGCCGGTCTCAATCAAACTGCGAAACGCGCCGATGCTTGTGGCATACCGGTCATCCATAAGCGATGTCCACTTGCCGCTGCGCCAGTTGATGATGAAAAACTCCAACATAACGGGTATCATGGATCCTTGGGCGGTTTTTGCTTCCTCGATGATGTGCCGAGACATCATCTCGATCGTCTTCCAAACGGGCTCATCAGAGTTCTCGGGTCGGGTTAATCCTGAATCGTTATCCTGCTCCTTCTGACTGAGAAGGTCCAGCATCAATTCCTCCGTGGAGCCGTAGTATAAATACACGCCACCGCGGCTTAAGCCTGATTCCTCCACGACATCTTTCATCGTTACCGCTTGATACCCCTTGCGGATGAAGACCCGTTTTGCCGCCTCCAAAATCTCGATACGCTTGCTGTCTTTATATTCTTCCGTTACTTTCGGGGACATGAGTACACTCCTTATATAAAAATGACATCCATGTCGTTATTATAAACGACACGCGTGTCGCTGTAAATATCAGTATACCCAGTTTTTTCTTTCTTCTTCATTCTAAGCCACATTTATTTTGAAAAAACCGACTCCAGCCGGTTACTGCCGCTGGACTTTAGTCGAGCTTAGGCGGGCTGCTTTCTGGCGATTGGAGGTGTTAGTTGCTCCCTTCCTACGAGATATGACGCCAATCTCAGCACGTTGGGAGCTTCGGCTGGAGCGGAATTCGGATAACTTGGCTCCTTGCCCGCAGCTTTGGGTGTTGTAATAAGTACAGTCGTTTCCAGCGATTACCCTTTATCTAATGCCCTGTGATTGCATTTTCTGCAACAGAATTTCGGATCGACATGGCAAAAGGGGCTTCAAGCCGGATTCTCCTGCACTTTCTGCAATCAAATACACAAAATCCACTATAATATGGAAATTCACTTGTACATTATGCAACTGCCCTCAGGATCCAGCATCTTACTACTCCTCATAAGCGTAGTTGCTCTTACCGCGTTCTTACAGAACGAACGGCATTTACCGCGGCGGAAAAAGCCGATTTCCCGTATCCGCAACGAACAGAACAACTCATTATGAAATAAAAAACCTCATTTTCCACAGCTTGTGGAAAATGAGGTTTTCATTCTTGTTTTTTATAGGTTCAAAAATCCGAAGCTGACGCTTGGAAGGCCATGATGGCGCCCCCCCTTCACAATCGAACTTCAACAGGTACTCTCAGGTGAAGCTCATCAGGCGTGACATAGGCGTCATAGGCAAGGATGGCCACACCAGCGGCATGAGCTGCGGCGAGCGCGTTCGCAAAAATCGGGTCCATCTCCCGGTTTGGCGTGAAATAGTGGACGCCTTCCATCTGGATGAGGAACAGCAAATACCCCTCGTAGCCATGGTTCACGGCTTCGATCATCTCCAGAACGTGGCGGGCGCCCCTTGCCGTTGGCGCGTCCGGAAATTTCACCACTCCGTCCGCTTCCAACGTGACGCCTTTCACCTCAATGAACGCTTTGCGGCCAGCCGTCTCGGCGTATAAATCGAAACGGGAAGCGCCGAAAAAAACTTCCCGCCGCACTACGTCCGGGAGCCCCAGCGGCGACAAAAGACCAGCTGCCGCCGCTTCATAGACCGCCGCGTTCGGGGCCTGGGAGTCGATGTTGATCAGCCTCTCGCCTTTGCGGACAGCGATAAGCGAATAAGCCGTCCGCCGTGCCGGATTGTCCGACCGCTCCAAATAGACTTCGACTCCAGGCAGCAGCAGCTCCTTGCAGCGCCCGGTGTTTCTCACGTGCACCGTCGTCTCGACACCGTCCACCCATACCCGGGCGATAAACCGGTTCACCCGCTGGATGAAGATTGCGGGAACCACGTTGGAATAATGCATGGATCTTCTTCTCCCCGCAATCGTTACTCTTTTTCCAGCCGCGCGATAATGTCCCGATGGATCGCTTCCACGGTGCGGGGACGGTTCTCCTCATGGCAAACCAGCGTATCCCAACCGGCGCCGGCGGCCATAACGCGGTAAGCATCATATACCCGGTGTAGGTAGCTTTTATCCGCTTCGTGAATGTCCTTTTGCATATGGGTGTATTCCCGTGGAACCCGCTTGTCCACCAAGGAATCCGTCACCCCCGGCGGCATGTCCAGAAAAACCGTAAGCGCTGGCTTTGGCAGCCCGTAAACACCATACTCCAGTTCCTCTACCCAAACTTTGAAGTCCGCGAACTCCTCCTCGGGCAGTTTGGCCCCCTGATGGGCGATATTGGAAGTGACGTACCGGTCCAGCACGATGACGGTGCCTTTGGACAATTCCTTCAACAGGAACCCTTTTTTCTCGAAACGGTCTCCCGCATAAAGCAGCGAAGACAGCTTGGGATGGGTCTCGTCCACCCCGCCGAACTTCCCGTTCAAATAATTCGCCACTTCCTTGCCGAAAAACGTTTCTTGGTAGCGGGGAAATTTATAATACAAGGCCGGAACGCCTTTATCCGCAAAATAATCCGCAGCCATTTTCGCCTGCGTTGATTTACCACTGCCGTCGATGCCTTCCAGCACCATGATTTTGCCCTTCATGAAGATCTCCTTCGCCACACCGCACCTGCTTATCATAATCCATGCGGTGAATTCTCATTTTTCTCCCATTATACACAATGCAAAGGAATGACGGAATTTCCCTTTCCCCCGGTTTGCACGGTCTCACTCAGCATGTTACCAATAATGGACAAAATAAGGTATAATAAGATCAACTTTTCGTATAAAAGGGTGTGTCGAACATGACTGACCAGCAGAACCAACAACCGGAAGAGGAAGCCTCCGAACGGAAGAAAGTCAGCCTGCAGGATGCCATCAAACAAAAGCTCGCGGCGAAGAAGCAAGACCAAGCCGCAGGCAAATCCGGCGGCTTCGGCGCGGTTGCCAACCAGCAGAAGATGCAGAACCAAAACAACAAAAAGCCCAACAACCAGCGCAGACGCACCGGCGGCTCTTAAACCGGACGGTTTTGGGACAAGCAGAAGCAAAAGCAAGGACCGCCGCTCGCGCCATTTGGCGTGGGGACGGTCTTTTTTCACGATCGCAGCAACAGTATTCGTTTGTCCTAAGCCCCAGCGAGCCGCGCACCCCTACGGAAAGAACGCACCGTAACCGCCAGATCCGCCAGCATGAATAATACCGCCGGAAAGACTAAGTAGCTCCAGACCGAGGCAGCCCAGTCATACAGCCGTATAACCCCAGGTTGCAAAACAAGGAGACAGATCAGGGATAAGACACCCCAGATCGCCGTATAGATGAGGCAGATATGGCCGTTGATCTGAAGAGGGAGCCCGGTATAATCCCACCATCGCCTATGAAACAAATTGAAGAGCAGCGCGCCGCTTACATACTCTACCGCTGTTGGGACGATAAACAGCAGGGGAACAAGCCATGCCCACGACACTCCCGCATCCCGCAGGAAAATGATCACCATTGGCGCCAATCCGTACATCGGCTTGAATGGGCCTTTGAGGAAATCTTCTTTGCGATGCCCTTTCTCGATAAGACTAGCCCCGTTTTCCAGAAGCCACCCTCCAAAGGAATACACCATGAAATAAAAAAAATAAGCCTGCCACGAGGCCAGGCCATTTAACGCATCGTGGGCGAACAGATTCATCAGCAGATAACCTTCTCTCAGATGTGGAATCATCTGTTAGTATGGTTTTGATCTGCCGCGATCATTCGCCCGCCGCTTATTCGCATGTTACTTCTGTTCTAATGCCCGTAGTCCCAGCACGACTGCACCGGAAAGACCGGCGTTATCCTCAAGACCCGGCGGCACAATGTAAGTGTCCAACCCTTCGGAAATTTCCGCTTTTTGCACGTACCCGTTCAGAAGTTCCTTGACGTTTTGCCGGATCAGCGGGAACAGTTGACGCTGTTTCATGACTCCGCCGCCGAGGATAATCTTTTTCGGGGACAAGGTAAGAATGAAGGTCATGAGCGATTGGGCGATGTAATAAGCTTCCAGCTCCCACACCTTGCTCTCATGCTCCAACTCGTGTCCCTTACGACCCCAGCGCTTTTCCACAGCGGGACCGGCTACCATGCCTTCCAGGCAGTCGCCGTGATAAGGGCAAAAGCCTGCAAAAGAATCCTCAGGATGGCGCTTGACCAAAATGTGGCCCATCTCCGGATGCAGCATGCCGTGCAGCAGCTTACCTTCCACTACGGCTCCGGCTCCAACACCGGTTCCGATGGTGATGTACAGGCAACTGTCCAGTCCTTTCGCCGCGCCCCACTCCGCTTCGCCTAGAGCAGCCGCATTTACATCCGTATCAAAGCCCACCGGCACATCAAAATGTTTACGCACTGCACCTACCAGATCAAACTGGTTCCAATAGGGCTTTGGCGTCGTCGTCACATACCCATAAGTCGAGCTAGTACGGTCCAGGTCCACCGGTCCAAAAGAACCGATGCCCATGGCCGCAAAGCTTTTTCCACGGAAAAAAGCCTCCACCTGCGCCATCGTTTCCTCCGGCGTCGTTGTCGGGAAACTCACCCGCTCCAAGATCTCGCCTTTATCCGTTCCAATCCCGCACACAAACTTCGTACCGCCCGCTTCGATAGCCGCGATTTGCACCGTGTTTTCCCCCTCAAGTAAGCGTAATCACTTGGTAAAGTGTAACACAAAGCCGATGGAAGGTTAAGAGCTGTGCATGACAACTTTCGCCGCGAAGTATGGCATATATGAGGCGCGCTCTACAGTGAACAACGTGAACAGATAAAACGATAGAATAAATCCAATATTTTCATCTATCAGGATTGGCCACAAAAAAAAACAAACCGCCAACCCAAGTGGATTGGCGGTTATTTATTAGCTGTAAACCCAACTTTCTATTCTTACCCCGCAACGACTTCCGCCTCGGAAAACTGGCTGTTGTACAGGTCGGCATAGAAGCCGCCGTCGGCCAGAAGCTGTTTGTGGGTGCCCTGCTCGATGACGCTGCCTTCCTTCATGACAAGGATGAGGTCTGCGTCGCGAATGGTCGACAGCCGGTGGGCGATGACGAAGCTGGTGCGACCTTCCATGAGGGCGACCATCGCCTGCTGGATGTGCATCTCCGTCCGGGTATCGACGCTGCTCGTGGCTTCGTCGAGAATGAGGAAGCTGGGGTTAGCCAGAATCGCCCGGGCGATGGTCAGTAGCTGCTTCTGCCCTTGGGAGATGTTGGACGCTTCTTCATTCAAGATCGTGTTATAGCCATCCGGCAGGGTGCGGATGAAGTGGTCCGCGAAGGCTGCTTTGGAAGCGCGGATGATTTCTTGCTCCGTCGCGCCTTCTTTGCCGTAAGCGATGTTATCGCGGATGGTGCCGTTAAACAGCCAGGTATCCTGAAGCACCATGCCGAACTTCGTGCGCAGATCGCCTCGCTTCATGTCGCGGATGTCCACTCCGTTCACAGAGATGCGTCCATTACCGATCTCGTAGAAGCGCATAAGCAGGTTGACGAGTGTCGTTTTGCCGGCGCCTGTCGGACCGACGATGGCCACGGTCTGTCCAGGCTTGACGTCGATGTTCATGTCTTTGATCAGCGGCTTTTCCGGATCATAGCCGAACTGCACATGCTCGAAATGGACTTCGCCTGCATGTACCACCTCTTGCTCTTCATTAACCAGGCTCGCCACCACTTCTGGAATCTGTTCCTGCTCATCCAGAAGCTCGAATACCCGCTCGGCGGAAGCCACCGTCGATTGCAGGATGTTGGCGATATTCGCCGTTTGCACGATCGGCTGGGTAAACATCCGGGAATATTGGAAAAACGCCTGAATATCGCCGATGGTGATTCTGCCGTGAGTGACGAAAATGCCGCCGACCACGCAAATGGCCACATAACCGATGTTGTTGACGAAGCTTAAGAGCGGCATGATCAAGCCGGAAACGAATTGAGCTCTCCAACCGGACTCGTACAGCTTCTCATTCACTTCATTGAAATGGTCCAGGGACTCCTGCTCGCGGCCGAAGGCTTTCACGATCTTGTGGCCGGTGTACATTTCCTCTACGTGGCCGTTCAACTCGCCCAGCACCGTTTGCTGGCTTTTGAAATAGCCTTGGGATTTGGACGCCACGATCTTGGTGATAAAGGCGCTGCCCGGAATCGTCACGATGGCGATCAAAGTGAGCCAAGGGCTGATGGTGAGCATCATGACAATGACGCCGATCAACGTCACGATGGATGTAATAAGCTGCGTCAAACTTTGCTGCAGGGTGTTGCTGATATTATCGATATCGTTGGTGACCCGGCTCAAAATCTCGCCGTGGGTACGGCCATCGAAGTATTTTAACGGCAGCCGGTTCAGTTTGTCGTTGACTTCTTGACGCAGATCGTAAACCGTCCGCTGAGCGACTCCGGCCATGATGTACTGCATCAGGTAGCTAAACAATGCGCTCAGGATATATAACCCGATCAAAATCAGCATGATATTGCCGACGTAATCAAAGTCGACTTTCGCTCCCGGCACCTTCGATAACTTAGCCATCAGACCTTCAAACAGCCGGGTGGTCGCCTTGCCCATAATTTTCGGGCTATAGATAGAAAACACGGTACTGACAATCGCCAAAAGGAACACCGAAAACAAACGGTATTGATGGGGCTTCAAATAGCGGATCAGCCGCTTCATGGTTCCCTTGAAATCCTTCGCTTTCTCCGTCGGTCTCATCATGGGGCCGCCAGGACCGCCGCCGTGTCCGCCGGGACCGCCGTGTCCGCGTCTCGGGCCACGTCCGCCTGCGGGTGCTCCGCTCATAGGCTTGCTCATGCGATCTCCTCCTCGGACAGCTGCGAAGACACGATCTCACGGTATACCTGACTGGTCTCCATCAGTTGTTTATGCGTGCCCATGCCGGTGATTTCCCCGTCGTCGAGCACGATGATGCGGTCCGCATCCATAACCGTGCTCACCCGCTGGGCGACGATGAGCACGGTGGCGTCTCCCGTCTCCTTCTTCAAAGCCGCACGCAGTCTGGCGTCAGTTTTAAAGTCGAGAGCGGAGAAGCTGTCGTCAAAAATATATATTTCCGGCTTGCGCACCAAGGCGCGGGCGATGGACAATCGCTGCTTCTGGCCGCCGGACAGGTTGCCGCCGCCTTGGGCGATCTCTGAACCAAAGCCCTCCGGCATCGACTCGACGAAATCGGCGGCTTGGGCTACTTGGGCCGCATAGCGCACTTCATCATCCGTCGCGTCCTCTTTGCCGTAGCGGATATTTTCCGCGATGGAGCCGGTAAACAGCACCGCCGTTTGTGGCACGAGGCCGATTTTGGAGCGCAGATTTTCCTGAGTTAGCTCCCGTGCGTCCACGCCGTCGATCAGCAGTTGTCCGCCATTATTATCGATGTCGTAGAAACGGGGAATCAAGCTGATTAGCGTCGACTTGCCGGAACCGGTACCGCCGATGATCGCCGTCGTCTCGCCGGGACTGGCCGAGAACGTGATATTGCGGATCGCCGCTTCTTCGGCGCCAGGATAGCTGAAGGAAACGTTGCGGAATTCCACGAAGCCCCGCTTCGAGCCGGTCGTTTTCGGTGCGTTCGTATCGGTGATTTCCGCCGTCATATCCAGCACTTCGTTGATCCGAGCGGCGGAAGCTTGAGCCCGGGGAATCATGACGAACATCATGGACATCATGACGAGGGAGAACATGATCTGCATGGCGTATTGTAAGAAAGCCATCAAGGCGCCAACCTTCATGTCTCCGTTATCAATACGGATTCCCCCGAACCAGATGATCGCGATGGATGAAAAGTTCATCACCAGCATCATGACTGGCATCATAAGGGCCATGATTTTATTAACGCGGATTGCCGTATCCGTCAATTCTTCATTCGCTTTCGTAAACCGTTTGACTTCCCGGTCCGTGCGGTTAAACGCTCGGATAACACGGATGCCCATAAGGTTTTCCCGGACTACCCGGTTCAGGTTGTCGATTTTGACCTGCATGATTTTAAAGTATGGAATCCCTCTGCGAGCGATCAAGAAGATCGCCAAAGCCAAGACGGGGATGACGATCGCGAAAGACAGCGACAGCTCCGCATCCTTCGATACGGCCATGATGATGCCGCCGATACACATGATCGGAGCCATGATCATCATCCGCATGATCATCAACGTCACTTGCTGCACTTGGGTGATATCGTTGGTGGTACGGGTGATCAGCGAAGCGGTGCCGATCTTATCAATTTCATGCAGCGAGTAGCTTTCCACCCGGGAAAACACCTTCCGCCGCAAATCTCGGCCGAAGCCCATTGAGGTTTTGGCCGAAAAATAAGAAGCCAGAATACTGCAGATAGCCCCCCCTGCCGCTACCAGCAGCATGTAGCCGCCGATGCGCCAAATGTAGGGGATGTCTTTCCCGACGACACCCTTATCCACGATGTCCGACATCAAGGTCGGCAGGTAAAGCTCCGTCATCGCCTGAATGAACAGCAAAATCACCGAAATCACCACAATCCAGGCGTACGGCTTTAAATTGCGATAAAGCTTAAGCATCTCTTTTTCTCACTCCTGTCCGTTACATCCATCGGTTTTGAATGGCCTTTCCAGACCGACTGCTTGTGCCAAATTGTCTCGCATTTGCCCAAACAGCCTCTGCATGGTTAGCGTATCCTCCGGCGAAAAATGCTGAAAACATTCATCCCGCAAAGTCTGCATCACCTCTTGCATCTTTACGCATACGTCCCTCCCTTTATCTGTTAAATACACCCGGGAAATCCGCTGGTCATTGGGATCCTGGCGGCGCTCGATGAACCCGCTCTTCTCCATACGACCCAGCATGACGGTAAGGGTAGCAGCCTTAATGTGCAACAGATTGGCGAGCTCCTTCTGTTTCCAACCGTCTACCCTGCTCAAAGCGACCAAAAGAGGCGGCTGCCCCGGATATAAACCGACGGTATCCAACAACATTTGATTGCGCTGATAATGCAGCCGTATGACCTGAAAGAAAAGACGTGAAATGGAATCGTTGGAAGTTGGGGTCATCCTTTCTTTGTCTCCTTGTATTTTTAGTTAGCCGACTAAGTATCCCCATCATACGCGCTTAATCCTTTAGCTGTCAACTATCTAAATTTTGTCGAAAAGAAGACCTCGCTTACTCCGTTATAATCCCTTTATGTAAACGGAATATAAACAAATAGAGTGACTATTCCGACAGGCAACTACAAAAAGAACACCCTCAGGGGCGACCTGCCTTGCGGCATAAGTTCGTTTCCCGGAGGGTGTTTCATCCTTGTTAGTCTATGCTTACCATTAAAATCAAAATGCCCAGTTCCCTTTGCGGAAGACCGGAACCACCGAACCGTCGGCCAAAATCCCGTCGATATCCATCTCCGCCGACCCGATCATAAAATCGACATGAGTGATGCTTTCATTGACGCCATGGCGCTCCAGTTCTTCCGGGGTCATGGTCTTGCCGCCGGTGATATTGAAGGCGTACCCGCTGCCGATGGCCAGGTGATTGGATGCATTTTCATCAAACAGCGTGTTCAGGAACAAGATCCCGGACAAGGAAATCGGGGATTCATGGGGAACCAAAGCGACTTCCCCCAAATAATGCGAACCCTCATCAGAATCCACCAACCGCTGCAAAATCTCTTGTCCTTGCTCCGCCTCCACCTTGATGATGCGTCCCTGCTCAAAAGTAAGCTTGAACCCATCGATCAGATTACCGGCGTAGCTAAGAGGTTTCGTGCTGGAAACGAATCCGTTCACCCCGTCCTTCTGCGGCACGGTGAATACTTCTTCCGTAGGCATATTGGCCATGAACGTCACGCCTTTCTCGTTCACGCTTCCGGCCCCTACCCATTCATGCTTTTTGTTCAGTTCGACGACAAGATCAGTGCCCGGAGCCTTATAGTGCAGCTTGCGGATACGCATGGCGTTCAGCTCATCCACTTTTTTACCCAAGGAAGCGTTATGCTCTCTCCAGGCATGAACCGGATCCTCCGCTTGCAGCCGAACAGAATTGAAGATGGCCATCCACAGCTTGTCTACCGCTTCTTGGCCGGTTGCATCGGGAAATACCTTTTCCGCCCAATCTTTAGTGGAGGCGGCGACGACGGTCCAGCTTACTTTATCCGCTTGAACCGCCCTGCGGAAATAATCAAGCCCCTTGCCGGCCGCCTTTTGGTAATTTCCGATCCGCCCGGGGTCGATGCCCTTGAGGAGATCGGGATTCGGCGAGGTGATGGCGATAAAAGCCGCGCCGTTGTCCACGAAGGCGTTGCGCTTCGCCGTCTCCCACTCCGGAAAACGGGAGAACACATCGTCAGACGCCTTTTCATATTTCAGACGGGTCAGTATTTCGTCGTTCCAATCGACATGAACGTTGCTTGCCCCACATTCATAAGCTTTCGCTGCCAGAAGGTGCACAAGGGCGGCGGATTCTGCTGTCGCTCCATAGAGAAACACTTCCTGCCCCGGTTGGACATTGACGCCCACTTGCACGATCAAATCCGCGTATTTTTCTAGTTGCCGCTCAAATGTCATCGGTAATCGCTCCTTCTTTTATAACCGTCCGGTTCGGAAAATGGAGTACAGCACCCACAAGAACATCAGCCCCGCCACCGAGGAACCGACCTCGATCAGCGGAAAATGGTGCAGCAGCATCGGCACCTTGCCGACGGACGATGCGATGATCAGGCCCATGACGATAAGACTGAAGGACAGCAGCACGATACTGATGGAGATCCGGTTGCTGATTTGGTCCATTTTCTTCAGTAGGACATCCAGCTCAGGGATGCCGATCTCCACCTTCAACTTGCCGGCTCGAGCAAGCCGCGCCAACTGGCTGGCCTGCCGGGGCAGTCCAGAGATGTCCTCGAAAAACTGGGCTGTGGTCCTCCATGCCCGCTTGGTCATCTGTTCCGGATGCAGCCGCTCCCGGATTAGCCTCCGCCCGAAGGGCTCGGCCAGGTGTACCATGCTGAGCTCGGGATAGATGACCTGGGTAATGCCTTCCATGGTGAGCAGAGCTTTTCCGAGTAAAGTCATGTCCGTCGGGATGATAATATGATGGCGGTTAGCGACGCCGAACAGCTCCCGCATGGCCTCCGCTACGCTGACGTCTGCAAAAGGCACGTTGTAATATTTATCTCTTAGCATGTCCAAATCCTTGCGCAAAAGCACCATGTTGACCTCTTCCGAAACGAGGCCCAAATGGAGGATGGCGCGGATGATGGCATCGCTGCTTTTACGCATGAGGGCAATGAGCAGCGAGCTGAGGTGGTATTTCATCTCGTCGTTCAAATAACCGGTCAAACCGAAATCGACGAATGCGATCCGGTTGTCCTTGGTGATCATCACGTTCCCTGGGTGCGGGTCAGCGTGGAAAAAGCCGGCGATGAAAATTTGCTGGAACATAGCGTTGACGACGCGTTCAGCGATATTTTTCAGATCGTGGCCTTGGTTCTTCAACGTCCGCAGTTGGTTCAGCATCGTGCCTTCGACGAATTCCATCGTCAGCACTTTAGCTGTGGAGTGCTCCCAGTACACCTTCGGGATGAGCACGGTGGCGTCATTTTTAAACTGCTCGGCGATGCGGTCGCAGTTTTTTCCCTCGTGGGTGTAATCCAGCTCT
Source organism: Gorillibacterium massiliense (assembly GCF_000455485.1). GTDB lineage: Bacteria > Bacillota > Bacilli > Paenibacillales > NBRC-103111 > Gorillibacterium > Gorillibacterium massiliense. The sequence continues at coordinate 62,575 of NZ_CBQR020000101.1, forward strand.
TCCTGCATGGAACGGGACAGCTCGTCCAATATGCTGCGCACCTGAAAGCGGGCGATCCACTCCACTCGTTTTTCGGCCATGGCAGCCAAATCCCGCAAGATTTCCAGGTCGAGGGTTATGATCTTGTCCACGTTAGGCCGGCGGACTTTAACGGCGACCAGTTCGCCAGTGAGCAACTGCGCCCGGTGCACCTGGCCGATGGACGCAGCAGCCAGCGGAACTTCCTCAAAGCTGCGGAACACTTGCTCCATCGGCTTGCCGAACTCGGACTCGACAATATGGCGCACTTCTTCAATAGGAAAAGGCGGCACCTGGTCCTGCAGCTTCTGCAGCTCATGTATGACGTCTTCCGGAATGAGGTCGCTGCGGGTGCTGGAGAGCTGGCCCAGCTTAATGAAGGTCGGTCCGAGATCCTCAAGGACAAGCCGGATTCGCTCGCCCATGCTTTTGGTATTCTCTTCCCGCTCCTGCTTGCGGAGCCATTTGACCGGCAGGGACATCAGGTTGAGAAGCCCTATATCTTCTACCATATATCCAAATCCGTGGCGGGCGAGGGCCACGATAATTTCTCGGTAGCGGTTCGTATGCCGCATTTTCACCATTACGGGTTCGTCGTCTCCGGATTATTCGCGGACTCGGAAGAGGCAGACGCGTCTGTTGCCGATGAATCGGAAGAAACTGGAGCGGTGCCGGACAGCTTGGCTTCCAGATCGAGCAAATCCTGTTTCGTGGCGACGTCCAGTTCCACCAGGATTTTTTTCACCTGTTCGCGGACCATGCGCATGATCTCCGACTGCTGCTCTTGCCCTTTGGCAATCAGATTGTTGACCAAATCCTTGGACTCATTTTGACCCAGCTCGCCCTTCATCACTAACTCATCCACAAAGGATTGAACCTTCTCTTTGCTTACAGCTGTCACGCCGAGTCCCAAGGACAGGGCTTTTTTGATAAAATCGCTCATCTCTTATTCCCTCCAGTTCATTATGTTCACAAAACCCTTTTCATGAGGGGCAGATCCCCGCGTCTTGCTGTATTAACATTCTGCTAATATTATACAAGGGCTTAGATTAAAAGGAAAACAATCGACACTTCAAATATCAACGAGTCAGCACAAAAATGGACCCGCACTCCACAGTAGAGAGAACGAGGCCTTTAGCGATCTTGATCAACCACGTTTAACGATACTATTTTATAAGATTGCCCATTCGATCATAGAATAAATATTCACCTGTAAAATCTTCAATGGGCAATTTTATCAAAGTGAGTGAAGGATTGGCATCGATTTCTTTATCGATTGTTTTCCCGTCCTTTACCGTCATTTCTATTTTTGATAAGTCGGCATTCAAACTTAGGACAACTAAGTAGGGAACGATTTCATTTTTCTCGTCGAACAAGTCGATATATTGAATATAAATATCACTTGCTCGAGTTATCAACTTTTCAAAAGGAATTAACTTTATTAATTTATAGTTTGAATGACCGTTATTTTGCATCACGGCAAACGCGCACTTTTGTTCTTCCTCTACTATAGTGAATCCGACGATTTCTTTATCGTAAATCTCTTGGTTGTCAAAAATCTTGATAAGTGTTTTTGCCTTGTACTGTTTTGATAAATGATTCCCAATGAGTGTGACTTTATCGTGGCCCGTATTTCGCGAATAAATCAAGATTGCTGACGGTATGCTAATCCCTATGATAATGAGAAGGATCATGATCCTTCTTTTCCCCGTAATCATCGTACGCCCTCTCTCTCAGGTTATCTTAGTCCCTATCAGTTCAGAACACCCCTCCTTGCTGTTTACCCTTTTGGAACATCGGCATAATCAAGGCTTGTCCGCCAACTAATGGTATGGATTGAAGTTGAAGTTCCCCATATAGGTAAATGTCTTTGTCACAGTATGGTTTTTGCTATCGGTTAAAGCCACAGGAGTAATAACATTCTTCCAATATTATACAAAGGCTCAGATTAAAAGGAAAACAATCCGGTGACGCATACTAGAAAGGTCCATTGTTCTTTTTTCCGAAAGGAGCGTCAACCATGAGCTTGCTGCCAAATGCCCAAAGCATCCGCAGCTTCATCACCAAGCCTTTCGTCTTTTTCTCCCTTCTCCTCCTGTTCAAAAGCTTTCTCGCCTGGGCCGTCATTTTCGAAAATGGAATGGCCTGGAGGACGCTCATCACGGAAATCCCCTTTGTTTGGATTATATTCTGCTTCGTGGAATGGTTTTCCTCGCGGCATAAGCTGGTGATTTACCAAGGGGTGAACCTGGCGCTTACCGGGCTGCTTTTTGCCGTCATCATGTATTACAAATATTACGGGGTCGTTGTGACCTATCACGCGCTGCAACAGGTGAATCAGGTGACCGCCGTCAGCAACAGCGTCTTCTCCTTGCTCCAACCTTATTATCTACTGATCTTCACGGACGTTCTGGTGCTGGGTTATTTTTTTCTGCGGGGTAAGCGACGAAAAGCCTGGAAACGGCATGGGGCGATAAAAGTAAAACGAAGCGTCGTCATGACGCTGTTCATCTTTTCCCTGGCCGTCTGTCTGTTTAACATCCTGCCGAACCGGGCCAGTATGAGCGAAATCAAAAAGGCGGAAGGGATGGGCATCTTCGGCTACGAAGCCTATACCATCCTTTCCGATGAGAAACCGGAGGATCTGGTGCCCGTCTCGGAGATCAGCCAGCCGGTGATCGACAACCTGAAAAAAGGGTCCGGTTCCGGTCAGCAAAATGGGGAGCACTTCGGAATCGATGCGGGGAAAAATCTTATTATCATCCAACTGGAGTCCTTCCAAAACTTTCTCATCGGTCTAACGGTGGATGGAATGGAAATCACCCCGACGATGAACAAATTGGCGAAAGAAGGGTTGTATTTTCCGAATTTTTATCATCAAGTGGGGCAGGGCAATACGTCCGACGCCGAGTTTATCGTCAACACCTCATATTACATCCCTTACCGGGGAGCGGCTACCGGAAGCTACGCCTACAAAAAGCTGCCCAGCTTGCCCAAGCTGCTGAAGGAAAACGGCTACACGACGTCAACTTTCCATACGAATATTGTGGAATTCTGGAACCGGGGTGAATTATACGATGCTCTGGGGTTCGATCGGTATTACGACAAGGCGTTTTTCGGCAGCAGCGATGAGGTTTTCTTCGGCGCCTCCGATGATGTGCTGTATGCGAAAACGTTAGAGGAACTTAAAACGAAGGAGCAATCGAGCCAGCCGTTCTATTCGCAAATCATCTCCATGACGGCTCATCATCCGTTCACCATACCAGAAGACAAGAAGCTGTTGAAGCTGCCGAAAAGCTACGACAACACGCTGGTAGGCGACTATATCCAAGCACAGCATTACGCCGATCACGCCCTCGGCCAGTTCATCGAAGGGCTGAAGGAAAACCGGATGTGGGACGACAGCCTGATCGTCATCTACGGCGACCATATGGGCTTGCCCATCTACTCCCTTGAGCATGATGACAAGAAACTGATGGAAGATGCCCTTGGTCATGAGTACAGCTATCCGGATATGATGAATATCCCGCTGATGATTTTATCAAGCGGTGTCCCCCCACAAACGGTAGAACAAACCGGGGGTCAAGTGGACGTGCTGCCTACCGTCGCCAATTTGCTGGGCGTATCGCTGGAAGGACACCTGCACTTCGGCCAGGATATCCTGAATGAGAAGCATAATGTTTTGCCGGAACGGTATTACTTGCCTACGGGGTCTTTTATCGGGGACGATGCGGTATTTATTCCGGGCGTGGCCTTCGAGGACGGGACTTCCTATCCGCTGAAAATCACCAACGACGGCGCCGAGGCGCTGCAATCGGATTATGAGGCGGCGCTGCGGCTTTTGAAGCTGTCCGACAGCTACGTCCGTCGGCTGCCGGATCGGGGGAAGAATCCAAACGCCCAATCTGTTGAGAAAAATGAAAGCCCTGCGGATTGACACTGAAATCGTTTCATTCCATCGGTTTCATTAAACAACCAAAAAGCGACCTAAATCGGTCGCTTTTTGGATATTACTCATGATAGCGAACTACTTATTTATAACCGACCAGAAGCATGGCTTCGGTTCATGCTGATGGTTGAACAGCATTGGCCAAGTGGTGCGCTCTTTTCCCGGAAAATAATCAAGCCACGTATAATCGTCGGCCGCCCCCCAGAACGTAACATTCGTGATGACATCCTTATAAGAACGGAACAAATCGAAAATTTGTTCATACCGCAGCCGTTGCTGCTCCACCATTTCTTTGGACGGGGCTGTAAGATCCCTGCGTTTGTCGTCCTCTTTGAACATTGGGAGATCCATCTCAGTAATATGGAGTTGAAGACCTAAGGAAGCAAACCGCTCGATGGCTTCCTTGATCAAGTCGAGAGAAGGGTCATAGATATTCCAATGGGCTTGCAGCCCGATCCCATGAATCGGCGCACCGCGGTCGAGCAGACTTTTCACCAGCGTATACATGCGTTCCCGCTTTACCGGTTCCGATTCGTGGTAGTCGTTGTAGAATAATAGGGCATTCGGGTCGGCCTCATGGGCGAACTCAAAAGCTTTTTGGATATAATCCTCGCCGACGGATTCCAACCAACGGCTTCGGCGCAGAAGTTCGCCTTCTTTATCATTAATCGCTTCGTTCACCACATCCCAACAGTACACGTCGCCTCGGTAGCGGCAAACGACGGTGTCGATGTGGGTTTTCATCCGCGCCAGCACCTGTTCCCGTGAAGCGGGATTGCCGTCCCGCCCTTGGAACACCCAATCCGGCGTTTGATTATGCCAAACAAGAGTATGTCCCCGCATGCGCATGCCATGTCTCTTGGCAAAGGCCAGAATGGAATCCGCCTTATCGAAGGTAAAGATGCCCTCTTCCGGTTGAAGTTCTTCCGGCTTCATGTGATTTTCGCAAGTCAGGCTGTTGTAATGACGGGCGATAAGCGATCCCGTCGATTGCAGGACATCGGGGTTAACGGCGGTCCCTATCGGAAAATACCCCGCAAAAGCATTGTGCAGCGATGGGATTTCATTGAGGCATTCAGCTGGTTGCTGAACTGGCTCTTTATTGATATTCATCTTATTTCCTCCCCATCCGAGATCCTCGGTATCTTTGCGGCAAAAGTGCCCGCTGGGTCTATGTTTGCTCCTGTCCTTGCTCCTGTCTGGCAAGCGATCAACCCTTCACGCTGCCCATGACAAGTCCTTTCATAAAGTACTTCTGCAAGAACGGATAGACCACTAGTACCGGCAATGCCGCCAGGAAAACTTGCGCCGCTTTGAACGTACGGTCGGATACTTCGCTCATATCCACCAGTTCATTGCTCGAGACCGCGTTAAGCTCCGGCGTAATAATAATCGTCTGCAAATAGCTTTGCAGCGGATAATTTTTCGGAGAATTCATATAGATCAGACCGTCGAACCAGGAATTCCAATGTTGAACCACCGTGAACAACGTAACTGTCGCGATCGCCGGCAACGAGAGCGGGCAGAAGATTTTCGCCAGAATCCGCCATTGCCCAGCTCCGTCGATCAATGCAGCCTCCTCAATCTCCTTTGGCAAATTGCGGAAGAAGTTCATAAGCAAAATAACATTGAAAACCGGAACGGCTCCTGGAAGTACGAGTGCCCAAATCTTATCGAGCAAATGCAGTTCCTTGATCGTCATATACGTCGGAATCAAGCCGCCGCTGAATAACATGGTGACGATGAAAAACCAAGCATAGATGTGCCGTGTTCTAAAGGAAGTCCGTTCCTTAGAAAGCGGATATGCCGTTAAGATCGTCAGCAGCATGCTGATGGTATAGCCAATCGCAACCCGCTTCAGCGAGATCAAGAACCCAGTCAGAAATTCAGGCTTCGAGAGCACGTATTTATAAGAAGCGATGGTAAAATCGACTGGCCACATTTTCACGTAGCCGGCAGCTGCCGCTGCTTTCGAACTAAACGAAATCGCCAGCACGTTTATAAGCGGCAAAATGCACAGCAGAGCAGCAAGGATCAATATGGCGTAATTGGCGACGAGAAATACTTTACGTCCCATCGTAGGTTTGTGCATTAGTTATCCCCCCTTAGAAAACCCGGTAACCAGCGTACTTGTTGGCAAGCTTATTGGACAATACGATCAGCACGAAGGAAATGACCGACTTGAACAGTCCGACTGCCGTTGCCACACCATACTGTGCATCCAAGAGTCCGATTCGATAGACAAACGTATCAATGATATCCCCTGTACTGTAAACCATCGGGCTATACAAGTTGAACACTTGCTCGAACCCTGCATTCAGCACGTTCCCCAGACTAAGTACGGTCATCAGTGTAATGATCGGCATCATCCCAGGCAACGTAACGTGCAGCGTCTGCTTCCAACGGCCCGCTCCATCGACGACTGCTGCTTCGTACAAGCTTTGATCGATGCCCGTGAGCGCAGCCAGATAAACGATTGTACCGTAACCAAAGTTTTTCCAGGTATCTGAAACCACGAGGGTAACCGGAAACCAATGTTCGTTACCGAGGAAGAAGATCGGCTTGATGCCGAAAAAACCGAGGAATTCATTGACTAAGCCGCTTGAAGGCGACAAAATGTCGATGAAAATGCCTCCGAGGATGACCCAGGACAGAAAGTGCGGGAAGTAAATGATCGTCTGTACCGTCCGCTTGAAAAAGGCTTTTGAAACTTCATTAAGCAGCAACGCGGCAATGATCGGTACGATCAAGCCCGCGATAATTTTCAACACGGCAATATACACGCTGTTCCATAAAACGCTTGTAAAGTTCGGCAAATCCAGCATGTAATTAAAGTTTTCGAGTCCGATCCATTTCGAATGAAAGATGCCCTTAGACGGTTGAAACTTTTGAAAAGCCATGACGATCCCAGCCATTGGCACGTAGCTGAACAGCAGCGTGAGGATGACACCCGGTAATAACATGATGTGCAGGGGAAACTCCTGCATTCTTTTCTTCCAAGACATGATGGCACCTCCTGTTTGCTAGAAAAAGATGGGGAAAGCCATTAAACGCTTTCCCCATCGCTCGATACCTGTTTGTTATCGAAGCGCGATTAGTTTACTGTTTGGCTGCCCATTCGTTGACTTCTTTGGTAATTTGCTCCCCGCCAAGGTTCTTCCAATCTTGAACGAACTTGTCGAAGGTGTCGATCGATTGTCCCATGATGATTTTGGTGAATACTTCTTCTTCCATTTTATTAAGGGAAGCCATCTTCTCGACCATCGTCGGTGTCGACCCGCCATAGAAGCTGTCGAGCTTATAGTTGTCATCCTTCACATACTGATCGATAACATCGAAGCTACTTGGCGAGCCGAAGATACGGTCTTGTCCCCAATTAGCCCGGTTACCCGCACGATAGTCAACAATCTTGTCGTAGTACGTTTTCTCCTCCGTCGACAGCGTGGATGGATCTTTCGTTTCCAAGGCCTTCAATACGTTATGGTGCGCGTTCAGGTTTTTCATTGCCGGCTCGGCTCCGATGAAGTTATACAAATATACTGCGATACCGCTTGCACTGAACCCGAAGCCCGTATCTGCCGGAGCGTCAGGAGCGTAGCCTTGCATGCTGAAGTTGAGCAATTTCATAATGGCTTCTGGATGCTTGGACTGTTTGCTGACCGCGTAATAAAGCTGTACTGGCACTTTGCCCATCGGCGTCGCCTTCACTTCATCAGCGGACACGATTGAGAATGCCTTCCATTCAGCATTGGGGTCATTCGTTACGTTGTCCTGGATAATAGAGCCCGGCGAGGACATGCCGCCGTAGAACATGCCAAGTTTGCCGCTGACAACCGATTCAGTCACTTTGGCGCGGTCCTTGACACCAAATTCAACATCCAGAAGTCCGTTTTTATACATATCCTGCAGGAACTGCAAGCCTGCCTTGGTACCCGGTTGAATGCTGCCGTATTCGAGTTTTCCGGAGTCATCCGTTACCCATTTCTGTGGATAGGCATGGAAGCCGGCGAAGAAGCCCGCAGTACCGAAATGGTTATCCGTCAGAAATGTTTTCGTCAATCCGAGACCGATCGTATCGGCTTTGCCATTACCGTCCGGATCTTGCGTGACGAAGGCTTTTGCAATATTCTCGACATCCTGCATGGTCTTGGGTTCGGACAGATTCAGCTTTTTCAGCCAATCCGTCCGGATATGCAGGATCGGAAGGCCGTCTACCGCCGAAGCCGTCTTCGGAATAGCCATCAATTTACCGTTGATTTTTGCCGTATCGAAGGCCTTTTGGTCCTGTTGCAGAATTTCCTTAGTAGTTGACGATGCATATTGTTCGTAGAGGTCCGTCAAATCATAAAGCATGTCGTTGTCGGCCAAATCCGTCAGTTGCTTATTCGTCAGCCACATAATGTCCGGCAAATCGCCAGATGCGATCGATACGTTCATCTTCTGTTCGAACTGCTCGATCGGAACCGTCCATTTGTATTTGAGGTTGATTCCAAGATCATTCAAGTAAGCCTTCGTATAAATGTTGCTGTCGATAGTATCGCCGTTTTCATACTTATACGAAGCCTCTGTATACCGCCAAGCCGTAACATCGATAGGTGTTTCGTATTTAGCCGTGATATCCAATTTCGGTTCAGCAGTAGCAGTGGCGGCAGGCTGGTTCGAAGGAGCCGTGGTTCCTTTTGACTCATCCTTCTTGTCGCTGGATCCGCATGCTGATAACACAAGCACGCCTGCCATTGTCAACGCAACGGCCATATTGGTTTTGCGTTTAATACTCATCGTTCGTCCCCCTGAGTGTTAGTGATGTTCTTGTTACAATTTAATGATAGCGCTTACCGCCAAGGGACAACAATATTCATGAGTTGACATTCCGATCAGGCGTTTACTTGTTTGCCAGCGACACCCGGTAATCTTGAGGAGTCATTTGGGTAGCCTTTCGGAACGAACGGGTAAAATTCGTCGCGGTGCCGTAACCGAGCCGGTCAGCGACTTCCTGTATTTTCAGATTGGGATCCTCCAATAGCCGCTTTGCCCTTGTCAGGCGGACTTCCGCGATATATTCGGACAAGTTGATTCCGGTCACCTGCTTAAACAATCTGGACAAGTAGGAGGGATTGAAATAAGCCAGATCCGCCAGCCTGACTAGGGAAATCTCATTGGGATCGTGCAGGTGATTCTGGATGTGCATTTGAATGGTCGAGACGACCGAGTTCGCTCGCCGTTCCTCTTCTTGGTTCTGCAAATGAAACAGGACGTCTCCGACCTTGACTAAATAAGCAATCGCGGCCGGCCACGATTCATGTTCGGCAGGACGCATCAGCTTGCGAAGCCCTATTGCCGCATTCGCCTCTTCCGACAGCTGCCACCGATTCATATACGAGAGGAGAACCATCGCAATGGAATAGTACAACTCTTGTGCTTGCATGTGGTGCATTGAATTCAGTTCTCGAAGCCCGGCAGTGGCTTCGTTCAGCATTTTATGAAAATCATCTTTCCTGCCATTCTCAAGCCCTTCGGTAAGCAAGTCCAGCACAGCCGGCCGAACGCGCAGTTTGTTCGAAATCGGGTTCTCCATATTCCGGTCTCGTCTTGCCGCATGTTTATCGAGAAGCAGCCCATGTGATCGGCCGATGCGATAGTTCATCAACGTATGAAGTTGAGCGAATCGTTCCGCAGAATCCGGCCAAGCCACAGGGTCGTCGTCCAGCACAAGAGACAGCTCCAAACCTGACGATTCCTTGCAGGCCGCCTGCACCAGCTCCAGACTGCCCTTGAGAAACGTCAATAGCCTGGACCATGCAACCTGTCCCGGCACCGGGTCATCTTCGCTTGCTTGTAGCGGTTGAAGCAACCAGACGAGGTCATATTGTTCATGGACAAAATCGACAATCGCAGCGTGCGATGCCAAATAAGAACGGGCGACGGCACTAACGCGATAGAGCCGATTGATTTTATCGGAATACGTAGAACAATCGGATAAACGATTCACTCTGCCGAGCAAAAGCAGCACAGGATCTCCCGCGCAGAGCGGAATATCCAGGTTTGTAAACTGCTGCCGGTTCACTTCTCCGGTATCGATACGACCGTTCAGCACCCCATACAAAAAATCTTTGCGCAGCAATTCCTTCGCCTTCTCGGATTGTTCCCGGGCTCGCACCAGCAGCGCCTCTGCACGCCACTCCGCCTCGATATCGGAAATAGCCCGGGCGACGGTTTCGATCACTTTGTCGTAGCCCTCGGTTTTCAACAGATAGTTGACGCAATCGTTTTGAATCGCCGAGTACACGTACGAGAATTCATGGTAGCCAGTCAGGAAGATGACGCGGCACTTGGGCCACATGGTCCGGATATTCTGCAGCAGCTCCAACCCGTCCATCTCCGGCATTCGAATGTCGGTCAACACGATGTCGAAACGCGTCTTTTCGAACAGCTTGATCGCTTCATATCCCGAATAGGCTTTATATACGTCCAGCTCAAGATCCGGCACGCCTTGCAGCACTTCGGACAATCCATCGGCAATAATCGCCTCGTCATCAACAACAAGCAACCGGTACATTTTTTAACCCCTTCCTTCCGAAGTTTCGATTGTAATCGTAACCCTCACGCCGCCCCATTCACTTCGTGACAATACAAGGCCGCTGCCAGATCCGAATTTCAAACGGAGCCGTTGGTGGATGTTGATCAAACCGGTGGTTTCAATTTCAGGTTTCTCGAAATCGTGGTTGATGCGTTCGAGCTCTTCGTCGTCGATCGGTTCACCGTTATCTTCCACGATCAGATAAAGCCGACTATCTTCCTTCTCGAATTGAACGTTTAACTGGCCGCCTGTCGCTTTCCGCTCCAAACCATGCTCGAAGGCATTCTCGATCAACGGCTGCAGAATGAGTCTCGGCACCATCACATGTCCCGTATTTTCAGGCAATTCGCCGAACGAGACCGTAACGCGATTTGCGAACCGAAGCCCCTGAATTTCCGCATAGACCTTTGCATGCTGAACTTCTTTGCTGATCAGTACTTCGTCGGAATGGCTGCGCGTCATAAACTGGAAATACTCGCTGAGTTGATTGGCGAACCGTTCCACCTGATCATAGTCACCAAGACGAGTCATCGTTTTTAAAATAAAGAAACTGTTGTACAAAAAATGGGGATTGATCTGGGATTGCAGTTGCTTGAGCTCCGCCTTCTGCGTCAGAATCTGCTGCATGTAAACCTGATCGATCAACGATTTGATGTTGTCGATCATCGCATTGAATCGGGTATAAATATATTGAAATTCGTCCCGGCTTTCGTGCCGGATTTGCGCGCTGACATCGCCAAGCTCCACCTTGCGGAATGCTTTGACCAAACGGTCAAGGGGTTTGTGGATATATTTGTACACGAACAGCGAATAGAGGAGAATGATGGCCAGCGAGACCACTGCGAACAGCAGAAACCAATTCCTGTACTTTTCCAACGGCTGAAATACGGCTCGTTCGGGCACATACTTGATCAACATGGCTCCGAAGAAGCTTGATGACATGTTGACGGTCAAGTAACGTTGACCATCGACTCGGATAACCCGAGACGCAACGCTCCCCCCCTTCCCTTGAACGATCTGCTGCACGATTTTATCGTTCAGATCGGTATCCAAACTCGTCGCAATCTTTGTGAACTGTGTGCTGCTGAAGACCAGCCCCTCCTCCGGCAAGGTTCGCATGGCATATAGAGCATCCCGCAGCTTATCCAAGGATAACTTGATAGCGACAATCACGATCGGCTCGCGTTTACTTCCGGGCAACAGGTAAGGATAGGCGGAAACCATATACATGCTGTCACGGACGTTGACCACTTGCGCTTCGCCTAAAGCCGGAAGATTCATGAGATCAACGTACATGCCGCGGTCGAAATCCGACACGCTTAAGGCGGAGATATCTTTTGAAATGGCCGGAATATACGCATGCACTTCTTCAATGTAAGCGCTGCTATTTCGAATCGCATTGAGCCGCTGCTGCAGAGCTAATATCTTCTCTACCTTATCAATCGCGGTAAGAGATTCCGGAATGGCTGCAAGCGCATTCAAATTATCGTCGCTTAAACTGTCTAGTTGCAAATCCTGAATACGGCTGAATTCGTTCTCCAACCCGGTGAAATACTGGGATACTTGCGAAGTCATCGAATTGGATATTTCCGTTTGCAGCGTTTCGATTCCCCAGTTGTAGATCACCATCGCCAAAATATAAAGCGGTAAAAGAATGCAGATGAACGATAAAATGAGCCGATTAAGAACCATCTTCTTCCATGGGTTTCTGATCATCTTCATGAAGTGTTCCTCCCACGATCGTGATACGTACGTTTCTATCAAATCATACCATGACGATCCAATCGCACCCGTATCATGTATGACAGAATTGACAAAATGGAATAGCCTTAGGCCGATGGGAGTCGAGCTAAGGCTGATTGATAAATAGTTGGAATCTTCCATTTGGGCTTGTATAAACGTATTAATAAACCAGTCGTTGGGATATTTCGAGTCTCTACACCAGCTCCAGCTTTCCATTCCGCTCCTGGAGTTCAATAAAGACCGGCCTCTCATCCGGTGAGTGATTGGGAGTGTGCAGCGCCAATATGAGCTTCCCCTCGAAAGTGCGGAAAATCATGCCATGGCCCCCGTCGCTGGCATAGAGCGGGGCAGGCTCCTGGAGCCAAGGGCCAAGGATGCTCCCTGTGGCGGAACGGGCAATGCTCTGGGCATACTGGCCTTGCAGGAAGCTAGACCACAGAAGCAGCAGAGATCCGTCCTGGCAGCAGTAAGCAAATGGTCCGTCGGTAACATAGCCGACTCCGTTCTTGGCTGACTTTACCGGCTCTACCCAGACTGCATCTCGGGCTGCGAACAGCTCTACCGGCTCTCCCAAGGCCCTGTCCAGCTCCGGTGAAAGCTTCACGGCGCACACCGTACCGTTACCAATCTGCACCCACTCGTGGCAAAAAACCATCCAGGGCGTCCCATCCTGCTCCACCCACAATGTACCGTCCAGGCACTCCCAATCCCGGGGAGTCACCGGACCGTCGCTGTGGGGCAGGAAAGGACCGAGAGGATGATCGGCGGCGAGAATTTGCGTGCCTCTGCATACCCCTTCGGCTTTGAAAGTGGCGAACATGTAATATCTGCCTTTGTACGGATGTACCTCAGGCGCCCAATAATTGATGTCCGACCAGAATCCGGCCGGCGGACGAAAGGCGGGAAAAGGCCCTTCCCATTCTTTCAGATCCCTGCTCCGGTAAACATCGAAACCGATGGCTTTGCTCTTCCAGATGTCGGGATCGGTCGACCCGTATAAATAATAATAGCCATCCTTGTCTTCCCGAAGCACGAAGGGATCGCGCATCTGGATCTGTTCCTTGCTAAGCATCGCGCCATCCCTCCTTATCCCCGTTTCCCTCTCCATCCGGGCAAACGGTATTCGATTTAAGCTCAACTGATATAGCTTGCCTGTCGACGCCAGCCGCTTCCCATGCTGGATAAAACCTCATTCCGAGGCTGGGAACACGATGCCGGGCGCCGCCTCTGCTGTGAACGCTCCATTTTGGTAACGCAATACTTCGTTGCCGGAAACCCGAAACTGAATCTCCCCCTGGACGCGTTTCACTGCGCCGCTGACCGAACGGACCGACATGCCCACGACCTTGCTCAGGTTGCCCAAACGGTCCGTCACGATGCGGATGCCGGAAGGAAAGCGATATAATAGAGCGCCGTCCCGGTACACAAAACACTGATCACGGGTATTGCACAATTCAAACACCCGGCCGTCCACCATCCGGCTGTAAGCCGTCTCGTCCGCCAGCTTCACTCCATGGTCCCGTGTTTGCGGCAGCAAACCGGTAAACCATAACTCGCCTTCCGGCGTCGGCATAATTCCGCTCAACCGTTCAATGAAATCCAGGAGGCAGAGAATGGCCGGGGAATACGCTTCGGTATACCCTTCCTTTCCTGTCCAAGGGCTCAAAACTTGCCCGAAACGGGTCATCTGCGACATCGCCGACAGAATCGGCTGCATCACCCACGTCAGCTCGACGTGGCGGCCATACTTTTCAAAGGCATGGGGAGCCCGAATCAAACTCAAGAAATTGACCGCCCCGCCCCAGGTATTGTAATCGGAAAAGGGGTCGAAGCGCGGATCGTCCATGGCGACAGACGTAAAGGGATACTTGGCGAAAAGCTTGCGGGTATTCAGCAAATAGCGGGAAAGACTGGCGGCGAACAGCGCGTCATCCCCCGCTTCGCAGGCCAACACCCGCAAAAGGGTGTCGGTCTGAATACGGTTGAACCGGCCGCGGTTGTCCACGTCATAGAAAAAGCCGTCAACTTCGTCGAAACAATGGGCATACAGGTGGGCCAACGTTATCGCCGCTTTTTCCTCCCAAACGCGAGCCTGCTCCTCCATACCCAATTCCCCTGCCATTCGCGACAAATAGAGCCTGCTGCAATAAACGCTGGCCGTCAGATCAGGGGCGAGATAAGGCAGGAGCGGCGAGTCGGGATCATAGCTGGCAGGATCATCCCGGTACGGCGTATCGGGTACATGCCAGAACCGCGGCGACATATCGTGGCCGGTATCGAAGGTACAGAAGGCCTCGATACAGCCGGTACCGCGGGTATTGCGGTGCCGGTGGAGCCAATCGTCGTATCGGGCAAAAGCCTCATACATCGTTTGCAAAAAGGCCGTCTTCCCTCCGGCAAGCCGATAGTGATTCCACACGCTTCTGGCCGGCGGCGTGACCAGTTGAATTTGCTTGAAAGCGGGACCGTCCGCTGTCACCTTGTACGGAATCAAACCGTCCGCACGCTGAAACCGAGCGAATGGCTCAAAGGTCCGGCCCGCCGTCTCCGGACAGAAACGGGAGAGGATTTCAGCATTGATCGTTCCCGTGCTTTCCAGCCAGCATCCGTGATAGACGCCACCTTCCTGCAGAAAGAGACCTCCCTCACTGTCCGGTTTGACGCAATCCGCCAATCTTCTGACAGCGGCATCGTATACCTTTTCCAACGTATCCGGAGAAGCGGAGAAATGGACGCCGGAAGCGGCAAACTCCTCATGAAGAGGATGTACGCCTTCTATGCCGTTTCCCTTTGCCAAATCCACTACCGTCTTCGACCGCAACTTTTCCATTATCGTACTCACTGCCATCACTCCAACGGCTTATTAATGAAACTTCACCAGGTCCTTGATCTTCACCGGTTGGCCAGTGCGGATGGCCCGGTTGGCGGCAATACCCGTCAGGATCGAGCGGGCGCCGTCAATATGGTTGGCAGCCCGGTGGAACCGATCTTCAGCCGGTGTTCCGAAGATGTCATTCAGCAGCACGGGGTCACCGCCGCCGTGGCCGCCTTCTCCTTCACTGATTTCGATTTCCACCGGAGGCTTCCACATCGGGAACAGGATGATACGCTTGTCCTTGAGGGCGCCTTCCAGCGATTTGTCACCGCCGGAGTTGACGTAGGACTGCTCAACAATGGTCATTTCCAGCCGCCCCTTCGTTCCGTTGAAGGCAATGCGGTAACCTTCCCACGGCATGTAGGCGTTTAAGGAATAGGTCAGAATCGCTTTGTTCTTGTAGCGGACGATGACGCCCATCGTATCTTCAATATTGATGCCGTCGCCGAACACGCTTTGGTCCCGGCGGTAGCCATCTTCATGCTCGGCATCCAGATACATCGCCTTCAGATGCTCGTTATCGTCCAGATGCAGGGCGAAGGGATCTTCCTTGGCATAGGAATTGCCCGTAGCCCGCTCATAAAACTGCGTCACACCCCGCTGTTCCGCGTTTTCCCTGCCGTAAAAGAGCAGATCCCCGTATGCGAACACTTCTTCCGGTTGGGAGCCGATCCAGAAGTTGACCAAATCGAAATGGTGGGTCGATTTATGTACTAGCAGCCCGCCGCTGTTGCGCTTGTCCCGATGCCATCTACGGAAATAGTCAGCGCCATGCATCGTATTAAGTAGCCATTCAAAATGGACGGAAGTCACCTGGCCGATGGAGCCCTCCATGATTAATTCCCGCGCTTTCGTATGATGCGGGGCATAGCGGTAATTGAAGGTCACCCGCACGTTGCGGCCTGTCCGCTCCACGGCGTCAAGGATTTCCTGGCATTTGGCCTCGTCCACGGTCATGGGCTTCTCCGTAATGACATCGCAGCCCAGTTCCATCGCGCGAATGATATAGCGGTGATGGGTCCGGTCCACGCTGGTGACGATGACGGCATCAGGCTGCTCCGCTGCGATCATCGCATCGAAGTCCTCTGTTTTATAGGTCGCCACTTTGGGATAGTGATACTTCTCTTCCAGAAGTTTGTTGGCGTAGTCCATGCGCGTTTGGTTGATATCGCAGAACGCCGTCAGCTCCGATGTTTCATGATAGGTGGACGCAATCGCCCCGTAAAAAAACTCCGCTCTGCCACCAGAGCCGACTAAAACGTATTTTTTCTTCGCCATCGTCTGTTCACTCCTCACATATTGAAGCACAACCCCATCATAGGACAAAATAAATCTTTTGAAATGGTCTTTTTTGCTATAATGGTGGTATTCATGATCTATTTTGTGGTGAGGTGATCATTCAGGCTTATGCAATTGAAGGAGAAAGAAATCGTTGCGTTTGAATTTGCCGACCCGGCAGGCGACTTTTATATCCAGCAAGTGACGCGAACCGCTTCATTGGGGCAGTTCAACCACTACCATGATGCTTACGAAATCTATTACCTGTTCTCGGGGAGACGTTATTATTTCATCAAGGACGACACGTACCCCATGGCTCCTGGTGATCTCGTCTTTATCAACAAAAAGGATGTGCATCAGACCTCGGACCTCGGACATCCCCAGCATGAACGGTTGGTCATGAATTTCACCGATGCTTTTCTCGGGTTCGGGCATCCCCTGTTCAAGCCGGACCTGATGCAGGTTTTTCAGCGCAAAAGCAGCCTTTACCGGCTGAAGCCCCAGGAACAGCAAGCGGTGGAGGAGTTGTTCCGCAGGTTGGCGGAAGAGATTCGCCTGCGGGAGGAAGGATTCGAACTTTCGATTCGCCTATTGGTCTCGCAGTTGCTGCTGTTGGCCTACCGAAAGGGCGAGACGGAGATGTCGCTGGCCGACGACCCCATGAGTCCGACCCACAGGCGCATTGCCGAAGTCGTCCAGTATATCGGGGCTCACTATCAGGAGAGGCTCCCCCTCTCCGATCTGGCTCGGCAATTTCATCTCAGCCCCTCCTACTTGAGCCGCACCTTCAAAAAGGTGACCGGTTTCACTGTCGTCGGCTACCAAAACCTAACCCGCATCCGAGAAGCCCAGATCATGCTTCAACAGACTGATACCAAGGTGGCGGATATCGCCCTCACCGTCGGGTTCGAGCAGTTCGCCCATTTCAACCGCACCTTTCGTCGCATCGCTGGCACAACCCCCAGCCGGTACCGGAGTTGGCGTAGGGGCGATGTGTAAACGTACATGAAAATTCATCCTTCCTTCCACGATCCCGGCTTCCGTCAACAGGAAGAGCTTATCCGCGGAGAAAAGAATAACCTCCCCGTTTAATCGAGGAGGCTGTTTCACAATCATTTATCCTACCATTTTGAGTTGCCGGAGTTGTTGTGGTGCCCTCCGCAGTGGACGGCCGCGACGCCAATTCGGATTGCCGGAACAGCGCCGCCCCCAGCATACCCGTGGAATGCAGCGCGTCCAACACCGTTTTGGACAACATCCCGGAGCCGGGCAAGAGCCTATCCTTTCTCTTCCGCAACATGGAAAACGTCAGCACATAACCAAAAGAAAAAAATTACTCCCCTGCGCTCACCGGCATTTTCACCAACATATTCTCCGCCAGCCTGTAGTACGCCGTGCTCTTGTCTTGTCCGATCCGTCCAACAGCAAATAACGGCATAGCCACCTCTTTTTGCAGCATGGCAAACCACTTTGCCCCATCCTTTTGTGTCCCAGCCAAAGCGTCCACTACGGAGAAAAGAGTCTGCAAGGTGCCGCCCTGCCCTTTAATAATGGACAGATCTGACCGATCCACGAACAACCCTGGATTTTCCAGAATGATTTCATCCGTCCCATCATGGTCCATATCGATAAAAGTCGCATTCCCCCAAGTTTCAAAACCAAGCCACTGATCCGCTTGAGAATCGTATACGATCATCTTTTTTAAACCCGGATTCACGGACACCATCTCGATGCTTCCCGGAAAGTATAGCCCCTTTGCTCCATTGGGAATATATTCGTTAAAGCGTGTAATTCCTACAGGCGGGTTCCCGTTCGAAGTACTGAGAAACGCATCGCCATACACATCCGATATAAGATAGGTCTTTTCCCGCCATGAAAGCACGGCCGAATAGCGCGAGGTTTGGCGTGTAATGGTTGTATCCTGCTTTTCCTGTTCCCGATAGATCGTTAACGTAACAGGTTGCTCTTCCACCTTGCCGAAAGCAAGCTCTCCGAGCTTTACCCATTCCGCGGACGCTTTACCGGGAGTCAACGCTTCCAAGGCTAAAGGTTTATAATCGAACATCACCGTATCCGGATATCCCGTTTGATCCTGACCCGCCTTTGGCTCACCTGTCGGACCGCTGCCGCCGCTGGATGACTCTTGCGGCGTGCTATCCAAGCTTAATACATCCTTCCGACCGCCGCCGAAAAGATCGCAGCCTGCCCCAACAAACCCAATGACAAGAAAAATCAGGAGGGGGATCATCATCTTTTTCATAAACGTTGCGTCACTCTTTCCGTTTCATTACCCATTGTCCCAGAAATCGCCGCGATTTTTTCCACGAATATCGGCCCATTTCCCTGCATTCTATGATACAGTATGTACTTGTGGGGAAAAAGCCCCATCGCGGTTCGTAACCATCCCGCGTTATCAAAACTAAGGGAGAGATTTATCATGTTCAATTTTTGGTGGGGTTTGTTTTTTGTCATTGTCAATTTTGTCCTGTTTCTCGCCTGCTACCGCCTGTTCGGCATCCGCGGGCTCTACACCTGGATCGGTCTCGCCACCGTGCTGGCCAACATCCAAGTGGTGAAAACCATCGAAGTCATGGGGATCGTCATGACGTTGGGGAATACGATTTACGCCTCCATCTACATGACCACCGATTCGATGAACGAGCGCTACGGCACGAAGGAAGCTCGAAAAGCGGTGTGGTACGGCTTCTTTTGCCTATTGACCGCGACGGTGCTGATGCAAATGGTGCTGCACTTCCGCCCCGAGCCCAGCGATATCGCCCAAGGGCCCTTTGAAACCATCTTCGGTTTGATGCCACGGATCGCCGCCGGGAGTATTTGCGCGTTTCTGGTGAGCCAGCTTTTAGACGTGTTTCTGTTTTCCAAAATCAAACGGAAGTTTGCCGCGCGCAATCAGTTTTGGATCCGCATCAACGGAAGCACCATCGTCAGCCAGTTTATCGATACGCTGATCTTTTGCTCCATCGCCTTCCTCGGCGTGCACACATTCGATGTATGGATTCAAATTTTCCTGACGACATATGTCATGAAGTTTATTATATCCGTCGCCTCGACGCCGGTGCTATATATCGCCCGGACGTTTCCGAAAGAAACCGACGCTGAGCTGGCGCCGGGACGAAGCTAAGTCCAATAGACGCGGTGAACGGGTACCGATAGGAAAATGAGCGGTTTTGAAGCCTGATTGGCTTCAGGGCCGCTTTTTCATTTACCAGCTCCCTCCCTTTACTCCGTCTGCCACTCGGCGGGCAGCAGTGCCCGGTACTTCGGTTCCCGAAACCGGTCATCCACCAGCACAAGCACCCCTCGGTCCTCCTCCGTGCGAATCAACCGGCCTCCCGCTTGTAAGACTTTATTCATGCCCGGGTAAACGTAAGCGTAGTCGAAGCCGTTTTTGCCGGACTCGTCGAAATAACGCCGCAATATCTCCCGCTCCGGCCCCACTTGGGGCAGCCCCACGCCAACCACCACTACACCGGTCAGCCGGTCCCCCTTGAGGTCGATGCCCTCCGAGAATATCCCGCCCATCACCGCAAATCCCACCAGCGTTTCCTTGCCATGGTCCTGAAAAGCCCCGAGAAACTCTTCCCGTTCCTCCTCGGACATGTTCACTTGTTGCACGAGCACCCGCCCCGGCGTCTCCCTCTGGGCAAACACCTCATAGACGCCCGTCATAAACGCATAAGAGGGGAAAAACACGAGATAGTTTCCCGGCCTTTCTTCGGCTAGTCGGTGGATCAGTTCCGCCAGCGGTTCGACAGCCGCCTCCCTGTCCCGGTAGCGGGTGGACAACGGCTTGACGATCACCTCCAATTGCTCCCGGTGAAAAGGCGAAGGTACCGCGATGCTGTAATCCTCCCTTTCCCCGCCTAGCATATCGGTATAATACCCGAGGGGCGACAAGGTAGCGGAAAAGAACACATGCGACCGGTAACCCTTCCCCATCTGGCGGAGTAAAAAGGACGGGTCTAGGCAACTCAGCTTATGAACGGCTGCACCGCTGGAGATTTCCAAGTGCGCAACATAGCGTTCGTCAAACCATTCCGCTGTACGCACAAAGTTTTGGGCGGCAAAAAAAGTATCCAGCAGCAGGTTCCGTTCCTCCGCTTCTTCGGAAGACGAGGGCGCTCCAGCTTGGCCGGCCAGCTCCTTCTCCGCTTCCAGGAGAAAAGCTGCACTTAGCTCGACCAATTCCTCCGGCAGCTCCTTGCGGACGGAGCGCAGACCAGCTTGGCCTTCGTCAAACCCATCAGCTGCAGCTTTTCCCGCCTCCAGCGCCTTTCGCCGGGCGATGAAGTCCCCATTCACGGCGGAAGCGGCGGCGGACAGCCCCGGATTGCGCTTCTTGTACGCCCGCTTTAACTGTAAAAACGCCCGCTTGTCCAGCTCTGCCGAATACATGCTGCGAGCCCGGTCCACCAAGTTGTGGGCTTCGTCTACTAGCAAGACGGTTTTCCGCTTTTGCTCCTCCAGCTGGCGTTTCAACGAAATGCGCGGATCGAACACATAATTGTAGTCACAAATGACGGCATCCGCAGCATAGGCCGCATCCAAAGACAGCTCAAAGGGGCAGACTCTATGTTTGCGGGCGCAGCGCTCCACCTCCTCACGGGTAATGCGGTTGTCCGTGGAGAGCAGCTCCAGCATCGCTTCATTGATCCGGTCAAAGTGGCCTTCCGCATACTCGCACTTGTCCGGTGAACAGACAACCTCGTCCTTGAAACAAATTTTCTCTTTTGCCGTGATCGTCACCGTTCGAAACCGCAGCCCCCGCTTCTCCATCAGGCCAAAAGCTTCTTCCGCCGCCGTCCGCGTCGTCGTCCGAGCTGTTAAATAGAAGAGGCGTGACGATAGCCCAGCACCGATCGCTTTTACGGAGGGAAACAAGGTAGAGATCGTTTTTCCGATGCCTGTGGGAGCGCGAACAAAGAGCTTCCTGCCGTCCGTTATCGCTTTGTACACCGCTCCCGCCAGCTTTCGTTGACCGGGCCGGTAACCGGGATAAGGAAAAAGCAATTCACCGATGCTCGCATCCCGCTCCTTTTCATATTGCAGCTGCATCCGGGCAAACGGCTCGTAGGTTGCAAAGAGTCCGTCCACAAGCGCCGTTAAAGCAGCAATGTCCATTTGTCTCATAAAATGCTTCTGCTCGCCGGTATGGGCCTGCACATAGGTCAGCCGCAGTTTTATTCCCGGCAGATTTTGCCGTATGGCGTACATATACGCATAACAAGCGGCTTGCGCCCAGTGGACCGGATAGGTGTTCTCCTCGATGGCTGCCAAATCGCCGACCGTCGACTTGATCTCATCGATCATCATCCCGTCGGGAGTGGTTAGCAGGCCGTCGCACCGGCCTTCGAGTGAATACGTGATGTCGCCCCGGCAAAAAAACGCTGTCAGGTGTACCTCCTTTTGATCACTCTCGGCATACGTTTCCTGCACCATCCGGTGGATGCGCGCCCCTTCGTTTAGCTGAGCCATCGCCCCTACACTGAAGCCGCTAATGATGCTGCCGCTGCGGTGCGCGTATTCCGCCAACTGCCTCACCGATAGCCGTACCGCATCAGGATTTGCAGGCTGGGCAGCATTGGAGTCCTCCGCCGCTCGCAAGCTTTCCTCTTGTTCGGTGCCCGCCGCCGGCTCACCCTCCGGCCTCGTCAATATCCCCTTGTTATCCGCCGGGTCTGACATGCTATCCCTTCCTTTATCGCCGCACTTCGCCGTCCCGCACTTTCGCTGCAACAACGCCAGGCACTCTTTCCGTTCACACGCAAACATTCGTTCTGTTATCATACCATTTTTTCGGAAAATCAGCAGGGGATTTCCGCTATAATAGAAAAAAAGGAGGGATTCTCGTGGAGAAACCGTTAGCCGTTGTCACCGGCGCCAACTCGGGGATGGGCCTTGCCACTACGATAGAACTGGCAAAGCGCGGATACCGGGTCGTCATGGCGTGCCGACACGTCGGGCGCGGACAAGACGCCCTTGCCGAAGCGTTCAAACAAAGCAGCTCTGGGGATCTGGATTTAATGATATGCGATTTGGGCTCGCTTGCCGGCATCCGCAGCTTCGCAGCCGAATTCAACCGCAAGTACGATAAGGTAGATGTTTTGATCAACAATGCGGGAGTCGTTTCGATAAAACGCCAAGAGACTTCCGATGGCTTTGAGGCGATGATGGGTGTCAACCATTTGGGGCACTTTTTACTGACGAACCAGCTGCTTCCGAACCTCCAACGAGCGGAACAAGGACGCATCGTCGTCGTCTCATCCGGAGCCCACAAAATCGGGTCTATCCGGTTTGCCGACCCCTATTTCAATAAAGGATTTACTGTCTGGAACGGCTACGCCCAGTCAAAACTGGCGAATATCCTGTTTACGAAAGAACTGGCGAGAAGACTGCAGGATACGAAAGTTACAGTCAACTGCCTGCACCCGGGAGCCGTAGCCACCAGCATCGGCGTCGATCGAAAGACCGGCTTCGGCAAGCGCATCATGGGGATGACAAAAGCCTTTTTCCTCAGTCCCGCAGAAGGGGCGGACACCGCCATCTATCTGGGCACAAGCCCAGATGTACGCGGGGTGAGAGGCGAATATTTTTACAAGAGGAAGATCGCTCCAGTGTCCAAAAACGCAAAAGACCCTCAATTGGCGGCACAATTTTGGGCGTGGAGCGAGCATGAAGTGGGGCTCGATGAGTGACGAAGAAGGAAGGCCGGAACCTTTCAGGAAACCAGCGGTAGAGCACCGAAAGACCGGCACCGATTATGAGACTCTCGCCCATTGGCTCGATTCCAACCGAACCTACCCGCAGCTGTTTCCCTTTAATCAAAAAGCTACAGTCCACTAGGACCGTAGCTTTTTCGCATCTTCTATAGCATCCGTTCAACCGCGCCAATCGGAACTGCCTCCGTCGAAACTAGCTAGCTGCCAGTACAAAGAACGATTCCCAATCTACTCAACCCGGCCAAACGCCTTCAAGAATTTGACGTTCTCGATGATCAGCGTTCCCCGCCACCAGTTTGCGCTGATGGCAAACTCTTTTTCGTAGCCGCCCCAGTTCCAGGTTATGTCCCATACCCCGCTCGCGTCTCTCGTGTCCAACAGATAGTCGAGCTCTTTCTCCACGATCTCCTCGTTCCCATTGTAATAGGAACTGCCCGGGGATGAGATATAGACAGAGGGGCGCATGGTGTACTGGGGCCATTTTGCCGGATCGCGTTCGATTGCCTCATTCACACGGATCGCCAAGGCCTCCGCCAGAAATGTAGCATCAAACCGCTCGGACAACCCAGCCTGTCCAATATCGTCGAGAAACGTGCAGTACGCTTGCAGTTCATGAACTTCCAAGTGACCCTGCCGTCTCAGCTTGTCCACCATTTGATCCGCCAAGTCCAGCGCTTTCTCGTACACAACGGAAGATTCATCGGAGAAACGCAGGAGAAACCCGACCAAAATGGCTGTGGGATTAAAGCCCATCTCCGCATTGGCTGCCCCGCTGTATGACCACCAAGGGGCACACGGGTACTCGCTATTGGACGGAATGGTAAACGGCCACCCTTTATCCGTCGTATATTCGCCTCGTCCCAAAAAGTTCAGAATTCCCTGCGCCAGAGGATGACCGGTCTCCGAGAACCCGATTTCCTTTAACAATAGAACGGCAGTAGACGTCGTTAAAGGAGATGAGCTTGGGTTCCAGCTATCCGCCTCCAGCGCATGTCCAAAGCCGCCATCCTCGTTTTGGTAGGCCGATAAAGCCTGAAGCACCTCATCCCTGCTGCCGTTTTCGAAATGATACCGCCATCGGGCTAGATCGACCGGCCGCGCATTTCGGTACATCCAGGAACCGATTAGTTTGTAGGCTTTTGCATCCAGCTTCTTCTTCATCTCCCGCACCTGCCTCGCTTATTAGAGTTGTCTCCCATTAAACCATGGAAACCCATCCGCCGTATTGTAAAAAAACGACTTCCGACGCTGGCCTCTCCGAGCTTCGGTATTCATTGTTCAGGCGTTATGATGTTCAAGGCCCTTGCACGGGCTTGGGCGGGAGTGACGCCATGGAATTTTTTGAACTCGTGAAGCAGATGCGATTGGTCGGTGTAGCGGTATTTCACGACGGCTTCCTGCACATCGAACGTCTCAGAGCGAAGGACGTCCCGCCAAAGGGTCTGGAATCGCACCAAGGTGGAGAGCGTTTTGACGGAAATCCCGATGCGTCCGGCAAATAGGCGTTCCAGTTGCCTTTGGCTTACCCCCGTATACGCGCAAATTTCCTTTGCCGGCAGCGTTCCCCGCCCCTGCAGGATACGGTAAGCCGCATTGAAAACATCGGCGTTCATCCGATTTCCATTGAGCTTGGCCATAAGAAACGGCTCTACTAGCCGCGCCCGTTCCTGAAGCGTGTGCGCAGCGCTGAATCGCTCCATTAGTTGCGCCGTCCAGCCGTTGAAAAATGCATCTACCTCATCCGAGATGTTGCTGCTTCCCAAGAGCGTACGGCCAGCAAACAACTGGACGGCCCAAAAATGAAACCGGATACCGAAGATAGAGAGTCTTCCCGCCTGATCCGATCGACCGGTCGTAAACGGCTCGTCGTTCAATCCGCAAAAACAACTGCTCGCTTCTCCGGTCGTATGGTTGAAATTGAAAATAATGTCCATGCACGTATCCGGGATAACTAAGCCATGCCCAGCGGGAGCCGGTGACGTTTTTCTTCCTTCATTCTCATATGGCTCCGGCGAACCCCAGAAACAGACGATATATGGCTTCAGCGCATCGCAAGGCGAAATCTCGGAGTAAGCACGTGAGGACGAAAAGGGAGTCGCTATCAGCGGCCGGTATAACGAATTCAATTGGAACATGGGTTCACCATCCCTCGTAAAAGCGGAGCGGAAAGACGACTTCATCTTCCGCTCCGTATGGATGCTCAACTATTTTCCCGCTTAACAACTAGTCCTCCGGCGTCTCCATATGGCTGTTGGCCCCCCATTTGCCCATGAACGGCCACCAGTTGGCCGGTCCGAAGGTGCGCACCATGACCGGAATGAACAATGGCAACATAATCAGCGCGTAAAGGAATAGCCCGCACAACACGATAACCGAGATGATCATCAGCGACAGCACGCCCGAAGGCATCATTGCCGCAAAAGTCCCGCCCAGAATGACGGCGGCGGACATGATGACGGAGCCCATGTTTTTCATCGCCGCCAGGATAGCTTCCCGTGCCGGTAGATGGCGGTACTCCTTGAAGCGGTCCATGAGGAAGATGCTATAGTCCACCCCGAGGGCCATCAGCATGACGAAGCCGAAGAAGGGAACGGCCCAAGTGAGCCCCGAGTACCCGAGAATGCGGACAAAGATAACTTCCGTGATCGCCATCGAGGTGTAGTAGGTCAGCACCAACGACAAGATGAGATACAAAGGAATAATCAGCGAGCGGAACAGCAGGATCAAAATGACAGCGATCCCTGCCAGCATCAAAATAACCGTCCGAGTATAGTCTCCGTGGGACATTTCCCGCAGGTCGCTGTTCATGCTGGTTACTCCGCCCACGGCATACTCGGACTTGGCAAGGGCTGTTCCTTTGAGCGCACGGTCAACCGCCTGCTCCAGATCCTTCGATTTATTCATTGCTTCCTTTCCATAAGGGTTATCGGAAAGGACAACGTCAATTTTGGTGATTTTGCGGTCTTTGGACATGTACACATCCAGCGCTTTCTGGAAGTCCGCGTTGGACAGCGCCTCTTCCGGCATATACCAACCGGCAAGCTGCTGGTTGGGAGCGCCCGACAGCTGATTCAGATAACCCTGAGCGGAGCGCAAACCGGTGGAAATTTGTCCGATGCCGTCGACACTCTGGTCGAGGCCGCTGGTGAGTTGGCTCAGTTGATTGTCCAACTGGCTATACCCCTCAGCAAGCTGCTGCTGCCCGGACACCAATTGGTCGAAGCCGGCAGTAAGCTCCGGCAGCTTCGCCACGATGGCGCCTTGACCGTCGGCGGCTTGGGCGACGCCAGTCTGCAGACGAGCGATGCCGTCCGACAGGGATGCAAGCCCGCCCGCCAGCTTCTTCTGGCCGTCCGCTGCTTGAGCAAATCCGGTATTGGCGGTGCTAAGCCCTTTGTTGAGATCAGCCAATTGGCCGTTGATTTGCATAAGTCCAGCGCTTAGTTGCTGAGCGCCTGTCTGGAGTTGCGTTACCGCCGCCCGGGTTTGAGTATACACTGGATCATCCAGCAGCTCCGGGTGGGTTTTCGCCAAGGTATCAAGCCCCTGACCGACTGAGGTCAGCCCTTGGCCCAAGCCTGCCGCTTTGTCCGCGATGCCGCCGTAGGCGGTCGCCAGCTGGCTCAAGCCCCCGCCCAGCTGCTGATAGCTCTGCAGCAGCTTGCTGGAGCCCGCGGCCAGCTGATCGGCGCTGGCCTTCGCCTGTTTGAGGCCGGCGGCCAGGTCGCCCGCTCCCGCGGAGCCGCTTTGCAGGCCGCTCTGGAGCTGCTTCAACCCGTCACCCAACTGGGTGACGCCAGTCTGCAGCTCCTTGGTGCCCGCCTGCAGCTTCTCCGCTCCCGCGGCGGCCTCCTTCAGCTTGGGCGCATTAGCGCTGAGGGACTTACTGGCATCGGTCAAGCCGCTGCCGATTTTGTCCAGTCCCTCGCTGCTCTTGCCCAAGCCGCTGCCGACGGTGCCCGCCTGGCCCGCCACCTGCAGATCCGCCAGCGGATCGCCGGTGGGCCGGGTGGCGCTGCGCACCATTTTCACCCCGTCCACTTTCGCCAACTCGCGGGAAACCTGCTCGATCAGGGCGAGGTTTTGCTGGGTCGCCAGGGGTTGATCGCTCTTCAGCACCACTGTGGTGGGAAGAGTGTCCCCAGGCCCGAAGGCGTTGGCGATGATATCGAAGCCCTCGGCAGATTTATAACCCGATCCCAGCTCATCCAAAGAGTTAAACGAAACCGTGCCTTTATAAGCAACGAGAAAAGGAACCGTAATAATTGCGATCAAAGCCAATGCCGCCAGCGGCCGCTTCAAAGAGAATCCGCCGACAGTACCCCAGAGACGGTTTTCCCTATGCTCCAGAGACCCTTTTGAAGGCCAAAACAGCTTCTTGCCCAAAACCGAGAGGAAAAACGGCACCAACGTAGCCAACGCCAACAGCATGACGGCTACGCCTACCGCCACGCCTACTGCCGAACGGTAGAGGGAGAAGGTGGACAGTCCGATGGTGGAAAAGCCCACCAGCACTGCCGCTCCCGAAACCAGCACCGTCCGTCCCGCCGTGCGGTATGTAGTGAGCACCGCGTCTTCGCTTGTCGCACCGGCGGCTAGTTCCTCCTTAAACCGGCTGATCAATAGAATGCAGTAGTCCGTTCCGATTCCGAATAAGATCGCCACGATAAAGATCTGCGAGAAGTTGGATAACGGAAAATCAAACCAATCCACCAAATACGCAACCACCGACTGAGCCGTCAAATAGCTAAATCCAACGGCAATAAGCGGAATAAACGGTGCGACGACCGAACGGAACACAATGATCAAAATAACTAAAATGAATATGACCGTAATGATCTCCGTCTTTTTCAGCCCATCCTGCGAGCTTTGAACGACGTCTTCCACGATCAGCCAGTTGCCCGTGAAATAATGCTCCACCTTGTTATCGTCCAACGCCTGGTACAGAGCGTCCCGGGCTTCCGCCTCGGTTCTCCCGTTCATCGTCACGTTCATCAAAACGAGAGCCGTCGTTTTATCAGCGGACAGCATTTGGCTGGCCAACTGTTCATTATCCTGATATGTCGTAATGGAGGTGATGCCTAGAGCCTGCTGATCGGCTTTCAGCTTGTCGATGCCCCGCTTTATCTCCTGATTGTCCGCATCGGTAAACGGCGTCTTGCTGTGAAAAGCAAGAACCGTGCTTACCCCGCCGCCGCTCTTCGTATCTTTTCCCATCTCATCTAGCAATTTCGCAGCCCGGCTGAAGGAATAATTATCGGGTACGGTGATCTGGCCTTTTTCCCGCACCAGACTTTCCATACTGGGGGCTGTCGTGACTAGAATGGCCGCGATGGCAATCCAGAGCACCAGCAGGACCCATTTTAACTTCAATATGATTCTCATTTCTCTCTACCGCTCCCCTCATCCGGTTGCGCCAGCAGCTTTGCCAGCCTTTCGTAGGTGACCATAAACTGCTCCCCCTCGTCCTCCGTAAAATGACCCATATGCCGGCTCAATGCTTGGATCAGATTAGCCTCCACTTGCATAGACAGATCGACGCCCTCCTGGGTAAGGCGCAGATAGGAAACCCGCCGGTCCCGGTCGTCCGGTTCCCGCTCGACCAGGCCTTTCTCGGCCAGCCGGGTGATGATCGCCGTAACCGAGCTTTTGCCGACACCAAAGCTGTCCGCCAATTCGGAGGAAGTTACCCGCTCTTGATCGCGTAAATAGCGAATGGTAAGAAACTGATCGCTAGTCAACTCCCCTGGCACGACATTGCGCAGCATCGGACTCAACACACGATGAATCGTAAAGGTCGCTGCAAAAAACCGCTGGATGATCCCAGCAAGCATAAGCCGCGCTCCGTCTTCGTCCTGACACGACTTATTCGTCTTGATCTGGTCATCTTCCATCCTATCCCTCCTGACTCCAAACTCCCGTTATCTCTCCAGAAAAATAAATTAGTTCGATAGTGAAACAGTTCAACAATAGAACTATATCAGAAGATGAGTTCGCGAGTCAATTATTGGAAGCGGTTTCGCTAAAATATTGCAGCGGTCCTGCTCAACGAAAAACCTCCACTTGCCTATAAAGGCAAAATGGAGGCTAACTCAGGCCCGCCGACAAGCAGGATCAACCTTTTACGGCACCTGCCACGACACCTTTTACGATATATTTTTGCAGGAAGATAAAGACGATGATGGAGGGAAGCACCGCCATCACCATGGCAGTCATGGCGTACTGCCAATCCGATGTGTACTGGCCAACAAATGTATAGGCCGCCAGTGTCAAGGTCTTGGTCTCCTGCGAACCGTTGACCATGAGAAGGGGCAGCAGGAAGTCATTCCAGATCCACATGACGTCGATTATGACGATAGTAGCCGTGACCGTCCGAAGCAGCGGAAAAATGATGCTGAAGAACAGCCGCAAGCTGGAGGCCCCGTCTATCGTGGCGCTTTCGTCGATTTCCCGCGGGATGCCTTTGACAAATCCATGATAGATGAAGAGCGCCAGCGGAGCGCCGAAGCCCCAATATTGAATCCCAAGCCCCCACGCGCTTCCGGTCAGGTGCAGCATGCGCGCCAGTTTCAATACGGAAAGCATGATGGATTGAAAGGGAACCAACATCGGCATGATGCAGAGAAAGTACACGATCCCGCTCAGCTTCGATCTTGTTCTGGCCAGCCTGTACGCGCCAAGGGAGGATACCAGGACAATGCCCGCCAGCCCCAGAAGCGTGATAATCGCATTATTGAGGAACAACCGCGGATAGTTGATGTATTTCCAGACATACCGGTAATTCTCCAGAGAAAGCGACTTGGGCAGCGCGATGACATCCGTCATCACTTCGGAAAAGCTTTTAAAAGAGTTGAACAGAGCGAGAAACAACGGATAAAGAAACAGCAAAGCGAACAGGATCATGACAACTTCAAACACGACCATCCCTGTCTTCTTTCTGGCTGTCATCCTTCCACCTCCCTGCTCTTGAAGAACGTAAGCTGGATAATCGTAATGATCAGCACGGCGACGAACAGAATGAGCGCCTTCGCCGTCCCGTATCCGTACATATTGTTCTGGAAGGTATCCCGGTAAATATCATAGGCGACGCTGAAGGTGGTCCCCCCCGGGCCTCCGGCTGTCAGGGATACGATGACGTCAAAAATCTTGATGGAGTTAGTCAATGACATAAAAACGGAAATCGTAATGGAAGGAGCGAGCAAGGGAAGGGTGATGCTGAAAAACCGTTTGATCGGTCCTGCCCCATCCACCGTAGCCGCCTCTTTCAAATCATAGGGAATCGACTGCAGTCCGGCGATATAGATCACCAGGTAAAAGCCGACGGACTGCCAGATCGAAACGCCAAGTACCGAATAGAAAGCCAAATTCGCTTCACCCAGCCAACTCAGCTTGAAGATGCCCCATCCCGTACTTGCCCCCAAAGACTCGAACCCCTGCATGAAGATGAATTTCCAAATAAAGCCGACGATGACCAAACTTAAAATATACGGGATAAAAAACGCGGCTCGCAGCAGCGGCGCCGTCTTCAGCCTCAAATCCAGAATGACCGCCAGCAAAATAGCCAACACGTTGATCAGCACGATGTACAGCACCGCATATTTGAATGTGAACCAGGATGCGCTGCTGAAATTGGCGTCACCCGAAAGGATTTGCCGAAAGTTATCCAAGCCGACGAATTTGGGATGCTTGGATATCCCGTTCCACTCCGTGAGGGAATACCGGAACGTCATGCCGAGAGGAATATAAAAGGCAAAGACGACACAGATCAGGACAGGCAAGGTGAAAATGCCAAACTCAAGCTTCTCGGTCCATTTTCTCCCCAGTTTCATCATCCAGCACCTCTTCCCGAAACGATTTCCAAAATGAGGCCCTGACACGGCGAGATGAAGAAGGTTGTGCCAAATTCACCGGCAGGCTGGTCAATTATGCTTATCCTGCTCTTTATGTCCAGAATTATTCTGGCGGTCGCTTCGCTTCGTTGCATGAAAATATTTTTTTAAGCAGCGAGTATTATGAAACTTTTCAAGCAAAAATATGGCTCAAGGAAACCAACCTGCCTTTTGCGACCATTTTTTCAACAATAGAATGGCCTTGGCTTCAAAAAAACCACGTACAGATGGGGGCATTCCAATGATCAAAAAAGCAGTATCCCTTTTCTTGGTTGCCGTGCTGACAACCAGTTTACTGGCAAGCTGCTCCAGCAAAAAGAAGGAAGCAACGCCGGAGGGAACAAGCGATACATCGAAACCAGCCACGATCAAAATGTTTACGGCTTCCCCGGAATACACCAATGCCTTTAACGCTTATATCGCCGAATACAAAAAGGTCAAACCGAACATCACGATTCAATTGGAAATCATGCAAGCTGACTATAACACGGTCCTCAAATCCAGAATCGCTTCGGGCAGTACCCCCGACGTGTTTCAAACGACAGCCGGCGGTGATATCGATACCTACGCCGACTATAGCGCCGATTTGACCAACGAACCATTGGCCGCTGCCATGACCGATGCCGTTCGCAGCAACATGACCTCCTCGGGCGGAAAAGTCTTGGGTCTTCCGGTCAAAGGAAATCTGTTCACCTTAATCTACAATAAGACCCTTTTTGAGCAAGCCGGCATTACCAAAGCTCCCAAGACGACGGCCGAACTGAACGACGCCATCACGAAGCTGGAAGCCAAAGGGACCAAGCCCTTCGCCAACGCCTATAAGGAGTGGTGGGTGTACAAGCACATCTTCCAGCATTTCGTCGATGCCGCTTCCGATAATCCGAAGCAGTTGGTGAGCGACTTTATCGCCGGCAAAACAACCTTTGCCGACCATCCGGTGTTGGCTAACAACTTCTTCGCCTTCATTGATACCACCGTCAAACACGGCATGGATAAGCCGCTGGAACGGGATAGCAACGCGGAAGTCAGCGACTTCGCAACCGGCAAAGCCGCGATGATGACAGGCAAGGGCGCCTGGGACGAAGAAGCGATCATGAAGATCAACTCGAACATGAAACTGGGCATCATGGGCTATCCGGTCAGCGACGACGCCAGCCAGTCGAAAATCATCACCGGCGCGGATCAAGCTCTGCGCATCAACAAGGATTCCAAGGTGCTTAAAGAAACCGTCGAGTTCTTCAACTGGCTATACACCTCCGATTATGGCAAAAACTGGTTTTCCACCGTTGCAAAGGTTATCCCTCCTGTCAAGGACGCTCCTTTGCCTGATCTGCAAATGCCGAAGGAAATGGAGGAAATCCTCAAGACCGAGAAGTCCGGCGACCTGTCCGTCAACTATTCGCTCGATACCTTCCATCAAAAATTCGGCGAAATCATGCAGAGCTACATCGGGGGCAAATCGAAGGATGCGGTCATTAAGGAAATTGAAACAGCTTGGAAGCAGTTGGGCGGTGCTCGGTAAGTGTTCAAACAAATGCCCTTTCGTCTCCCGCCAGGAGTCGAAAGGGCATTATTTTGGGAAGAACTCAGTGGTACTTCCGGAAGGTTTCCGGCGTAATGCCCGCATGTTTACGGAAGCTGGCGACAAAATGGCTCGTATCGCGAAACCCGACTCGGTCAGAAACTGTCTTAACGGTCAGTTCCGGCCGGTTCAGAAGCAGCCCCTTGGCCTTGCGGATTCGGAGCAGGACCAGATAAGCATAGGGAGACAACCCGAAGGCTTCGCGGAACAACGTGTTCATGTGCCGGGGCGTCACTCCAATCCGCTGCGCCATATCGTTCACGCCGATAGACGGGTCGGCAAAATGCTCCTCTAGCCATTGCAGAAGCGGCTCCAGCCCCTCCATGATGCGGGATGGAGACAGACGGTTGTTGGGCTGGCCGTGCTTTTTCAACTCCGTGACGAAGCGGTACACCTCCATCGACCCATCAAGGGCGGAGAAGCGGCTGTTTTCTTCGACATTGTGCAAGATTCCCTCCACCAGCTCCTGAAGCGGCGAATCCTTGTTCCACCTATAAAAAGCGGACGTGCCGCCAAGCCCGATAAGCCGGAGGATTTCCTCCACCAGCGCGCCGCCAAAGGTTATATACACGGTAGACCATACCGCGCCTGTCGCCTCATAGCGATGGGGGTCACCGGGAGAAAGCAGCGCACCCGTTGACGGTGGGAGCAGATAAACATGATCACCAAGCCGCAGTTCCCCTACCCCTTCGTTCGTTTGAATCCAATGATAATAGGGATAGCCGGCATCTTCCCGGACGACAGGCTCCTGCTCCGGGTTATAGCCGATAGTTTCAATAAAAAGCGGATAGGCCTGACCGGATATTGGGGCCATAACGCGGCGGATCATCATTGCTTTTCACTTCCGTTTTTTTATATATGGCTTCGGTAATATTATATATAAAAGGAATGAGCGATCAAATAAAATAGAGCTAAACTTACATGTCTCCGTTCGCAACCTATCGGAACCGGGACGAAGAAGGAGCGAAGCACATTGATTAATACCAAACTGCCGAAGATGTGGTACGGCGGCGACTACAGCCCCGAGCAATGGGATGAAGCAACTTTTGAAGAGGATATGCGCATGTTCAAGTTGGCCGGCATCGACGTGGCCACGATCAATGTTTTTTCATGGGCGTTAACTCAACCGGATGAGGATACGTATCATTTTGAATGGCTGGACAGCTTGCTGGACCGTCTGTACCAAAACGGCATCTATGCTTGTCTTGCCACCAGCACCGGTGCCCATCCCGCCTGGATGGCAAAAAAACACCCCGACGTTACCCGCGTGGATTACGAAGGCCGCAAGCGGAAGTTCGGCGGACGCCATAATTCCTGCCCGAACAGCCCCACATACCGCAAATACGCGGAGCGCATCGCGGATAAGCTCGCCGAGCGCTACAAGGATCACCCCGCCGTCTTGATTTGGCACGTTTCCAACGAGTACGGCGGCTATTGCTATTGCGAAAACTGCGAAGCAGCTTTCCGGGACTGGCTGAAAGAACGCTACGGCTCTCTGGACGCCGTGAACAAAGCATGGAACACCCGGTTTTGGGGACATACCTTCTACGACTGGGATGAAATCGTCGTGCCTAACGCCTTAAGCGAAGAGTGGGCGGGTACCCGCACCAACTTCCAGGGCATCTCCCTGGACTACCGCCGTTTCCAGTCCGACAGCCTGTTGAACGCCTACCGTTTGGAGTACGAAGCGCTGAAAAAACACACGCCCCACATTCCGGTCACCACCAACCTGATGGGCTTTTATCCGGAGTTGGATTATTTCAAATGGGCGCCTTATCTCGACGTCATTTCCTGGGACAACTACCCTGGCCTTGATACGCCCCACAGCTTTACAGCCATGACTCACGACTTGATGCGCGGCTTGAAACAAGGGCAACCGTTCATGCTGATGGAACAAACCCCGAGCCAACAGAACTGGCAGCCCTATAACAGCTTGAAGCGCCCCGGCGTCATGCGCCTGTGGAGCTACCAGGCCGTCGCCCGCGGCGCCGACACGGTCATGTTCTTTCAACTGCGCCGCTCCATCGGAGCCTGCGAAAAATACCACGGTGCCGTCATCGAGCACGTCGGCCATGAGCACACCCGTGTATTCCGCGAGTGCGCCGAATTAGGCGCTGAGCTGCAAAAGTTGGGCGATGCAACGCTGGACTCCCGCTTCCAAGCAAAAGTCGCCATCGTCTATGACTGGGAAAATCGGTGGGCGCTGGGCCTATCCAGCGGACCGACCGTCGCTCTCGATTATGTGAATGAAATCCACAAATATTACGACGCCTTGTACAAGCAAAACATTGCAGTCGACATGATCGGCACCGAAACCGATCTGAGCTCCTACGATATTGTCATTGCCCCGGTCCTTTACATGGTCAAGCCAGGCTATGCCGCCAAGGTGGAAGCGTTCGTGGAGCAAGGCGGCACCTTCCTCACCACCTTCTTCAGCGGTATTGTGGGCGAGTCGGATCTCGTAACCGTAGGTGGCTACCCCGGCGAGCTGCGCAAGCTCTTGGGTATCTGGGCAGAGGAAATCGACGCTCTACTTCCTGACATGAAGAATGAAATCGTGATGAAGCAGTCTTGGAAGGATCTTTCCGGCAGTTATGACTGCGGCATCCTCTGCGACCTGATCCACTCCGAAGGTGCGGAAGTCTTGGCCGAATATGGCACCGATTTTTACAAGGGAATGCCCGTTCTGACTCGGAACCGCTTCGGTACCGGCGATGCCTGGTACGTTGCCACAAGTCCGGACAAAGATTTCCTGTCTGATCTCCTCAGCAGCATCTGCCGGGAAAAGGGCATCCGGCCGCTGGTCGCCGCAGCCCCGGAAGGCGTGGAAACGACCCTTCGGGCAAAAGATGGTCAGGAGCATCTTTACATCTTGAACCACAATGCCGGCACCCAGCAGGTCGAGCTGCAGCCTGGATCGTACCGCAATCTTCTTACAGGAGAAGCCCTCAGCGGCGCTATTGAGATCCCCGGCCGGGATGTACTGGTCCTCCGCGGCGAATAAGCGACTGGTCTACATTAATGAGATGAAAAAGACGCCAGCTCCCCTCGCGGAAGGCGTCTTTTTTCGCATTCCCTTTTCCCGACAAGTTGCGGCTCTGGTGTTTGAATCCGGAAGGACAAGGTTAATAGTTGTCACGTCATTCAAAAGACATTCATTATGAAGGAGTTGAATCCTATGGAATTCCTATGGTCATTGATTATCGGCGGAATTATCGGTTGGCTGGCAGGCTTAATTATAGGAAGAGATGTCCCAGGAGGCATCATCGGGAATATTGTGTCGGGTTTTGTCGGATCGTGGCTCGGTTCCGTGTTTCTGGGCGAGTTTGGTCCGGAAACCGGCGGATTCTTTTTTATCCCCGCTTTGATCGGAGCGGTCGTCCTCGTCTTTATCGTCAGCTTGGTGCTTCGCTCGGCAGGACGCAACCAAGTCTAAAAGAAACCAGCGAGCTGCGGGGATTTGTTTCCCGGGCTCTTTTTCACGTTCGGATCGTTTTTTTTCCTTTTTGGTGTATAGATTTTCATGCTTTTATAGTAAAATAGCACCGAGTGTGCCGATCAGAAATAATTCTATTTTATCAGTGACATCCGTAGAATTGTGTCGAAATGATGATTTTGCAACAAAAAGTGTAATATAAGTCACTAGGAATACCGATAAAATCTGGTATAATAGGAACTACTTTGTGAAACGGCTCACAAGCCAGATATATCATTTAGGGAGGAAGTTTTACATGAAGAAAACCGTTTTAGGAGTTTTGTCCACAGTTTTGGTCGTCGGTATGCTCGCAGGTTGCGGCGGCAAAAAAGATGAATCAGCAAGTTCTAGCCCTAGCACTTCCGCTGCTCCAGCTACGACTGCTCCATCCACCGCACCATCGACAGCTCCGACAGCTGCACCGGCTGAAGCGAAATACGCTGATGGGGTATACTACGCAGAAGGCGCCGATTTCGACGCCAAGACAGGCTGGAAAGAAGTCGTTGCTCTGAAGGTTGAAGGCGGCAAGATCACAAACGTAAATTGGACCGGTCTGAATAAAGACGGCGGCATCGACAAGAAAACCTATGCAGCGCAAGGCAAGTACGGCATGAAGAAGGCTGGCTCTGCCCTGGAATGGAACGAACAGGCTGCGAAGGCTGAAGCTTTCTTAATCGAGAAACAAGATCCGAAAGAAATTCCTTTCGACAAAGATAAGGGCACGACCGATGCCATCACCGGGGTATCCATTCACGTGAGCGGTTTTGCCGAGCTGGCTGAGAAAGCTCTTGCCGCAGGTCCTGTGCAAGCTGGCCCGTACAAAGACGGCACCTACCATGCAGAAGCAGCCGACTTTGATAAAGACTCCGGTTGGAAAGATACAGTTGACGTCACCGTGCTGAACGGTAAAATCTTTGCTGTACGCTGGTCTGGTGTCAACAAAGACGGCGCTGACAAAGTTCAATTCTCCAAAGACGGCAAGTACGGCATGAAGAAAGGCGGCGCTTCTTCCGAATGGCACGAGCAATCGCTCCTGGCTGAGAAAGCTCTCCTGGAAAAGCAAGACCCGGCTGCCATTACGGTTAAAGACGACGGCAAGACAGATGCAATCAGCGGCGTATCCATCCATGTTGCTGGCTTCACCACGTTAGCGGCAAAGGCTTTGGAAGGCGCGAAATAAATCAACACAATTGCACTACCCCTATCCATCAGAAGAGGTGAATGACAGATGAAACAGATCATTGTGCTTGGCGGGGGTTACGGCGGTATTCTCACTGCAAAACGTCTGGGCAAAAAGCTGAAGAAGCAGCGCGATGTCCAAATTACACTTATTGACCGTAGCCCGTTCCACACTCTCCTTACCGAATTGCATGAAGTCGCAGCAGGACGAGTGGAGGAAGACTCCATCCGCGTGGATCTGAAAAAGATCTTTGACGGATTCAAAAACGTCAATGTTGTACTGGACGACATCTCCCATATTGATTTCGACTCCAACACGCTGCAAGGAGAAGGCAAGACCTACCGTTACGATTATTTGGTTATCGGTACCGGCAGCAAGCCGACTTTCTTCGGAATTCCAGGAGCGGAAGAGCATGCTTTCACCCTGTGGTCTTATGAGGATGCCGTCAATCTGAGAGAGCATATCCTCAACATGTTCCGCGGTGCTGTGAAGGAACGGAACCCCGAGAAACGCAAGCAAATGCTCACCTTCGTCGTCGTGGGCGCCGGCTTTACCGGCGTCGAAATGATCGGTGAACTGGCCGAGTATGTCAATGATCTGTGCCGCGAGTTCCGCGTGGATCGCAGCGACGTAACCCTGCACGTAGCGGATATGGTCGACAAGATTTTGCCGATCCTCCCGGAAAAATTGATTCGCAAAGCGGAAAAACATCTGCGTAAGCTGAAGGTCAATATCATCACTGGCACCAAGATCACTGGCGTAAAACCAGATGGCGTCATCTTGGGCGATCAAGAGATCTCCTCCAAGACGGTCATCTGGACCGCCGGTGTCGAGGGCTCCGATTTGGCGGGCAATGCGGAAGTTGAGCAAAAGGGCAGAAAACGCCTGCTCACCAACGACAAACTGCAAGTCCCCAGCCATCCAAACGTTTATGTCGTCGGCGACAACATCTTCTACATTCCGGAAGGCGCAGCCGCTCCCGTACCGCAAATGGTCGAGAACGCTGAGAATTCCGCTCCGCTTGCTGCTAACAACATCATCGCGGACCTGCAAAACAAGCCGAAGGAATCGTATAAGCCTAAATTTCATGGTATGATGGTAAGCATCGGCAGCCGCTATGGCGTAGCCAGTGTCGGAGCATCGCCGAAATCGATGTTCAACTTGACCGGATTCTTCGCTATGTTCTGTAAGCATTTCATCAATATGTGGTACCTGTTCCAAATTTGCGGCTTCAACAGGGTGTACACGTACCTGCTGCATGAAATCTTCCATGTAAATCATAAGCGCAGCTTTCTCGGCGGTCACTTCTCCAAACGTTCGCCTAACTTCTGGCTGTTCCCGCTGCGTCTTTTCGTCGGCGGTAGCTGGTTGGTCGAAGGCATCGATAAGCTGAGAAAGGTCATCGACGATCCTAATAAGATTTTCTTGATCCCAGCTAAAGTGGCTGACGGAACCTCCGGCGCATCCGAAGCCGTGTCCGGTCTCGATACGAATACAATCTTGAAATCCATTAATGATATCATCGCTAACGGGGACCCGGCCGAAACTGGTTCGACCGTTTCCAGTATTACAAGTACCTTAGACAAGGCAGGCGCGATTCCGGCTGCGGCTCCGACGCCACTGCACGTTCCTCACTGGATCGAGCGCATCGTCAGCTGGTTCATGGACCTCTTCTTCTACACTGGCGACGGCGGCTACACGGGCCTGGCCCATGTGTTCCAAACCGGTATGGTTTGTGCGGAAATCCTGTTCGGCGTCCTTCTGATTCTCGGTCTGTTCAGCGCTCCAGCGGCGATTATCACCGTCCTGATGGGCATCATGATCTGGTCTTCAGGTATGGCCTCCCACGATATGCTTTGGTACATGTTCAGCGGTGTCGCCTTGATCGGCGGTTCCGGCAGCATCCTGGGTCTCGATTACTATGTGTACCCGGTCTTGAAAAAAGCATGGCGCAAAATTCCGTTCATCAAACGTTTTTACCTGTACGCTGACTAATTTTCACGCACGACCAATCATTTAACAACCGAGAGAGTAATCTGCCTGCTTCAGGCAAATTACTCTCTCTTATCTGGGAGAGGGTCCTATGGACACACAGCTTATACAAGATACCATCAGCATGCTGGAAGAAACCATTGATCCCGATGCCCTCATCAGCCTTGACGCAGATGAAAGCGGCCTCGCGGATATGGTTGCCCTGCTCCATTCTTATGAGATCACCCGATCACGGAAAATGACCATTCTTGGATGTTATATATTGCTGCAAGCAGCCGTCAGCAAGCATCATGAAGCGTCGCCGGATGAAAGCGGAGCGATGACCCGCAGCATATTGGATGGAGATTATTTGTTTGGCCTTTATTTCCGCATCCTTGTGCAATTCAGCGAATTGAAACTGCTGACGTATTTGGCGCCTGTGCAAAAGAAAATCCAGCTCGGTCTTATCGCCGGCAAGCCGATGGCCCATATTCTGACGGAGTTACACGAGCCTTTCCGTTTATACCTCAACGAACAGTGCGCATAAGGCGGTGAC
Source organism: Gorillibacterium massiliense (assembly GCF_000455485.1). Lineage (GTDB taxonomy): Bacteria > Bacillota > Bacilli > Paenibacillales > NBRC-103111 > Gorillibacterium > Gorillibacterium massiliense. The sequence goes on from NZ_CBQR020000101.1 coordinate 102,408, forward strand.
GACTATGCAGCTTCATGAAGCTCTGTCCATCGATCTGGCAGACCTCAATCAAACCTTGCTTAACATAATCGAATCGGATCAGGACCTGCCTAAACCTTCCGATATCCATTCCGGTATCATCCGTTTGATCGAAGCCGGGGGCAAACGCCTTCGTCCCATTATGGCCATCACCGGCGGAAGATTCGGGCCGGCAAACAACCCCGATAAAGTCATGCGCATAGCAGCCATGTTGGAATATATCCACATGGCTTCCTTAATTCATGACGACATCATCGATGATTCCGATTTGCGGCGTAACGTTCCGGCTCTGCACAAGAGCGTCGGCGTCAACCACGCCATTTTTATCGCCAACTACTTGATGGCTCGAGTCGTAGAATGGGCGACAACAGGCGAAGACGTAGACTCCGCCTTTTCCGCGCTTTGCGCCAGCCTCGCTTCTCTTGCCACCCAGCTTTGCGTCGGGGAATATCAGCAATTGGAGAACCGGTTCAATTTTAACCTGACACTGGATGAATATCTGGAGAAAACCCGCAGTAAAACTGCTCTGCTCATGGCCAAATGCCTGGAAGCCGGAGCCCAGTGCAATGAGGCTGACGAAAAAATAAAGCGCATTCTTTACGAATTTGGAGACGCCCTGGGCATCTCGTTTCAAATCCGCGACGATGTGCTGGACTACACCCAAACCTCGGAAGCCATCGGCAAGCCTGCCGGGAACGATCTGCGCAACGGAAACGTGACGCTGCCCGTGCTGTACGCCTTGGAAGATCCGGCTTTGGCAGCGGATATCTTGATGCTGAACGCCGAATCCTCTGACGAGGAGTTTGCCGCTATCGTGGTGAGCATCAAGTCGTGCGGCGCCATCGAGCGAACCTTAGCGTTAAGCGAGAGCTATCTGGCTAAAGCCCGGTCGTACATAGCCGAACTGAAAGAGTATCCGGCGTATAAAGATTTGGAGATATTACTGGCCTTTTTTTCACAAGGATAAGACATACATTCGCTGACGCGGCATCAGAGAATGTATGAAATATCGGCAAAGCCGCCTGAAGCTTAACCTACATGAGAAAAGGTTATTTCAGGGTAGAAGGTGTCTCAAAAATAAGCATTGGAATACCTCAATAATGAAACAGAAAAACCAAGGAGCTAAGCGACATCTTCTCGCTTAGCTCCTTGGTTTTTGGCGTCCACTGCTGCTTTCTTGAACGTAACTTACCTAATTACTTTTTCGTTACTAATGCTTGTTTACCTGTTACAAAACTTTTCGCATCCATTTTGAAAGTATCTTTCGCTAGTTGATTCGTAAAATATACATTTCCTTCAACAACAGTACCTACTAACTGGAAGTTTGCTGCCGAAATGTAGAGGTCACCTTTGAATGTCCCGTTTTGTATTCTGGCGTTTGGACTCTCAATGGTTAATTTCGGCGCTACAAGAAGGAATCTTTGAAGGACTACATGATTATCATCTTGTGTATAAAGAGCTATTTTACGTTGAATGGCATCATTACCGCTGGCATCTTTTTTGCCATTTTCATAGGCGCCTTTTAAAACAAGCTCCTTATCCGTGATCAAATCCTTTGTCGTAGCGATAATCCAGCTGCCATTCGTGCTCATTGCTTTTTGGAGATCACTTGCATTATCTACTATTGAAGCCGTTGTTACAGCATCCACCAAAATCGGCTCTTGGTTTCCAATGGAACTGGTATTATCCATTTTGAATGTAGATTTATCCGTATCATTGGAAAAATATACGTTTCCTTCAACCTTAGCTTTATTAGTCATCTGGAAGTTCGGCGCTGAAACATAAATATTTCCTTTAACAGTAGCATCGGTTAAGAGAAAATCGGACGATGTAACGTAGACGTCGCCTTTAAAGATACCGCCTTGAATTCTTGCCAGCGGGCTCTTGATCGTCAAACTGGGCGCCGTCAGTGTAAATCTTCTAGTTACAATGTGTTTGTCATCTTGGCTGTAAAGAGCTATTTTACGCTGAATAGCGTCGCTGCCATCGGGGTTTTTCTTTCCGTTTTTAAATACGCCGTCCAGAACAAGGTCCTTATTAATGGTTAAGTCTCTAAGCACAGGTGTAATCCAGGTCCCGTTTTTGCTGATCGCCTTTTCAAAGTCAGTGGCATTGTCCACGATTGAAGCCGTCGTTACCGCGTCTACTTCAATTAAGGTTTGCTCTCCTGTTACAGAGCTTTTAGCATCCATTTTGAAGCTGTCTTTTGCTTCTTGAGTAGTGAAGTATACGTTTCCTTCAACCTTGGCGTCTACTAACTGGAAGTTCGGTACCGTAACGTAAAGGTCACCCTTGAAAGTTCCGCCTTGAATTCTGGCATTTGCGCTCTTTATAGTCAGTTTTGGTGCTGTTAATGTAAATCTGGCTGTTACGTTATGGGCATCGTCTTGAGTATAGAGGCCTATTTTACGCTGAAGAATAGGGAAGCCCCAGTCACTTATCTTCCCGTTTGGAATGTCGCCATCCAAAACAAGTTCCTTATTAATAACAATGTCTTTAGTCGTACAAATAATCCATGGACCCTTGCTGCCGATTGACTTTTCAAAAACCGCGGCGTCATCGGTTAAGGAAGCTGTTGTCACTGCATCGACTACAGGGGAAGCTGATGGTTTCGATGTTGCCGTTGCGGTTGGCTTCGGTGTTGCTGTTGCTTTTGGCGTTGCAGTTGCCTTTGGCGTTGCGGTTGCTTTTGGCGTTGCGGTTGCTTTTGGCGTTGCAGTTGCCTTTGGCGTTGCCGCTGGCTTTGCGGTTGCTTTTGGTGTTGCCGCTGGCTTTGCCGTTGCCGCATTTTCCTCTGTGGCTGCAGAAACAACGTCTACTGCAAAGGGGGAGAGTTTTGTATTCCCTACTTTAGCTGGAAGGGCTGATAACACTAAGGTTGCACAAAATACGGAGATAAGCAGTTTTTTCAAAGTAATAACCTCCTTGTATGTAAGAAAAACTTCTGATTTGGGGGTTGCTCTTTTGACTTTTGTACCTTGATGACGCAATCCATTTGTCCCGGTGGAAGACGCAATACAAGCGAAGAACGGAACAACTTGAAGAGATATGAAGATACAAGTTCTAAGTTGTGAAATTCTGCACTTAAATTATGAAAACTTGCACTAAATTTGTGAAAACCCGCACTTAACCTGTGAAATTTTTCACGTTTTTTGTTACAACAGCCCCGACAGGAAAATACCTGAAAACCTAGTAAGCATGCTAAGTTTGATTTGCCTTTTTCCTTGCCACCTCCTATGACATTTATTACAACAAAAACAAATTGGTTTAATCCACAGGGATTTCCACATGAAAATTATAACAACCAAGGGTTCAAAAGTACATGTAGAAAATAAGAATTTAACTTGACACTTGCAAAAATCTTCGCTATTACTCCCTGAAAAGAGCAGACGGGTAGCGTTTGCGACATTCTAGCTTTATGAAATCATCTTTAAATCACGTAGAATGTACAATTCCTGTCGCTGAAACGGACATTGATACTGTGAAGTGAAAAGATATATTATTAATGGTACAGCCATTTGCAAGTGAAACGGAGGTTTGCCGGTTTGCCCCAGATCGATATGCCATCGCTCATCCTGATTTTGCTAGCCTTACTTGGCGTTATTAGCCGTAACAATTCCATTACGATTGCCGCCGTCGTGCTTTTGCTCATTCGAGTCGTCCATTTTCACCAGGCCTTCCCGTGGATTGAAAAGAACGGCCTCAACCTTGGCATCATTATCTTGACGATCGGCATTTTGGCGCCCTTGGCCAGCGGATCGATTAGCACGAAAGAACTGTATCAGTCTTTCCTGCAGTGGAAATCCATCGCCGCCATCGGTGTCGGCGTGCTGGTGGCGTATTTAGGCGGACGCGGCGCACAGTTGATGTCTGGCAACCCCACAATCGTAACAAGTCTGGTCATCGGGACGATCCTTGGCGTGGCCTTTCTAAAAGGCGTGCCGGTAGGACCTTTGATCGCCGCCGGAATCCTGTCGCTGCTGATCGGAAAATAACAGCTGATCTCGCGTTCCTTATGTTTACTGTTGAATCCACCCTTTGATTTGCGCAGCCACCTGGCGTACGTCCGTGTGGGTGGTGTCGATGATAGGCATAGGAGGAGAGTAAGAATCGAAAGAAACGTGCCGCATTCCACCTCCATTCCGTTCCTTGTAAAATAGGAGAATACCCCTGCTTCAGGTTGAGGAGGATGACGATGAAAAAGCGGTGGTTGGTTTGTCTGTCCATTGCGGCTGCCCTTATTCTCTGCCTTTCGGCGGGTTATGGCCTTCATGGCTTTCCGAATCCCTCCCATGCCCTGGAATCCATCGTCGCTCCAAAAATAGACAAGCTCTCTGAACAATTTTGGAACGTGGATCTGATCATAAGGGGAAAGGTCTTGGCGCAAGGCGATTCGTACACTCAGGATACCGGCGTGATGATAAAGATGCCGGCGGCAATAGAGATCACCCCGGCAACCTTTGAAATCGAGGATGTCATTTACGGGCCCGATCCCGGCAAAACCATCACCTATCTTCAACATGGCAATACCCATGATCCAACGATTCCCCGGGATCGTTTCGTACATCCTCAGGAAGAGGTCATCCTCATCCTAAACCGGACCCCGCAAGGAGCATTTTGGTCCTACAATTTTGACGATGGGATATGGATCGTGAAGGATGGCAAGCTGCAATCCAGCACAACCCTGGACGAGCTGCCAAAGTACAATAACACGGATGCCGACGGGAATAGCCCCTTTATCATGGAAATCGCCAGGGCTGCGAAATATAAACATAGAGAGTCCCGGTTTAAGTAATCGGTTCAGAAAAAAAGAGGCATGCGGATCTGCCCGCCTGCCTCTTCTTATTTGCTTTCCGTCTCATTCGGCCCTGCCAGCGACTTGAACAAGTCGTACAGCTCCGGCAATTCTTTTTTCAAGGCGACCGGACGTTTGCGAATTCGGCTGTAGAAGCAGTGACGGGTCTCTCCCGTGGCGCGGAGTTCCCCTGTGGCAACGTCAAGGACACGGTACAGCACACTCATGCGGGACGGCTCCATGGAGGTGATCCGGCATTCCACCGCGACCGTATCGTTAAAGCGGGTCATGGATTTATATTCGCAGGATGCGGACAGCACGGCAAAATCGATGCCGGCCTCTGTGGCACGGTCGTAGCCGTAATGGATCTGCTCCATAAAATCCACCCGCGCCTCTTCAAACCATTTGATGTAATTGGCATGATGGATAATGCCCATCTGGTCGGTTTCGTGGAATTGCGCTTTTCGTACATAGGGCTTGATCGTCAACTCTCCGCATCTCCTTTCTTTTATCAAAAGTTCCGCTATAGCCGTGCTTACCCGTACACGCTCATATTCAGCGCCAGCATAGCGCCCAGCAAAACGACAAAGACGAGGATAAACACTGTGTCCCGCCGCGCCCAGTCGAGCGCGTGGAACTTAGAGCGGGGCGCTCCCAGCCGGTAGCCCCGGGATTCCATGGAATCCACCAATTCCATCGCCCGCCGCACCGCGCTTACGGTAACGGGGACGAGAAGCGAAATGAGCAGCTTTGCTTTTTTGGCCAAAGGCTGATCCTTCAGGTCCATGCCCCGGGAGGACTGGGCCTTCAAGATCTTTTCCGCTTCTTCAAAAACGGTAGGAATGAAGCGCAGAGCGATTTCGATCATCAGCGTAATCCGTGCAGGAGAGATACGTAAAATCTTCAGCGGCCGGAAAAAGTCCTCCAACCCCCGGGTCAGCTTGGCCGGCGGCGTCGTAAAGGTGAGGATCGCCGTGAAGCCGACGAACAGGATCATCCGCACCACCGCCAGAATGCCTCGTTCCAAACCGCCGGAGTAAAACTTGAAGGGACCAACGGCCATCATTCGGGTGCCGCTTGCATCGAACAACAAATGAAACGCAAAGATGAATACCATGATGAAAATAAGCGGCTTCAGCGAGCGCAAAAACTGGGATAGAGGAATGCGCGTGCTCTGCATGATGACGATGGCAAAGAGAAAAACCGCCGCCGCCTCGATAAAGGTGCTGACCATAAAAATCGCGACCATGTACATGAGCATTGCCGCCACCTTGGCGCGGGGGTCCAGACTGTGCACCCAGGAGCCGGTATCATAGTAACGGCCAAATATCATCCGGTTTTGCATGCCGGCACCTCCTACATGGGTTTATTTTTGATCGACTCTGCCACGAAAGCGGTAGCTTCTTCGGCGCCGAGGGGGCCATCCGGTGGAGTCACGCCAAACCGCTGGCAAAACTCCCGCAAAAAGCGGACCGAGGCCGGCACCTGAATACCTGCCGCATCCAAAAGGTCCGTCCGCTCCAAAAGACCGGCGGGGGTCCCGTGGAAGACCGCCTCTCCCTGCTGCAGCACAACGTATTCGTCGGCGTATTTCAGCACTTCCTCCAGCCGGTGGGTGACGATGATAATCGTCCGACCCTGTTCGGTTGAGAGGCGGCGAAGCAACAACAGCAGTTCCTCGCGGCTGGCTTGGTCAAGGGATGCCGTCGGCTCGTCCAGCACAAAGACGTCCGGCTCCGCCGCCAGAATCGTCGCGATGGCCGCCTTGCGCATCTGTCCGCTGCTCAGTTGAAACGGATTGCGTGCCAAGATCTCTGCGTCCAGGCTAAGCGCCTCCACCGCACGGCGGGCGGCTTCCCGCGCCTCATCTTCGGGTACGCCGAAGTTGACAGGTCCAAACATAATATCTTTCTCTACTGTATCTTCAAAAAGCTGCTGCTCGGGAAATTGGAACACAAGACCGACCCGTTTACGCAGTTTGCCTAATCCTTTTGCCGAATCGCCAGCTTTGATATGGAAATCGAGGATATGAATGTCTCCCGATTGAGGCAGCAGCAGCCCATTAAAATGCTGCAGAAGCGTAGACTTTCCCGAACCGGGGGCGCCTAGAACCGCGATGAACTTGCCTTCGGTAAGCGACAAATCGAAATCGTTCAAGCCGATTTGCGGTGTTACGCTTTTGGCGTTGTAGGAATAGTTGACGTGCTCGAAGCGGATGCCCATAGCGCCTCCACCAGCTCCTTCTCGTTGTATTGGCCGGCAGGAACGAGTCCCCTATCATGCAGCCGGTCTCCGATTTGGATCAGAAACGGCTGCTCAATGCGGCACAAGTCCAGCAAATCCGGAGACCGGAAAAAGTCCTGCGGTTTTGCATCCGCGACAATCGTTCCGTCTGCCAAGGCGATGATCCGGTCAGAAGCCAGCATTTCATCGCTGTCATGGGTAACGGAAAGAATCGTGTACCTTCCGGCAGCCTGCATATCCCGAATAATGCCGATCAACTCGTGCTTTGCCTTTTCGTCCAGCATCGAGGTGCTCTCATCGAAAATCACGATCTGCGGCTCCATGGCTAACACAGAGGTGATCGCCACCCGCTGTTTTTGCCCGCCGGAAAGCTGGCTCGGATGGCGATCCAGATAACCCTCAACCTTCATCTCCACCACGTACCGGTCGAGCCGCTCCTGGATTTCCTCACGGCTCAAACACAGGTTTTCCAGCCCGAAGAGGACATCGTCCATCACCGTCAGCCCGACAAACTGGTTGTCCGGGTTGGCGAAGATCATGCCGATGCGCTGCCGCACCTGACCTAGAGTATCAGCGCCCAAAACAATGCCGTCCACGGTAATCGTTCCTCCGCTGACGGGCAGCAACCCGTTTAAAAGCCGTACCAAAGTTGACTTACCGGAGCCGTTGCGGCCCACGATGCTGATCCATTCCCCGGAGGAAACTGTCAAGTTGATGTCGCGCAAAAACGGGGCTTCTCCCCGCTTGTGAGCATAGGACACGTCCTTCATCGTGATCAAGGGTTCCTGCTTTTGTTGATTCCGGTCCATGTCCTTCACCTCCCGACCTGCTGCAGCCCAAGTGATTCAAACAACGCCAGCTTGTTCAAAGATTCCGTTAAATATTTAGTGGCGATACCGACGAAAATTCCCGTCACCACGCCTGTTATAAAAAGGAAAGGTAAATAATAGAAGATGGAAGTCGTCCCAAGCACGATGGCGGCGGCCCCCAATTGCCCCACGTTATGCATAATGCCGCCCATAACGCTGATGCCGTAGATGCTGAACTCGTTCCGGCCGAAGCGGACCATGAGAAACATAATAATGAAGCTGGCTAGCGCCCCGAGAAAACTGAAGAGAAAGGTCGAGAACGTACCAAGAATAAAGGAGGTCAGCAGCGTTTTCAGCACGATAAGGGTCAAGGCGTCCCGGCCTCGAAAATAAAAAAGGCAGGTCAGTACCATAATATTGCCAAGGCCGAGCTTTGCTCCCGGAATCGCTACGGTAAAGGGAATCAGCGACTCCACGATCCCCAGGACGACGGCTACCGAAGCAAATATGGCGATGATCGCCGTTTTTTTCAGCTCGTAGGGATTATTGGACAACCGCATCGATATCACCATTCCCTTTGCCATTCTCATCCACGATCTCCACCAACACCCGATGGGGCAAGCAAACGATGGTTTGCCCCACTTTGCTTACGAACCCGAAGGTCAGACAGACCTTATCCGGGCAGTCGGCGTCAATCATTTGCGCACCGTTGTTATAGATCTTCAAAATATTGTACCCGTACTTGGATTTGATATCGAGCTCCGACGCTTCCTTAGTCAGCTCCACCGTTTTGTAGTGGTCTCCATCTATTGTAATTTTGGCATATCGTGCGCCGCTCGCAGGTGTATTATGATGCGTAAATTTGGGAACAAGAAAAAAGGCCGCAATGGCGAGCACAATAACACCAAGCAAGATATCTCCGCGTTTCATTCGTTATTCGCTCCTTTTTGCTGCCGATTGCCGAAATACGTCATTTTTTCGACATTGTGATGTCTTTCACTATTATTACCTTTAACCCCACCCTCAACTATGAAAATTGTCACTTTGCACGATTTGACCATTTGTTATAATCCTTCCATAATATAAAGAGAAATAAGGGGAGGGAGAAAATCCATGCAGCTTCGTCATCGAAAGAAGCTCCCTTTTTTGCTTGTGCTGGTTCTCGTCCTGATCGCCGTGCTGAGCGGCTGCGGCAAATCTGCCGGAAATACGGAAACTACTGAGCCGAAAAGTGAGCGTTTTTACATTTTCGACACCATCGTCACGGTAAAAATATACGACACCCGGGCAAATGACGCCACCTTTAACGGGGTTAATGCCGTGCTGCAGCGCATCGACCACGAGGTCAACCGCGAAGACAAAACCAGCGAGATCTCCAAAGTCAACAGCAAAGCGGGAGACGGGGAGTTCGTCCCGGTATCGGAAGAAACGTTTAAAGTTATCAAGCGTGCAGTAGACTATTCCGAATCTTCCGGCGGCGTGTTCGACCTGACCGTCGGCCCCTTGGTCGACCTGTGGGCCATTGGCAAAGGCGGAGAGCATGTACCGCCGAAAACCGATATCGAAGACCGTTTGAAGCTCATCGACTATAAGCAAGTCGAGTTGAACGAAGCCGATCATTCGGTACGTTTGCTGAAACCCAAGATGTCTATCGACTTGGGCGGCATCGCTAAAGGCTACTCCGCCGACGCCATCGCAGAATACCTGCAAGGCCAAGGGTTCAAGAGCGCCATCATCGACCTGGGCGGCAACATTCTGGCCATGGGTCCGAAGCCCGGCAACAAGGACTGGGTCATCGGCGTGCAAAACCCGGAAGAAAGCCGGGGCGCTTACATCGGGACTCTCAAGGTGCAAAATAAAACCGTCGTCTCTTCCGGTGTCTATGAGCGCTTTTTTATCGAGGACGGCGTTCGCTACCATCATATCATGAATACATCAACCGGCTATCCAGTACGCAACGGCTTGACCAGCGTCACCATCGTCACCGATCACTCCTTTGACGCCGACGGCCGGTCCAACACGACCTTCTCCATGGGCATCGAAAAGGGCACGAAATTCGTCGAAGGCCTGAAGAACACAGAAGCGATTTTCATTACGGAAGACCACAAGGTGTACATCACTCCCGGCCTCAAAGGCATCTTTACCTTGACGGATAATAATTTCACATTGATGAATTAAGGTCCGATGCCAATTAAGACGTCTTTCTTAAGATATCAGAAAGTTTAACCTTCGAGTCTGGCTTCTTTGAATGTACGTCGATAGACGTCTTTCTTAAGATATAGAAAGATAACCTTCGAAGCCAAGGCTTCCTGATATCGCAAGAAAGACATCCTTTAAACGCGGTCTGGCTTCTTTGAATTTACTTCGATAGACGTCTTTCTTATCTTAAACTTTCCAGAAACCGACTGCAACAAATCTCCCCCGCCAAAACTGGCGCGGAAAACGAATAACGGCATCGCGCCGCCTTGAGTAAAAGGCGGGGGATGCCGTTTTTTATTGATATGCGCGGGGCAACAACTTGTTTACAGATCAGAAAGAATGACTGTGTAATAATCGTTTACGTTTTTGCTGCGGAAGCCGACAGACTCATAGAGCCCCAGCGCCCGATCGTTGTCCGTCGCAACTTCCAGCAAGAAGTGACGGATGCCTTTTGCGCGGTACAGGTCAATCACAACGGTAAGTGCCGTTCGGCCATAGCCGCGGCCGCGGAATTCCGGAAGTACACTGAAGCCGAAAATGAATACGCCATCGTTATAAGGACTGATCCGCAAACTGCCGATGGACTCGCCATCCGCTTCCACCACGTAGTAGGTTTCCTTGGTGTCCAGCAGCGTTCTTTTCACATATTCCGAGGCTTCTTCCGCTTCCATATCGAATCCTTCGCTAGCCAGGCGGATGAGCAGGGCAAGATCGTCAAGGGATGCCTTGCGCAGTCTGATTTCTTCGCCGCCAGCCGTGACGCCGCTGCGGTTCGTCTGCCCGGTTTGTGCCGTCGTATCAGCAGAATCCTCATCCTGCCGTTCCATCCAATATTCGGCGGAGGAGAATTTCGCTCCGAGCTTTTGGGTTAGGAAGGGTTTGCCTGCCGCCGAGCCCCGCTGGCACATATAGATCATTTTCGGTATTTTCCGTTTGCGGCATTCCTTCACCGCTTCGTCTGTCAGTGCCCTAAAAACACCTTGCCGCCTATATTCCGGGTGCACCATCCCGCTAAGTTCGATCTCTGTGGATTCAATTTTGTACATACCGAGAAAACCCACAAGCTTGCCATCCGCATAATAGAGAAAATCGTTGGTATCGTCCGTCGTGCGGGCTTCGAGCATATCCCAATTCAATTTAAGGGTAATGCTATCTTCCCGGTTACAGCGCTCCTCCAACTCCTTGATATCCTTCAGCTCGTTTTCCGTTAATTGCTTTCTGGCTTGTATTCCTTGTTTCCTTAGCTCCAAACCTTTCCCTCCCTCGTCTTTTCCTGACACCGTCAGTATAGCAGATTCGGTATCGGGATAAACCGGAAAGATTGGTTATAATGATCGCCTTATTTCGCGAATAATACCTTTATCAGCTCTTCATTGACAACGCGGCCATTGCGATCCACTAAACCGAAATCCATCTCCTTATAGCTCCAGTACGCCCGGCCAATTCCGCGAGCATCCAACAGCTCCACCACATCCCGAACCCAACGGACAGCATCCTCCGGCTGGGCCTGATCAATGACCCCAAATTCTCCGCAATAAAGTTGATTGCCGGTATAGGTCATAAAATGATCGGCATGGCGCAAGTAGGTCTCAATCAGTTGCTTGTCGTTCTTCTCCCATGCTTGACGTCCAAGCTTATGCAAGTATTCGGGATGCTTGTTAAGGTATGCCTGCACTTCCGGCATCTCGCCGGGGTAATGGATAACGCGGCCGTATTCCAGAATATCTTCGCTGAAGGCAGCAAGCTGATGCGTAAAGAACAGCGGATCATAGTGGTGGAAATTATAAACCACACGAGGATCGTCGGTTAAGGTCAACTCCTTAAGGGTAAGCACGCTGTTGGCATCATTGCCGCCCACAAGAATGACACGCTCCCCGTCCACTTCTCGAATGGCCTCCACCGCTCTTACGTAAAGCTGATTCCACTGGTAGTCGGTGAAGTCTGAGATTTCGTTGACAAGCTCGAACACCAGCCTGTTCCCGATTCCCTTGTACCTTTCAGCCAGCATCGTCCAGATCGCCAGAAAGCGGACCCTGTTCTCCTCGACATTAAGCATCGGATTGGGCTCCGGAACGTACCCGTACACTTGGCCCGGACCCTTGTGCAGATCGAGAATGACGTTAAGTCCATGCTTCTCGCACCAGCCTAGACAGCGGTCGATCCTTTCCAGATTGGCTTCGTTGTACGTCAATGGTGCATCCCCGTTCTCGAGGATATCAAAATCCACCGGCAGCCGGACATGATCGGCGCCCCACCCGGCGATGACGGCGATATCTGCCTCGGTCACGAAGGATGCGAAGTGATCGCCTCCCGCCAGGTTGGCAAAATATTGCGAGAGCCAACCTCCCAAGTTGACACCGGCTCTATAATGGCTGTAAAAAATCATCGAATATCCCCTCCAAATAAGTCCTTAGCTCTTCGTTTCGCTTATGGCCTGCTGCCCTCTGCTGCGGTATTCGTTCGGCGTGCAGTGAACATGCTTTTTAAAGGCAATATAGAAATTGCGTGTGACTTTATAGCCGGCCTTCTCAGCGATTTCGGACACTCCCCAATCCTTCTCGACCAGCATTTGTTTGGCCGCTTTCATGCGGACTTGCGTTAAATAGTGATGATAGCCGATCCCTGTCTCGTTTTTGAACACTTGTCCTAGGTAAACCGGATTCATATAAAAAATGCGGGAAATGCTCTTGAGCGTAATCTCTTGCGCATAGTTCTCATTAATATAGGACTGCATTTGTTCCACTACCTTGCCCGGCCGGTTCCTGTGAGCCATGTACACGTAATCTACGATGTTGACGCAGGAAGCGTAAAACTGCTCCTCCAGTTCGTCAAGCGTATGTTTATCCAACCATTCGTCGAGCTTGAAGCTTTCGCCCAAGGCTTCGTTAACATCTCCGTTGATTTTGATCAGAATGCGCAGCACACCCATTAGGTTTTCCGTTATGATGCCGCGAATAAGGGAGGGATCGTAGCTCAATTCCCTGAGGATCGAGAACATTTTCCTCGTTTCGTCCCGCACGGCATCCAAATTCAGAGACCGGATCGCTTCTTCCAGCCCGCTCCGTTCAAATTCAGCGATTTTATTCCAGCTTTCAACGGCAGCGCCGTTATTGACAATATCCTCATAACCGATGGCCTTATTCCGGCCCAGAACGAACTTGCCCTCAACAGCCTGATTCGCCTTCGAGCAGCAAGAAGCAACGTCGGCCAGGCTATCTACGGATTCGCTATAGCCTACCGTTACTTGTCCATCCAGAACCTCTCCGCATTTCTCCCTCAGTTTCTCTGCAAGCTCGCGCAATTCAAAACAGAATCGGTCTTCCGCTGGGAACATATGCAGAACGACGTATCTTCCTTGCTCATCCGTCACCATAAAGGGGGTACCGAACGCTAGCGTCTCGTCCACCGCCATTCGGAACAAGGTGTCCCGCAGCATCTCTTCATCCTCCATCTCTTCCGAAGAGGAATCCCCGTCTCCCTTCCAATCTACGACATATACAGTGTACCGGTATCCTTCCAGATTAAGCTTCATTTCTGCCGCTCGGTCCAAGAGGCTGGAGGCATTCGTTCCATGCAGCACGTCGGCGGTCCATTTCTCCCGCAATGCCAGCATCCCCTTGTCAAAAATTCGGTCACTCTCTCTAATCCGGGTAAGCTCGTCCTTGACGGCGAGGACGGAATGGAGCAGCTCCTCTCCGCTAACGGGCTTCAGCAAATAATTTTTGACGCCATAACGAATGGCTTCCTGGGCGTACTGGAAATCGCTGTAGCCGCTTAATAAAATAAACTGGCAGCGCGGAAGCTCGGGAATCGTCTTGCGAATAAGTTCCAGCCCGCTGAATACCGGAATTCGGATGTCAGTGATCACCAGGTCGGGCCTTTCAGCCACGAGCAGACGAAGCGCATCTTCTCCGTTATCCGCCTCGCCTGCCAAGGTGAACCCAAGCTCCTCCCAATCGATCAATTCTCGCAGTCTGGCCCGGATATAGGGCTCGTCATCGATGATCACGACTTTAAACACCGAAACTCCTCCTCTCTAAGCATGGGCATTTTGATTTCGATCTCCGTTCCTTCGCCGTACACACTGTTTATCATGAACGTCCCGCGGTCCCCATAATACAGCCGAATCCGGTCATACACGTTCTTTAGTCCGATATGGCTGTCAATTCCGGGATCAGTCCGATCCTGCAACACTTCGCGAATTTCCTCCAGCCTCCACTCTTCGATGCCGATGCCGTCGTCCTTTATCCGAATGACGATGTTCTCCGCTTCTCTTTTTACCGTCAGCAGCAGAAAGCCGCCGCCCTTCTTAAGAGTGAGGCCATGGTGCACCGCATTTTCGACCAGCGGCTGAATGAGCATTTTCGGCAGCCTGCAAGACAGCGTTTCTTCCTCGGCCTCGACGTGCCAAGCGAATTTATCCGGCATCCTGAAGTGTTGAATGGCCAAATATTCTCTAATGAACTTGAGTTCCTCTTCTAATGAACTGTGATCCTCTCTCCATTGGATGCTTCGCCTGAAGCTGTTCGCTAGAAATTCCACGATCTTAGACGTTTCCTCTTTGTCGTTACGAATGCCGTAGAGAACCGCATCCAGTGTATTGAAGAGGAAATGCGGATCGATCTGGCTCTGCAGCCATTTCAGTTCGGATTCCCTATTCTTGATCTCCATATCCTTCTGGGCCAGCTGCATATCGTAAACCTGGCGTACGAGCGTGTCCAACTTGGCCGCCATCGTATTGAACGTATTTCCCATATAGGAAATTTCGTCCTGTCCTCCAAAACTCACCGCCACCTCGAAGTCTCCCCGCTCCACTTTCCTCATCTTGACCACCAGTTCTTTGATCCTTCTGGTGATGCTTCCGGACATGGTGAAAGAGATCAAGATTAGTAAAACGACCAATAGGGCAAAAGCTCCGATCTGATAAGCCTTCGCCGACTGTGTCACCGCGAGAATGGAATCCTCGGACGCCGTCTTGGCAATCGCCCACCGTTCTTTTGGAGACTGCAATAAAGAGAAGGACAGACTCGCCAATCTCTTCGCGCTCTCTTCGCTCTTGATCTGCTTCACGAGAATGCTGTTGTCATCCGTCCGGGCATCCAATTCCGACCCGCCAGCGTTTTGGCCCAGCTCCTTGCGATCGGTAGAGGTCAGCACAATTCCATCGGGACCGATGAGATAGGTTTGGTTTCCTTCCCCCTGCCCTTTGATAATGTTGTAAAATTGATTCTCGTCAATATAGAGGACGACCATTCCGACAATCACGTTATTCAGATCGAGCATTCTGGAGAGCATAATGTACATTTTCCCGGAGGCGGGATCTTCTTGCAGCTTCCACAAAACTTTCCTGCTCGCCAGCGTCTCTTCGTAGAGCTTGTCTTCACTGGTTCCAGGCGTGATGGATGCGATCTCGAAGTTGTTGTAAAGCAGCGTGTCGTTTTTCGTAAAAATGGTGATTTTTTTGATCTCCGGCCTAAGCGTCAGATACCGAGTGAACAACGGTCTAATGAGATTGTAATAGCCTTCCATGCTACCTGCCGGATTACTGTAGCTGGAGTAGAAATACATCCATATTTTAGGGTCGAAACTGATGTCACTGGATAGGCTGACAAATGAATTCAAATAATATTTCGTCGTTTCCGTTACCTGCAGCAGATCCTGCTTCTCTACGGACACGGACTGTTCCTTGAGGGAGGAATCTAGCAGCTTCATGGAATAGATGCCGAGCGTGAGCAAAGGAATGGCAAGGGCCGCCATATAGGAAAGAAGAAGCTTGGAGCGGATTGTGCGCAGCCGAATTGGCTTCCACCCTGTAAACATTGCTCCAAGCTTCTTCATGGCTCATACCTCCAGGTTCTTAGGTGTCAATAGGGAACTTATTGTTGAATGCCCCAAAGCTTAAGCCGTGTCTGGATGGCTTCAGACATCGCTTTCTCCCAATCCCCAATCTTGCTCTCGCTTTGCAGCTTTTTCACAAAGGCAGTCCATTTGGACTCGAAGGTGGCATCGTCTTGGGACATGACGATATCCCCTACCACGATATGGCGCAATTCATTCGCTTTCGTGCTCGCCAGTTCCGCCTTGGAGCCGGATTCGATGGGAATCGTCCAGGCGAAGCCGTAAGGCGTTCTTGTGCCGGTCGTATCGAACAGTTGACCCCAATACTTGACTCCATACTGCTTCAGCACATTTTTCGTCTCGTCGTCGTAGGAATTGTAAATCGCATTGGTATTGAAAGGAGAGGCATAATCGCCGTCGTCCAGCTTGATGGCGCCGTTATATTGCGGCCACCAGGTCAGCGAGTTAAGCCCTTGCTGCCAACGGTAGGCCGGATCGGAATTCCACTTTTTTGTCACCTCTGGCTTTTGCACGCGCTTGCCGTCAACGATGTCGTAGTGAACGCCTTCGATCCCCCAGTTGAGCAAAATGTTGCCTTCGTCACTCAAGAGATAGTCCATGAATTTGATCGCCGCCACCGGATCCTTGCAATTAACCGATATGCCCATGCCGGTATCGTAGGATTCGCTGTAGACTTGGCTTCTGTCCTGGATGCCCGCTTCCGCGACGATCGGGAATCTGGCGTAAGCCCGCTCCGGCATGCCCGCTTGGCGCAAGGCAGCCTCGTCCTCGTTGATCAGGCCGGCATTGTAGATCATGGCAAGCACTCGGCCGCTGGACACTTGGGAGTTGAATTCGTCGTACTTCGTAATAAAGCCATTCTTGTCGAGCAGGTTGCTTTTATACAGCTTGTTGAGGAATTTTAAATAGTTCTTAAAGTAATCGGTCGTATTAAAATAGGTGACGTCGAATGTCTTCTGATCAACGTAGGCGTCCGAATCGTCGGTAAAGCCGTTTACCCACAGCGCCGGATTGTTCACCGTCTGGTTGTACCCCCAGGAATCAGCCCACAGTCCCCAAGGAATGAACGGCTTGCCGTCGATCTCTTTGTTCTCGGCCGTGTATTGCATCAGCATGTTATAGACATCATCCAACGTTTTCAGCTTTGGATACCCCGTTTTTTCCAGCACATCGTATTGAACGAGCAGCGTGCCGCCAGGCTCCACGATTTCCTCCGGTCGGTTCTTCGGCGATGGAAGGAAGTAAATTTTGTTGTCCTTCGGATTGCGCAGCTTGTTCAGGGAATCTCCCCATGCTTTCTTGATGTTCGGACCGTACTTATCAATCAAATCGTCCAGCGGAATCAACGCCCCTGCATCGACGAAGTGTTCATCAATTCTGTCCAGAATATCGGGATATTCACCGCTTGCGATCATGACGCTTCTTTTCTCGTCCGCGCCCGTCCCGGAGATAACCTGCAGGTTGATGTTGACGTTTGCATTCTCCATCAGCTTCTTCCATACCGGCGAATTTGTCAGGCTGGATTGCACTTCCTCCGTGAAGGTAAACATACTCAAATTCGTTGTCTTCGGGGCAGCGCTTTCATTTGTGCTTTGCGAGCTTTGACCGGTATTGCCGCCATTCGAGCAAGCCGTGAAGACGGCCATCGCCAATGACATTGCCAGAAGACCGACGAACTTTCTCTTGTTTCCCCTAAACATAGATGTCTCGCTCCTTATTGTAATTTATATTATAGACCAGTAGCCCGATCAATAATATCTTGGTCGTCCATGTAGACGCATTGCCGGATATTACCCTTTAACCGCCCCCAGAGTCATCCCATGCACGAAGTATTTCTGCACGAACGGGTACACCACGACAATCGGAATGGTAGCCACGATGGTGATGGCCATTCGGATGGATTGAGGTGTAGATACAACCCCGGTTCCTCCCGCCAGCTTGTTTCTCAGGTCAGCGTCGTTCTTCACGCTCGCTGTGGATTGGGACAATATTTTGACCAACTCGTATTGCAGCGTCGATAGATTCTTGTTCGTGGTATAGATGAACGTATCGAACCATGCGTTCCACTGGTCGACGGCCACAAATAACAGAATTGTCGCTATGATGGGCATCGATAAGGGGAAGATGATTTTCGCGAAAATAACGAAGTCGTTGGCACCGTCGATCTGCGCCGATTCCTGCAGACTTCCGGGAAGCCCGTCCATGTAGCTGCGGGTTACCAAGAGATAAAAGGGCTGCAGAAGCATCGGAATCAGATAGACGAGAAAATTATCAAGAAGGCCAAGGCCCTTGATGACGAAGTAAATCGGGATCAGGCCGCCGCTCACGTACATCGTGATAACGAATAACCGCTGCAATAGTTTTTGGAAAATAAAATCTCTGCGGCTGATGACATAAGCGAGCATCGCCGTGCTTCCTACCGATAGCACCGATCCGATGACTGTTCTCAAAAACGAATTGCGAAACGCAGTCGTCAATTGGGGAAGGTCGAAAATAATCTTGAAGTTGTCGAGCGTAAAGCTTCTCGGCCACAGGTAGATTCCTCCGCGAAGCGTATCAAGCGCATTATTGAAGGAGAGCACCAGAATGTTCCAAAAAGGATACAAGGTGACGATGCCGATCAGCACGAGAAGGATCCCGTTAACGGCATCGAATAACCGGTCGCTTGTGTTTCTTTTGATTCGATTGGCCATGATGTCCTCCGTTATATCGCTTTGCCTTCGATGAATTTACCGGACAATTTATTTGCCGAGAAGAGCAGAATCAAACAAATGATCGAGTTGAAAATGCCCAATGCGGCGCTCATGGAGAACCGGGACATCTGCAGCCCATAACGATACGTATATACCGCCAGATTGTCGGAGTACGTCAACGTCATGTTATTGCCCAGCAGATAGCTCGGATCGAAGCCCGAAGCGTTAAACAGGTTGCCGATATTCAAAACCATCAGAATGGCGATCGTCGGCATGATGCCGGGCAGCGTGATATATCGGATCTTGCCGATTCGGCCCAGTCCATCCACCTCGCCCGCTTCGTAGAGCGTCTTATCAATAGAAGTAATGGCTGCAAAATAGATGATCGCAGTCCAACCGACTTCCTTCCACACTTGACCAATCGTGACGATCACCCAAAACAGCTTGCCTTGCGCCATCCAGTTGATCGGATCGTCGATGATCCCGATCCACATCAGCAAATTGTTGACGACGCCTCCGTCCGTAGACAACACGGTATAAAAGATATTGGAGACGATAACCCAGGATACGAAGTGCGGCAAATAAGAGATGGTTTGAATGCTTCGCTTGAAAAATCGGGTTTTTACTTCATTCAGCATGAGCGCCAAAACGATCGCGCATGCCGTCCCGAAGATGACATTCAGGACACCCATGACAAAGGTATTCCGCACAATCTCGTAAAACCGGGGATCAACGAGAAATTCCTTAAAATATTGAATCCCTGTCCACTCCGATTTCAGAACGCCGATAGCCGGCTTATAATTCTTGAAAGCCATGAGCCAGCCGAATAATGGCGTATAGGAAAAGATGATCACCCACGCGACGAACGGCAGGCACATCGCCAACAGGTAGCGCTGTCGGACCAGCTTTCGCCAGGTTCCCGGCCTTAACATTGATTCTCCCTCCTTCTTTTCTTTCTTCCCCCCCATTATAAAAAGAAGTTGCATCCCGATATAAGGACGCAACTTTATAGATAAGGGAAAAAAAGATAGATAATTGTAATCGCTAACAAAAACCGCGTTCCAATTAGAAAAACCTTCCTGTGTGCTCTTGCCGATTATGCGAGCATAAAGCCATTAGCGATGGCGTACCTTCCCCAGTGGGGCCGTGCGCCGTCAAGATCGGTGAAATCGTACTCCTCGGAAAGACCCCAACTGCTTAAGCTTTGTCCCGATTTGGCGTGGTAGTTGTCCGGATCGGCGGCAAGTGCTGCGATGGCACGGCCTACATAGTAGGGAGTTTCGGATTGCAAAAAATTCGGGTCTATCGCCGCGGCTTCCCGCCAATTCTCCTCCGTCACGCCGAAATGGTCCAGCATCGCCTCCGACCGCAGGAAGCCGGGAGTAACGGCCACCGCGGATACGCCGAAGGTCTTGAGATCGGCTGCCATCGCTTCAGCGAGATGGACGGCAGAGATTTTTGCCAAGCTGTAATAGAGACTGCCCCGATAGCTATAACCGACCCCATCTGTAATTTCCACGATCAGTCCTTGCTTCCGCGCAGCCATCAAAGGTGCGGCGAAGCTGCTGGTGATCATATGGGAGTGGACGGCTCTTTTTTGAATAAGTAGCCCATTATCCAACGAGTGCTCCCAAAAGGGCTTGCCCCATTCCGTCAGCGGATCGCCGCCCCATACGTCGTTGATCAGAAGGTCGAGCCTCCCGTTTTGTTCTTTTGCGATGCGTTCAAATAGAGCTTGTACTTCGGCTGGCTCCGTATGGTCGACTCTTACGGGGATACCTTTGCCACCTTGGGCGTTGATGAGCTCCGCCGTCTCTTCGATGGTCTCCGACCGCGCCATGTCCGAAGCGGCGCCTCTCACACTCCGCCCTGTGACGTAAACCGTCGCCCCTGCCGCCCCGAGACAAACCGCGATGGCCCTGCCTGCTCCCCGGGTCGCTCCGGCTACCACCGCCACTTGATTCTCCATTGGGCGGCAGGTTTGGGGAATATGACGCTCCGTTGCTGTTTTCGCCATATTTATCTTCCTCCTCATCTCCTAGTCTTCATCATCTAGTGTATCCTATGTATAAGACAGAACCTGTCATATATATAAGGGTATAATGAGGTTATGGAAAGATGAAAAGATAGAGGCGGAGGGGCGTTATGAAGGCGGACCGTTTGATATCAATGCTTTTATTACTCCAACACAACGGCCGGATGACGACCCGGGAACTGGCGGAGGAGTTGAAGGTTTCTCCGCGGACCATTGTCCGGGATATGGAGTCACTGTCTCAAACGGGGATTCCCGTTTATGCGGAACGCGGGCCTCATGGTGGCTGGGCCCTTGTAGACGGGTTCCGCACCTCGCTGACCGGTTTGAAAAAAGATGAGCTGCTGGCGGTATTGGCCGCTCTATCCGCGCGGCTGCCAGAGGAAATGGGCATCAGCGCTTCCTATAGCAGCGCCTATCGGAAGCTGATCGCCTCGCTTCCGCCCTCCGCCCGCAAGGATGCGGACTTTTTCCGCCAGCGGCTGCACATCGACGGCGCCGGGTGGCGCCGCTCGGTAGAAGCTCTCCCGTACCTGCCCATTGTGCAGGAGGCGGTATGGGAGGACGCGCCACTGCAGCTGCTCTACGGCAGTGCCGGGGCGAGTGCTCGCGGCGGCGAGAAAAGCGCGGGCGCAGGTGGGGCTGAGGGCGGCGGGCCGATGTGGCGCACCGTTTATCCCCTCGGCCTCGTGGCCATGGGCGCCATTTGGTATCTGGCGGCAGCTGGCGAGGACGGGACGGTGCGCAGCTTCCGGATCTCCCGCATCGCGGGGGCGGAGAAGCTGGCGGGCACGGTTACCCGCCCGACAGGTTTCGACTTGGCGGCTTACTGGGAGCAGTCAACGGCTGCCTTCCAAGCCGCCCTCCCCCGCTATCCGGCCACGATCCGGTTGAGCCCCGCCGCCCTCCCGCGCCTGCGCCAGACCCGCTTCGTGAAGATCATCGAGATGATCGGCATGCCACAGTCCGGAGAGCCGGAAAAGATGGAAGAAGCAGAACGGGCGGAGGCAGCGAATGAGGCCTGCCGCACCCTTTTGCTGAACGTAGAGTTCAACACCTTGGAATCCGCCTGCCAGATCGCGCTAGGCTTTGGAACGGAGCTGAAAGTCGTCGAGCCGCCCGAGCTTGCCGACGCCGTCATAGTTCAAGCCCGGCAGGTGCTCGAGATGTACGAGAACGCTCCCGCCAAGAAGACCAATCCACCTTCCTCATAGAACTCCTACAAAGGTGCTAACATAGAAAACCAGCGAAATTCCTGCAAAAGAGAAAGTGCAGGTTATCCGCTGGTTTTTTTGATTATCGAGCAATAGAACGATAAATTCCTGCACAATTGCAGGCTTTGCTGCTGCAGCCAGACTCGGGAGCATATCTCCCCCTTCTCCGGCCTAAAATGCCGCCAGCAGGACCGACACCCCAAGGACGACGATGCGAGCGAGGCTGGTGATGACGAAATTTTTCACCGCCAACACGAAGGTGCTCCGCTTCGATTGCTCCTGATCGAACTTTTTGAGATTTTTCAATAACGGAATGATGGTCAGCAGAATGAGCGCCAAAAGCAGCGGATGCACGCCAATGATCAACAGGAAGATGATATCCACGTAGGAGAAATAGTAGAGCATCCGAAACAACAGCAACGCCTTGGGTTTGCCGATATAGACTGGCAGGGTGTAGCGCCGGTTGGCGATGTCCTCCTCCATGTCGCAGATATTATTGGCCAGCATGATGTTGGCGATGCACAGCATAGCCGGGATGGATATGCCGAAAAGCAGTACGATCTCCAGCAGGCCGATATGCAAATCCGCCGTCCAGTCTCCTGAATGAAGGTTCAACGTCAAGCCCAGCAATTGGCCGTGGCTGGTATGAATGAGGGCTGCAATGAAGGTGATGATGAAGCCCATGAATGTACCGGAAAAAAGCTCCCCCAGCGGCATCCGTGAAATCGGTACGGGTCCGAAGGTATACAGAATACCTGCTAGAAATGACAATCCGCCGATGGCCAGCACCAGCCAGCTCGTGTTCAAGAACAAGAGGAACCCCGCCACCGAAGCGATCCCCAATAGCGTAAACAAAAGCGTAACGACCGTCCGCTCGCGAATGCCGAATTTGACGATGGCATTGTGGTCCTCATAGCCGTAGCCGGTGGTTTTGTGGGCCTTTTTGAAATCGTAATAGTTGTTGATCAGCGTCGTAGTCATATCAAAGCTCAAGAGCGAGATGAACATGAGCGCGAAATTCAACAGATTAAACTCATCGAAACGGTACAGCGCATACAGCGTGCCGATGGCAAAGGGAATCATGCTGGCGACTTTCGTTCGTAGTTCGACCAATTTGAAAAAGCTTGCGATCGTCATGCTGCATCCGTCCTAACGTGTTGTCGTATCGTGCCGCTATAAGCGCCAATCATTCAACGCTACTATACGTTTTCCTCCAATGGTTTGTCCAGCCGACTTACAGATGCACTGCGGCGATGGCGATTTATGACCCGGCAGCTCATGCAGCACCGGCGGGTCTCTCCGCGCTGACTGTAACGGCTAGTTTTAGAGCCATCCTTGCTGGATGGCCCTATCCTGGATATCGCTTTGTTCAACTACCTTCTTCGTTAAATACTTTCACTCAAGATAAAAACTATTTTTTCTTAACCGGTATCCAGATTTCCCCAGTAACATTTACAGCCATGCCATAATACATTTCGAATTGAGGTCCCTCAACTTGTTCATAACCAGATGTCGGAAACCACTCGGAGTATATTCGTTCCCACAGTTTTTGCAAATCGCATTGCGGCTCCGGGAAAATAGCCCATGTTAATGCCGGGACAGAAAGCTTTGTAAATCTTTCTGGAATTTCAAGCCCCTTCGGTAAATGATAACAAATCATGTACTTGAAGGATTCTCCCGTGTGATCATATAAGGCAGCGTGCAATACGGTGTCGCCAAAACGTCCTAATATTTCGTTCATAAGATCAACACTGCCATCATCATCACATTTTTTGCGGAATTGAGGAACTTCGGAAAATGCTGTTTTCATGTCCATATTTATTAAGTCATAAACTCCAAACATCTCAAAAGGCCCTCTTTGTTCAATTCGGTAATTCATCTCGACATCTCCTTTTATTGAGATATGAAAGGACATTCGAGGATAGGCTTTTAGAGAGATGCCTTGATCTCGCGCAGATATCGGCATGATCCCATGAAGATTCTTAAACGCCCGTGCAAATGCTTCCGGCGACTCATATCCATATTTCATAGCAACATCGATAACCTTCGCATTTGTTGTCTGCAGTTCAAACGCTGCCAACGTTAACCGTCTACGTCGAATGTACTCCGATAACGTTACTCCAGTAATAAACGGAAACATTCGCTGAAAATGATAAGATGAGCAGCAGGCAATCTGCGCTATTTTCTCATATGAGATTCTGTCGGCTAGATTTGTTTCGATATATTCCATGGCGTTGTTCATTCTCTCCAACCAATCCATCGCATTCCCTCCCTTCGAGATAAATTTTATCGAAGATAACGATTGAATACCGTGCATTTTCTGCACAAAAAAGTCAGCAAAAAAATCCTAGAGATAACGAAATGTCTAATCGGATATCGCTTATTTCGAGTTGGGTATGTCCGGCGAATCCTTCTTCTGCGAGTGACGGTTTGGGATATTCGATGGAAATGATAAGGGGAGTATCCTCCCCTTGCTGCTATGTCTCTTAGTGCTATCTCATCGAATAAACGAGCTTCTATGTATGCATTTGCTTTTATGACCAACTACATGAACTCATTCCAACCCCTCCTTGACTCTTGTTTCAGGCAGGGTATTGGTTTTTTATCAGTATAAAAAATAAACTGACTGCCGAATCTACACCGGAGGCCAGCTTGTTCACGCATCCTCCGGCTGTCATTTTTCATAGCGTTCAGTCAGCTTTATTTCTTGCACTTCCAGATCAGATTAACGTTTCAGCCTTTTCGATTCATACATGGACCTGTCTGCATATTTGATAAGTGTCTGCAGATCATCCGTATCATCAGGGAATTGACTCATGCCAAGGCTGGCCCCAATTCTGATCTCATATTCCTGAATGAGGAAAGGCTCTCGTAATGCCCGGATAACTTGATCTGTAAGTTCGCCCAACACATCTTTATCGATAATATTGATAATTGCCGTGAACTCATCACCGCCCAGACGGAAAATCGCTTGACGGGCACTAACAACATTACTAAACCCCTCCGGTATGAACGCTATATCATCCAGCAGAAAGCGGATCCGGCCCGCAATTTCGGTCAGTAGAATATCCCCGACACTGTGTCCGAATTCATCATTGACCGCTTTGAAGCCGTCTATATCCATATATAGTAGTGTAAATCGCTTATGTTCACGGGAGAGTCTGGCCAAGATTTCATGGAAAGAGGTACGATTATACAAATCCGTCAATTGATCGAATTGGGCGAGCTGGAACAACCGAATCTCATTCTGCTTCTTAATCTCAATCTCCGACTCCAGCTTGGCGATCAGATTGATCGATTTAATAGCCGTACTCAAATGGCTCGCCAGCGACAAATAATTCAGGACATCCAGATTGGAAGACTCCATAAGCATAAAACCGAAATGATTGTCTCCGACATGGAGCAGCTCTGCTAAATAAGTGAACCTTCGATCAACCGGAAAAAGCCCCTCTCTCTTCCGTCCCTCAAACGTCGCAGGCTTGTGGGATATCTTCTCCACGCCTTCCGAAATTTCAAACTCCAATATGCAATCCTTGAAACTTCTGTTGCCAGAAGGATAATGGAACACCATACTGTTCGATATATTCAGCTTGTTCATCCCCACCGTGAGCACTCGATATAGATTCGCCTTATCATAGGAGGTCATAATCATCTGATCAATTTCTTCGATCAGCAGATGATAGTAATCCTTTTCTTCATTCTGCTTGGCAAGCATCACCAACTCCTGCTCGAACTCCTCTAGATTTCTCACCAGTTGACATCCGCAGGATTCCCGATATTCTATTTTGCCGGCGACGCCGCTGATCAGCCTGGTGCTGCCTGTCTCGATATACTCAATCAGCCTTGTTGTTCCCTGAAAGGCAAGGGCTCTGGTCGGGTAAACAATACTCGTAATGCTAGGTGTTGCGTAATGCATGCGTTGTCCGTCCTCATAGGAACAAATAGCGATGTCCTCAGGGACGCGGTACCCTCTCGATTTCAACAGAATTTGTACGGTATACGCCTCTTCCATCGTCATGGCGATGATCACATCCGGGGCAACCTTACGCTCGTCCAGCAGAATAGAAACGGCACGCTGCGCCCTTTCGTACATATTCAGCCCGGTGAGCTCGGACTCGCTGATATACAAGTCAAGATCCAGTAGACCGGCTTTATCAAGCGTCCGTTTGTAGATATCGTTTCTGCCGTCATAAGACCAAGGACATATATAGGCTATCCGAGTATAAGCATGTTCCCGGATCAAATGAAGAATAAGCTTCCGCAAATAATAACCCCCATGCATGAAATTGCTGGGGATATCTTCGAGCTTCTTCCCGATACTGAACATCGGCACATCGACCATCTGTCTTAGCCTTTCGAGGTTCTCACCTTGAACAGGCAGTGTCCAGCCAAGAAAAATCAAGCCGTCAAGATGGAATTCCCGAATTAAATCAGTGATCACAAGATGCTGTGACTCAACATTGAGCAGCTCGTTAGCGTTCATATAACCAAATCGAATCAAATTAGCATCGTTTGTCTCGCAGGCATCGGCTACGCCTTGAAACAGAAATCTGACATTTTCGTTCTTCAACCAGTTGTTTTCTGCCATAAGTCCAATTGTAATCCGCTTCAGGATACTCGTCTCCCTCATTCTTAAATGATCCCGATTATAAAACGCGCCCATTTTAGACCATGCTTAAAGAGCCTATATTACTATAGTACTATCTCCGTAGGAAAAACGGTAAATATTTATGCCCTAAAGCCAGTTGTTAAAGAGACTAGCCTTATCATTGAGTTCGCTTCAACTGATGAACAAGCATTTAGAAATTATAGATTTGAAAACAAAAGTTGAAACGCAAATTCCAGATGGTGTTGTACTTATGATACGGTTCATCCCACACCAACGGTTCGCGCCTTTTCGACTACTCACGCCTCCCCGGCGACTTTCAGCGGACTAGCGTACATCCGGCTATATGGGCCGTCGGCGTTTACCAGGCTGTCATGATTGCCTCGCTCCACAATCTCACCATGGTCGACGACCATGATGGCGTCGGCATCGCGGATAGTGTTGAGCCGGTGGGCGATGATGAAGCTGGTGCGCCCTTGCATCACCTTCAGCAAGGCGTCTTGGATATGCAGCTCCGTCCGTGTATCGATGCTGCTGGTAGCTTCGTCGAGGATGAGGATCGACGGCTTCGCCAGCATGACCCGGGCGATCGCCAAGAGCTGCCGCTGGCCCTGGCTCAAATTGCCGCCGTTCTCCGATAGGAGCGTTTCGTACTTGAGCGGCAGCCGCCGGATAAACCCGTCGGCATTAGCCATGGCCGCCGCCTGCTCGACTTCCGCATCGGTAGCCTCTGGATTGCCGTATTTGATATTTTCCTTAATGGTTCCGGAAAAAAGATACGTATCCTGCAGCACGATACCGAAGGTTTGCCTCAGGCTTTCCCGGGTGTAGTCCCGGATGTCCCGGCCGTCGATGAGGATGCGCCCTTCCGTCACGTCGTAGAATCGGGTGAGCAGATTGACGACAGTGGTTTTGCCCGCACCCGTCGGTCCCACCAACGCGACGCTCGTGCCCGCCTCCGCGGTGAAGCTGATTCCCCGTAAAATCGGCACATCCGCCCGGTAACCGAAGCCGACATTTTCGAATACGACGCGGCCTTTCGGTTCTGCCAAGGGAATCGCATCCGGGCGGTCTACCGTTTCCTCCCCTTCGTCCAAAACCTCGAACACTCGCTCCGCCCCAGCTACGCCGGATTGCAGCACGTTGTAGATATTGGCCAGATCGTTCAGAGGACGGACAAATTGACGGGAATAACTGATAAAACTGGCGATAATACCGACGGTTATATGGCCTTTAATGGCTAATATAGCTCCTACGATAGCGACGGTAGCAAAGCCCAGGTTGTTGATCACGTTCATGATCGGCATGAGGAAGCCCGACCAGATTTGCGCCTTCAAGCCGACCTCCGCCAGCTTCCGGTTTACTTCTTCAAACTCGGCGATGGCCTTCTCTTCATGGTTGAACGCCTTGACCACCTGCAGACCGGAGATACTTTCCTCCGCATGTCCATTCAGCTTGCCCAACTGAACCTGCTGCTCCTTGAACAACGGCCCTGTTTTGCGGGTAATGCTACGGCCAAGCAAATAGACCAGCGGAACGGTAATCATACTGGCCAAAGTTAAAACCGGACTCAAGATCAGCATCATCACTAAGGACCCGACGATGCCGATAATCCCCGCCATCAGCTGCGTTGTCGTTTGGGATATGGTGTTGCTGACATTGTCCACGTCGTTGGACAGCCGACTCATTACTTCCCCATGGGAGCGTGCATCGAAATACGCCACTGGAAGCTTCTGCAATTTGGCGAAAAGCGCCTGACGCAGGCGTGCCACCACCCGCTGGGCGATTCCCGCCATCAACCATCCTTGGATGAACGAGAGCACGGCATCCGTTACGTAAGCGGCGATGAGTACGAAAATCACCGTCTCCAACACGCCAAAGTCGACATCTCCGCCCGTTATGGACATGGAGTCGATAGCTCTGCCGATGAGGTAGGGACCCGTCAGCCCCAATAGAGCACTCATCACAAGAAACACCAAGATCACCGACAGCAGCCTGCGCTCATCTCCGATATAGCTCCAGATCCGGCGCAAAGTGCCCTTCAAGTTTTTCGGCTTAGCTACCGGCCCTCTCCGGTGGGGTCCGCCGAAGCCGCCGCCGCGCCCGCCGGGCCCCGGCCTATCGCCAGGAAACGGCACGGTCGAAGCGTCCGTTCTAGCATTCGCTGGACGAGACATAGCGCAGCGCCTCCTTTCCCATTTGCGAGCGGAAGATTTCCCGGTAAACCCGGCAATCCGCCAGCAGCTCATCATGGGTTCCGCTGCCGACAATGGCTCCGTCATCCAGCACAAGAATACAGTCCGCATCCATCACCGAGGTGATGCGCTGGGCAATGAGCAAACAGGTCAGCCCTTCCGCCGCCTGCTTCAAAGCCCCCTTGATATTAGCTTCCGTTGTAGCGTCCACTGCGCTGGTGCAGTCGTCCAGAATCAATATCTCCGGCTGCCGGAC
The DNA here is from genome assembly GCF_000455485.1 of Gorillibacterium massiliense. Classification (GTDB taxonomy): domain Bacteria; phylum Bacillota; class Bacilli; order Paenibacillales; family NBRC-103111; genus Gorillibacterium; species Gorillibacterium massiliense. The sequence goes on from NZ_CBQR020000101.1 coordinate 131,328, forward strand.
CAACGCCCGGGCTATGGACAGCCGCTGCTTCTGGCCACCGGAAAAATTGACGCCACCCTGGCCGATGCGCGACTTGTAACCTTCCGGAGATGCCGTAATAAAATCATGTGCGGAAGCGATCCGCGCCGCCTGCTCCATTTCCTCCGGCGTTGCGTCTTCCTTTCCCCACCGCAAGTTCTCTTCCACCGAGCCGGTGAAAAGCACCGTTTTCTGCGGAACGACAGCGATCCGCTCCCGCAGGCGATGAGGCTCTAAAGTGCGTATATCCGTGCCGCCCACCCGGATCGAACCCGATGTCACATCGTAAAAACGGGGAATCAGATTAACCAGCGTGCTCTTCCCTGAACCAGTTGAGCCGATAATGCCGACGGTTTCCCCGGGCAAGGCGGTGAAGCTGATCTCCCGCAACACTGGCTCGCCAGAAGCGCCGTCATAGGAAAAGGTGACATGGTCAAAATCGATGCGGCCTCTCACTTTCTCGCCTGCACCGGCGTCGGTTTCCATTCCGGCGACGCCCTGCGACACACTCAAAACGACAGATGACTCGGCGCCTCCGGAAACATTCTCCTGGAATACTTCCCCGATCCGGCTTGCGGAAGCCCGGGCCCGCACGAACATGTTGAACACCATGGAAATCATCATGAGCGAGGTCAAAATTTGCGTCATATAGTTGATGAACGCGATGATATTGCCGACCTGCATCCCATTGTTGTGCACCCGCCAGCCGCCCAGCCACAGCACCACCACGATGCCGAAATTGACCGTGAGGGAGATAGCTGGGTTGAATACCGAGAGTGCCCGGTTGGCAGTAATGGAACGGCTTTGAAACTCACGGTTGGCTCCATCGAATTTTGCCTGTTCGTAATCAAAGCGGTTGAACGCCTTGACCACGCGCACGCCGGACAAATATTCCCGGCTGATGCCGTTCAGCCGGTCCAACGCTTTTTGTACCCGGGTAAAGAACGGAAAGCCTACCTTCATATTGGCGAAAATCAACACGCCCACCATCGGTACGACCACCGCTAAAACGACAGCCATGTGGATATTGAGCCGAATCGCCATAATTAGACTGCCGATGCAAAGCAGCGGCGATTTTACGAGAATGCGCATTAAGCCGTTCACGAAGTTTTGCAATTGCGTCACATCGTTGGTGAGACGGGTGACCAGAGAAGCCCGGTCGAATTTATCGATGCTTTTAAAAGACAAGGTTTGAATGCTGCGAAACAAATCCGAGCGCAAGTCCGCGCCGAAGCTTTGGGAAACCCTGCTCGAGATCAAGTTCCGGGCCGTCGCCATCACAGCGCCGAATGCTGTAATAAGCAGCATCAATCCGCCCAGCCGCCAAACGGTGGCGAGACTCCCCGAGCCCACACCCTTGTCGATGACCTTGGCCATAATAGTGGGCTGCAGCAGGTCGCAAAGCGTCTCGAAGGTAAGAAAAAGAACCGCGAGTGCAAAGGACCTCCCGTATTTTTTAAGGTAAGGATTAAAAAAGGCCATGCTCTCCTCCATCTGTAAAACCGCCCGCAGACGGTTATGTATTCGCCCCTTTTGTTACCATACTCCTCTCCCGCTATCTTGAAAAGAAAAAAGAAACCGTTATTTCCCCCTGTATCTACAGGACGAATAAACGGCTTCTTATATATGCTTCCTAGTTCCCGAAAATCTTCGAAATCAAAAACGCTTGCGGATCTCTGCCCTTGCGGGGATTCCATTCTCCGCCGTCCGCCGACAAGTGCAGGCTCTCCCCATCGTCAGCCGTCAAGGTAAGGCAGGTCTCAGTCAAATGATTGCGCAGTCTGCACAACCCTTGCTCCAGCTCTACTTTCCTCCAGAGATACGCGGAATCTCTCGAATCATTGAAGGTCGCGAGGCTAACCTGGCCATGCTCTTCCAGTCCTCCCGCAGCGGCCAGATACAATCCCGTCGCTGTATGGCGGAGCCGAAAAAGACCGTCTCTAACATCTTCCGTATCCCACCGCTGATCTTGTGATGTATAAGAGAGGTCTTGCACATGAACGCCGGAAACGCCATTCTTCTCATCTACCCGGACAGCCAAGAAGCGGTCGGCGGCGCAATTTTTCAAACGGATTCCAAGGTTCTCTCTCGTCTGCGTGCGGACAGCTCCCAAAGCGGGGTCATAGTCGATCGCATCCGCCCAGCTCAAACTCATTTCCGTTTTCCCGGAAAAGACTAAAGGCAAAAAGACATAAGACGATTGATGATAATCGCTAGGATCCCAGCGGTCGCCGATATACAGATAAATGGTTTCATCTTTCCCGTAAATCGGAAGAACAAAGGTTGGCTGCGTGTCGAAGGTCGTCCCATCCCCTAAGGGGAGCAGTGGAGACCAACGCCCTGTGAGACTTTCCGAATAAGCATAAGCACCTTGGTTCGGCAACCATCCGGTGCACGCGGAAGTCAAAAGATAGTACATTCCATTTCGTTTCATCACGGCCGGAGCTTCCCGGTATTGGCCTGGCCAAAGCGTCTTGACCTGCTCCTCGATGCTCATATAATCCTCAGACAGCCGGTACATATGAAGATCGGCATTGTCCCTGGCAGCAGACAGGAAATAAGCGGTTCCGTCGTCATCGCAAAACAATGTACAGTCTCGGGACATATATCCGATTGGATTGAAGCTGCCGTGATACACATAGTCCCCATCGACGGTGTCGCAGGTTGCTACGGCGCAGCGGGCGTCATGATAATCCCTGCCGTTCTCCCAGTGCATCCACATCACATATTTTCCGGTCTTTTCGTTATATAGCACCTTTGGACGTTCGATAACGGCTCCCTGCGAAGAAACCGTCCCATCTGCCGCAACAGGCTCTAACTCCAAATTCGTTCGATAATAAACCGGTTTAACGGAAGAATCCAACGTCAGAACATCCCGGCGGAACTCCCATTCTTTCAAGTTCTTGGAGCGGCAGCAGGATACCCGGCGTCTTCCGGTTCGGTTTTCCCCAAACCAATAAATGTATTCGTTGTCATATAAAAAGCCCCCGCCGTGGGCATGAATCTCCCGCCCTTCCGTATCCGTCCAGCGCATGCCGTTGAGAATTGCTGCTGATTCCATTTTTGCACGATCCCCTCTTCTTATATAAACGGAACAAATGAACCTCGTGACAACGAACGCTACGCGTTTATTTTCTATAGTCAAAAGCCTGTTTTCGGAATTTCTGCCGGGGCTTCTTCATAAGGCGGTTCTGAGCCGGTGCGAATTGCGTAAATGCGCCCATGGGCTAGCTTCATCTGCTCAATAAAGGGTTCGTATGGCCGCTGGCACACATCGACAGCGCCGATCTGGTAGTTCTCGCCGTCAAACCGGCCCAGCGCCGGCTGGTCCGACAGTTGAAAGTAATGGGCTCCGATCAGCTCCGGGATCGCCGCCGCCCGTTCGATGTAATAACGGTATGCCTGCCCTCGCTCCTCTTGTGTCGCCACGGCCTTGATACCGTAAGCGGGCAAGCCAGAATCCGCGGCGCCGAAATGGAATTCACCGATCATGACCGGACGGTTCAAGCGCTTTCCAATCCGCTCGATCAACTCCCGGTCCGGCTCAAACCGGTAGCAGTTGATGGAGAATACATCGAAGGCTTCACAACCTTCCAGAATGGCATCACTGGATACCCACGCATAACGCATGCCCAAATTGAGGTGATGAGGGTCCACTGCCTTGCAGGCTCTGGCTGGAACCTCCACGTACCGGCGGATCAAAACCCGGTCGAACGCGTCATAATCCGCCTTGCGGACTCCGCTCTCGGGTTCCGCATGCGCATTGCTTTCAGCTAACTCCTCAAACCGGTGAAAGCTGCTCCCCCATGCCTCGTTCAAATGTATGATGGTTTCGTATTTTTCCTCCAGCCAACGGACAAATTGCAGTTTGCTGTGAAGCGGAGACGGATGCGCCAGAAGCAATTCCGTCAAATTCAAGCTGTCCACAAACGCCCAGTGGGGCTCGTTGCGCATGAAATAGCCGACAAGGCGCGGTTCGTCTTGAAACGGAAGCAGGCCAGAGGCGAAGCTCTTGGCATTCTCCTCGTATTCGGGGCTGAATACATCGGGGAAGTCCCGGAAAATCGTCTCCTTCGTCTCCGGGAAGCCCTCCATCGGATAAACATAGGGCAGCGAGGAGCTTCGGATAAAGGATGAATCCGACCAATTGGCGATGGTATTGGTTCCCCAAACCTTAAGTCGCCCTTCCGTCAGAGCCTCCCACCTTTCTCTCCACGAATCCCCGTACACTCGTATCAGGTTAGCAACAGAATAACTAAAGCCCTGGGGCGTCCATGCGTCACGGACAGGTCCTATACGGTCCGGCAACGGTGGAAGCAGGTGCTCCATCCCCGCAACCTTCATCGTGTCAAAAGGCCCGACGCAATCCATTCCCGTACTGAACAGACCGTAGCCGTCGGGGTCAACGAACCACCAGCTACTTCCGTCAAATACCGTGCGAAAATAACCCGTGGAAGCGAAAGCGGCGCCCTTCCATCCGCCATAACGTCCAATATCATCCAGCAGCGGGGATGCCTGCATGGCAGCTTCCTCCTGCTCTAGCCTGAGCTTCATCTCTTCGTGGGAGCCAGTCTTCCCCACCCATTCCTTTTCGGCTAACTGCCCCAGTTCATCCAGATAAGGCTGATATTCATAACAGAAATCCGGTTCTCTCATTCTCAGTTCCAGGCCGGACAGCTTAAAGGAGCGGAGGGATACGGAAGGAGGCGTGGAAATGGAAACCCGGCTGATTCGGCTGCGATCCACAGAAGAATCGCCTCTCAGCACCGATTGGAGCACTCCGGGATATCGGGGGAGAAACAAACTCTCACCTTCAAGAACCTTCAGGGGAATGCAAACCCGCGTCTTGACATGGGGCAGCATCCCGTAGTGAACGTCAATACGGCGACCCCCCGACTCTATAAAGGAAAACACCAACACCAGCACATCATGGCATTCATGATAGATATCTCCCGTTAGGTAGGCGTATTCACTCCAAACTTGTGAGTTTGAGCCGTCAGGACACCATAGCAGGCTCCCGCCTTCCGGAGGAGCCGTTACCGCCAGCCCGCCGCAATCGTTCTGCTCCAACCGGGTGTCCGGACTGGCGGTAAAGGATTCAACCTGCAAGACATAGGTCATGGACATTGGATTCGCCTCTCATTTCAGATCAACTCTGTTCAGACAGAAAGGAGATTCTATTCTTTCACGGCACCCATGACGATACCTTTCACGAAGTATTTTTGCAAAAACGGATAGACCATCAGGATAGGCAACGCCCCGATAAAGATTTGAGCCGATTTCACCGTACGTTGGGACAGATTTTCCAAATCTGCCGGGTTGATGCTGATCTTGCTGAAGTCCTGCTGCACGACAACCGTCTGCAAGAAGGTGGCCAGAGGGTACTTTTTCGTATCCATCATGTAGATCAATCCATCGAACCATGAATTCCAGTGCCCGACCATCGTGAACAGTGTAATGGTTGCCAGCGATGGCAAAGAGATCGGCAGATGAATGTGGGTCAAGATTTTAAATATTCCCGCGCCGTCGATAAGAGCCGCTTCCTCCAGTTCCTTCGGGATGGTGCGAAAGAAATTCATCAGCAAAATCATGTTATAGACGCCCAGCGAGCCCGGAAGCACCAAAGCCCAAATCGTGTCGATCAGATGCAGATTAGAGATCAGAATGTAGCTGGGTACCATACCGCCGGAGAAAAGCATGGTGAATACGAAAAACCACATGTATGGATTCCGGCTCTTGAATTCGACGTAGTTTTTGGATAGGGCGTAGCCGGCGCTAATGGTAATCGCCATGCCGATGCCCGTTCCAAGAACCGTCCGAAATACGGAGTATGCCAGAGACCTCAGAAACGCCGGATTATCGATGGTTTTGGCGTAGGATTCGAGAGTGAAATCCACAGGCAGCAAGTTGACGATATTGGCGGTGGCCGCAGCCTTTCCACTGAAAGAGACAGCCAGGACGTGAACCAGCGGCAGTACGCAGATGAGGGATGCCACAATGAGAAAAAAGTGATTGGCCGCATTGAAGATACGATATCCTGTTGTTTTATGGTACATGGCGATCTTCCTCCAACATTAAAATATCCGATAATTAGCGAACTTGTAGGCCATCCGATAGGAGATGACAATGAGCACGAAACTGATGACGGACTTGAACAAGCCCACTGCCGTCGCAAAACTGAAATCGCCTTTGAGCATGGCCGAACGGTAAACGAAGGTGTCGATAACGTCGCCTTTGCTATATACAAGGGGGTTGTAAAGATTGAATATCTGGTCGAAGCCGGCATTTAAAACGTTGCCAAGCTGTAGAGTCGCCACTACGATGATGATGGGCAACATGGTGGGAAGGGTGACGTGAAGCGTCTGCTTCCAACGGGTAGCGCCATCCACTTCGGCGGCTTCGTACAGAGACGGATTCACCCCGGCGATCGCGGCCAAGTAAACGATCATGCCAAAGCCGAATTCTTTCCAGATGTCGCTGACCACGACTACAAAACGAAACCAGTCCCCGTCGCCGAGAAAAAAGATCGGTTTCGCTCCAAAAAGATCCATGAGCATCCTGTTGACAAGCCCGCCCTTAACGGAGAGCAGGTCGATCAAAATGCCACCTAAAATTACCCAAGAGAGAAAGTGCGGCAAGTAGACAAGGGTTTGAATCCCCCGTTTGATTCCTGTTTTCCGAACCTCGTTTAACAGAAGAGCAAACACAATCGGGACAAAGAGCCCGCAGACGATTTTGAGAACGGCGATAATCAACGTATTCCAGATGACCTGCACCGACTCATCGAACATAAATAAGGAATGAAAATGCTTTAAACCTACCCAATCGGATTTAAAGAAACCCAGCCACGGCTTGTAATCTTCGAAAGCCATAATCAACCCAAAGATCGGCACATAATGAAAAATAATCGCGATGATAAAACCGGGAAGGATCAATACATGCAGCGGCCATGTCTTCTTCAGCCCTTTGACCAAAGAACTTGTTTTTTTAGGGGGACGACCTGCTGCAGCCGCTTCCAACTGATGACTCATACGAGAGATTCCTCCTTAATCCTACCAATTGCGTATTTGTTTGCTTCTGCTACTATTATACCAACGGGGATTACCCCCACCTATGATAAGGTCTTAACATCTATATCCCCTGTGAAAACCTGTTTGCCCCATACCAACTTCGGCGGTGACTTTCATGATAAAATACAAAACGTTCCGTAACTTGATCATCATGTTGATTGTGCTCATTATTCCGGCGACGCTCTTATTTGCTTACGCGAACAATGTCAGTAAAAATGTCGTGCAAAAAACGCTGGAACAGTCCGCTTCCAAGCAATTGGAGTTCACGATGCTGCAAATGGAACAGTCCCTGAGGCAGTTGGAATCGCAAGCCCTCATTCTCGTGAACGACTCCAGCGTGCGCGCCTATGCAAGCTCCTACGGTTTTTCCGAATACATCAATCATTTGCTGATGCGCAAGACCATTGACGAGAAGCTCACCCTGCAAAGCCAGGCGGATCTCATCACCCACGATTTGACGGTTTACTGGCCGTCCTTGAATGAAACCGTTTCAACAATTGAAGGAAAAAAAGTTAAACCGGGGGAATATGCGGCACTTCCGAAAAACCGTTGGTTCATGAGAGATGAAGACGGGAAGCCGACTTTTCATCTGCTGTTTACAGACCCCGGGCTTGCATCCCCGGATCTCAGCAACGCCATCTCCGTGGTGGAGACAACATTCACCAGCCGCCACCTGCTTTCCGTCCTGCAAGGCCTCGATTTGGCGGGAAACGGGAAATCCTTTTTCTATTTCTCAGACTCTTCCATCCTGGCCAATCATCAGGTGGATCCCCGGCTTCTGCCCTTGCTCAAAGAAAAGATCGCTTTAGACGACGGCGTTGCGTCTGCCCATCCGGAGCTTACGGTGCTGAAGCTGGACAATGTGGAATATCTGGTGCAAACCTTGTACAGCCAGTCTTTGAACGGAACGCTGATCAGTTATATCCAATTGAATCAGTTCCTTCTTCCGCTTAAAAAAGTCAATCTGATGGTCAATGTGAGTCTCCTGCTACTCTTTTTATCCGGTGTCGCCCTTTCGTATCTGTTGTATCGCCACTTCCGGATTCCGTTAGGCTATCTGGTACGGAAAATCGAACAGCTCGGTTCGGGCAATTACAGTACCAGGGCCGTGAAAAAAACAAACAATGAGTTTGATTACCTTTTTGAGCGCTTCAATGATATGGCGTCCCGTATCCAAACCCTGATTGAGGATGTATACGAGGAAAAAGTACGAACACGTGAAGCGGAGTACAAGCATCTGCAATCACAAATCAATCCGCATTTCCTCTACAATTGCCTGTTTTATATCGTCGGCATGGCCCATAAATCTCCTGATGCAGTGGTGTCCATGGCCAAAAATTTGTCTCTGTTTTACCGCCACATCACCCGAAAAGCAGGCACGAATTCCACATTTGGCGATGAAATCAAGTTGATTGAGAGTTATCTGGAAGTTCAATCGCTGCGCACCAAGCGACTTCAATATGAGATTTCGATACCGGAAGAAATGCTGAGCCTGCAAGTGCCTAATCTGATCCTGCAGCCCATTGTGGAAAATGCCGTCATTCACGGTTTAGAACAGAAGAAGGACTCCGGGCACATCCGGATTCAAGGACGGGTTGCCGAAGACGGTTTTGTTCTGACCGTGGAGGATGATGGCAACGGGCTTTCCGAAGATGCTCTTCGGGAGCTGACCAGTCAAATCCAGTCCGACATCTCCACGGACGAAATCGGCTGCGGCTTATGGAATATCCACCACCGTCTGATCAACCGTTTTGGGCCTGAAGCAGGCTTGATATTGTCCCAAAGCCCGTGGGGAGGATTCCGTGTCACGTTTCATTTACCGAAAGATAAAAGTCTTATGTAAAAACAACACATGCGCCGCTGGAGAAAAGGAGGATGGACATGAACATCTTGCTGGTGGATGACGAAGAGTACGTACTGGATTACCTGGAGGAAACGATGGATTGGGAGCATTTCGGAATTACCCGTGTCTTTCGGGCCGGATCGGCGGATGAAGCCATTGCCATCGCAAACCGGGAATCCATCTCGATCATGATCACCGACATCCGCATGCCCGGGCAAAGCGGATTGGAATTGTTGGGAACGATGTCCCGGGTAAGGCCGGAAACAAAAGTCATCTTGCTGTCCGGCTATTCGGATTTCGATTATGCCAAAACCGCTTTGCGCAAAGGAGCGGTCGATTATCTGTTAAAACCCGTTACCAGCGATGAAGTCGCCTCTTGCCTGACAAAAATCACATCTCAGATTCAAAAGGAGCACCGGAATCAGCAAGCTTTGACAGAGGCAATCGAAGTGTTGAAGCTGGCCGGTCCCCGCCTTCGCGAGCACCTGCTGCTAGACCTGCTGCTGGGCGGACGCTTTTCAGATCCTGTGGTCAACGAAAAACTGCACACCCTGCACATCCAGCTTCAAACAGGGGATCCTTGCATGCTTGCGCTGATCCGCATCGAAACCGGAAATGCGGAGCTGTCGAGAGAGGATATCGAGCTTTATAGTTATGCTGTGCAAAATATGGCCGATGAAATCTACCTGGATCATGTGGAAGGGCATTCTCACCTGTGGTGGTGCAAGGACTCCCATCAATTTCTTGCTCTCATTCTGCCGGTAGATGCCTTGGGTGGTGTCCCCGCCGTTCTGCAACGCACAGAGCTTCTTCGCCAAGCGGTTCCCAACTATTTAAAGAAAACCATCAGTATTCGGCTATCCCAGCCCTTTCCTTTCGGCAGAGACGTCCATAGTCAATATTTACAAGCCATCAATGAATTTTGGCGCTGCGTGGGTACCCAGCACAACCAGCTGCTGCTCACCGACCAGACGGATAACGTCGACGTCAAGCCCTTAAAAAGGCTGCATGAATCGCCACCGATTTTGCAATTAATGGAGCAAAGCCGCTGGGATGAGGTCGTGGAACGGCTCGAGACCGTACTGGACGAGCTAGACACTCCTCCCTACCGCACCCAGCACCATCTCGTAGAGGCGGTTTATTATCTGTACAGCTGTTTTTCCTATATGGCCCACAAACAAGGCGATTCGTTATCGGAAATGATCGGCGACATTTCTTTTTTGCAGGACCCCTTCAGTTTTCAGTCAACCGCCAAGGTTCGGAGTTGGGCGCTGACGCTGATTGAGCAATTCCGGGTGAGAATCCAGGAGACGGCGGGCAACCAAAGCCGCATCATTTCCCACATTCAAGCTTACATCGAGGAGCACCTGCATGAAGATGTCTCCCTCACCAAAGTCGGTGAATACATGTATCTGCACCCCGTTTATTTATCCCGATTGTACAAAAAGGAAACCGGAGAGAGCTTGTCCTCCTATATCACCCGTATGCGAATGGAGAAAGCCGCCCATCTCTTGCGCTCCACCAACAAAAAAGTATCCGATATCGCAGAAGAAGTCGGCTACCACAAGACCCAATATTTCATCCGGCTGTTTAAAGAAACGTATGAGTGTACACCCCAGACTTTCCGCAACCGATAGGACAAATCAAGGATAAACGGCTTGCGAACGTCCTTTTAGGACGTTCGACGTTTACCGTAGTGGAATAAGGCTGTTTATTGCACAAACTTATAAAGTCTTATGTAAGCACAAAAAGGGGAGCCCAGCGGCTCCCCTTTTTATTGCCATTGCACATTATTGAATGCTTTGGTACCAGGCGTTGATTTCCTTCAGGATTTGATCCCCACCCTTGCTCTTCCAGTCCGTTACAAAGCTGTCGTACTTGTCCAAAGACAAGTTGCCGTAGATAATTTTGGCGAAGGTTTCAAGTTCCATCGTCTTCAGGTTATCGCCTTTACTCCGCATTGTTTCCGTCGGCGCTCCGTTGAAATCGCTTGGAGCGTTGGAATCCTTCATTTGATAGTTCAGGGCACCGGCACGTATTTGTTCTTTATCGGCGATGGCGATCGCCTTTTGCGCAGCGGTTACCGGTTGCATGCCTTTAAACACATCATAGTAATCCTTGGACTCTTGATAGGGGATTTTCGGAACGTTCCAGAAGAGATTATACTTGCTGGAAGTGGCTGCCTTTTCCAAAGGAGTCGGGAATTTAGCCGGGTCATATTCAGGAGCGCCGTTTACGGTGGCGTAGTCATAGCCTTCGAAGAAGCCGTCCTTGAAATCGCCTGTGCTGAATTGGCTGTCGTAAATTTTATCCAGGTACAGGAAGAATGCATCCATGTGTTTAAAATCTTTATTGAACATCATTACTTTGCCTTCATTGACGGAACCGTTATAACGGGCGGTTTTACCATCCAGACCCTTCGGCAGCTCATATGCACGGACTACCGCATTGGGATTGGTCGATTTCACATCGCCCAGCGGCCACCCATTGGCCCAATATGGAGCCGCGATCATACCGGATTTGCCTTGGATGAAACTTTCCGTCGCCTTCACCTCATCCAGCGCCGCTAATTCCGGATCCAGGTACCCTTTGCTGTACCATTGGTTCAGCTTTCCAAGAGCATCCTTGATCCCAGGTTGAATGGAGCCGTATTGCAACGTGCCGTCTTCCCCTTTTTGATAGGTTCCCGGCAGCGCCTTACCCGTATAAGCGCCAAAGATGAAGCTGGCATCGGACATCCAGTTAGCGAAGCCATTGCGGGCGGAGAAGCTGAAGCCGAACGTATCCTTCTTATTGTTGCCGTCCGGATCCTGATTCGTAAAGGCGTCCATGACCTTCTCAAATTCATCGATGGTCTTCGGCGCCTGCAAGTTTAATTTATCCAGCCAGTCTTGGCGAATCCAGAGAACCGGATTGGTGCTGTCGCCAGCCGAGAAAATCGGCAGTCCCATGAGCTTTTGACCCGATTTCACTTGATTCAAGGCGCTACTGTTATCCCCATAGATTTTCTTTATGCGATCCGTTGCGTATTTATCGAAATCTTCCTGAATGTCCCGGACTTTGCCGGATTGAATCAAGTCCGCGATCAAATTGGTATCCTGCACGATAAAGACGTCCGGAAGCTGATCTTGACTCGTAAGGGAAAGCCGGATCTTTGTATGGTAAGCACTGTTGTCCGGAGTATCCCAGAGATCCTTGATTTCAATCCCCAGCTTATCCTTTGCCCATTTGTTATGAACGTTGTCATTAATGGTTTCGCCATTGATAAACACGTAGTCGGAGCCGACAACACGAGCCGTTGTGATTGTAACCGGTGGATCAAATTTACCTTCTGCATTCGTTGCCGCTTGCCCGCTTGTTGCCGCAGGCTGATCTTTCTTCTTGCCATCCCCCGATGAGCAACCAACTGCACTAGTAAGCAAAAGACTGGTACCAAGCAGAACTATAGCCCATTTTCCATACTTCATGTGACTTCTCCTCTCTGAAAAACAACTGTTGAATACGCATACATCGTAACAAAGTGACAGAAAAGGTGTACATGCCCGATATTCAACAATCATAACCTTCGAATAAACTAACACATATACAGCCTGAAAGAGAAGGAAACCGGAGAACAGTTACACCAATCCTTTACATTCACTGGATAGCTCTCTACAATAAAATGATCAAGATTAACATGCGGAGTGAAGGTATGAAGATCAGCCATACAGAGAAAAAATCAAGATGGAGGCCGAATCCGCCTCAGGTTCTGGCCTTTGGCTTTATCGCCATCATCATGATCGGCGCCGTGCTTTTGTCCATGCCTTTTTCCTCGGCCTCCGGTAAAAGCCAGCCTTTCCTCGACGCCTTGTTCATGTCGACATCCGCCACCTGCGTCACGGGGCTTTCCCTGGTTACTGTCGCCCATCATTACACGGCTTTCGGAGAAGTCGTGCTGCTTCTGCTCGTCCAAATCGGCGGACTGGGGTTCATGACCATGGCTAGCCTGATTTCTATCGTGTTCGGCAGAAAAATTTCCTTCCGCGAGCGGATGATTCTGCAAGAAGCGATGAACCAAGGCTCCCTGGACGGCATCGTCCGGCTCATCCGCAAAGTACTGGTTTATGCCCTCACCATCGAGCTGGCCGGCGCCATTTTGCTAACTGTCCGCTTACTATTCGAGATGCCTATCGGCACCGCCCTTTATTTCGGCGTCTATCATAGCATCTCCATCTTCAACAATGCCGGATTCGATTTGTTCACCGGCTTGCCGGGCCGTTTAGGCAGCTTGCAGCACTACGTCAACGATCCGTTTGTCAATCTCGTCAGTGTCCTGCTGATCATTCTCGGAGGGATCGGCTTCATTGTCATCGCCGACCTGCTGGCTTTTCCCCGCACCCGCAAGCTCAGCCTGCACAGCATGGTGGTACTGTCCATGACGGGTTTACTTATCGTCGTCGGGACTATCGTCATCTTTATTTTCGAATATACGAACCCGGCCACGATGCAGCCGCTCTCCCACGGCGGGAAACTGTTGGCGTCCATGTTTCAATCGGTTTCCGCCCGCTCGGCAGGGCTCGCCACTGTCGATACCGCATCGCTTCGGCAGGCGACACAGTTTTTCATCGTCATCCTAATGTTCATCGGCGCAGCTCCCGGCTCATCTGGCGGGGGCATCAAGGTGACGACCTTTGCTATTCTGGTGGGCGTCATTTTGGCCATGCTGCGGGGAAAAGAAGACGTGGTCATGTTCCACCGCCGCCTGCCGAAAGAGCGAATCTACAAGGCGATTACCTTCACGATGTTTTCGTTTATCGCGGTCATTCTCTCGGCGATGGTCCTTTCCACCACCGAAAACTTCTCCTTCCTCGGTATCCTGTTCGAAACCGTCTCCGCCTACGGCACCTGTGGCATGTCCATGGGATTGACGCCGTCACTCAGCTCCTTCGGCAAAGGGTTTCTCTCGGTCATCATGTTCATCGGCCGGTTGGGTCCCATCACTCTCGCCTTCGCATTGACCCCCAAGCCGGAGAAGGAGTTGTTCCGCTACCCGGAAGGCAATATCCGCATCGGATAACACTCGCGACAGAAAAGACCGGACAGGTAAACGCCCGAGAGGCGCACCGTGTCCGGTCTTGTTGTTTTTTTATCGTTCGATCAGCCGCTTGTACTGCTTGATAGCGTTGATATGCATGCCCTCATGGTAAGCGTTGAAACTGAGGAACTGCTCCGGCGTCTCCAGCTTCATTCCAGCCGATGTGGTATAAGGGGGAACGATGATTTCCTCCAACCGCCCGGCCAATTCGCGGCGGATGCGGCCCGGCTGCTCCGCAAGCAGCGTCCGCAACTCCTGCAGAGTCGGAACGACCAGCCCTTCCGGCTTGGTCAGCGGAGACGTACCGCTTTCGAACAACTCCTTAAAGCCCTCCGGCAAGTGTTGTGGTAATCCAATGTAATAAAATGCGAAACGTTCAAGCACCACATAAATATGCCCCAGATTCCAACGGACGGAGTTCCGAAAACCGTCCGGAATCCGGTCCGCTTCCTCTTCAGACAGGCTCTCCATCGCCTGCAAAGTCCGGCTTCTAGTAAAATCAAGCAGATCCAACACAAACTGCCCCATAATCGTTACTCCTCCCGTTTAGATAGATTTGGTTCAACTTAACCGTGATTTCGCCTATTCAAGGATACAGCTTTTCCCCTTTTTCAAGCATCTCGATATATTGTTGAATTTTCTTGTTCCGCGTCTCCGGTTTCTTCGCATTCTGAATGCGGAATAGAATCGCGAACTTATTCTGCTTATTCAACGTTTCGAAAAAAGCCTTGCCTTGCGGGCTTAACGCAAGCGCCGCGGCGAAATCCTCCGGCAACACCCCGTCACCTGAACCTTTCAATGCACTTTGCGGTGCATAGGCCTTGTCCCACTGGCCGTTCTTCTTTGCCGCTTCGATCGCCTGCAAACCAGGAGGCTGCATCCGACCCTCCGCGATCAGCCGTTCCACCTTTTCCTTGTTCACCTGGGACCAAATGCTTTTCGCTCCCCGCGGGCCAAACCGCTGGATCCACGTCTTCTCGTCGACGGCTTCTTTTTGGCTGTCGATCCAGCCGTAGCAAAGAGCCACATCCAGCGCTTCAGCATAGCTGACGGAAGCGAAATCTGCTCCCTTCTTGGCGATTTGCAGCCGGATGCCGGGGACGGTATCATGATGCTCATTCAGCCACTCCGCGAAAGCCTGCTGGTCCGGAAAGAAAAGAATCGGCCATTTCTCGGTTTTTTTCGGCATAGGCGCATCCCTCCGATTTTCATTCTACTCCCGAGTATACCGATTAACGTTTGTCATGACGAGCAGGATTTGCACCGATGCTAGCGAAACCTAAGGGAGTAAAGGAGTGATGCGGAATGCATTTTTGTTGGGTAACATTAAGAGTCAGCCATATGGAAAATTCCCTGGCGTTCTATCATGAGATGCTTGGACTGCCGATCAGCAGCCGTTACCGCAGCGGGGATGCGGATATCGCCATGTTGGGCGACGAGGATCAACCAAAAATCGAGCTGATCCAGCGAGAGGGGCAGGCCGCAGCGCCAAGCTCGGGCATTTCGATAGGCGTTGCAGTGGATTCCTTGGAGGAAATCAGCGAATTTTTGAAAAGTAAAGGGATTGCGATTGTCCGGGGGCCGATTTCCCCTAATCCCCATATCCGTTTTTCCTTCGTCCATGACCCCGATGGATATGAGGTCCAGCTTGTAGAGAACCGATAGCCGAAAAAGAAAAGCAGCGCGCATCGTTTCGGATACGCGCTGCTTTTTTGATGGCCTCTTTTTGTTCGATGCCGGCGCTGCAGGAGACGATTACTTGACCGGGATCAGGATCTTTTGACCGATGAAGATCAAATTCGGGTTTTTCAGCTTATTGTATTCGGCCAGCTTGCGCCAGGTTGTTCCGTATTGCACGGCGATTTCCGACAGGGTATCGCCCTTCTTGACGATGTATACCGTGTCAGCCGATTGTGCCGGAGTTGTTGGCTTGGTCGGGGTCGTCGGAGTCGTCGGGGTGGTAGGCTTGTCAGGTGTTGCCGGAGTCGTCGTACCGCCGCTCGTGGAAGCCGACGCCAGATTCAATTTGAAATTAGCGTAGCCGTCGGTGGAATCACTGACATAGGTCAGTAATTTGTTGCCCGCTGCCGCCGCTTTAGCGGCCGGGGATGTTTGGAAGACGATGCTGGCGTTGCCTTTGATCGGAGCCAGCGACCAGTTGCCGTCCGCTGTCGGATTGATGGTGCCCGAGGTGCGGATGTAGTCGATGACGGCTTGACGGTTTTCATCCGGCGAAGCCATGATGATGCGCTTGCCGTCCGGATTGGCGAACTTGCTGCTGGACGCCCGGTAGTTGTTGGAGGCAACGACGAATTTTTGCGCCGGATCAATCGGTTTGCCTTCGAAGGTCAAGTTTTTGATGCGGTTGGCGTCGGCATTGAGCAGCGCTCCCTTGGCATCGTATTTAGCCGGTTGGGTCACGTCGATCTGATACGAAACGCCGTCGATGACGTCAAAGTTGTAGGTCGGGAAATCCTGGTTGACCAGCGGTTGATCACCGGATTTGTTCGGATCGATTTGGTTGAATTGGCCGGCAGACCATTCCAGCCATTCTTTCACTTCCGCACCGGTGACCAGCACGGCGTTGATGGTGTTGGAGTACAGATACAGGTCAGCCACGTTTTTAATGGCGATGTCCCCTGCGGGAATATTGGTGTAGTAGGAGGCGCCTTGACGGCCGCCTGCTTTAAATGGCGCTCCTGCGGACAGAATCGGCAGTCCTTCGTAATCCGTACCTTGCAGGTGCTGCTTAACGTACCATTTTTGCGCATTGGTGACGATTTGAATAGATGGGTCGTCCTGTACCAAGGCGAAGAAGCTGTTGATCGGCGCCGACGTCTTGCCTACCGGGCCACGTACGTAGTTTAGGGTAGCTTCATGGTCTTTTTCTACGGCGTCGAGGACCTCTTTGTCGGCATCGACCAAAGATTTCTTGTTGACCGTGTCATATATTGGCTTCACGGAAACGGCGGAATTCGTAACCGACCATTTGCCGCCGCTCAGCTGCAGGGTCAAATCGATGACCCCTAAATTATTGCCCCAGAAACCGGGCTCCACGGCCGGCACGCCGTTGATCGTGCCTTTTTCCAGATCAACGCCGGTTTTACCGGCAAAGGACTTGTCCGGGAAAATCTTATGGGCGTGGCCGAAGAGAATCGCGTCGATACCCTTCACCTTGCTCAAGTACAGCACGGCGTTTTCCATGTTCTCCATTTCAGGAATATCTTCAAAACCGGAGTGGGGGATAGCGATGATGATGTCCGCGCCTTCTTTTTTCATCTGCGGAACAAACTTCTCAGCAGTTTCCACGATATCTTTCGTGATGACCTTGCCTTCCAGGTTCGCCTTGTCCCACTGGTTGATTTGTGGTGGCACAAAGCCGATGACGCCTACTTTCAACGTATGGGTGGCGCCGCTTGTATCTTTTACCGTTTTGTCGAGAATGAGGTAAGGGGTGAACGCATTGACATCATTGTCCGGATTGCTGTCCCCGTCATCCTTGTAGATGTTAGCATTCACATAAGGGAACTTGGCCCCTGCGATGGAGGTTTTCAAAAAGTCGAGACCATAGTTGAACTCATGATTGCCAAGGTTTCCTGCGTCGTAATTCAGCAGATTCAATGCCTTGTAAACCGGATGCGTTTCTCCAGGCTGTAGCTTCTCCACGTTTGCGACGTAATCGCCCAGTGGGTTGCCCTGGATAATGTCTCCGTTGTCGAACAGCAAGCTGTTCACCGCATCCTCCCGGGCCTGCTTGATCAGCGTCGCCGTTTTGGCAAAGCCGTACTCATCCGTAGGCTTGTCCGAAAAGTAATCGTAGTTCACCATGTTTACGTGCAGATCTGTCGTTTCCAGGACGCGCAAATTTACGGTAGGGTCCCCTGCTGCAGCATGAATACTACTGAGTGGCATCAGCAGTAAACTGAGTGCGACGAAAGCCGGCAAAGCCTTTTTCTTGCGGGATACGTTTGACAAATGACGTCCTCCTCCTGCTAGATGAATGGTTGATGTAAGAAAAACTCTCACACCTTTCTATCATATCGGAAAAATATGGAAATGTCATGTTAAGTCATTGATAAATTTCACCGGATAGACAAATAGCCACCTGCGCTTCATTCCGCCGCCCCCTCATTTTAGCTCCGCATTTGCTTGGAACAAATCTTTCATCTCCTCAGGCACAGGGATGATATCCTCAGCGTAGACCGTGCCCTTTATCTCTGGTGTCATGCGGACGAGAACCATGCTGCCGTTGGGATAGGTAAGCAGCTCGTAATTGGTGAATGTCGTTACCGGTGAGGACCCTCTCGCTTCCTGCAGCACCCCCATCATCCGCTTGGTGACCTTTGTCTGGGCTACTTCGCTGAAATAAGACTTGAACATTACGTAATTGCCGCCATCTCCCCCATTTGTGGCCACTCCATTCAACAGCATCGCCGTATTCAACGGGCTGTCCGGCTTTAGCGGCTTCTCACAGCCAGCGAGTAAAACAAAAGCAACCAGCAGGAGCGCCAGCGCACATGATGCTTTTTTCATAGCGAATTCCTCCCAAATTGTGTAAAATTATATAAAATTTCTTGCAAAACGAAACGAATCGTTCGTATCCAATGGTCAGGGGGATGCTTATGAGGATAAACCGATTTTTTGCATCATGCCTGCTCTTATGTATGCTAGCCGCCGCTTGCGCTTCGGCTGATAACGGAAGCACCGAAGCTGTCCGTTCATCTTCAAATGATAGCTCGGCCAGTGGAAAATATGCGACGCTTCCCTTTAATCCGAGCAAAATCCAGATGCTACTTGCCTTGACCAAAGATAGTTACATCTATGGAGAACTGGACGGTCAGGGAGACTGCCACTATTTCCGCTATGATATTTACACCAAAAAAACCGCAGCGCTGGGAACAGTCAAACTTTTTCACGTTGCCAGCAACAGCATGGCGATGTTGAATAACCGTCTCTATTTTCATGCAGGAGCTGGCGAAAACCCGAATGGCGGGCTGTTTGCCATTGATCTTAAGAAAAATTCAGTGAAGCAAATTCAAACCGAAGATCATTT
Organism: Gorillibacterium massiliense; assembly: GCF_000455485.1. GTDB lineage: Bacteria > Bacillota > Bacilli > Paenibacillales > NBRC-103111 > Gorillibacterium > Gorillibacterium massiliense. The sequence continues at coordinate 150,386 of NZ_CBQR020000101.1, forward strand.
CATGGGGCTTGTCTATGTGGCGGCCACAACGGATAAACTGCTGATGCTGAAAAGCGAAGCATCTGGCAGTGCAGCTAGCGCCGGCACCACCTATATCGAAGCCTACGACCCAGCTAAGGACAAAACAAGTAGAGTCTTGGAAGTCCATGGAGACCCCGCGGCAAAAAGCGGCGAATCCATCTCAAACTTCACCAGCGATAACAAGCAGCTCTATGTCCTGTTGCAAAAAGGCGATAGCGGCAAGGTTGTCCCTTATCTATCCATCTATTCACTCGACGGAACCTTCATCCGTTCGATCAACCTTTCGGCAATTTATGAAAAAATGCTCAATCAGCCCATAAGCGAAGTCAAAGTGATGAATGATTATCTCTTTATCAGCAATTTTTCCGGCAACGGGATATTGGGGAAGATAGACGGTGATTCCTTCATCCCGATTACGGATCTGACCCTTGATTTCGATCATGCCCAGTCGGCAAGCAGCGCCACCCGGAAAATCGAGGTTTTCTTCCAAAAAGGAACGAACGACGTCTATTTGCTGAATACCGCAACGGGCGAGCTGAAAAAATCCGTATTCACAGGAGATTCAGCGGACGATAACGGCATCGCCTACATCCTGGAGGATGAGCAAAATCATGCAGCGATTCTCCGCCGCTCTTTTGCCAGAGATCTGACGCCTGAACAAGTGCATGCCTCCTTCTATTACGTCAGTTTGGAAGAACTGGCAGCGAATGCGAATTAGCCTGTCCGTCCAGCAAACCCTATAAAAGGATTAACGCCATATTCCGAGGTTAGCTTACGAAAATTCAACCCGGTAACCAAAGAGACCTGCCAAGGAGCTTCCGCTTCCTTTGCAGGTCTCATTTCATACATGAGGTTATTCCACGATTATGGTATGCAGCTCGATGCAGCCGCTGTGGACACGCACCGTGATCACCGTTTCCTCCGCCGCATGAAGCTGGGCGGTGATGGCTTTAGCGGCAGTAGGCTGACCCGCGCTGCCCAGAGCGGTTGCAGCCAGCTTTGTCTGAGCAATGACGTTCCCGTCTTGCTCCACCGTCACCTGCGCGTCATCGCGGCAGATGAGTTCCAGCGACACCCGGTTATCTTCCGTTACGCCGCTAAACGTATACGAAGCGAACTCATTCGCGGCCAACTCCAGCGCCAAGAGGTCCCAGCCGCTGTCGAAGAAAAACTTCTTCGGCTGCGGTGTGTCAGTGAGCGCGACGACCCCCATGCCCGATTGTGCTTGATAGCCGTAAAGATTACCCTCCGTAC
>NZ_CBQR020000102.1 GCF_000455485.1 Gorillibacterium massiliense
TTGTGCTTGATAGCCGTAAAGATTACCCTCCGTACGGAACCCGCTGAAGGAAGCTCCTTTCCCCGGAAAAGCGTCGAAATCCGTGCCCCGCAATCGGCAGCCGGGCTTGCGGAAAGCAGCATCCGTAGCCAGCGGATTCGGATCGCAATTCGCCACCTTTATATTTTCCAGAAACCCATCCAAGATCTGTTGAACGCGCTTGTATCCCGGATGCGCCCCGCCAGTGGTATAGGCGAGGAACTCATCCCATCCCTCCGGCTTATTGATGGAGTAAGGGGAGTTGTCGCATTGCATCTTTTTCCAAGGCCACAGGTTATAGCCAATATCCAGAGAAACGGCCAGTGGGTACATCGCCGCGAACCATTCCAAAGAATTTTCGCCCGTTTCACCCAACCACAGTGGCTGGTTCAGGCGTTCCGATACTTCCAGATAGGGTTGGTATGCTTCGATCCCCGGCATGCAGGCGTACCGGTGAAAATGAATGACCATGTTCTCGTCGAACCGCTTATAAAAGATTGCCGTATTCGTCGCCCAGTGATGCCCCTCGATGGACAGCAAATGCCGGGAGTCGATGGCACGAATGGCGGAAATCGCCTCTTCGTAAAAATCCACTAAGCGCTGCACAAAGTAATGGGGATGCTTATCCTCCAGCAAGCCGGGGCGCACTGGCTCGTTCAACAGGTCATACCCACCGACGATCCACCGGTCCTTATAGCGGCGGGCCAGTTCCTTCCACAGCTCAATGGCTTTGAGCCAACTGTCCGAGTCCGTATACAGCCTGGGAAAATCATCTACGCAGTCGTCGATATTGGAGCCGGTTTGCCCACCAGGCGCGCCATGCAGGTCGAGGAAGGCATAAACGCCGAACTCCTCGCACCAATCCAGACAGCGGTCGAGAAGAGCGAAGCCGTCCTCCTTCCATACGATGCCCGGCTCCTCCTCCATCAGCACTCGCCAACCGAAGGGGATGCGCACCGAATTGTAGCCCAGCTCTGCCATGAGCCGGATATCCTCCCTAGTGACGTAATGCTCCCGGAACTTCGTCCAAAACTGTTCTGCATACTCGCTGCCGGCAAGTTCCCGAATGACCCGCTCCATTTTGCGAGGACGATCGAATTCGCTGCCCCGTGAGAGCCACATATACCCTTCGGGAAGAAGCCAGTTGCCCAATCCCCACCCGGTTAAAACGATTTCCTCTCCCGCCTCGTTAACCACTTTTCGTCCTTCCGCCCGAAGGAAGCCTTTTACCCGCGAACGGCTCGTCTTTTCAAACATGCTGATGATCTCCCCTCTTGTTGTCGAATCGGTTTGCTATTCTCGCGGCTCATACCATTTGGGAACAAGCCGCCGGAACCCGTCATAATCCTCCAGCGCCAGCCGGCACCGTTCTTGCATCCCTGCGATTTCTTCCGCCCCGAAGGGAATGGCCCACACGATGGAAAAAAGCGAAGCATACGCCACGTAGAGCGCCTGCCGCCGCCAAAACGCTTCCGGTGGAGGACCGCCGAAATACCCGTCCAGCTTTCCTCTTGCGAAAGGCACGCTTACTTCCCGATCGAAGGACTGCACCTTGTAAAACTCTTCGGCATAATCTCCACAGTCCCAACGGTTGAAATCGATTACACCAATATGCCGGTCAGGAGTCCAGATCAGGTTGCCCAAATGGTAGTCGCCATGATGATAAACCAATTCCGCCTCGCCCAGCAAACCGATTTGCTCTTCCACATAAGCAGCGGCGATTTCATCCCCCTCAACCCGATAACTGCACTCTTCATACTGCCGCATTCTTCGCCGCATTTTTTCGCTCATGCGCCGCGTCCATTCCTCCCGGCTTATCTCACCGGGCTCCAGAGGCAGCCGGTGGATCTGCCGCAGGATTCCACCCGCTTCGTATCCGGCGGCATACTGCTCCTTCGACGAAAAAGACGGCAGAACGTCCTCCAGCGGCTCGCCTTCCACCCAGTCCAGCAGCATATACACTGTTCCACTGTCCGGGCTACGCCCGAAATCCACCGCCCGAGACATGGAAAAAGGAAGCCGGTTCGCCCGCCGGATCATCGCAAACTCACCGAGCTTCCCTTCATAATGACTCCCGTCGGACAGCCGCAGCAGCCGTTTTTCTCCGGCGCCATCGACAACTTCAAACTTCCGATCGCTGGACCAGCCTTTCAGCAGCGGCTCGATCCATTGCCAGTCTGCGGAACCCGGAACCTTCCGAATCGCCGCCAAATCCTCTGCTGTGATGATCTCGCTGTTCTTCATAAGCACCTCTAAACCGGACGGTTTACTTTCGACCTATGTACAAATAATGCATGCTCGTTCCGATGACATTCCGATCCCGGCTTAGCTGATATCCGATTTCTAGCCATTTGCGGTACTCCGTTTCGGTGAGTCCGTTAATCTCGGGTTCTCTTAAGCCCAAAACATTTTCCACCCCGGCAAAAGCAAGCTCGGTCAACCCGGAGGCAGCCATTAGCTCCCGCGCTTCATGATAACTCGTAAAATAGGCGGTGGTAAAGCCCTTCTCGGGACGGTTTTCCCCGTCCGCCAAATACACCAGCAGCTCTTCTGGCGACTCGATAGCGGCGGGCTCCATCAGCATGTCCATTAGCGGAGCGTAGGATGAAATAAACGAAGCAACCAGCAGCCCGCCGGGCTTAAGAACCCTTACCGCTTCTGCTGCCGCCTTTCGCCGGTCCTCTTCCTTGGTTAGATGATAGAGCGGCCCCATTAGGAGTACCGCATCATATTGAGCGTCAGTACCGTCAAGCGCAAGCGCATTTCCGTGAATATAGTCCGCCAGTTCAACCCCGGCTTCCTGTGCTTTTTCTTTGGCGAGGTCGAGATGTCCTTTGGCTAGGTCTAACAGAGTAACCTGATGGCCTTTTCCCGCAAGATAGATGGAATACCGCCCCGGCCCGCCGCCGATATCGAAAATATCGAGCCGCTCCCCTTGGATGAACTCATTGAGATAGCGCTTCGTGATGTCGAATTCGATCTTGTGCCGGGCAAGCCGGTTCCATTCGTCATACCTCTCTTCATAATACCGCTCGATGTCGTTCATAGGGGCGCCTCCAATCCAGGATGGGATGTTTTCCGCATTATAGCGCAGCGTTGCATCCGCACCTAGGACATTTTCCACAAGGAGGAAATTTCAAGCCCATTGCTTCCGCTAGAGAGAGTCGCTGAGGTTAATTCCGCATTCCCTCAATCCGTTCAACCGCTTCTTCCGCCGTCAAAAGCTCCTTAACCCCGGTCACCCGTTCCGTATATTCCACCTTGCCTTCTTCCGCATGCTTGCCTACGACGATGCGCACCGAGATGCCGATAAGATCGGCATCATGGAACTTCACGCCGGCGCGTTCGTCCCGGTCATCCAGGAGAACTTCCGCGCCGAGCCTGCTCAAGCGTTGCGCCAGCTCTTCCGCCAACTGCATTTGCGCGGCGTTTTGCCGCTGGACCGGGATGACATGCACCTGATAAGGTGCAATAGCCCGGGGCCAAGCGATGCCATGCTCATCGGCGGTTTGCTCGGCAATGGCTGCAAGGAGCCGGGATATGCCGATCCCGTAGCAACCCATGATGTAGTTCCGCTCACGTCCGCCTTCATCGGCAAAACGCGCTCCCAGCACATCGCTATACCGGGTGCCGAGCTTGAACACATGGCCCACTTCGATGCCTTTGTGGAACTGCAGCTTACCTTCGCCACAGCGCGGACAGGCTTCTCCTTCGCATGCGTTGCGGAAATCACCGCATTCGCTTGCGGCAAAATCCCGCCCCGGTACGACGCCGAGGAGATGATAATCCACCTCGTTCGCTCCGGCAATGCCCGTTTCCATTTGCGCCACAGCGGCATCCGCCAGCACCCGTACGTTTCCGGTAAGCCCCACCGGACCCGCAAAACCCGTCGGCACACCGATTGCGGCGGCGATCGCCTGCGGTTCGGCAAGCGTTAGATCCTCAGAGGCGCCTAAATAATTTTTCACCTTAATTTCGTTGACTTCATGATCCCCGCGCACCAGCACCGCCACTAAACCGCCGTCCGCCTCGTAAATCAGCGTCTTGATGATGGCTGAAGCATCCACGCCTAAAAACGCCGTTAACTGCTCAATTGTACGGACCCCCGGTGTATGGATTTTTTCAAGTTGGCGGGGTTTCTCGCTCATCTGTTCTCCCTGTACGACACGCTGTTCCTCCTGCCGTACCGACCCGGCTTCCGCCCGCTCCAGATTCGCCGCATAGTTGCAGCACGTACAAGCGGCAATAGTATCCTCGCCTATGGCCGAGAGCGCCATGAATTCATGGGTGCCGCCCTCGCCGCCGATGGCTCCCCCATCCGCTTCTACCGCCCGAAAGTTCAGTCCGCAGCGCTCGAAAATCCGAACATAAGCCTCATACATCGCCCGGTACGAGACGTCCAGCCCCTCCCAGGAAGCGTCGAAGGAATAGGCGTCCTTCATCAACAACTCCCGCCCTCGCAGCAGCCCAAACCGAGGACGGCGCTCATCGCGAAACTTAGTCTGGATTTGATAGAGCGTGACCGGCAATCTGCGGTAGGAGCTGATTTCGTTTTTTACGAGGGTTGTGACCACCTCTTCGTGTGTCGGGCCAAGGGCAAACTCCCGGTCATGCCTGTCCTTCAGACGGAACAAATCTGGCCCGTAAATCCGGTAGCGGCCCGATTGCTGCAGCAGTTCAGCAGGTTCCAGTGCCGGCATCAGCGTCTCTTGAGCTCCGGCCCGGTCCATCTCTTCCCGTACGATCTCCTCCAGCTTCCTCAGTACGCGCCGTCCCAAAGGCATATACGTATAAACCCCCGCCGCCAACTGGCGGATAAATCCTCCCCTAAGCAAAAGCTGATGGCTTGCGGCATCGGCTTCCGCCGGAATGTCCCGCAGCGTGCTGGCAAACAGCGTTGATTGTCGCATCAGTCTCGTCATCGGTATCCCTTCTCCCTTTTGGTTGAAAACAAAAAACACACCCGTCCTAAGGGACGAATGTGTCGTGGTACCACCCTAATTTCACCGCCGCGCAGCCGCCAAAAAACAGGCGAACACGAAGCAACGGTTCTCTCAACGGATCTAACGGTCCGGCGCCGGCAGCGGATACTTGCGTTCCCCTCTGCAGCTCGCAAGGCGGGAAGGACGATCGTATGGCATGGGACCTTTCAGCCGGGAGCCCCTCTCTGCAATGCCGCTAACGTTCATCTTATATCCTCGGTCAAAGCTGTTTGTTGAATGATTTACGCATCATCGCGATATTGGAAAATACTATAGCGCAAAGGTTTTTTCGCGTCAACCCCGGAAATCCGGTGCAGGTTCGCCGGGGTCTGCTGACCATTATCCGCCGGAAGCTGCCCTTAAGCCTTGGGGCCGCTCCCGTTGGCTCAAAAGAGTGACTGCTACTTTGACCTCCAAGGACGAACGCCCGCCCCTGTAGATACCCTGCAGCGGACTAACGTCTGCATAGTCGCGGCCGGTGCCGACCCGGATGTGGTTCGCCAGCGCTTCCACATTGTTGGTCGGGTCGAGACCGACCCAGCCGATGCCTGGTACCATCATTTCCACCCACGCATGGGAGGCAGCGTCACCCTTCAAAGCCGAGTCCTCGCCGACGTACAGATACCCACTGACATATCGGGCCGGTATTCCGTTCGCACGAAGGATGCCGATCATCACATGGGCAAGATCCTGACATACGCCTTTTTTCAAGGCAAAAGACTCTTGGGCTTTCGTATCCACATGGGTGCTGGAACCGTCATAGCTGAAGGTTTTGTGCAAATACTCCATCACCTGCCGGGAGAACCGTACCGGATCCTCCATCGGTCCCAATTCGTGCTCTACTTCCCGCAGTTGGTACGGCTGCAAAAACGTATAAGAGGTTTCATTCAAGAAAGACAAATAGTGCTGGTGAAACAAATGAGAATGAAAGATTAGCTTCATCTCTGGGCTGTAATTCACATAGTGCAGGAAGGGACTCCGTTGGACGCTGACGATCGAGGTGGTCTTCACCTCCAAATGGCGATGGGGCTCCGGAATGAAAAAGTCTTCCACACTGTTGCCCCATAAGTCCACATGCTCCTTGGTCAAGGAGGCCGGCGTGATTTCCGTCCGATAGGACAGAAGCCGTTGGCACTCATCGGTCCGCGGCTTGAGCCGGATCGTATTCATGCTTTGATCAACTGCGGATTCGTATTCAAATGTGTTGGTATGAACAATTTGATATTTCATGGGCTCTCGACTCCCCTGCTTACTCTCCTGCATACCTCGCATATGCGAGTTGCCCGTTGTTTGGGTGGGTTTGCAGCAAATAATAGGTTCTACTAAAAGTTTTCCCAATTTCCTTGCATTGAAACTGAAATTGGTTCAAAAAAACGTTTAATTCTTTCCGATCCAGCTCATGAATGCGCACTTTGTCAAAATCTAGCAATAGCGTATCCAGCGATGCATATAATTGCCAGGAATAATGAGAAACCATGCCCCGCTCCAGCTCGGAGACGGCGCGGCGAATATGGTTGATGCAGTACCGGATCGATTTGGGAAAAGCCGCCTCGGTTACCAAAAAGGTCAGGACCGGGTTCGGCTCCATGCTCGGCGGATACTGCTTCAAAAAAGCTTCGTAGCCGCTGACAAACTGGAGTGCAGAACGCCAGTAGTACGACTCGCCCTGGAAGCCGTTGGTGCCGGCGCCATGGGTATAATCGCTGACCACGCTGAGAATGCGTGCGGTTTTCTCCGCCTGCTCCAACCATTTGGCGATTTTGATGATCCAATAGGCAGGCCCGCGAAACATAGAGGATTCGAGAATGCCCCGGGCAGTGAGAGCCGTCATCTTCATCCGTGTCAAATAGCGGTGCAGCTCTTTTTTCGACCAGCCGTTGCCCCGGATCGATCGTCCGTCCAGATAAAAATCATTCCATACCTCCCACAGATCGTCCGGCAGTTGGTTGCGGATGCTGCGGGCGTTTTCCCGGGCCAGGCCGACGCAGTTGGCAAGAGAATTCGGGTTTTCATGGGAAAAAGTGAGCCAGGTGATCAGCGCTTCCTCATCCTGCGGGCATGCCTTGCGAATGGCGACAAAATCGTCGCTGGAGGCGCATATATCGAAGATCACTTCCCAATCGTGATTGGCCATGGTCTCCTCTTCCGAAGCCTCCAGCATCTGCAGGAATTGTACATTCAGTATACGCGCATTGGTTTCCGCCCGTTCTAAGTTTCGGGACATCCAGTACAAGGAATCTGCTTCGCGGCTAAGCATCGTATCCCTCCCCCTTCATGCTTTTGAGCACCCACGTATCTTTGCCTCCGCCGCCTTGAGAGGAGTTGACCACAAGCGACCCTTCGCGCAGCGCCACTCGGGACAGGCCGCCCGGCAGCACATGGGTTTTGCGTCCGCGAATGACGTAAACTCGCAGATCCACATGGCACGGATAGAAGCGGCCATTTTGAAAGGATGGCGCACGGGACAGCTTGATGGTCGGTTGAGCGATGTATTGATGAGGCGCGGCTATGATTTTATTGCGAAATCGAATAAGTTGCTCCTCGCTGGCATGAGGACCGATGAGCATATCGTAGCCGCCCGAGGCGCCGACGTTTTTAACCACCAATTGATCGAGGCGCTCCAGCACCCACTCCCGCTCATCGGGGTCGCGCAGCTGGTACGTTTCCACGTTGCTGAGAATGGGTTCCTCGTTCAGGTAGTAGCGGATCATTTGGGGCACATAGGCGTACATGGCCTTATCGTCGGCGACGCCGTTGCCGATGCCGTTGAGCAGCGCCACATTGCCGCTGCGATATGCCTTCAGCAATCCGGGTACACCCAGAACCGAATCTTTGCGGAACGCATGAGGGTCAAGAAAATCGTCATCGATCCGACGATAGATGATGTCTACCCGCTGCAGGCCGCGAATGGTCTTCATAAACACCACATTGTCCCGTACGAGCAAGTCCCGGCCTTCCACCAAGGAAATCCCCATTTGCTGAGCAAGAAATACGTGATCGTAATAAGCGGAATTATACATGCCGGGAGTGAGGAGAACCGCTTGGGGGATGCCTTTTTTAAAGGCGGGTGGAGCATGGTCAAGCAAAGCTTCGTGCAGGGCGAACAGTTGGTTTTCCAAAGAGTGGATCGGCTGCTTGGTGAAAAATTCCGAGTACACCTGGCGCATCACATAGCGGTTCTGGTAGACGTAGGACATGCCGGAGGGGCAGCGCAGGTTGTCTTCGAGAATGAGATAGCGGCCTTTTTCGTCGCGGATCAAATCGATGCCGGCCAAAAAGATGTGGTTTTTGAGAGGGATCGGCAAGCCTTGGACTTGCTTGTGATAGTAATAGGGGTTTTGCGTAATCAGCTCTTGCGGAACGATTCCGTCTTTGACGATCTGGCGGTCGTGGTAGATATCTTCGATGAACTGGTTTAGCGCCTCGGTGCGCTGCACCATTCCTTTTTCGATGAGGGTCCATTCTTTCGGCGGTATGATGATGGGGATGAAATCAAAGGGCATCGTTCGCTCCGTGTTGCTTTTTTCGCTATAAACGGTGAACGTAATGCCTTGTCTTAAAAAGGAGAGTTGAGCGGTCTCATGCTTCTCCTTCAACTCGTCATCGCTAAATCGGTTCAGCCTGCCGAGGAAGTCTCTGTAGTGATGTCTCGGTGCTCCGTTTCCTTGAAAGACAGCGTCAAAAAACGGTTCCGTGCTATACGGCTTCAACACCCTCATCATCCCTTTCCCATATGTACCTTACGGGGAAGCAGTGATTCATTGAGACCATCCTGAATTAACCTTGCTTCCATGGAGGTTAAGCTTCAGGCGGCTTCGCCGACTTTTCATACATTCGCTGATGCTGCGCTAGCGGCATGTATGTCTGATATGCGATTGTCCAGAGCCTTGCGCTATTTTCTTTCCACTCACTTCCTTTTTATGGATGATGACACCTTAGTATCTTTCTACGTTAAGGAAACTAACACCTCTTTAGAATGATTATAATCGATAAAGAGAAAACAAGACAGTGCAAATGAACGAAGCTCGTTCGCATGCACTGTCTTGTTGAAGAAACAGCTGTTATCGTTTGCCTGAATCGAAAGGTTCCCCGGACGCTTTCGGTGCCTGGGACGATTTAGAGAACAGGATGAGCGCGATCAGAGTGACCACGTAAGGGAAAATCTTCAGGTACATCGGAGGAATCGTCGCCAGACTGGGAATGACTTGAGAGACGTTCGCCACCGTACTGGCAAATCCGAAGAAGAAGGTGGCAGCCAGGACGCCGAAGGGTTTCCACTGACCAAAGATCAAGGAAGCCAGCGCCAGGAAGCCAAGACCCGCAACGGTTCCGTTAAACTCGCCGGACTGGGTGACGATGATGACCGCTCCGCCCAAGGCGGAGAAGGCGCCGGAGATCAGTACTCCGATGTAGCGCATCCGCCGGACGCTGACCCCCGCCGCTTCCGCTGCGTGGGGATGCTCGCCGCACGCCCGGAGTCGCAGGCCGAAGGATGTTTTATAAAGCAGGAATACGCTGACAAAAAGGATGAGCAAAATCAACCAGGTGCTGTCGTAGGTTTTGGTGAAAAACCATTTGCCGAGAACAGGGATCTTCGAAAGCCCCGGCACATTATAGGGCTGCATACCATGGGTAATTCGGATGTTGCCGCTGCCCGTAATATTCCGGGCCAGGAATACCGTAATGGCCCCGGCCACCATGTTAATAGCGGTACCGCTGATGACCTGATTCGCGCTCAAGTTAATGCTGGCAAAGGCGTGCAGCAGCGATAGCAGTGCCCCTGCGGCAAAGGCGGCCAAGAGTCCGACCCAGATGACCCACCACGCATTGGGATGCCCAGGTTGCAGCTTGAAGATGGTGAAGGCGCCGACGAAGGAACCGGCCACCATGAGGCCCTCCAAGCCGATGTTGACGATACCGCTTCGTTCGCTGAATAGCGCGCCGAGAGCCGTAATCAGCAAGGGGATGGTATAGACGATCGCATACGGGAAAATATTTTGCAGCGTCTCCCACATGTCAGTTTCCCTCCCCTTTTTCTTTGATGACTGGATCAACGGTGGGCCGGTTCGCCCGCCGCTTCAGCAAATACCGGACCAGACGTTCGATGAGAATGCTGGTAGCGGCGAAGTAGATGATGATCGCGATAATCGAATCGGCGATCTCTGGCGGAATGTCCGTATTCGCGTTCATGAAGCCCCGTCCGGAGTAAAGCAAGCCGAAGAAGGCGGCGGAAGCGAATACGCCGATTGGCGTATTGGCGCCAAGCAGCGCCACGGCGATGCCGTCAAAGCCTTGAGTAGGCATGACGCCGATTTGGATATTGGAGGCATTGCCAGTGTATTGGGCAAGACCGCCCAGACCAGCCAAAGCGCCGGCGATCAGCATCGACATCACGATGCTGCGGTTGACGGCGATACCCGCATATTCCGCGGCATGGCGGTTAAAGCCAACGGCTTTCAGCTCATAGCCGAGAGTGGTCTTATTGATGATAAAGGCGATCACGATCGTGGCCACGATGGCCAGGATCAAACCGAGATTGACGTAGGAGCCATGGAACCAGTCGGTCAGGAAGGATGCCTTCAAGCTGGCCGCATTGGGAATGGCCTTCGATTCCGTTTCGGAACCGGTGCCTCTGAAGTATTTCGGAACGAGATAGTAGACGAGCCAGAAGGCGATCCAGTTCATCATGATGCTGGATACGACCTCATGGACGTTGAACTTGGCTTTCAACAGACCGGGGATAAACGCCCAAATCGCGCCGCCGATTATGGCGACCAGAATCAAGACCGGAATCATCAGTCCGCGCGGCAGATCCCAACTGAGGGCTGCTGCCGTAGCGAGAAAGCCGCCGAAAAGCATTTGCCCCGGAACGCCGATATTGAACAAGCCGGTACGGAATGCGAAAGCGACAGACAAGCCGGTGAAAATAAGCGGCGTCGCCGTAGCTAGTGTGTTGCCGATCCGCTCCAGGTTTTTGAGACCGCCTTGAAATAGATAGCTGTAGCCCTCATACGGGTCGTGCCCGGTTACGATCATCAAGACGGCGCCGGCAATGAGGCCCAAGAAGGCAGCGATCAGGGAGACGATACCTGTTTTACTCATGCTCTCTCTCCCTTCTTCACGCCAGCCATCATCAAGCCGATTTCATTTTCGGTGGTTTCTGCTGCATTCACGAGTCCGATTAGCTCGCCGCCGTTGACAATGGCGATACGGTCCGACAAATTCATGATTTCCTCCAACTCCAGCGAGACCAGAAGAACGGCCTTGCCTTTATCTCGCTGTTCGATAAGCCGTTTGTGAATATATTCAATGGAACCGACGTCAAGTCCGCGAGTCGGCTGCACGGCGATAAGCAAATCCGGATTCAGCTCGATTTCACGGCCGATAATGGCTTTTTGCTGGTTGCCACCGGACAGGGAACGGGCGATGGATTGGCCGCCTTGCCCGGAACGGACGTCGAAACTGGAAATGATACCGGCAGAGTAATCCCGGATCGCTCCTTTATTCAAAAGACCGCGGCGGGAGAACGGACGCTTGCGGTATACTTCCAGCACCATGTTTTCTTCCAGAGAATAATCGAGGACGAGGCCACGTTTGTGCCGGTCTTCCGGAATATGGCCAATCCCTTTTTCGATCCGCTCCCGGATGGACGATCCGGTGATACTTTCTTCACCGAAGACGATGCTCCCGGATTCCGCTTTCAAAAGTCCAGTGATCGCTTCCACCAGTTCCGTCTGTCCGTTGCCTTCGACCCCGGCCACCCCGACGATTTCGCCGGCATGAACGTCCAGGGAGAAGTTTTTTAAGCCCAGCACTTTTTTGCTGTTCTTGACCGAAAGATTGTCCACATGAAGCACCCGCTTGCCCGGTGCCGCCGGTTTTTTCTCCACCTTGAACACAACCTGGCGTCCGACCATCATCTCCGCCATCGTCGCTTCGCTGGTTTCAGCCACCTCTACCGTTCCGATGGATTTACCTCTGCGGATGACGGTGCAGCGGTCTGCCAGCGCCTTGATTTCCTTCAGCTTATGGGTGATCAAGATGATCGACTTGCCTTCTGCGATCAGGTTTTTCATGATTTTGCCCAGTTCAACAATTTCCTGTGGCGTCAGCACCGCCGTAGGCTCGTCGAAAATGAGCACTTCCGCATTGCGGTACAGCATTTTCAGGATTTCCACCCGCTGCTGCATGCCGACGGAAATATCCTCAATTTTGGCGTACGGATCCACGTTCAAGCCGTACTGCTTGGACAGCTGTTCAATCCGTTTGCTCGCGCTTTTCAAGTCCAGCACAAGGCCGAACTTGCGGGATTCGCTACCGAGCACGATATTTTGCGTGACCGTAAAATTCTCCACCAGTTTGAAGTGCTGATGGACCATGCCGATGCCCAGATCGTTGGCAACATTGGGATTGCTAATGCGAACATCCTTGTCGTTCAGCCGGATCGTTCCCCGGTCGGGTTGATACATGCCGAACAAAATGCTCATGAGCGTCGACTTCCCGGCGCCATTTTCGCCTAGCAGGGCGTGGATCTCTCCCTTTTCCAGGCGCAGCGTGATATCGTCGTTGGCGACGACGCCAGGGAATTCCTTGCGAATGTTAAGCATCTCAACTACATAGCTCATGGAATGCTTCTCCTTAAGAAAAGGTCGTATAAAAACAGGACGGGCCTATGCGAACATTATAACCGCAAAAGGCCCTATCGCACAAAATAATATTGCCGGTTTTTGCCGGGATTACTCCACGTTTTCCGATCCTTTAAAACCATGCCGGTCATAAAAAAAAGACGGAGGGTTGATTCCGTCTTTTTCCGTCAATCAGACTACGATTATTGCGGTTCGATCAGGCCGGTTGCTTCAGCTGCAACCTTGATGTCGCCGGATTTCAGCTTCGCAAATACGTCAGCCACTTGTTTAACCGTATCAGCGCTCAGGTTCGGATTTTCCGTAGGAATGCCGACTCCGTCGTTTTTCGCATCAAGGGTGAGGGTTTGGCCGCCAGGGAATTTGCCGTCTTGCTCTTGTTTGATGATGTCAAAGGTGGCAATGTCGATTTTCTTCATGGCAGACGTCAGGATGATGGATTTGTTGTTCGCTTCATCATAAACGCCGTCTTTGTATTGGTCGACGTCAACGCCGACGATCCATACGTTTTTGCGGGTTTTGGCTTCATTGATGGAGCCTACGCCTACGCCGCCAGCAGCGGTGAAGATGACGTTAACGCCGCGGTCGTACATTTGGGCAGCCAGTTGTTGGCCTGCTGCTACGTCGCTGAAAGATCCTTGGTAAATCACGTTTTCTTTCTTCAGGCTGATCTTGGTGCCGAAATTGTCGTTAGCGTATTTCAGGCCTTGTTGGAAGCCCCAGTTGTATTTTTGCACGGCAGGGATTTTCATGCCGCCGATGAAGCCGGCTTCGCCTTCTTTCAGTTGCAGGGCGGTTGCCACGCCAGCTATGAAGCCAGACTCGTGCTCGGCGAAGAATACGGCTACCGAGTTGTCGCCGACTTTGCCGTCGCCTTTCTCTGGATGAGGCGTACCGTCGAGAAGAACGAATTTCGCGTCTTTGTATTTGTCTTGAGCGGCGAAGATGGCCGTTTCAAATTTAAAGCCAGGGGTAACGATGAATTTGTAGCCTGCATCGTACAGGTTGCCAATTTCCTTCAGGTAGTCGGCTTCCGTGGTGCCTGCCGGTTTGATGTACTTTTCACTAATGCCGAGGTCAGTCTTAGCCTTCAGGATACCTTCCCAAGTGCCTTGGTTGAAAGATTTGTCATCGATGGTGCCGGAGTCGGTAACCATGCCGACTTTCATGCCTTTTCCGCTGCTTCCTTCTTTCTTGGTATCCTTGCTGCCACAGCCTGCGAAAATCGTCAGCATCATGGCCAGGATAGTTAAAACGAGAAACCCTTTCTTCACTTTGAACGCCCCCGGTTAATGTAATGGAATGCTCTTGTCCTACATCTTACAGAATAGTGGGAAAGTCCGGCATTTTCAATCCCGATTTTTGGAAAAAGCTGACGGAAACCGCCGAATTCCTCCGCCGATCGGCACTGCCATAGGACCCAAACGAGAGTCATCTTCCGCTTGTGCCCACTGACTCTATCATATTTCACGAACCATTCGGATGTCAACATAGATGACTTTGTAATTTACCACCTGTAAAATGTAATTATTCGCTTTTCAACGTCGTTTCATATCTAAATTACGAACTTTTTTAAAAGAAATCACGAAAAAGTTCGGATTTAGGACTTTGCCGCGGTGCTATATAAAACCATCTCTCCGGATAGCCCCCACTTTCCGCTCGAATATCGGGATTCGGATCGATCTTGTCGCCCACTGGAGAGTGTTTCCTAGCGGATATACTTAGTATGGCGGCAGAGGGACCTCTCTATCCACAAAAAAAGAGCCGCCTCTAGAGGCGGCTTTTACAAATACCAAAGTCTGCGGGCTTTGCGGAATCATAGTCCGACTGGACAGAGATGCTCAAAAAAAGATAAGTAAACCTCAGATGATATCAAATGAGACGGTGGCCCCCGTCCGTATGGAGAACCGTTCCTGTCACAAAAGAGTTTTGAATCAAATACATGACGCTCCGGGCAACCTCCCCGGCTTGACCCACGCGCTTAGCAGGCAGCTTTTCCCCGATGGAGGTATAAAAAGCATTCCGAGCCTCCGCCGACATCCGGCTGCGTGAGGGAGTATCGATGATCCCCGGCGATACGGCGTTAACCCGAATTGGCGCAAGCTCGAGAGCAAGAGCTGCGGCAAGCTGCGAGACGGCGGCGTTGGCGGCGCCCAACACGGCGGAGCCGGCTGTCGCTTTATAAGCCACGACACCGGAAAACAGCGTGATGGACCCGTTCGGCGAGAGATAAGGGGCAGCATACTTGGTCGAATAATATTGGCCCCAAAATTTGCTTTCAAAAACAAACCGGGCTTTCGCCGAATCCTCCTGCAAAAAGGCGCCTCCGCCCGTCTCCGCCGCACTGACGACCAGATGGTCGAACGGGCCGAGCTGCGCGAAAAACCCGGCCACTTCTTGCTCATCCATCGTATTGAGCGGCAGCGCCGTTGTTTGGCCACCCAGATGGGCTTTTGCCTGATTCAACTTTTCGGGAGAGCGGCTGGCAATGACGACTTCGGCTCCCAAGGCAAGCGCCTGTTTTCCCGTTTCCAGACCAATCCCCGAGCTGCCCCCAATGATGACAATCTTCTGATTAGCAAGCATCCGCTACCACTCCTTCCCCTAATAACTGCAGATGCTTTTCCAACCTTTGCAACGCTTCCTCCATCTGGGGGCGATGCACGACGTCAAAGCAGGCAAAACTGGGCAGGGGTTTCATGCCCAAGTAACGCTGGACACGGTGCAAATGGCTTAACACTTCGTCCAGCGACTCCCCCTCGAAAAACTGGTCAGGATCTCCAAAGGCTTCCGCAGGCGCGTTCCATGTCGTCGAAAACATATACCGTTTGGCAACCAGCAATCCTCCCGCGCCATATCGACTCGATGATTTGAAAAACGTACCGTGGGCGTACACCTCGTCCATGTAGGTTTTGAGCAAGCCGGGAATGCTGAACCAATAGATCGGAGTTTGATAGATGACGATGTCCGCCTTCAAAAACTTTCTCCGTTCCTCTTCCACATCGTACCCTTCCTGCAGGATGCTGACGGCTACTTTGTTAGCTGGACTCAGAACCTCGACCATACGCTCCGTCAACGTCCGATTCAATCTGCCCTCCGAATCGCGATGCGACTGATGCCCGTTGATAATAAGAATGTTCATTTGCTGCCACTCCTTTTTCGTTGATGGCACTAGTATGAATGCAATAATAACTTTTGGGAAGTAATGATATTTTATTCATATAGTTACCTTTTCGAAACTTTTGTGCTAATCTTAGAAAAAACCGCTCATTTTTTTTGGAGGAGGAACCGGAAATGGAGCCAGTCATGGAACCCATCGTATTGAACAAAGGTGTCCCGGGAGAGCCTTGTCCCATCGCCAAGACGCTGGATATGATCGGGACAAAGTGGACGTTTCTCATCATCCGGGATTTGTTGATCGGGGGAACGCAGCGTTTTTCGGATCTGCAGAAATCTGTGGAAGGCATCAGCCCCAAAACGCTATCGCTGCGGCTTAGGGAGCTGGAGGAACACGGAATCGTCAGCCGCACCGTTTATCCTGAAGTGCCACCGCGGGTGGAGTACACCCTCACGGAGAAAGGCGAAAAGCTGGAGAGAATCTTCATCGAGCTGAAAAGGTTTGGGCTGCAGCTGTAACGGTCGACTGATACGCAAAAAACAGAAACCGGCAGGGAAACATGTTCCCTGCCGGTTTTTTTTGGTTTCTAAGCGATATATTCCGCAGTCATCCGCAGGAACAGTTCAGCACCGGTTTGCGGGCGGCCTGGGTTTCGTCCAGCCGCTTGACCGAAGCACCGTGAGGCGCGCCCAGCAGCAACTCCGGATCGTGGGAAGCCTCCTCCACAATGCGAATCAGCGTGTCGATGAACCCGTCGAGGGTTTCTTTGCTCTCCGTCTCAGTCGGCTCGATCATCAGACACTCTTCTACATTGAGCGGAAAATAGATGGTCGGCGGATGATAGCCGAAATCCAGAAGCCGCTTCGCCACATCCAGCGTACGAACGCCGTATTGCAGCAAGCCCGATCCCGAGAGTACGAATTCATGCTTGCAAATGCGCGGGTACGGGGTGCGGAAATACGGTTCCAGTCGTTTTCTCATATAGTTGGCATTCAGCACCGCCTGCTCCGATACCGCCTTCAGCCCTTCCGGTCCGTAGGAGCGGATGTACGTATACGCCCGGACCAGGATGCCGAAGTTGCCATAATACGCCTTCACCCGCCCGATGGAGTCCTCGCTGCCTTTATCGAAGGCGTACGTGCCGTCGCTTAGTTTGGCAACGGTTGGCGCGGGCAAAAACGGTGCTAACTTCATCTTAACGCCGACGGGCCCCGCTCCCGGTCCACCGCCTCCGTGAGGCGTACTCATCGTTTTGTGCAAGTTGAGGTGAACGACATCAAAGCCCATATCTCCGGGTCGGGCGATGCCCATGATGGCATTAGAGTTCGCGCCGTCATAGTACAGCAGGCCGCCGGCGCCGTGAACGATTTCGGCGATCTCGGCGATTTGCTCCTCAAACAAGCCGAGGGTGTTGGGGTTGGTGAGCATCAGCGCCGCCGTGTCGCTGCCGACAGCCGCCTTAAGCGCCTCCAGGTCGACCAGTCCCCGGGCATCCGATTTGATGGTCACCGTCTCGAATCCTGCCGAGGATGCGCTGGCGGGGTTGGTGCCATGGGAGGAATCGGGGACGATGATCTTCCGGCGCCCTGTTTCGCCGTTCTTTTCGTGGAAGGCGCGGATCATCATCAGTCCCGTCCACTCCCCGTGGGCGCCAGCGGCAGGCTGCAAGGTGACCCGGTCCATACCTGTCAGCGCGGCCAAATCCTCTTGGAGTCGGTACATAAGTTCTAACGCCCCTTGAATGCTTGCCTCGAGCTGATAAGGATGGATTTTAGCGAACCCGTCTAAGCTCGCCGTATCTTCATTGAGTTTCGGATTGTATTTCATCGTGCAGGAGCCCAGCGGGTAAAATCCGTTGTCGACGCCGAAGTTCCGGCGGGAAAGCGCCGTGTAGTGCCGGATTACATCCACTTCGTAAACCTCCGGCAGCTCAGCGGGCTTGCTCCGCAAATACGTTGCCGGGATCAGATCGGTTAATTCGGTTTCGGGAACGTCACACTCCGGCAAGGAATAGGCGATCCGGCCCGGTTTGCTCAACTCGAATATCAAGGACTGCTCTTTCTTTTCGCTGCCGCTCATAGTGCCGCCTCCAATCTCTTGATGAATCGGTCGATTTCCGCTTTGGTCCGTCTTTCCGTCACCGCTACCAACAGATGTCCCTTCAGCTCCGGATAATCCGCGCCAAGATCATAGCCGCCGATGAAACCCATCTGCAGCAGTTCGCGGTTCACCCGGCCGACGTCCACCTTTTCGGGCAGTTTGAGTACAAACTCGTTGAAAAAAGGGGCGGAAAAAGCGGTCGCCAACTTTCCGCTTTGGTCAGCGAGTGCGGCGGCATAGTGCGCCTTCTGCACGTTGAGGCGTCCCATTTCGGGAAGCCCGGTTTTGCCCATCACCGACAGATAGATCGAGGCGCAAAGAGCGAGCAGCGCCTGGTTCGAGCAGATGTTGGAGGTGGCCTTCTCCCGGCGGATGTGCTGCTCCCGCGCCTGCAGGGTCAGCACGAAGCCGCGTTTGCCGTCGCGGTCGACGGTTTGGCCGACGATCCGGCCGGGCATCCGCCGCATCAAAGCCTCCGTGACGGCAAAGAACCCGCAGGTGGGGCCTCCCAAGGAGGCGCTCACGCCCAAGGGCTGGGCGTCGCCAACAACGATGTCGGCCCCCATCCTCCCCGGGCTCTCCAAAAGCCCGAGGGAAAGCGGGTTGACGCCGGCGACGAGCAGGCCCTTGTGGCGGTGGGCGATGGGCTCGATGGCCCGCAGGTCCTCGATGCAGCCGAAGAAATTCGGCGACTGCACGATAACCGCAGCCGTATCCCCATCCACCGCCTCCGCCAGCGCCACGAGATCCGTGACACCGCCGGCGTCGAAACCGACCTCGGCCACCTCGAGGCCGAGGCCGCGGGCGGTGGTGCGCAGCACCGCCCGCGCTTCCGGGTGCACCGCCCGGGACACGACGATGCGCTGCCGCTTCGTGTGGGCGGCGGCCATCGCACCGGCCTCGGCCAAAGCGGTGGCCCCGTCGTACATGCTGGCGTTGGCGACCTTCATCCCCGTCAGCTCGCAAATGTACGACTGGAATTCAAAAATCGCCTGCAACTCGCCTTGGCTGATCTCCGGCTGATAGGGCGTATACGCCGTGTAAAACTCGGAGCGGGACAACAAATGATGGATGACAACGGGAATCTGATGATCGTATATCCCAGCTCCGAGAAAGCTGGTGTGGGTCTCGAAATCGGCGTTTTTCTCGGCCAACTGCTTCATATGCTTCAGGAGGGCGGCCTCATCCAACGCCTCCGACATCGGCAGTGCGCCTTTGTAGCGAAGCTCTGCCGGAATATCGGCAAACAAGTCCTCCATCTTCTCCACGCCGACGGTTGCCAGCATTTCCTCGCGATCCTGATCGGTCATCGGCAAGTAGCGGTGCTTCATGACTGACGCTCTCCTTTCCCGGCTAGGGTTCGATTATTATGGGTTCTTTTATAAAATGGGGCTTTCACCACGCGGGCCAGCAGCAGCTTACCGCGGATTTCCACCCAAACCTCGGTGCCCAGCCCGGCATACTCCATATCTAGCAGCGCCAAGCCCAGATTTCGTTTGAGCGTAGGGGATTGAGTGCCGGTGGTGACTTCCCCGATTTTTCGCTCTCCAGTCGCATCCGCGTAGACGGCATAATGTGCCCTTGGGATGCCCCGGTCTACCAGCTCCAGACCGACCAGCTTACGCTTTACGCCTTCCGCTTTCTGCTTGGTTAGCGCCTCCCACCCGATGAACTCGCCCTTTTCCAGCTTGACGAAGGGCGCGAGGCCCGCCTCCAGGGGGCTGATCTTGGACGACAGCTCCTGGCCGTAAAGCGGCAGCCGCGCTTCAAAACGCAGCGTGTCTCGGGCTCCCAAACCGCAGGGCAGAAGCCCTTTTGGCTCCCCTGCCGCGATAAGCGCCCGCCACAGCCGCCCGGCATCCGCAGCCGCCACGTACAGCTCGAAGCCGTCCTCACCGGTGTAGCCGCTGCGTGAAAGGATCGCCGGCACCTCACCAACCGAGACATCCGGTAAAAAAGAGAATGCCTTCAACTCGCCGATCGGTGCATCCGTAAGCTGCGACAAAACGGCTTCCGCTTCAGGCCCCTGCAGAGCGAGGAGCACCATCTCTTCCGACACGTCCTTCAATTCGACGTCTCCGATCAAATGCTCCCGTAACCAATCCCAATCCTTTTCGAGATTAGCGGCGTTGACCACCAACATGTAGTAATCCTGCGTAAACCGGTAGACGAGCAAATCGTCAACGGTGCCGCCGTCCGGGTAGCACATCAGCGAATACTGGGCTTCCCCATCCGATAGCCGGGCAATGTTATTAGTGGTGACAGACTGCAAAAATGACTCCGCGTACTGCCCTGTGACGATGAACTCTCCCATGTGGGATACGTCGAACAGTCCCGCCCGCTCCCGGACCGCCTCATGCTCCTTGCCGATACCACTGAACTGCACCGGCAGCTCCCAGCCGCCGAAATCGATACAGCGTGCTTCGGGAAACGCGGTATACTCGGGGAAAAGTGGAGTTCGCTTCAGTTCGCTTTTTTCACCCATTTGTCTCACCTCATCAGTTGTGGTCGCTGCCGTAATAGCCTTGAACAACCTTGCTCGGCAACGCAAAAAAGGACAGGCGAAAGGCGAGATATGCTTCACGCATACCGCCTATCGTCTCTGTCCTTTTACCTGAGAGTTGTTCTGACGCGGGTTATTCCGCCCGCCGAGTTTCCCCTTGGGTGACCTTCCCGCCGTTTTTGAAGACGGAAACGGAACGGTTCTCTCCAGAGATGCGTCCGGCAGAAGTCCTTTTGCCTGAGAGATTCACTCCGGTGAGAGCTTACTCCTTCGGCGTTACCTGATGCGCGGTAATCTCTCCCGCTGCCGTCATCCGCTTTTATCAAGTTGTGGAAAATCTTCTCTCCTCTATTAAATCCCGAAAATCATCCGGTGTCAATAAAACTGACACATTTACAAACCCCGATATTGACAGCCCGCCGGGCAATGCGTACTCTAAAAGTAACGAACATATTGCGGATGAAGAAGGTCGGGAGAGACCGTCTAGGCACCTTTTCGTTTCCTTACGGAAAGACGATAGGATAGCCTAAGTCGGGCACCGAAGGAGCAAGCCGTCAGGACCGCCATCCTGTGGCCAATCTCTCAGGTAAACGTACCGCCTTACGACGCGGCTCTGGAGAGAGCGAAAGCCGCCAAAGGGGTAATTTTTCCGTTCGGGGTCGAACAGAAAAAGAAACTCTCAGGCACCGAGGACAGAGAAAAGGCGCATGCCTTTCCCTTTGTCTTTTTTTGTTGTACCCCATCCGATATCGAACGAGGAGAATCCAAAATGAGCGAGATCAAAGCAGCGTTCAAGTACAGCGAAGACCATGAATGGGCGGAGACGGTAAGCGATACCGTCGTTCGCGTCGGCATTTCCGATTTTGCGCAAAACCGGCTGGGCGACATCGTGTTCGTGGAGCTGCCGGAAGTCGGCGCTGCTATGTCCGCGGGAGACGGCATGGGGACCATCGAGTCGGTCAAAACCGTCTCCGACTTGTTCTGCCCGGTGAACGGAACCGTCATCGCCGTTAATACAGCCCTCATCGATCAGCCCGAGCTGGTTAACAGCGCTCCTTACGGGGAAGGCTGGCTGGTTGAAGTGGAGATCGGCAGTACAGCAGAAGAAGCGGTGGCGCATTTGATGAACGCCGAGCAATATGCCGCTCACATTGAAACAGAAGAGTAAAATAACGAAAAGAGCTGTTCCTCCGGCATAAACGCCTAGGAACAGCTCTTTTTCATGCCGGATGCATGGAGAGCGGCACATTTACCAAAAAAGATCAGGTGAGACGTATGAAAAGCTGCCGCTCGTCAAAGGATAGGATAGATCAGTTCGGAAAGGGAGATGGATATGAAAAGCCGCCTGCACCCCGATACGCGTATCGGGCATGTACAGATCAAGGTCAGCCGCTTGGAACGCTCCATTGTCTTTTACCGGGATATTGTCGGGCTTCAAGTGTTGCGGCAGACAACGGACACGGCGGAGATGAGCGCCGACGGCCGCAGACCGCTGGTTATTCTGCGGGAACTGGCGCAAAACCTTGACGCTTCCCATCAGGAGCGGACTCCCCATGCCGGGTTGTATCATTTCGCCCTGCTGGTGCCGACCCGTCCCTCGCTGGGCGTGGCGCTGCGCAATTTAATGGCAAGACACATCGAAGTGGGCCAAGGCGATCATCTGGTGAGCGAAGCTTTGTATATCAGCGATCCCGACCGAAACGGTATCGAAATTTATGCCGATCGTCCCCGGGACGACTGGATGAAGGACCCCCGGGGCGAATACGTCATGGCCGCCGATCCGGTGGATATCGAAGGATTGTTGGAGGAGGCGCAAAACGTGAGTTGGACCGGCCTCCCGCCAGGCACGACGGTGGGGCATGTCCACTTTCATGTGGCGGACTTGCAAAGGGCGGAGCATTTTTACTGCGATGGATTAGGGTTCGATATCGTGCTCCATTACGGTCCCTCCGCCTTGTTCGTTTCTGCCGGGGGTTATCATCACCATGTCGGGCTGAATACATGGGCGGGCAAAGGCGCCCCCCCGGCGCCGAAGAATGCTCCCGGCCTTGATTTTTATTCGCTGCAACTGACGTCTGAGGAAGAGCGGCAGGAGGTGCTTCAGCGCCTCGCGGATCGCGGTTATAAGACATGGCAGGATGATGAAGGCGTGTGGACATCCATGGATGACAACCAGATCGTCGTCAAGCTGTTGGCTCTTTAGCGTAACTTGTCCGGGTGCCCGGGGGGTTATGATTTTGTATAGAAGATCAACCCGCATGCTACTGGTTAAGCGGGAATCCCATCATACTGGAGGATGTATATATGAAAATCGGAGTCATCGGAGCAACCGGCAAAGCCGGCAACCAGTTGGTCAAGGAAGCGATGAAACGCGGCCATGACGTAACGGCTATCGTCCGAAACGCCCTGAAACTGGATGATTTTCATGGAAAAATATTAGAGAAAGACCTGTTCGATCTGACCAACGAGGATATCTCCTCCTTCGACGCGATCATCAATGCCTTCGCTGCAGCTCCAGGGGAAGAAGATTTGCATGTGAAAGCCGGACGGACGCTTATCGAGGCTGTAAAGGGCAGCCCGAAAACCCGGTTGATCGTGGTCGGCGGCGCTGGGAGTCTTTTTACCGATGAGGGCCACACGACCCGGTTGATGGACACGGCGGATTTCCCGCCGCAGTTTTTTCAGACGGCTTATCATCAAGGCGAAAACCTGAAAGATCTGCAAGGGACGGCCGATATCGATTGGACCTTTGTCAGCCCTTCGGCCTTTTTTGACCCGACGGGCAAACGCACCGGTGCTTACCAGCAAGGCAAGGACGAATTGCTGGTAAACTCCAAAGGCAGCAGCTACATCAGTTACCCCGATTACGCAATCGCCATTGTGGACGAAATCGAGAACCCCCAGCACCGCAAAGAGCGCTTCACCGTCGTCGGCGAGGCCGAGTAAACGGTAGAGCGACGCCGGACGGTTTTCGTATAGGCAGCTTCGCATGAATGAAATAGGCTGCGGCAGAGTGAATCTTACCCTGCCGCAGCCTTTATGCTGGATGATCCCTTGAGTTCCGTAGTTATACCTTTGACGATCCACCGTAGTCCGATGATGATGACGATAAGCAGCGGGATAAAGCGCTATTTCTGCGCGTTCAACTTGCCAAGCACTTTCTCCCAATTGGCTTGATCCTCCTCCGCAATGACACTTCCATGACGGGCGGCGAGCTGCAGACTTGGGACAGCATCGGGGTCCCCCAGCAATTTCAGAAATAACAGATACTTCTTTCCAGGTTCCACGGTATTCGCAAGGATAATACTCTGGGCGTTGAGCAACCGTTGATCGTCCTTGAACTTCTCGAGGATTTTAAAGGTAAACAGGCGAATGACGCCATTATCCATGGAATAATCTAACGGTTTGATCATGATAACCGCGTCGGAAATCCCGATCATCTCCTGAACGCTGTCCACATGGTCAATAACCTTTGTCCGTTCGTTTTTGAACTTTGCTTCCGGCAGCGATTGAATATCTTTCGCCAGCCTGTTAACCCGAATATCCTTGAAGGGACCGGATAGGAAGACTCCATCCTTCACAGGGTTCACCCACGAAAGATTAGTTACTCTATAGTTAACATAATCGATAAAAGGCGATTCAGAGCTTTCCAAAAATAAGAAATAGGTCTCTCCCTTATGAAGGGGATCATTGGAGGTAACATGGATTAACGGTTCATCGAGCTGACCTTTGACCTCTTTCTTAACGGAAACTAGATATAACGGACTCGAATTGTCGTATGTCCCTGTTTCCTTCACCGTGCCAATAACAATATGATCCGCTCTCTTCGTGAATTCTTTTATCGTTGGCTCAAAGGACATACACACATCTATTGGAACCGGCAGCCAAACTCCATCCCACACATAGCCGGAATCTTCCTTACTCGCCATAGCTCCACGGATGATGACAATGGCCAACGCCAAAAACCCGATGATTGCACTCCCCAACCCGATTTTCAAATGTTTCGCCACGATCAACCCCCTCCTTACGGGCAAACTTGCTTCAAATGGTTTAATCAGCGCTAAGGTGAAGGAACCATTGGCACTCTTCTGTAAATCTTTTCCAAACCCCATAAAACCCTCCGTTCACCTTGAAAATGGCACGGGTCTTTGAAAGTGGATATGTATTTCAATATATCGCTTGATTTGGCATTTATCTGCCAATATTGTGGCTCACATAGAATAATAATGACATTATCCAACGTTTTATTATTGGACATTCACCCGCCCGCTTGCACCAGTCGTCCCCTCATCTCCATATGATGAACTACCGGGAAAGGAGTGAACCGTAATGGACATTTGGGGAGAAATGGAGCACGGGCATTTCGAGCAGCTTGTTTTCGTCCACGATCCGGACAGCGGGCTCAAAGCCGTCATCGCCATTCACAATACGACCCTCGGACCCGCTCTCGGGGGTTGCAGGATGTGGGCCTATCCTAGCGAGGAAGCGGCTGTGCAGGACGCCCTTCGCCTAGCCCGCAGCATGACGTATAAATCGGCGGCGGCTGGACTTGCCTATGGTGGAGGCAAAGCGGTCATCCTCGCTCCCCCCGCAAGCGGCAAGCGGGAAGCGGCTTTTCGCGCTTTCGGGCGAGCGGTGCAGGGAATGGGCGGCCGGTATATCACAGGCCTGGATTTGGGTACAACCGTAACGGATATGGATCGAATCAGCGACGAAACGGACTACGTGACGGATATCTCCGGGTCGCTGGGTGCTGTTGGGGATTTTACGGCAAAAATGACCGCTTATGGAGTCTTTTTAGGCATCAAAACTGCTCTTGAGGAGATTTACGGCTCCGATGACCTAAACGGGCGCACCATTGCGGTCCAAGGCATGGGCAAAGTCGGCTACTGGCTCTGCCGATATTTAAGCCGCGCGGGAGTCAGCCTGATCATAACGGATACAAACGAAGCCGCTTTACGGCGGGCGTCTGAGGATTTTGCCGGTGCTAATCCCGTTTCACCGGACGTTATCCACCGGACCACCTGCGACATTTTCGCACCGTGCGCCATCGGCGGCATCTTGAACGACGTGACGCTCCCACAGCTCAATTGCAAAATCGTCGCCGGAGCGGCCAACAACCAATTGGTGGAGGAGCGGATCGGCGCTGCATTGGCGATGCGGGGCATCCTCTACGCGCCGGATTACATCATCAACGCAGGCGGAATTATCGTCACCGCTGCCGAGCTGGCTAGCTGCGACGCCGATTTCGCGGAACGTCAGGTAGAGCGGATTCGGACGACTCTGCGCCGTGTATTCGCTTCCGCCAAAGCCGCCGGAATCACCCCCGGCGAAGCTGCCGATCGCCTAGCCTTGCAAGCCCTCGCGCAACGCCAAACACGTCAGTCTTAACTTATATGGAAGGAACCGCCGGCTCCGCGGCGAATACGTTCATGCAGTCCGTAAAACACTATCCGCCAAAGGAGCATGATCGCAATGAGCGAAACCCTGCCGGTCATCATCGACCGAGTCCAAACCCATCAAAAAGCGGTGGCTATCACCTTCGACGACGGCCCGAATCCGATATATACACCGCAAATTCTGGAGATTTTCCGGGAGGCGGGAGGAAAAGCCACCTTTTTCATCCAAGGCTCTAATCTAGAGAAATACCCTGACGTGGCGGCGGCCATTCATGAGCAAGGTCACGAGTTAGGCAATCATACGTATAGCCACCCCGCAATGACCGAAGTCAGCGAGGAGCAGCGCATCGAGGAGCTGCAAAAAACCGAGGAGCTGATCTTTCAAACAACCGGCGGCAAACCAGCCGTCTTCCGTCCGCCTTACTTCAATTGCAACGATGACGTCGCCCGACTCTGCGGGCGCTACGGCTACGCCATGATCGGCGCGGTCAACGGGGATGCCCGAGACTGGGAGATGCCGGGAACGGACTTCATCCTGGAAAAAACATTACCGCGGCTTGCCGAAGGCAGTGTCCTGATTTTCCACGACGGCTACGACGACCGCTCCCAGACCGTAGAAGCGATCCGCCAGCTTGTCCCCCGCTTGACTGCGGAAGGTTACCGGCTCGTTACGGTCAGCGAGCTGCTGAAACTGGCTGAAAATGGACAAGCCTGCCCTCCCGACGATTCACTCTAAGGCCGCTATTCACAACCAGCAATCTTGTTCAAACCTCTCGATTGTAGTACTCTACTTCCGAGAGGAGGAATTTTCTAAATGAAGAAAATACTAGGATTATCTATGGTGCTTCTGCTGCTTTTATCAGCCATGCCGGTCATGGCTTCGGCGGCAAGCCCGCAAAGTCCAAAAGTGCTGGTGAATCAAGCTCCCGTCATCTTCGCGGACGCGCAGCCCTATGAAAATAACGGCACTTTGCTGCTGCCGATTCGGCCTGCCGCGGAAGAACTGGGGCTGAAGGTTTCTTACTCAAGCGCCTCCCAAGAAGTCTATCTGAGCGGATACGGCATAGACGCCGTCGTCAAAGTGGGAAGCTCCAAAGCCGTCCTTAATGGGGCGGAAAAGCCTTTTGTCTCAGCCGCTTTTATGAAGAAGGATCGGGTGTATGTGCCGCTGTCCTTCTATCAGGATGTGCTCGGCGCCGAAGCCAAGTATGACACCGCCAAAAAAGAAGCCGCAATCACATCCGTCTCCGCACTTCAAGATAAAGCCGTCTCAAGCATCATCAGCCTGTTTACACAGGGAGACTATCAAAAACTATCGGATAAGTACTTCAGCGACGATATGAAAAAGTCCGTGCCCGTCTCCCAACTCAGCGCTGCCGGGATGCAACTGGCGAAAACTGCAGGAGCGTTCGTGAAAGTAAACTCCGCCGAGTCTCAATCTTCCAGCGGCTCGAAGGTCTATATCCTCATCCTTGCCTTTGAGAAGGCGAACCTCAAGCTGACCCTCAGCATAGACGCCAACTTGAAGGTAAATGGCCTCTTGTTCCAGGATGCTCCTTCCCAGGCGATAGCGCCCGCTAGCGTGAAGGAAGAAGAAGTAATCGTCGGAAAAGATACCGCCTATCCTTTAAAAGGAACCCTGACTATACCGGCGAAAGTCACCGGCCCGCTGCCCGCCGTGGTGCTTGTTCAAGGCTCCGGCCCTAGCGACCGCAACGAAACCGCAGACGCTTACGCACCCTTCCGCGATCTCGCCTGGGGACTCGCGGAGCAAGGGATCGCGGTACTCCGGTATGACAAGCGGACCTATACATACGGAGCTTCGTATACTCCTGAAATGGTGGCCGCCATCACAGTGAAAGATGAAACCGTCGACGATGCCATTGCCGCGGCGAAGCTGCTGAAGGCCGACCCCCGGATTGATCCGAAACGTGTCTACGTGATCGGACACAGCCTGGGCGGCATGCTTGCCCCGCGTATCGACGCCGAGGGCGGCGATTTTGCCGGGCTTATCTTGCTGGCAGGTTCGCCGAGACCGCTCTGGGAGATTATCCATGACCAGAACACGGCCCTTCTTGCCACTATGGCGGACAGCGATCCCAACAAAAAGACAGGCAACGATCTTGTTGAAGCGGAATACGCCAAAGCGAAAACCATCGCCACCATGTCCGATGATGAAGCCAAGAAGACGACTGTATTCGGCCTCCCCGCTACTTACTTTAAGGAGATGGACAGCCATAGCGCGGCCGATTACGCGAAGAAGCTGACGAAGCCAGTGCTTGTCCTTCAGGGACAGGACGACTTCCAGGTCTATCCCGATAAAGATTTTCCAATGTGGAAGGATCTCCTGAAAGGTGATCCGCAAGCTTCCTTCAAGCTCTATCCCGGCCTCAACCATTTCTTCGTCGATTACAGCGGCCCCGGCGCGGGCACCACAGCGGAATACAGCGTCCCTGGGACAGTTTCCAAGGAAGTCATCACCGATATTGGCGCATGGATTTTGAAGTAGACGGCGCAATAAGGCTTCCCATGTAGGTTAGATTTGGCTTTAAAAGTGAAAAGTCGAATGCGGGTATCCTCCCGGATTCGACTTTTTTAATAGATGGATTATTTAGTAGTATTCACATACTTCTCTAAAACCTCTTCGTTGACAACACTTTGTAGTTGATACACGGTATGTGTGTTTTTGGAAAAGTTAAAGATTTCGAGATATTTACCTTTATCATCCAAGGTAATATAAAACGTGATCTCTTGTTCAATTGATATTGCTATCGAATAATCCGGTGTGATTTTACTCGAATCTGGAAGATTATGTATTCGCTTCAGTTTCAACTCCGACATGGGCTCTAAAATGGAGTTTATCTCTTTTGGGTCATGAAGACTTACTCCTTTCTTTTCAGATGGAGAGACTACCGTTACACTGGGGACTTCTCTATTTCCAATTTTCTTTATTACTTCTTTTTCGAACGTCGTATTTGGACTTGTGAACGTCTCAACGATCTCATTAGGGTGTTCTTTCGCGAAAACCATTACACTGAATGCTAAAACGATCAACGAAATAAGAGTCCGTTTATTGAATATTCTGTTCAATGGATATCCCTCACATTCCAACTTAGCAAATGGAGCCCTCAGTACTCGGATAACGTTTGAATTGCTCTTTTTAACAGATACAACGAGTCCACATGATAGCTTCTTGCATCCAGAACGAAATAGAGCGATTTTAAGAAATTCAATACATTCGTTCGCGTTCTATAAAAAGGGATGGGTGGCTCGTTTTTATGAAGAATGGCTAGCTCCCGCTCAAAAGAAAGCATCCACTCGTCCAGCTCCGTGCCCAGCTTCCCTGTTTCCAGCATGCCGGTCAGCACCGCGATAAGCCGATAATCTTCGTCGTTAATATAAACGACTTCTTTGAATACACACGTATGGATGGCGTCTAATGCCAGGATGCTTCTCTGCTTATCTACAAAAGGATGCCTGACTAAAGCCTCCAGCAAATCCGCTCCATGCGCGATACTGTGCGCCCACCCTTTATTTTCGACGTATCCTCTCGTATCTTGCTCCGCCTTCAAATAGCGAACGGCAATTTCAAAGGTTTCAATCAGCATTTGACTCGATAAGAACCGGCTTTTCCTATCCCTATCAATAATCGCGGCAATAATTAAAGCGGAAAAGGAACGCGTGAATACGGAATCGTCATCCTTATTGCCGATTGCGAGAAGCAGATGGTGATCATCGAGAAGCTTCGTCAGTATCTTTTCCATTCTTATAGGGTCATTGATGTTTTTATATACTACACGGCTGAAAATAGGATAGATTAACCCGTCCCGAAGCTCGCTGTCCGTGGAGCCGATATGAGCCAGCATCGAATCCATTAAGGAGTCCAATTCATGTTCGGATAAATATTCGATGCCACCATTTTTATAACCTTTAAGCTGCTCCTTCAAATCCAAAAGGACCACCACATTTCTCGCAAAATAGACGATCGTATGAGATTCTTCTTAAACCACCGGCTGTCCGGCGTTACCTATTTGAATACAGCTCTCTCATGCAAAAAGTACAATTGAACTTACAAATTTTAGTGTTTTCTTGAATTCCCGTTGTATAAAGTGCACCAGATGGTTACCATAAAAGCCGCTAGAGGCCGCAAATGGCTTCCTCTGTTGTACAATTTACAACCACCTTCCTCAATACGGCACTAAAGCGCTCAATTGATTGCATATTTTACAATAGCACTTTCCAATACAAACCCTTAACACCTTCAAACTCAAGGATAAACGGTTAACACCGCCCATACAGGACGAGCGACGTTTACCGTAACGGTTTAAGCTAAGTGTTCGAGAAACTTATACTTTCTTAAAGAGCCAAAAAGCCCGGCTATCATTCTGTCCGAGCTTTTTCACGCCATCCAATTGCCTTACACCTGCATATCCCGCTTCCGGTAGATCGCGTACATAAACCAGGTCATCGCCGCGGTGAACACCACGGACAGAATGAGATATACCGCGTTCCAAGCTCCGTCATTGACCACCTGATCGGCGGAAAAGTACTGGAAGGGCGACACATATTTCAGAAAATCCAGCTTGTCGTTCATCACCACGGCGAAAGATAGGATGTACGTGACCAAAATGACCGCCGTACCCAAGCTGCCTGCCCGTTTGCGGTTAGCAGCCGACGCCGAGAGTGCGCTCCCCAGCGCCAGGAAGAGGAGCTGCATCAGGAACAATCCCCCCATCATCAGGGCAAGCTTGCCGCCCATCCCCGCCTCGTCACCGAAGGCAGCCAAAGATAAGTAGGAGCTGAGCCAGGAAACGAGATTGAAGATTACCAGTTGGGCGAGGGCCGCGAGCAGCTTGTAGCTGATGATTTCCGTCCGAGAGATGGGCTTCGCCAGCAAAAACTCCGCCGTTTTATCCCGTTCCTCCTTGCCGATCACATCCGAACCGAGCATCGTGCCGTGAAAAGCGGCCATGAGCAGCAGATAGACGAACATCAAGCCGTAGAAACCGGCTGCTGTGGACAGATCCAGGGAGCCGTTGCCCATGCCGAAGATCGCCTTCAACGCTTTGGGCATTTTGTCGATTAGCTCCGTGCCTTGTCCCCCGCTGTACAGGGCATCGTATTTCTGCATCCCTGCCAGCATCAAAACGAACACGCAAACGCTCCAGATGATCAGCGATTTACGGTGGGCTTTCATTTCCCGCCAAAATAAGTTCATAGCCAACCCTCTTTTACTGGAAATAGGAACTCCGGTCGAGCCACCCGCGCTTTATACCGCATGGATGTCTTTTTTCCGGTAGATGACATAGGCAGCCGCAGTAAATAAAATGATCAGCACCGCCGCCAGAATGACATAAGGCGTTTCGTACGCGTTGTGGCCGATGACATAGGTGGTGTCAAAATACTTGAACGGCGTGATATACCGGACCGCCTTGTCCCCGATGACCGAGCCGAGCATGCCGACGATATAAAAGCCCAACACGACGCCGAGGGATACGGAAGGAACGGAGCGGATTTTCCGCACCAGTACCGATACGAACAGGCCGAGGGACAGAAAAAGCAATTGCAGCATAAGGGCCGACAAGGAAATGAGCAGAAAAGTCGACCACTTAAAGGGCGCATCCTTCACCTGCCAGGCCAAAAATCCGCTGATGGCCATGTAGACGACATTGGTGACCACGAGAGCGGCCACAGCGGCCGACAGTTTGGCGGTAACGATCTGCCCGCGGCTCACCGGCTTGGTGAGCAGAAAATCCGCCGTCTTTTCCCGGGATTCCTTGGACAGGATGCCGAAGCCCAAATTCGCCGCCTGAATCGCCGCACAAAGCAAAATGAAGCTGAAGGCAAAAGAGTAGAACCCGAGCACCGTGCCCATCATTTCCACGTTAATTCCCAAGGCGTCCCGCAGCGGCTTGGGATAGTTGTTCAGGACGTCCAAATAATCGGACGACTCGGCGCTGATCGCCGGAAACAGCAGGAAGAACAGCGCTGCCACCGCGCTCATGGACAAGGTCCAGATGAGAGTCGACCGGCTGATCGACCGCCATTCGTGCCGGAAGATGTTCATATGCGATCACCCGTTTTTTCGTAAAAATGCATGAAAATCTCCTCCAGATCGGGCTCCTCGATCCAGATATTCGTCAGCTCCGTCTCCGCCAACTTGCGCATGATCAGGTTCAGGTTCCCGTGGAACAGGAACTTCACCGTTTCCTTGCCGTCTTCCTGAGCTGTTTCCACTTGGCTGACGCCTTCCACTTTGGCGATGCCGGCGGCCACGCCTAGGGTTTTCGTTTCCAGCTTAAATCGCTTGTCGGTGTTTTCATGGAGGGTGCTGATTTTTTCCAGCTTGATCAAGCGACCGTCCTTGATGATGCCCACCCGGTGGCACATCCGCTGCACTTCGCTCAAAATGTGGGACGAGAACAGGATGGTGACGCCCTTGGCGTTTTCCTCCTTCAGCAGCTCGAAAAACGTCTGTTGCATCAGCGGGTCGAGGCCGCTAGTCGGTTCGTCGAGGATGATCAGCTTGGGATCGTGGAGCAAGCCCTGCACGATGCCGACTTTCTTTTTATTGCCGAAGCTCAGATCGTCGATTTTGCGGGAGAGGTCCAAATCCATCCGTTCGGATAGCTCTTTGATCCGCTTGCTGCAATCCTTTTTGTAAAAGCTGGCGGAATAGTTCAGCAGGTCGATGACCCTCATGTTGTCGTAATAAAACACTTCCGAGGGCAGGTAACCGATCTCCTTCTTGATTTCTACGGCGTCCTTAATGATGTCCTTGCCGAAAATTTTAGCGCTCCCAGAGGTAGGATAAATCAACGACAGCAGCGTGCGGATGGTGGTGGATTTTCCCGCCCCGTTGGGGCCAATGAAGCCGAATACTTCCCCCTCCTCCACATTGAAGCTGACATCCACGATCCCCCGGGATTTTCCGTACGATTTGGTGAGCTGATTGATCTCAATGACATTCATGTTCATGGCCTCCGCCTTTATTTATAGAACGCATCCTTAAACAACTGAATATACGCGTCCACTTCCGGAAAAATTCGGCTCTTGTCCATCAACTCCGACATAGCCCGGGCGTTTTTCACCATCTCCATACCGTAGTGTTCGAAGCTCCACATGACGATGTTATAGACCTTATCCAGGTCGATGCCCTCTTTAAAGAAACTGTAGTCGACGCCGTCCAGAATCTTGGGCATGCTTTCTCCCATAATGACTTTGCGCTTTTCCTCCATCTCCCCGTGAACCTCGCTTGCCGTTTCCAGGTAGGAAGATTTCACGTATTCGAAAATGTCGGGGTACTTCTCCCAAATCTCGAATTTGATTTCCATGCTCTGGCGCAGCCGGTCGAAGAAATCCGTTCTGGAGTAATCCATTTTCTTGTAAAAGTCCTCGATAATCACGTCTATGCAGTAATCGTACAGAAAAAGATAAAGCTGCTTCTTGTTGGCAAAATAGTGAAAAAGCAAGCCCTTAGCGATTTCCGCCTCCTTCACGATCTCATTGGTGGAGGCGCGCTCATAGCCTTTGGCGGCGAATTCTTTCATAGCTGCGTTTAAGATGCGGATTTTTTTATCCTCATCTAGGTTGAGAAATTTCGTGTACATGCGTCCTCCTTTCATTGACCGCGCTGGTCAAGATCAGCATATTCCTGTTGACCGGACCGGTCAACGCTGTCCACGCTTATGTTTTTCCCGCGAAAGCCGGTTGCTGGAAGTGGATCGCATCCTTTCTTCCGTTTTCGCCATCCTGCCTCCCGCTAGCTCGCTCGCGCTTTGTTTGGGGATTATCCGGAACCCGTCTTTTCCCCGGTATAACGAGTCCTGTTTATTCATTTTCTGCCCGTTTGGGTAACTTACTAAAACGGTAGGGATGAAAAGATTGGAACTTTTGCGGCGGCGCCATCGTCAGTTAGTCAAGAAGGGAGCTGATTCATCATGAAGGTATTTCGAAAAACAGGAGGTCTCCTTTTAGGGGCAGTCCTTGTGCTGGGGCTGGCCGGATGCGGCGGCGGAAACAACGCCGTCAACGGGTCTGCCGCTCCGACGAAGTCGGTAACTGGCACGACTGGCGTGGGCGAGTCCGCAGCACCGTCGCTGTCGCCGTCTCCAGCGGAGCCGACGAAGGCAGCCGGGCAGCCGTCCGTATCCACCAAGCCGACGGCGGCTCCGGCGAATGAAGCGTCGACAAAGCTCGGAGGCATCGTCACGGCGCTGCGGCTGGCGGACGCCAATAGCGGCTGGGCCGGCGGCGAAGGCTGGATCGCCCGCACCGACGACGGCGGCAAAACCTGGCTCAAGCAAATGAGCCCGGCTTCCACCGTGCAGCAAATTTTCGCTCTGAATGGCAAAACCGCTTGGGCCACCCTCGGTTCCGACAACACGAAAAGCCTACAGCTTTTTCACACGACGGACGGCGGCACCCATTGGACAGAAACCGGAACGGTGCCGAACCGGGCGTTTTTCCATTTCGTGACGCCTCAGGAAGCCTTCAGCGGGCAGGCGCATACAGTGAACGACGGCAAAACCTGGACCGAGCTGCCGGTACCCGCCGGGATGGTGGGCGATCCGTATTTTCACGATGCCAATAACGGCTGGGCGGTGACCCAGGAAAGCGGCAAGTTTCATATTTCGCGCACAGAAGACAGCGGGAAAACATGGCGTTCGGTGATGACCGGAAATTCCGCCGGCAGCGTGAACGGCGTCGTTATCCGTTCTACCGGCAAGAACGATGCTTGGGTCGAACTCATCGGCGATTCCGGCATGTCCCAAACCTCCTACTCCTTGTTCCATACCGCGGACGGAGGAAAAACGTGGATCCGGGTTTTGGCTAATGACCAAGCGGGTTCCGGGCCAGCTCCGGGCTTTGGGATGAATGAAGAGACGAAGGTCCCGCGCAATACCGGCAACAGCCCTGGAGCCCTCTATGTCGTAAATCCCCAGAATGCCTTCATGGGTGGACAATGTCTGGCTTGCGACAATACCAACACCATGGGCAAGACGACAGACGGCGGCAAAACGTGGGTGAACCAGCCCGGTGAGTTTCCCGGCTACGGCAAGCAGCAAATCGCCGCAGTCGATGCCGAACACGTCTGGCTGATCACGACGGATGCAAGCGCGCCATCGGTGCTCTACACTTCATCCAACGGCGGCAAAACGTGGAGCAAGGTACACACGTTCTCGCCTTAATGCGAAGGTTTCATGAAAAAGGCGGCGCCATGGCTGTAAGAAGCCAGGCGCCGCCTTTTGTTTGTCCGAACAGGGAATGAGGTATGGGCTAAAATCGCTATGCGAACTGCAATTTATACATCTTATTTTCCGCGTAGCCACCGTTTTGGCGATTATGATGTAAAACCTGCAGCTTATTCACCCCAAATTGGCTAAAGAGAGGGAATCGCTGAAATTAAGCTGCGGTTTTTGCAGTTCACGCCTTCTTCGTACGAGACCGACGGGGGCTATCCTCTATCCGTGCTCGGTGCGGAGCCGTCAAAGAATCTCGTAACGGAACCAGTCGAAATCGGCTGGAGTTTGGCAAGCCGTGCCATTGCCCGTGGCATAGAGACCCGCACATACGCCGAGAAAGCCTGCGTTTACATTCGTGGACAACAGGCGCGTCGGGGCTGATCCCAGCTCCCGCCACTCCTGTCCATCCGACGAGCAGGAGAAGGAGTACGCTTCCTCATCGCTGGTGACAGCAAGGAACACGGGAGCCGCTTCTGCGTCATCCATCAACTTCATGCGGCCGATTCCCTCCGTTACCCCTTTCATCGTACAAGAGACTACGACGAACCGTTCGCCGGCGATATTTTTTACGCCGATCTCATAGTGGGCTGAATCGTTATACCGGACGCACAGTCCCGCCTCTTCACCGTCCGCTCTGGGATGGAACTCCATGCAGGCGCTCATCCGCATCCGAAAATGCCGCTGGCGCTTCAACACGCAAGCCGGCGTTGCTACATCGCTAAGCGTCAACGCGTTGCCTTTTAACCTCAGCCATCCCGGCCGTTCCGTCAAGGAATACGAATTCTTCGGCTCGGTGCGAACAAACGCCCAAGAAAGGTCCAGCACGCTTCCGTCAAAATCATCTTGTTCAAGCTGCGCTGTTTCTTCCTGCGGAGCCAACAGCCCATCCGTTTCCATCAAAAAGCCGACGTTGCCCACATTATTGTCAATAACCGGCCAGCCGTCCTCCGTCCATATCACCGGGGCGAGGAAGGTTTCCCGCCCAAGAAGAGTAAAGCTGCCCTCGCTACTTGGCACCGGCCGGACTCCGAGGAAAACCGCCCACCAGTTGCCGTTCCTGTCATCCACCAGATCGGCGTGACCTATATATTGCAGCGGATGATCCTGCATCTGATTGTGGGTCAGCACCGGTTGCGGATATAGCTCGTAAGGGCCGAACACATGACTGCTGCGGGCAACCAGCTCACGGTGATCCTCACCCGTACCGCCACAAGCACAGAAGACATAGTACATGCCGTTTATTTTATAAAGATGCGGCCCCTCGGTCCAAACTCCGCCGTCCCCCCGGCACACGACCACCGGTTCGGTGAGCGCTTCCCCGGTGCGGATGTCAATCTCGTATTGGATGATATGGGATTCGGCGCCTTCACCGTTTTGCGCAGTCACATACGCTTTGCCATCGTCATCGAACATGAGCGAGGGATCGATATTGCCATATGGAATACGAATCGGATCGGAATAGGGCCCCTCCGGACGCTCTGCCCATACGTAAAAGTTGCCGATGCCCCTCACATCAGTGGTAATCATATAAAACCTGCCATCATGATATCGCAGTGTCGCCGCATAGATGCCCGACGAGCTTCTTCGTTCGTCCAGATTCACCTGGCTCTCCCGGTCGAGGATATGCCCGATCTGCTTCCAGTTGACCAAATCCTTGCTATGAAAAATCGGCACCGCCGGAAAATACTCGAAGGAGCTGGTAACCAGGTAGAAGTCATCCCCCACTCGAAGGACGCTAGGGTCCGGATAAAACCCGGAGATTACCGGATTCCGGTAGATCTTGCCCTGCCCTGTCCCGTCAGCACGCCTAACACTGTTTTCTTGCAAACCTTCTCCAACCACAACAACCTGCCTCCTCAACTCTGCTGTAAAAAACTTTATAAAAGACGCATCGGTAAGCGGACGACGCCGCTTCCCTTACCCAGGCTGCCTCGCTTTCGAAACCCTCAACCGGGAGTCCCTTCATTTCCCCGATCGCTTCGGCTTGCGCATGATCTGGTTGGCCACTTCGGAGAAAATGAGTCCGACGGCGATAGCCCCGGAGATCAGAAACGCCTTTGCCGCCAATTGCAGCGCCATTCCATAGTCGTTCCCCACAAACAAACGCATAGCGTCGTAGGACATGCCCCCCGGTACCAACGGAATGATCCCAGATACGCTAAACACGATAATCGGCGTTTTAAACCATTTGGCGAAAAACTGGCTGAGCACGGTGATGGAAAAGGACGCCGCCAGTGTCGCCGGAACCGCATCGATTCCGCTCTGAGTCAAGATATAGTAAACCAGCCAGCCCAGCATCCCCGTGAGCCCACACAAAAACAGACGGTTGCGGGGAACGTTAAACAATATGCCGAAGGCGCCGGTGGCGACAAAACTGGTCAATAGCTGCGCAAGCATAAGATTGCCCCCGTTAATGAAGTGAAAGCGAAACGGCGATACCTGCTCCAATGGCAAAGGCAGTCAGAAAAGCTTCGGCGCCTTTGGACAAACCTGAAACCAGATGTCCCGCCATCAAATCCCTTACCGCGCTGGTAATAAGCAGCCCCGGAACGAGGGGCATAACCGAGCCGATGATGATCTTGTCGACCTCCAGCCCGAATCCGATCTTCACCATCAGCCAAGCCACTGCCCCGATGAGAAAGGAAGCGGAAAACTCGGAAAAGAAACGGATCTGCACGAAGCGGTGAATGAACAGGAATCCAGCGAAGCCGATGCCACCCGCCAGAATGGCGGGGAGAAAATCAACCCAGCCGGCCATGAACATAATGGTGAAGCAGCCGCTGGAAAGAGCTGCCGCCAACAGCCTAAGCCACGCCGGATAAGCAGCGCCAAGAACGTCGATCTCCTGAAGCTTACGGTATCCCGCCTCCAGGCTGAGGTCGCCTGTGCTCATTTGGCGGGATACGCTGTTCACCAGGGTCACCTTTCTCAGGTCCGTCGACCGCTCCAACACCCGGACCATCTGGGCGGGACTCGTGCCGTCAACCGAAAAGATAATACCGGTGGGCGTCACGAAGCTGTGGGATGCGCCTTTGCCGAAAGCGGCGGCGATGCGCATCATCGTATCCTCCACCCGGTACGTTTCCGCTCCGTTTTCCAGCATGATTTTCCCCGCCAGCAAACACATGTCCATCAATCGGTTGGAAGGGGCCACCTTCTGCCGCATGCTTACGCCTCCATCATTGTCCGTCGGGGCCAAGCGGCCCACCAATATAATCGGCTGACGCCGTAGTTAAAAATGCCATATCCACTTCCCATAGTACACGATCCGTCCCCTAAAATCGACAGCGCTTTCTATGCGTTCACCCGGGCAGTTGACCGTTATCGCTGGCTATTCCGCTTAGGTGTGGTGACGCCGGCAACCGCAGGCGGACCAGCAGCGCCAAGACAGCGGTGGCGGCCCCTACGGCGAGAAACACGGCGCCGGCGCTCCACAGCCGCGCGGCGAAGGCGCCGAGGAAAGGCGCAACCAGCATCGAGCCGGTCTGCAAGGCGCTGGCGAAAGCAGAGACGGGCCCGATGGTCTCGTCCGCAGACTCCGTCTGCAGGACGTAGCCGAAGGGGACCGTCCCCTGGGCGCCGATGAAGCCGAGCAGCGCGAACAGCGGCAGCCACAGCGCCAGGTCCGGCGGCAGCGCGCCGAAGGAGCCGGCTCCCGCCAGCGCGATGAGGATGCCGGAGAGCACGCCGGCTCCGCTCATGCGAGAAAGGGGTCGGCGCCGCCAGCCGGTCCAGTACCCGGCCGCCAGCGCACCCAGCACGCTGCCGCCGCCGACGGCGCCGATGAGGAGCCCGAACTGCTCCTCGCCCATGCCGACATCGCGAATCAATAGTACGATGAGCCCATCGTACAGAAAAATCAAAAAGAACAAGGCCGCCGCATACAGAATTGCAGCCCGCAGTGCCGGCTTGTCCATAATGTAAGCCCAGGTCCGGCGCCACCCGCCAATGCCATCTTCCTGAGCGGCTTCAGAGGTTGACGATTCCGTCACCGCACCTGCAGTTGCCGCCACCTCCTGGTCCGCCGTTCCATCCGTTCCGCAGTCCGCTGCCGTCCGTACCTGATCCGGCGCGTCTTCCCTGATGTCCCGCCTCTCAGCAGGCAGCCCCGTCAGAATCCACGCAGATAGCAAATAAAGCGCCGAACCGATGAGGAACGCCGAGTCCTTGCCCAGCCAACTCATGCAAAAACCGCCAGCCATCGGCCCGATGATTTTGGTCGCGCTGACAGAAAGCTGGCTTAGCGAGGACACTTGGGCCAGATTTTCCCCTCCGGCCAAATGGCGGATTTCCCGCTGCCGCACTGGATCGAAGACGGAGCTTGCGCTCATTTTCAAGAACACCAAGGGCAGCAGCAGCCCCAAATTCGGTGCCCACATCATCAAAAACACGAAGACCGCCCGAAGAAGGTCGCAGAGGATCAGCACCCTTTTCCCGGAAAATCGCCCAACCCTTCCTGCCGCAATTGGTCCGATAATTACCCATGGCAACCCCATCGCGAGCGACAACAGCGCCACCGCAAACGAGCCGTGGCCCCAAACGTAAACGACAATTGTGCTAAGTACGATGAAATCAAGCCAATTGGCGAAATCCGACAGCACCTGCCCTGCAAACAAACGGCGGTAACCCGGCTGAGCCAAAGCCATTCCCATAGCCGTTCCCTTTTTCATCTTCCACTCTCCCATCCCTGCGTTTGCCTTCAAGAGTAACAGGGAATTGTCAGAGAAAGATCAGAGGAACCCGAGGCCCTTCCGGAGCTGTAGAATCAGTTCGCTTTCCATTTGAGCGAGTCCGATTTCCCGGGTTGTCCGAGTCCAGCGGCTCCGGTACTCGCTGGCGAGCTCCCGCCAGTCGCGGCGTTCTGCATATTCGGCAGCCATGCGAATCCCCAACAGCAGATGGGGTAAAAAATGCGACTCTTGGAGAACCGCCAGCCCCCGTTCAATCCAGTGTCGTCCTTCCTGCGGATCATCTCCATAGGCCGCCAATCCTTTACACACGTAAAACTGGCCCATTTCCCGTTGGTATGGATATGTATTCAACAGCGACTCCGCACGATTCAGCGCTTCCTGAATCCCCGCCGGTTCTCCCCGGTACAATTCAAACTTGAGGCGCATATTGCCGACGTAGGGAATCAGCCCCTGCCAGTTGTTCCGTTCCACCATTTCCGCCAACCGTTCCATACCCTCGGCGGCTTTTTCCGCTTCGCCCCAATCCAACCGCACCGAAGGGAGGATCATCGTCTCCAGCTCTCTTTGCCAAAGGGGAGGCAGCGCGTTGGCACGGATGGCGGCCTCCACATAAGGGCGGCTTCCCCGCGGATTCAGTTCATGATACAAGAGCAGCAGAAAAAATAACCGCTCCCGGAAGGGCGCCGCCGTCTCATCCAGCAAAAACCGCACATCTCCTTCATTCAAGCGGATCAATAGCTGGTATGCGGGCTCCATCTCATAGCCAAACAACTCTTTATTCCGCGCCAACGCCAAAAGGGCATCGCCGCGCCCATACCGGATATAGGCTTGAGTGATTCCCTGCATCTCTTTTTTAAAATCATCCGCCTGCAAAAGGGGGTTGTCACCTGCCACCGGTTCAGTTCCCGATCCTATGGCACTATCTTCCGCCACAAGCCGATAGCCCGCTCCCCGTACCGTCTCGATACGAAGAACGGAACGCCACCCCAACAGTTTTTTCCGCAGCCGGTAGATATGGTCGTCCACCGTCCGGTCTGTAGGCGCTTCTAACGGCCATACGCCGTCCAACAATTGCTCGCGGGTCAACGTTCTCCCAGCATGCCGGTATAGATACGCAAGGAGCGTGTATTCCTTTGGCAGCAAGACGACAGCTTGTCCCCCCCAGGCCACGGTCCAGTTGCCCGGTTCAAATCGGATGCGGTTCATCGCTTTTCTCGATCCCTTCTTGCGAATAGGCTTTTTTCCATTTTAACAAAAGTATGGCGGCGCATAAATAAACAGCAGGCAGCACCGGGGGGAAACCCGGGATGCCGCCCGCTTTCTATATCATCAACAGCCGATACGGGAACCGTTTCGACGTTGTCATTCGTGCCTGCTTTCCTACTCTTCTCTTCTTCAGAATATGCAAGAGAAGGTAGAGAGAACTAGGCAAAATGACAAAAAAACCCGCCTGCGGTCAAACCGCCGGCGGAGTAAAAGGGCCAGCTTCAATCCATGCCACTACTTCATTTTCCGGGATGGGCCGGCTGATATAGTAGCCTTGAACCTTGATGCATTTGGTCCGCTTCAGGTAGCGGAACTGTTTATACGACTCGACGCCTTCGGCGACGATATCCAGACCCAACCGGTCCCCAATGGTCAAGATGGCATCGGTAAGAGAGCGGTCGATGGACATGTCCGGAATGCTGTCGATAAACGATTTATCCACCTTCAACGTAGTGATGGGCAGTTGCTTCAGATAGCTCAGGGACGAGTACCCGGTGCCGAAGTCGTCCAGCGCAATTCGCACACCGACGGAACGCAGCCTGTTCAGCTTGGCGCGGCTCTCTTCAAAATACTGAATGATAACCGATTCGGTGATTTCGATTTCGAGGAACTCCGGAGCCAACTCGGTTTCGTCCAAAATACGCAGCACCATATCCACGAAATCTTCCTGCATCAGCTGAACGACCGATAGATTGACGGAAATCTGGTAGCCGGCATGGCCCCGATTGTGCATCGATTTAATAAAATGACAGGCGCTGCGCAGCACCCATTCGCCGATGGTAACGATTAGCCAGCTATCCTCGGCCACACGGATGAATGATAATGGAGATACTCTGCCAAGCTCCGGGTTGTCCCAACGGATCAGCGCTTCAAACCCGGAAACGAAGCCTGATCTCAAGTTATACTGGGGCTGGTAATGCAAGGAAAGTTCCCCATTGCTAAGGGCATTCCGCAGATGCTTTTCCATGATCATCCGCTCGTCGGTAGCCGCCTGCATGGAGGAGTCATACAGCGCATACTTCCCTTTCGGCGGTTCCTTTGCCCGATGCATCGCAATGTCGGCGAACTTCAGCAGACTCTCCGGATCGTTGCCGTCTTTCGGGTACTGGGAAATACCCACGCTGACGCTGATATGAAAAGTAGCATCCAGCACTTCCAAAGGATCGCGGAAGCCATTCACTAAGGATTCCGCAAACTGGAGCACATCATCGTCCGACTCCACGTCCTTCAGCAAAATGACGAACTCATCGCCGCTGAAGCGGAAAGCATAATCCTGCCCGTTCGACAACGAACGCAGCCTTTCCCCCACCTGACTCAGCAGCTTATCCCCGAAGAAATAGCCCATCGTATCGTTAAAATACTTGAAGTTGTCGACGTCCAGGTTGTACAGCGCCGCTCTTGTGCATGCACCATCAGCCAGCAGGGAACGCAGCTCCTCGAATAGAGACAACTTGTTGGGTAATTTGCTCAATTCATCAAAATAGGCCAGCTCATGCAGACGCTCCTCACTGCGCTGCAGCATATCAAACTGCTCCATGAGCTCCTCCTGCAGCGTCGTCAGCTCTTCGTTAGATGCTTCCAAGTCGTCGTAACTGGCCTGCAGCTTCACCTCATATCCCTTCTGCTCCGTCACAT
Organism: Gorillibacterium massiliense; assembly: GCF_000455485.1. Classification (GTDB taxonomy): domain Bacteria; phylum Bacillota; class Bacilli; order Paenibacillales; family NBRC-103111; genus Gorillibacterium; species Gorillibacterium massiliense. The sequence continues at coordinate 42,601 of NZ_CBQR020000102.1, forward strand.
CCAGCATAGAGCCCGCCATCCGCACCGGCTCGCCATTCTCGTCGCGGATAACCTTTCCCCGGGCGCGAATCCATTTATAGTCGCCGGACTTGGTAATCATCCGGTACTCACATTCAAAAAACGGCGTCTTGCCCTGCACGTGCGCCTCCCGCACCCGTTCTTCCGTCGCCGCGTCTTCGGGGTGGATCAGCCACTTCCAGCCGCCGAATGCCTCGGCCAATTCCTCTTTCTCATAACCCAACAGCTCGTACCAGCGATCGGAAAAATAATACCGCATCGTCGTCATATCCAAATCCCAAACGACCGATCCCGCACCTTCCGTAGCCAGTAGGAAGCGTTCATGGCTGCGTGCCAGCTTCCGTCGCATATTCCGGATGAGCCGGATGTACCCGAGCAATATGAGAATGAGCACGATCAAACTGATGAACGAGCCCAGAACGACGTAAATCATCGCTTTATAGGTCTCATAAAAGGAAAAGGGCCTGTTAATCACCTCGCTGCCCTTTGGCAGCTTCGATAACGGGATATCCAAACGCTTCAAAACGTTATAATCAAACGCCAATCTCGTCGCCGGATTGGACACGATAGGGATTCCATCCGGGTTCGCTCCCCCGAGCACGCGGACGGCGAGAGCTGCCGCCTCTTTCCCCTGCAGCGTGCCGCTTAGCATGCTACCGCCAACGGCGCCGTGATTCAAACCAAAATCGTACAGATGGTAAACGGGCACTTGGCTGCTATCGCTTAAGGCTTGGGCGATTTTATCGAACTCCGCGGTTCGACCGGTGCTGTCATGATAATAGGTGGTCATCAGGATTATCGAATCCTCTTTGTTCAACTGCCGGGCTTGCTCGATCATTTGCTCATAGCTGAGCGAGTCCATGGGAATGATCGTCAGCCCCAAATTCATCGCATTGATCTTTTCGGTGACGAGGGCGCCTGTCGACTTCCCACTTTCGGATTGATCGAACGCCAAATAAACCTTGCTCAGCTTAGGATTGACGGTTAAAGCCGCGTTAATGGTAGCCGTGGGATCGATATTTTCCGTAACGCCGGTTACCTTCCAGTTGCTGCCGATCAAGTCCTTGATCCCGATAGGATTCACTCCGGAAAAAATAATTGGCGCCTCCGGAAACAGTTCCTGTCGATGGTCCAGAGCGAATTTCAACGCCGCATCATCCGTCGTCATGACCAGATCAATGGACGCACGCTCATATTTGTTGCGGATATTTTCAAGAAAAATTCGCTGATTTTCAAGGGTGGGATTTCTTTTCCAGTCCATGTATTCGGTGAATAAAGTAGCACTGATACCAGATGCTCCAAAGGCGTCCATGATGCCTTGGGTTTGATCGTCCGTCCAAACCATGCCTTTATGGTAGGAGTTGATGATCAGCACTTTTTTCCCATCCAGGTCATCTGCCTGGGCTATAACAGGTTTTGCTGCGATGAGGGTAATCAAAAGCAGGAGGGCCATGAAGGCTTTGCCGAACCTGTTCATTCCAACGGTCACCTCAACCGAATCGTAGTGGACAAGCGTTCGCCTCTGTCATGCTGACTGGTCGGAAGGGGATTGGGATGAACGCAAACTCTACTTACATTATCGTACAAATCTTGGAAAAGGTGAACGAAAAAAATACGTAAAATGAAAAATTTTATCGAATTATGGCGATAATGGGCGAAACGACCACCGGAGACAAAAAATCGGTTTATTCAGGTGAATTATTACATCTCCAAAAATTCTGATATAGTTAAAGGGTCGGGCTTATGACCCGCGACAAACTTATTAAAGCTGATGGAGTTGAAAAGGAGCTGAACCTGCGTGAAAAACGAAATCGTGGAGCGTTTTACCTCCTACGTAAAAGTGGATACGCAATCGAACGAAGATAATCCCGCCTGTCCCTCTTCCCCGGGACAATGGAACTTAGCCCGCCAGTTGGTGGAAGAGCTGAAAGCCATCGGACTTACGGATGTCACCCTGGACGAGCATTGTTATATCATGGCAACCTTGCCTGCGAATACGACAAAGCAAGTGCCTACCATCGGCTTCATCGCCCACATGGATACGGCCACGGATTTGACCGGCGCTGGGGTCAACCCGCAGCTGGTGGAAAACTATGACGGCGGGGACATCACGCTGAATGAAGCGCTGGGAGTGGTCCTCTCGCCTAAGGAGTATCCGGAGCTTACCGGCTACAAAGGACAAACGCTGATCACTACCGACGGCACTACCCTGCTTGGTGCCGACGACAAAGCCGGCATCGCGGAAATAATGACCGCCATGGCTTACTTGATTCAGCACCCGGAAATCAAGCACGGCACCATCCGCGTCGGCTTCACTCCTGATGAGGAGATCGGCAGAGGCGCCGACAAATTCAACGTCGAAGCCTTCAACGCGGTTTATGCTTACACTATGGACGGCGGCCCACTCGGTCAGTTGGAATATGAAAGCTTCAACGCCGCGGGTGCCAAAATTACCGTCAAAGGCAACAGCGTGCACCCCGGTTATTCCAAAGGCAAAATGGTCAACTCCATGAAAATCGCTATGGAATTGAACAGCTTGCTGCCTGCGCAAGAAGCTCCGGAGCACACGGAAGGCTACGAAGGCTTTTACCATCTGAATTCCATAAGCGGCGGCGTTGAGGAAACGAAGCTGAGCTACATCATTCGCGATCACAACCGGGACATTTTCAACAAACGGAAAGCGACCATGGAAGATGTCGTCAGCCGGTTGAACGCCAAGCACGGCGAAGGAACCGTCCAACTGAACCTGCATGATCAGTACTACAACATGAGGGAAAAAATCGAGCCGGTGCGGGAAGTGATGGACGTCGCCAGCCAGGCGATGAAGAATCTGGGCATCGAGCCGGACATCGTCGCCATCCGCGGCGGCACCGACGGCTCCCGCCTGTCGTTCATGGGGCTGCCGACGCCGAATATTTTTGCCGGCGGAGAAAATTTTCACGGCAAGTTTGAGTTCGTCTCCGTGGAAACCATGATCAAAGCGGCGGAAACGATTATCGAAATCGCCAAGCTGTTTGAGGCGAAGGCGACCGAATAAGCGAAACGATTCAGGCTAAAAAGGCATGCAGACTTCGGCAAGGATTGAAATCGCCGTCGTCCGCATGCCTTTTTTTCGTTTTGCGATACTGCTACAAGATAAAGGGAACTTTGTTGTATTCCAGCCAGAGTACGACCATCTCATCTCCTTTCATGCCCACCTTTGCTTTCCGCGTCCTTTTACCGGACAACACGTAGCAGACATCGTAATTTTCGGCAAGCGCTAGTGTCATTTTTTCCGGATGAAGCAGCAGGTCGTTCAAGTCCTCCTGGGTAAATCCGGCTTTGCGGACCGCCTCCGCTGCCCGTCCCGTCATTTGCAGCTCCTGCTTTGCGAGCGCCGCTTCAATCTGGCCGAGAAACTCGACTTTGTCCACGAGCTTTCCCTCCTTCGCCTAATGGAATATATAGTAAAACGTTACTAACTTTGGGTAAATGACGTTACCAGATGAATATATAAAAAGCTGTTACCGGATCTCTCCGATAACAGCTTTTTCTTTTTAAAATGTCGTATCAATGGGTTGGAGTTGCTGACGGCGCTGGTGTAGTTATAGGCGCAGATGACGATTCTGCGGTAGGCTCCGGCGATTCCGGGATAGACGTATGGCTCTCCACGAAGGTAACGGCGTTATACAGCATTGCGGCTGCTTCCTCACGGGTGATTTCCGCCTTCGGATGGAAGTTGCCCGCTTCATCCAACGACGTAATCTTCATGAGCAACGAACGCTGAATCGCTCCTTGGTAAGAGGTAGTCATGTCGCTCTCGTCGCCGATGTTGATGTACATTTTGACTAGCGGATAATTGCCCACCTTCTCTACGCCTTGCTGCAGGAAGAAGGCAAACTGCTCACGGGTAAGCGGTTTGTTCGGGTCAATATCAGCCGGGAATTCGATGCCATAAAAATGAGCGATGACGAAGGACTGGGCGAACCAGGCGTTATCGTCCACCGACGTGAAATAATCGCTAGCCAAGGGCGCTCTGACAAAACGGATTGTATCGAAATTCAGATCCATTCCTTTAATGATCAACGTGGCTGCTTGCGCAGCGGTGAGCTTCTCCGCAGGAGCGAAGACTCCCTCGCTTACACCGCTAACGATTCCTTTCTCCTGCAGCTTCACAATGGCATCGGCATTTTTGACGCCTTCCAGATCCTGAAAGCCTTTCGCCGCCAGGGCTTGGCCCGCGATCGATGAAGCAAGCAACACGGAAAGGGCAACTACAGCGAGTTCTTTTCTCTTTTTCATTATGATCCACCTCGTATGCTTGATTTTAACGCGCGCACCCCTACTGACGGAAATCCTGGAAAAAGGTTGCACCCCTTTTCATCTTTTTGTATTTCACTCGTTTGTTTTGAATATTATATGGAAGATTATCTACCCTCGATTGACATTATTATTAACACGTTCTACCATGGGTAAAACCGCATTACTTAGATAACCAACGAGGAGGGAAGACCATGGCCCATCTGCTGATCAAAAACGCGGAAATCATCACGATGAATGACCGGGAAGAGATTTTACACGGCGATATTTGGATCGAAGATGACCGGATTCATGCCATTGGACAGGATCTCACGCCTCCTTGGACACCGGACAAAGTGATCGATGCCGCCGGCCGCACCGTCATTCCCGGCTTCGTGCAAACCCACATCCATTTATGCCAAACGCTATTTCGCGGAAAAGGCGACGATATGGAACTGCTGGACTGGCTGAAAAAACGGATCTGGCCATTGGAAGCGGCTCACGATGAGGAATCTATCTATTATTCGGCGCTGCTTGGGATAGGCGAGCTACTCTCTAGCGGGACGACGACTTTGGTGGATATGGAGACCGTGCATTACACCCAGCATGCGTTTCAAGCCATTGCCGAAAGCGGAATCCGCGCCGTTTCCGGCAAGGTGATGATGGACAAAGGCGCGGACGTGCCTGACCGGCTGCGGGAGAACACCGCCAAATCGATACAAGAAAGCGTGGACTTGCTGGAGGCGTGGAACGGTTACGACGGCGGACGGATCCAGTATGCTTTTACTCCGCGTTTCGTCATCTCTTGTACGGAGCCGCTTCTGAGGGAGGTGGCAAAGCTGTCCGCCGATTACGGAGTAAAAGTGCATACCCACGCCTCGGAAAACCAGGGAGAAATTGCTCTCGTGCAGGCCGAAACCGGCATGCGCAACGTGGTTTACCTCGACCATCTAGGCTTGGCCAACGACCGGCTTATTCTCGCCCATTGCATCTGGCTGGATGATGAAGAGAAGCGGATTATCCGCGAGCGCGGCGTGCACGTCAGCCACTGCCCCGGCTCCAACCTGAAGCTTGCCTCCGGCATTGCCGATATTCCCGACATGCTCGGGATGGATATTTCCCTCAGCCTGGGAGCGGATGGGGCGCCCTGCAATAATAACCTCGACATGTTCAACGAGATGCGACTTTCCGCGCTCATTCAAAAGCCGCTGCACGGCCCTACGGCCATGAACGCCCGGCATGTGTTCCGCATGGCCACTATCGGCGGCGCCCGGGCTGTCGGACTGGAACATGAGATCGGCAGCCTGGAGCCGGGGAAAAAAGCGGATCTGGCGATCTTGAACCTAAACCAGTTCCACACGTTCCCCTCCTTCGACGTCGATCCCATCTCCCGCATCGTCTATTCCGCTACCCGGGCAGACGTGGAGACTACTATAGTGAACGGTCGCATAGTCATGGAACAAGGGCGGATGACCACCATCGACAAGAATACCGTTCTGAAGGAAGCCGACGCTTCGATCAAAAGGCTGCTGAAACGAACAGCTCTCCTATAAGAAAACACTTTAGCAAACTTAAGCATTCTGTAACGTTAAAAAAGAACGCCCGGCGGGCGTTCTTTTTTTTCGGAGTAAACTCCGCTAGGGTTAACCTATGCTTGCAAAGCGGAGGAATTTACGGAACCAAGCACCCAATCCGCGGCTTCTCCACATTCTCCGGGCTACACGCGGTTTACGGGAATTTTGGCGCGCCGCTTTCGCCAGCCGGATCAACCGCGCCTGTTCCGCCTCCCGCAATCTGTCTTGGATATGCTGCTTGGCCAGTTCCTCCATTCCTGGGATCACCATCGTTTCCGCCTCGCTTTCGTCTGGTGTGAGAGGTTCTAAGGTCAAAGGTTCAGAACCCCGATATTGTGCAAAAAGGGTTGATCCTCCCGCTCGCTTTCGACTGCCAAATTTCCTCCCAGCTTCCGCAAATAAGGCTGCAACGCCACCTGCGTTTCCACACCCTGAACGACGATGTCGCCAATGAGGCTTACACTCGCCACATTTCCCTGCAGCGTTTCTCCGATAACATCGGCGGCCAGCACCAGCTTCCCCGTCACAATCATATCCGTCGGCTGTGTCAATGCTTGAAACTGCTGTGCTGTCCAAGTCTCTTCGTCCTGAACCCAAACATAGCCGTGTTCGTAACCGAGCACCTCCGCCTCAAAGGAAGGGCAGCATTCATACAGCAGATCTTCGATGGCTTCGCCGCCCACCAGCAGCGAGTTGGATTGAATCCGTTCGAATGCGCCGGCAAAAGCCTCTCGGGTCACATCCGGATCGAAAAAAATCGGCTCTGTTGTATACAGGCGGCTGCCTTTAAACCGGCGGAGCGATTTGGCGTTTAGCCGCAGCGGCTTTTCCAGCGCTATATAACCATCGGGGATGAGTTTCACCTTGCATGTCCCCACCGACGGGGTGACCCGGTAAAAGAACGTCTTCTGACTCTCCCGCAAAACCGCCACGCCGTTGACGGACAGCTTGCGGATTTTTTCCGCTGCTTGTTCCAGTCGCAAATCTTCGTCCAACTCCAGCTTCCCGTTGATCTCCAGCTCGACAGGCTCATCAAGGGAGTCCAGAAAGCCGTTAGACAACCGGAACACGCCATTTTCCCATCTGGGGAGCGCAGACTCGTAAACCGCCGCTTTCCCGCCGGAAACGACCCGAGAATACATCCCGGCCAAATGCGCCGGAACGTACACCTTGCCTCCACACTCGATGCACAGCCGGCTCGTCTCAAGCTGCTCAGCCGTTACGTCCTTGCCGATCACTACCTTGCCGACACAGAACACCTTCTGTTCCCCGTCCCCCAACGACGCCAAATATCCAGCGTCCACATGGAGACTGCCCATCTCAATCCGGTATCCCTCCGGTATCTCCAGACTTTTTCCGATGTTACCCAGGTTTAATTTTGTCAACAAATGAGCCGTCTCTTTGCGGTACAGCGCGATCCCGACGTTATCCACATGTTCAATTCCCGTAATGCTTTCTTCCGTCGCATGAATCAAATTCAATACGCCAATGTTCCCGATTCGTTGTCCCATACCGATTACGCCTCCATTATTTTTCTCAATTGCTTCATTGCCTGCTGCAGCTTATACCGCACGGTTGCATCAGGAATACCCAACTGCTTTCCGATCTCCCGGCTGTTCAGTCCGAGCCAATATCGCTTGAAGACGATGTTGCTCAGCTCTCCAGGCAAATGGGACAATAGCTCCGCCGCGTCCACCGGATCATCGCCGACCAGTGGTTCTGCCGCATTCACCGTATCCTCTTCCCAAACCGTCAGCCGTTTTTCCTTCCGGCGTTCGTCGATCATCCGGTTTTTCATGACCCGGTAGAACCACGCCCGCTGCTTGTAAACCGGCCACCCGCTAAAGTCCTCTTCCTTTAGCGCTTTGACCCATGCGTCCTGCACCAGATCGTCCGCCTCCTGCTCATGACGGGAAATCGAGCGGGCAAACCGGTACAGATCGCTTTTCAACTCTTCATACCAGAACGGCGCATCCATTTCCTCACTCGCTTTTTGATTTATTTGAGAGTCGGTTCAATTTCGCCTTACCAGCCGCTTTACGCTTATATAACGATTGAACAAGAGAAAGTGTTGGGACGAATGCAATTTTTTTAAAGGGGCGGGTACCGATGGGTGATTTCTTGTGGTGTGGAAAAGCAGGGGCTGGAAAACGACCAGGGTTGGAATCGCCGCTCAGGAAGAGCGCTGCTTTGGGCAGTGGAGCAAGTAGTCAGTAGCCGATCACGTAGAGGTTGAATCACCAGCGTCGGCGAACCCAGCTATGAAAAAGTCGATGGAGCGCTCCAGATCAGCCGGGAGTTCTTCCGCCCCTAGACAATTTTTCAGCTCTGCAGCCAGTTTATCCCGGTCATTGCCGATTTGCCCGGCCAATTGCGCCAATTGCTTGTAAGGGGCCAACTCCGCCAGGAAATCTGCGCGGGAAAGCGGCTTACCATGGGATTCCACGAACACTTCGGCGTCATAATCCTCTGCAATGGTCATCAAACGAAGAAATGAAGCGCTGGTGTAAGCCATTGGCCCACCATAAACGGAAGGACCAAGGGCATCGCCGAGAAACAGCGTCCGATCCTCGGGTACATAAAGATAACAGCAATCCACCGAGTGGTCCCCGCCAACATGGAGGATTTCGCAAGTCACACCTCCGAGGTCGAGGGTGAGCCGGTCCTGAAACGAGATATCCGGTTCGACTACGGCGATAGCCGAAAGGGACTCCTCCTTATATTCCAAGCGTATGTCCGCAACCGTTCTGTCACTGATGATCCTTTCGTTTTCCAGCTCCCGCAAGGTTTCCGCGGACCAATGGAGCCGCGCCAAACGTGCCAGCATTTGCGCCGTCGCGTGATGGGCCACCGCCGGTACTCCCCAAGCCGACATGGCGAAGGTATGGTCCCAATGCCAATGTGTCAACGCGAGAAGATCAGGCTCAGGACAGTTTTGCTCCCGAAGGTAAGCTCGGAACAGCGCGGCGTGCTTGGGTGAGTTGCCGGCGTCGATGAGCAGCGTTCGCCGCCTTCCTTGAACGGCCGCCAGGATCGGGCGATCCGTCTCATGCTCAGCATGCATAATATCGATATGGGGACTGATCCGTTCGAAATAGGACACGCTCTCATCTTCTTTCTTTGGCTTTTTTCTCCACTCTACCATATCCCCGCGCTTCCAATAGGAAAAGGTTGGAGTACAGATTTTTCACATTTTTATCCTGAAACTATCTTTCTTAACGAGGGCGCTTCGAGTACAATAGGGCAAGTGTGCGTTATTTATGAACGGACGCGTTACTTTTATCAGTTGGAGGCCTTATTTTCATGCAAAAAGAATCCCCTACAACCGTCAAGATCACTAATGCCGACCCCAGTGCAATGGGACTGTTCGGTTTGGCGATCGTGACCCTCGTCGCATCATCGCAAAAGCTCGAAATCACCCATGGCTTAAGCCTGATCATTCCGTGGGCCGTTTTCCTCGGAGCTTTTGCCCAATTGTTCGCCTGCATTCAGGACTCCAAACGGAACAACACTTTCGGCTCCACGGCTTTCGGCGCCTACGCCTTCTTCTGGTTCGGCATGGCCGCTAGCTGGATGATCAAAATGGGCGTATTCGGCACCGTTCTGGCTGCGGCGGCAAACGTGGACGGCAAACAGCTCGGCTTCGCTTTCGCCGGCTACCTCGTGTTCACGCTTTTCATGACCATCGGCGCCGTTGAAGCCAACAAAGTGCTGCTGATCATCTTCTGCCTCATCGATCTCTTGTTCCTCGGCCTCACCATGGACGCTTTCGGCTTCGCCGCCGAGCAGTTCCATACCCTTGCCGCTTATGCGGAAATGGCCATCGGCATCGTTTCCCTTTACGGCACCGGCGCTTCCGTGCTGAACGCACACTTCGGCTACAGCTTCCTGCCAATCGGCAAGCCCTGCGGTATTTTCACCCCGAAAACCAAATAATCAAACATAAAGCAAAAGGGAGGGTGCACATCGCATCCTCCCTGTTTTTTTTGCCTTGCCGCTTATCAGAGATAGCCATCGGTATCGTCTCCTGCGGCAAATCCTTCGGACTTGCTTGTCACTCAAATCCTGTATTTTATCCAAGATTATTCCTTCGCAGTGGTCGTTTTGGGCTAAAAAGTTGGATTAAATGCACGATTATATATACCAAACGCCTTCACCGAGCATAAATCCTGCATTTTTTCCAACAAATTCGCTTATTAGATCCGCTGCTCCGACAAATCACTCATAAAATCCAACATTTTCGAGCGAGCAATACCGCCGCCTTACAGAAGCCATTTATGTGAAAAATGCTCCGCCAATACAAAGGAACACGTATATTTGTTCCGAACGATAGGCTTGAGCATATCGCGATCGACTAGTCCCAGCAGCCTCTTGCGCGCAGTGCGGTAATCGATTTGAAAATGTTCAGAGACATCTTTCGGCCGGATAGGTCTGCTCAAACTTAATGCCAGTCGAAGAATTTCTTTCTCGTTTGGTGAGAGCAGCGTGTTGTCTCGCGGGTGGGTGAAAAATGGAGCTAGTAGCATTTGAAGCAGCATGCGGCATATGTCCGGTCTGTCTTTTACATCATCGTAGGAAAAATGCACCACCGTCCATCCCGTCGCCGTCAAATAAGTATCCCGGTTGAGCGAATAGCTGAATTGGTCCCGATCCATATCCTTGACGTGGCTTTGGTAACCGTCGCACTCGATGTCGAAACGTCCGAAGCTTGGGAGATACGCCCAATCCAAAAACTGCGACTTGCGGTTCCAGTCCTTGACTTCGTACTCCGGATGCAAATGCTCCAAGCTGCCCAACACAGGCCAGATGACGTTTTGAAGGAGCAGTTTCTCGGCATGCCGATGACCGCGTTGAAGCCGACCGAGCCTCTCCCCCGAACGAAGAGATAGATGATGCTGAAGAAATGCTACATAGGCTGTTTCGAAATCCATTACGACCGCTCCTTTCAAAAAAAAGAACGCCCTCCCGCCAATGGCAATAAGAGGACGTTCTTCGTCTCAGATAAGTATAGCACATGATCAGTTTTAATCGTGAGCATAAAATTCCCCGCCCGCCTACTTCCGCCACTTCATGAACCGGCGGTCGAGAGCGTCCACCAGCATGAACAACAGGAAGCCGATAAGACTCAGCATCAAGATTCCCGCATACATCTCCGAATAGCTCATCCTGAGCCACGCGTCCATAATGAAGTAGCCCATGCCGTAGCGAGTGCCGTAAATCTCCGTAAAAAACAGCACCGATATCGCCGTGCCCAACGAAACCCGAATCGTGCTCAGGATCACCGACATGGCGCCCGGAAAAGTAATATGCCAAAACTTTTGCACACTGCCTGCGCCGATGCAGCTCAGCACGTCGTAGGCGTTTTCCGGGATGGCCTTCACCCCATCGCGCACCGAGATAATGATCTGAAAAACGAGAATAAGAGCGATCATCAAAATCTTCGATGTCTCCCCCAGCCCGAAAAATAGCATAACCACCGGCAGCAGCGCGATTTTCGGAATCGGATACGTCAAATAGACCACCGGGTCCAGCAGCTTGTTCCAGAAGAGGGAACGGCCCATCACCATGCCCAGGAGCAGCCCGACGATCAGAGCGGCCAGAATACCGGTAAAAATCCGCAGCAAGCTGTAGCCTGCATGCATCCAGATGCTTTCCCCGGCCAGCGTGCCAAGGGCGTTGTAAACCGAGCCGGGCGCCGGAAGGATCGGCTTGTCCACCAGCAGGCTTAACCCATACCAAACGAGATTAATTCCGACGAAAACCAGCAACAACGTCAGCGCATTGCGAAGCGACCCTTTTTTCACCATTTTTCCTGTATGACCTTTCTCATCCTTCTCACTTGCCGGTAAAAGTCATCGCTGTCCCGCTTGCCCGCCGCATCCAGCGCGAACACGGGATTGTCGAGAATATCCGCAGACTCCCCTTGCTTAGAGGGCATGACGACGATCCGCTCGCCAAGCAGAACCGCTTCCTCCACGTCATGAGTCACAAATAGCGTCGTCGTAGGATGATTCCGCCAATTTTCCAGAAACACCGCCTGCACGTTTTCCCGGGTCAAGGCGTCCAGCGCCGAAAACGGCTCGTCCAAAAGCAGAATGGTCGGCTGCAGGGCAAACGCCCGGGCAATAGCCACGCGCTGCTGCTGCCCGCCGCTTAACGACAGCGGATAACGGTCGGCCAGATCCGCGATCCCCATAGCCGTTAACCAATGCGTCGCCTGCTCCTCATGCTGTTTCTGGAGCGCCCGGCCGGGACGGCCGATCTTGAGCGCCGTTTCGATGTTGGAACGAACGGTTTTCCACGGCAGCAAGCCGTAATTTTGCGGAACAAAGCCGATCAGCGCGCCGCTTCCCCGCAGCGACTCGCCACCAAAGCGGATCTGCCCTCCGTAGGAGGACAGAAGACCGGCAATCGCTCGAAGCAGAGTAGACTTCCCGCATCCCGACGGCCCGACGATGGTGTACAGGCTGTGCTCCGGGACGTGCAGGTGAAAATCCCGTAAGGGAGCGTGGCCCGCCGCGTACTCCACATGGAGGTTCGCTATGCGGAGCCCTTTTTCATCTTCGTTATCATTTGAAAACGACATCTGAAATCACGTCTTCCGGCGAGAGATCTTTTTTCAGCAGTCCTTTTTCCTTCGCCCAGGCAAAGGCCGACTCGATATCGGACGCTTTCACCTGGTTGGCAGGCAAGTAATCCGGCACGGTAATTTGGTCCTTCAAAGAGTCCGGATAGCCGACTTCCTTGATGATTGTGCCCATAAATTCCGATTTATCATGGGACTTCATGTAGGCGACGGCTTCGTCATATGCAGCGTACATGGCTTTGATTTCTTTTTCCTTCGCCTTGATGGTGTCCTCCGGGAATCCCAGAATAAACGGATTGATCCCGAGCTTCGTCGTCGAGCTCAACACCCGGAGTCCGTCGGCTTGTCCCATGGTAACGAAGGGTTCCGGTAAAATCGCAGCGTCTGCCTGTTTGTTTTTGAGCAGCTCCAGGCGGGTGGGGATTTGCGGCACTTCCGTGACGGCGATGTCCTTCTCCGTCAAGCCCGCTTCCTTCAACATCATGGCGACAGTGTATTCTGTCGAGGTGTTCGTGGAGAGAATGACTTTTTTGCCCTTCAAGTCCTTAACATCCTGAATCTCATCGTTGCCGGTGAGCAATTGGAATTCCCCGAAGGTCGTGCTGGTGATCTTCATTTTGACCCCAGCTTGGTTATAAATCGCCACGGCGACCAAGTCTCCGCTGATGCCGTCTAGTTGTCCGCCTTGGAAGGCGGCGTCGCGGTCTTTAGCGCTTTTGAAAGTTTGAATATCCAATGTTACGCCGTGCTTTTTATCAAAACCTTGCTGATTCGCGATAATAAACGGGATAGCGTCAATGGATGGCAGCAAACCGAGCTTGAGTGCCGGCGCTTCCTTGGATGACGAATCTTTGCTTGAACCACAGCCTACCGCCAGCATGCTAACAAGTGCCAACGCCACGAAAAGTCCTATCCATTTTTTCATAATCTACGGTTCCTCTCTGTGTCTAGTATGATGGTCTGTCCCCCTGCAAAAAAATGGTTCTCACATGAGACGAAATCTATTATAGCATTAGATGGAATCCTGTAGATTTGAAAATGCAATTTTTCTGAGACTTTCATCACCCTTCGACTTTCGAACATCAAAAAGCCCGGTCTTGTTCCGGGCTCTGAACGATAAATATCGCCTTCAATTCAATAACATCTTCATCGCCGACGTCTCCGTTTTAGCTGACGGGAAGTCCTTACGGGAGGGCGGGGGCGACGTTTCGGACAGTGAGGGACCACCTTTTCCCGGTGCACAACGCCTCTGCCTGCCAGCCCTCCCAGTCCTGCCAACCTTCCTAACTGCCAGGTTAGACGCTGCCGCTCCAGGTATGCCGCTTCAGCCCCCAAGCAGCGTCTCGTTGCCGGGCTGAAACTTCGTCCGAGGAGCTGCCCTCCGATTCCGGCAGCAAACCCTGCACCGTAACCCGAACGCCGGTTAACAGACAACGCTTTTTGCCGATAGAAGTCAGGGCCATAGCCGCACCTTCCGCTTGTACCGTAAAGGGACTGTACGGCACTCGCTGCCAACAAAGAGGGCACGATCCGGGAGCCAAAACCCAACATTCGGTTCATTGAAGTCCCTCTTCCCGCGCGCCATACGCATTTTTTTCTCAGAGGTTTCGATTCGCCGCAAAGTAAATCCCTCATGTCCTTCTCCATCTGCATTGGCCCGGTACCAATCGGCCGTCCAGCGCCAATCCCGAGTCATTGCAATATATGCGGGGGTTGTGCCGGAGTGCGTGATGATCGAATTGAAACGGAGAGGCTTGTGCTTGGTTTGCCGATTCCGGCGTTTATGAATAAGTGCCGTCTAGCCGATCTTCTTGTCTTCATGCTCGTAGGAGGTAGAACCCGATGCACGAAACCGCCGGCTCTTGACCAAGACCACAACCCCAAAAACGATCACGATCGCAAGGGGGTATAGCATCGCCCAACCGACGAAAGGGAAGACGGCTGCTGTAACCAGAAAGGATAACCCGCTGATGCGAGCCCCCCACGGGTTATCTTTGAGCAGCCTCACACCTGCCGCGCAGCCCCCTAAATAAGTCAGAATAAAGGTAGCATTGGGAAGCTGGATTAAGAAGGTCAAGGAAGCCGCTCCGCTAGCATACAAGGCCATTATTCCGAAAAAGCAAACGGCAAGGAAGATCAAACCTCCGCTGGGCGTGCCGTATCGTTTAGAAACCGTACCGAACCAACGCGGTGCGTCTCCCTTCCCTGCCAAGGCGTATGCCAACCGGGATGCCGCGCCTATATAAGCGATTAGGGTGGCGGTGCAAATGAAGACAGCCGTCAAGCCGGTGACGATGCCGCCGAATGAGCCGAGGGCTTTGCCAATCACAAGGACAAGGGAAGCATCTGCAGCGCCTTCCCGATAGCTGTGTGTCCCGACCGTCGCCAGCGCCGTGAAAAAATAAAGCAACCCGACGATGACCGCAGCAACGCTCACCCCTTTGACGGCGGCCCGCTCGGGATCGACAAACTCCTCGGACAGATGGGACACCGCCTCCCAGCCGATAAAGCACCAGAACAAAAGAGCGGTCGCCTTCCCTACGCTCGCCCATCCCGCGGGCATAAAGGGGGTAAAATGAACGGCCTCCATCCGGGGAAGCGAACTCCCAATGGCTAGCAACAACACGATGACGATCGCCAGGACCACCGCTATTTGCACGCGGCCGACCACCTTCATCCCGATCAAATTGATGCTAAGCCCGATAAACAGCATGAATGCGGCCAGAACGATCCGGGCGGAATCATCCAACCCGAGAGCGGAGGTCAAATAGCCGGCCCCCGTCAAAGCTGCGACCGGCGCGCCGATGGGAACCGACAACAGGAAAAACCATCCCGTTAGGGACCCCGCCTTAGCACCAAAAGCTAAGGTCGCAAAATGGGAAACGCCCCCTGCGTTAGGGTAACGGGCCGACAATAACCCCATGGACAACGCCATCGGCAACACGAGCAGCGTCATAAGCCCCCATGCCAATAGAGAAGCCGGACCGGCGATTTCCGCCGCGAGACCAGGAACGATCAGGACGCCCGAGCCGAGAACCGCGCCGATATACAAGGCCACCGCTTGCGGCAGGCCAATCGCCTTTTTCAACTTTCCATCATGACTCATATCCATACCTGCCATCCTGTATTTTTACAAAACAATAGCAGATCATGATATCATCAGTAAATCGGAACTTTTCGATCTGTTCCATCGGAAAAATCGATCGAAGAAAGAAGGGCATCACATGGAACTTCGTCATCTTCAAACCTTTCTTGCCGTTGTCGAGGCATCTGGCGTTACTCGGGCGGCCCAGCAGTTGGGTTACGCCCAGTCCAGCATTACCGCCCATATTCAGGCGCTGGAAGATGAACTGGATGCGCCTTTGTTCAATCGGCTAGGCAGACGACTTCTCCTGACCGAAACGGGTTACCGCCTGCTCCCCTACGCCCAGGAAATGACCCGCATGCATGATATAGCGAAAGAAGCGGTCCAGTCCGAATCCGTTTTGAACGGCACCGTGACTCTGGGCGCTCCCGAGTCGCTGGCCGCTTTTCGCCTGCCCGGCATCATCCGCGAATTTCGCAACCGCTATCCGGAGGTCAAAATCATCTTGAAGCCCGGCGTCTGCTGGGAATTACATGATCGTGTCCGCTCCGGCGAGTTGGACCTTGTCTTTACCCTGCAGGCCGAAACGAATACCCCCGACCTCCATGTGATTCGCCTCGTGGAAGAATCCATGGCATTGATCGCTGCCCCAAACCACCCTCTTGCCGCGGTTCATCCCGTTGAACCCGTCCACCTCAAAAACGAAGTAATCCTCCAGACCGAACCCGGTTGTACGTATCGTGAACTGTTCGAGCAGCAGTTGAAAAGCTGCGGCGTCTATCCCAATCCAGGGCTAGAATTTTGGAGCATCGAAGCCATCAAAAATTGCGTCATGTCCGGAATCGGCCTGTCGCTGCTCCCCCTCGTCTCCGTTCGCGACGAGATCCGGGAGGGAAAACTGGCGAAGCTGGATTGGGACGACAGACCGCAACGGCTCACCACTCAGGCCGCCTATCACAAGAAAAAATGGCTTTCTCCCGCTTTGCGCGAATTTCTACGGATCACCGAAAAACATGGGGAAGCTTGGCGCGCAGAATGCCAATTGCCGACGAGCTGACCCCGCCTTACAACCTCTCACCGCTCAAAAAAAGAGACCGGAGCGAAAAGAGCGATGTGCTCTTCCCGTCCCGATCTCTGTTGCGTAGTTGATACTCAGTGCGCAGACTCTACATTCTCGACGTGCTTGATATGTTTGTAATTGCCCGCAATGACCAACATGGCGGCCAATACGAAGCACGCGCCAACGACAAAAGGAACATGGGGATTGTACCATTCCGCCAGCTTGCTGGAGAAGTAAGGCGCGATGGCTCCACCCAGAAAACGAAGAAAACTATAGGCAGCCGATGCGGTGGAGCGCTGAACCGGAGCGGCGTTCATGACCGCCGTGGTGAGCAGCGTATTGTTGTTTCCGAGCATTGCCCCGGCGATGATGACACAAACAATAATAACGGTCTGATGGTTCGTCCAAATCCCCATGCTCAATAGCGTGAGTGCAAACAGCACAAGCATGGCGCACATGGAAGGGATGCTGCCGAATTTTTGATGCAGTCTGGGAGCAGTGAACACGGAAGTGAGCGCCAGCAGGATGCCCCAGCCTAAGAACACATAACCCAATCCGTGCTCGTCAAGCCCCATAACGAAAGGCGCAAAAGCCATCAAGGTGAAAAACCCGAAGTTATACAAGCAAGCGGAGAGTCCGAAGACAAAGAGCGGACGATGTTTTAGCGCCCTAAACGGATCCATGAGCGACGATTTTTGCTGCGGCTCGGCTTGGGCAAGCCCCATCTTCTTCGCTCCCGGCATCATGATGGACAAGGCGATGAAAGCAACCACCATCAAAGTAGCGACGCCATAAAAGGGACCTCTCCAGGACATGGCTCCAAGCTCTCCACCCAAGAGCGGTCCAACGGAAATCCCGATGCCGATTGCGGCTTCGTATAGGATAATGGCTTTCTCCGTCCCAGAGTTGGACAAGGAAACGATGGCAGACAAAGCGGTTGCGACAAACAAAGCGTTGCCGAGGCCCCAGCCGCCCCGCAGGCCGATCAACTCCCAGATCCCGTTGGAGGCACCGCCAAGAGCGGAGAACACGGCAATAACGACAATGCCCGTAAGCAGCGTCCGCTTAATCCCGAGACGGGAAGAAATCACGCCTGTAATCAGCATGGCGATAGCCATCACTGCATTATAGCTGGTGAACAGCAGGCTGACCTGACTCGGCGTAGCCTCTAACTTTTTCGCGATTGCAGGCAGAATCGGATCGACAAGCCCTAACCCCATGAATGCGATGATACAGGCAAAGCTGACCGCCCAAACGGCCCGAGGCTGCTTCAGAAGACTGGTTTCTTCCAGCGAAACGGCATGGGAATGATCCGCAGCGCGGTTGGCAGGTTGAACAACAGATGACATTCTCTCTACTCCTTCTTTCTCTTTTTTGGCAATGAAGTCTATGTCTTTGATCATTGCTTTCTTTAAAAACTAGTTGTATCATGAAACTTTATATGGTGTTATAATTGTATTATGCAACTACTTGAGCTGTCAAGACATTCCTTACATTCCCTTTTATATGCTATTATGTTACCAACCCTGAAATAACCTTGCTTCAATGTAGGTTAAGCTTCAGGCGGCTTCGCCGAATTTTCGATACATTCGCTGATGCTACGCTAGCGGCATGTATGTCTAATACGAATACGTCAAAAAGGCGGTACCCAACATGGAACCACATTTAATCGAATCCATCGATTTAGAGCTTGCGCTGTTGATCCGCCACCTCACTTCGCTGAAAACCAGCAGAACCTCGCCAAATCTTGACCGTTCCGCTTATCTGCTGCTTCAATATATTCACAATCATGAATCTGTCGGTGTAAAAACGCTTGCCGATGCCCTTCGTCTAGACGTATCCACCGCCAGTCGGCAAGCCGCCGCTCTAGAACAGAAGGGCTATGTCTTCCGCACCCCCGATCCCCAGGACGGACGAGCTTATTTTCTAAAGCTTACCGATTTGGGCCGGGAGGATTTTTTCGCCTATAAAGTGTTTCGGCAGACGCGCATTTTAGAAATCACCGAAGGTTGGCCGGATGAGGACAGAGCCAAGTTTGGCGAACTTTTGCACAAATTCAATCAAGGCCTACGGTAGACGGTTTGAGTATGATAATGACTATGACGGCACGCTGGAGCAATTTCGTGGCAAAGAAATCATCCGGCTTAACGGAGAAAACTTATACGATTGCGGTACAGCGGCGGAATCATCCGCTAGCGCCACCAGCGAAAAGGGCATCCATCGGGATGCCCTTTTTCATGTTGAAACGAAAGACCGCGTGGCGGCTTACTCAGCAGCAACCGTATCCGTACTGCTTGCGGAAAGCTGCTGCCTTCCAATCTCCAACGCGAAACGCTGCACCGTTTGGTCCAGGCGGGCCTGCAGCTCGGCGGTCAGCTCGAATCCGCCTCCTTCCAGCCGGGTTACCCACTGGTCCACCGCATAGACTCCTTGCAAAATATTCGTCCCGCCCAATACAGACAAAACCGGCTTCAGCGCATATTCGATGACCAGCAGATGAGCTAGGGATCCGCCAATGAACAAGGGAAAAATGATTTTGTCTTGAAGCCCTTTCTGCGGCAGCATGTCCAGGAATACCTTTAACAACCCCGAATAGGAGGCTTTGTAGACCGGACTGGCGATGATCACCGCGTCCGCCTGGGCCACCTGGGTAAGGGCTGCCTGAATGGCCGGATCGCCGAAATCCGCAGACAACAAGGATGCAGCCGGCAAATCGATCACGTGCAGCACGGAAACAGATAAGCCGCTTTTCAGCAGCGCCTGATGGCAATAATACGTCAGCCCGTTCATCCGCGAGCTTTTGGACGGATTTCCGGAAATAAGAAGAACTTGCGGCATCTCTCATACCTCCCTTATATGCATCTAGCATACGGCTAATCGCCCGATAACGCCAATCAAACGGCACATAGCCCCTACTCCGCTTACATAAAATCCTTCTTATATGATCGGCCTGATGCTGTCTATACCGGGATTGCCGTCCGGTCTTCCTTCAAACACAAAAAAAGCCTGAACCCTCTTTTCCGGGGCTTCGGGCTTATCTTGCATTAACGTGCGTTCACTTTCCCGCAATCCGTTGATATGTCGCTTCGTCAGAGACGACAAACAAGCGCGCATCCTTCGGCAGCGGCTTATCCAGCTTTCGGTTAATGCCGAGGTCGTTCCGGTCCGAAAGCAAGGTAGCGCCTTGCCGGAGCAGGTCCTGAAAGGCTTCTCCGTATGTTTTCCACGAGGGATTCACCGGCACCTCGTACAAATCGTCGCCGTACTGCCGGCTGATCAACTGATTGATCACTTCGGAGCTGCCCGTTTGCAGCGCCGCCCGCACCGCCAAACGGGAGACGGCGTCATGGGACAGGATGAACTCATTCACCTGCACATGGCGAAAATTTTGAATGTTCTTTTCCTGCAGAATTTCTACTGTCGTATGGACCTGCGGCGCCATGCGCTCGATGCTGGATGCAATAAGCAGCGATTTGCCGTCCGAGAGGGATGGATCGTCGATCCGCCCGTCGGCAAAGAGGATCACCGCCCGTGCTTCGCCAAGTCTCGCTTTGAGCAGCACCTCTTCCGAGGAAGGGTCTCCGCTGATAAAATGCACCTGCTCCACATACTCTAAAGGGTGGCGGTCAGCCACGTCGATCAGTACGATATGAACGTCCGGCAGATACGAAAAAATTTCGTCTATGGCGGACTGCGCTTTTTTGCTCCAATTGATGACGATGATGTGATTCTTACCTCGGAAGGTCAACGCTCCCGCTCCTCTCTTCCGCTGGAACTCCGCCATGGCGTCGATCACTTTGCCGATGACCAGGCTCAAGAGTCCGATCCCGAATACATACAGGAACATGGTTAGCCACTTCCCAGCCACTGTATGGGCGAAATAATCGCCGTAACCTACAGTAGCCATAGTCGTCATGACCCAATACAGGGCGGTAAACCAGCTATGGAACGTGGAAGGCTCCAGCAAATAAGCGGCAGTGGCGCTGACCAAAACGAACAATAAAATGATCATTCCGATGCTTCGCTTTCTTAACCGCATCATTTTCGTCGTGATCCGGATGAAGTAATGCACGGCTGGCGCCCCTTCCCGGACCTCTATACGATCAGGCTGCTGACAGAGATGGCGGTACCGACGAATATGGCGAAGAGCAGCGCACCTACGGCGACATTGCCTTTTTTCAATTCTTTTGAAAGGGTCAACCCCGGAGTGACGAGTTCAAACACCCAATAGGCGATCATAAGGCACACATAGCCCACGGCAAACCAAAGCATCATAAACCAGATGGACGTATTGGTATACGCCGATACAGCAAGGATGATGGCCGTGGCAAGAAACTTTCCGCCCATGGCAAGACCGACGGCGACGTTCCCTCTCTTCAGCTCTTCCAAATCGTTGAACGGCGTCATCCACATGAAAATCGCCATACCGAGAAGCTGCAACAGGATAATGATGATTACGCTGACGATAATATTAACGACGACTGTCAATTGCCCCACCCCCGAAATTTTGCATAAGCCAAATCGTAATCGGCAAAATCATGCACTTCCTCCAGCTTGACGCTGGTTGTTTTCGCTTTCTCTAAAGCGGAGTAGCGGGCGTCGTCGATGGGCTGCTTGATGCGGTTGCCAGACGGTAGCTCCAGAACGGCGAAATCGCGGGTCTCGCCCTTGTATTTCGTTTTGTAAACGCCGACGACGTCGATATCTGTGGTAACCTGAATTTTCAAGTTCGCCATGTCGGTCTGGGCGTCCTTTTCCGTTTTATAGGTCTTGATGGTGGTCCAGCCGGACAAGCGGATGTCGTTGCGCTGGTTTTCATCAGTGGTAATCTCGGCGTCCATGTACTGCAGCGTCCAGATTTTATCGCCGGTGCCGTAATTACCGTCATTGGGCATCAGCTCGTTATCGGGAAGCACCGTCATGTCGCTGCCGACCAGGTCGCCAACGGTATTTTCCACGATCTTGTAATCCCAAGGAACCCGAACGGTTCCGGTGCCGTCTTGCGTATTCGCAGATGACCCGGTTTCTGTGTTGGTGTGGAACACCGATTGCTGATCCAGACCGCAAGCGCCCAGCAGCATTACCACCAGCAATAGAGCCGCTAAGGCAAACCCTCTAGACGCTGGCTTCAACTTCGTTTGCATCGTTTTCTTTCACTCCCATCGGGATAAAATGACTCGTATTGCCGGTAATCGGCCCCCCTGCCCGGCCCAACAAGCCGCAGGGCGTGCCGTTCAGCATGAACATGCCGGTAAGCAGGTACAGCTCGCCTTCCTCCGTATCGATCCGGGCCATGTCCGCCCGTTTTTGGTAAACCGAAGGGAACAGCGCGCTGGTGTCGTAGCCATCGTGATCCTCAATCTCCAGCTTACCTTCGGCATCAAACATCCGCACCGAACCGCCTTCGCGGCCGAACATGGATTTGGAGACAAAGCTGCCTTCAAAAACCGGCTTGTTATAAGTAGGCAAAACATAACGGGAAATTGTCTCCCGTTCCTCTTCGTTAAAAAGCAGACCGAGCTCATAGAGCCCCCAGACCACTGCGAGCAGACCCTTCGACTGCAAGAGAATGCTGTGGGGAGGGTTGAACAGTTCCAGCTTCCCGGTTTCGACGGCGTAAGATAAGGCTTCACCGCCTTCATCCACGGCCATCCATTCTTTTGGATATAGAGCGAACATTCGCTCAATTACCCGGCCGTCCTGATCCATAACCGTCCCTTTGTCGATCTGCAAATCCATGCAATCTACATAGTTGACCTCAAGCCCGCTGTGCATGCCAAGCGCCTCGATGGTGCCGGAATCCTCCTGGTGCCAACCGTAAGCGACACAGGCGATGGTGTCCGGCCGGTATTCCGCCCAAGCTTCCGCCACCAGTTCCTTCATTCTCCCGTTGGGAGAATGAATTCCTTCCCGTTCGCACAGCCACGGAGTGGCGATGGCTGCCTCCACATACCCCGTTGGAGTATCGGCATTCAGCTCCAGCAGTTTGATGGTGCCGTCGTTTGCCACCGCGTAATCAAACCGGGCGTACCGGCTGATAAAACCGGCAGGCGGCAGAGGCAACGTGTCGAGCATTTTCCACAGGACAGGGGGAATGCCGATCAACTCGTACATGGCCGGATTACCGTGAATATGCCGGGCCGCTTTGTCGAGAATGCTCCACAGCTTGGCGGATGCCTGTTCCAGCTCCCGATACGTATCTCCGCTCAAGACGGCCAGTTGGTCGAGCCAATATTCTTCGTCTTCCAAATCCGCCCAGGTAAACCCCAGTTCCTCCAACTGCTCCACCAAAGGAGCTCGTTCCCGGCCCGGACGCCTAAGCAATTCGAATGCTCCCATGGTCATCCGCCAAATCCGCTCGACTTGGAGCCGCCGGATTTTGTGCTGGTACCGGACTTCGTGCTAGATTTTGTACTGCTCTTCGTGCTCGAGCCGGAGCTTGTGCCGGATTTCGTACTGGACACCGAACCCGAATTCGTTGTTGTTTTCGTACCTGACGAGCTGAGATTGCTGGACTTGCCCCCAATGCTGCCCTTCTTCGCGGAGGTGGACCGCTTCGTAAACGTGCCGACGGAGGTAGAGGTCTTCGGTTTAACCGCCGAGCCGGGAACATTTTTGTTTTGGAAGGTCTCGCTCGTGAACGTCCGCGGCTTGTAGGCCGTACTCGTTCCGGTATAATACCCCCGGTGATCGTTATACCAGCCCCGCGACGAGTAGTTCCCGCCGCTGTTGAATAGCAGGTGATAGAGCAGCAGATCGTCCCAGCCGAAGCCGGAGTGATACGACCCACCGTAGTTGTTGATCACCGTGGTCGTTCCGCCCGTCGTGCCCGACCCCGTTCCTTCCGCCGCTGTCCCGGAATTCTGCTCGTCTAATTGATCCCCTGGAAGAGGAATGCTCCAGTCGACGTTCGGGTCGAAATAGGCCTTCACTTCGTCCGTTGACCAGCTTACAAGCTGAGGTTGATCGGTTTTTGCCGATTCAGCGACAGCCGCTCCAGTCGACAGGAACGCATTGGCCAAAAGCGCGATACCCAGGGAAGTGGACAAGACCTTGAGAGGCTTTCCCTCCGGCGTCGTCAGCCGGGAAATCGCCGGCTGCTTTTCGTCCTTCGCCTGTTCCGATTCATGGTCGTTCATCAAAATAATAGCCTCCTTCTATAACCTTGCTTACACGCTCTGCATCGGGACAAGCAGCAGTTCCAAATGGCCGCTATCCACATTAAGCCTGCCCTCGATGGTTTCATATTCCCGTCCGTCGACGACGAGATAGTTGACATGCTCCAGCGCCGCAATCATCGCCGCGCTCCAAAGGCGCTCTTCAATTTGCCGGAGACCCCCCTCTGGCAATTTTTCCAATAGTATCACATTCATGCTGTCGCTCATCTTCATTCCCACCTTTCTTAGATCACTACCCATCTATTACGAGGTTCGACTCCGATTGTTCCAGATTCTTATGCCCAGGATAAACGGCTTCTCCGTCCATATTGGACGCGCGACGTTTACCGTAGCGGAATCGGGCTAAGTATAATAAATTTTTATACTTTCCGATGTAGAAAAAAAAGAATCGTACCCATCAAGGATACGATCATTTATTCCCTCGCGCAATGCTAGTTTTTCTCTTTTTCTTCCAGAAACAAGCATCCGCTTCCCTACTGAAAAATAGTATAAAACCGCGACCCGTTCACTACCATCATCGATACGCACACAACAGCAATCACTATAACAAGAGCGACCGCCGCATAGTCCCCTGCTGCAAACGGACGATAGCGATACCAGGTGCGTCTTGCCTTTTGTCCGAACCCCCGAAGCTCCATAGCGGCGCTAACGCTATCAATCCGCTCCACACTGGCCAAAATCAAAGGTAGAAGGATCGAGACAGCGTTTTTCAATCGCGCAACCAGATTTTCTTTGCGGGAAATATCGATCCCCCTGGCCTGAGCCGAGAACGAGATGTTTTCGTAATCCCGCTGGATATCGGGAATATAGCGCATGGCAAGGGAGACGGCATAAGCGATTTTATAGGGGACGCCGATCCGGTTGAGGGAAGCTGCAAACTCGCTGGGGTCAGTCGTCAGGATGAACAAAAGCGCCATCGGGGTAACGGTCAGGTACTTCAAGGCGATATTGAACTGGTAAAAAAGCTGCTCCGCCGTCACTGCATAATGCCCCCCGAAGGAAAAGAGAAGGTGCCGCGCGCCATACAACTTCACACCCTCCTGAGGTGAAAAAGCGAAGATGGCGAGCTGATTGAGCAGGAAGAAAAACAAGATCACATAGAGAACGAAAGCGTACTCCCGAAATTCCACTTTGGAACGCCATAACGCGATCAAAGCGATGACGAACATCGCCAGCAGACAGCGGGTATCATAAGTTACCATGGCGGAGACGGACCAAACAAGAAAGACGATCAGCTTCGAAGCTCCCGTCAGACGGTGGATTGCGCTATCCTTCTTTGTATAAGCGAGCATTTTCGCTGTCATCGGCGGCGCACCTCCCGGTCGTGCTCGATAAAATGACGCACGAATGCCTGGGGCTCGCAGATGCCTGCGCGCCGCGCCAGCTCATGGACCGATGTCGTCTTTAAGCCCGTCGCCTCCACGACTTCCTCGCGGGTCAACAAGGAAGCCGGATGGTCATCGGCCAAAAGCCGGCCGTCGGCCAGAACGACAGTCCGTTCGGCATATTCCAGCATGAGGTGCATGTCATGAGTGATCATAATGACGGTGATGCCCGACTCGTTCAACCCCCGCAAAAACTCCATCATTTCATTGTAATGACGAAAATCCTGGCCGGCCGTCGGTTCATCGAGAATGATGACCTCGGGATTCAACACAAGGATGGCGGCGATGGTCACCCGTTTTTTCTGTCCGAAGCTGAGCGCTGAGATCGGCCAATTGCGGTATTCGTACAGTCCGCATACGCGGAGAACGGCATGAACCCGGTCCCGGATCTCCTCCTCCGCCACGCCCCGTGTCTTCAGCCCGAGAGCGACCTCCTCGAAAACCCCGACTTTCGAAATCATATGGTTAGGATTTTGCATGACGAAGCCGATCCGCTCCGCCCGCTCTTTGATCGTGTCTCCGCGCATATCGCGGCCTTCATAAAGAATCCGGCCTCCGCCGGGTCGGTAAAATCCGCAGATCAGCCGGGACAGGGTAGATTTGCCGGCGCCGTTTTTTCCGACGATACTGAGCATCTCCCCTTTACCGATAGCGAAAGAAAGATCGTGCAGTACGGGCGCCCCTTTTTCATAGGAAAACGAAAGCTCCTGCAGCTCCAGGAGCGGTGGGCGCTGGGGAACAGGCTGGGTTGCCCGCCATCCGTCGTGCCAAGCTTGCAGCTTGCCTGTACATGTCACGAGATCAATGGTTTGGATGTGCTGGGGATTCATCTCCGTCTCGATTCGGCAGCCGGCGTATTTCAAGGCGGTGAGATACAGCGGTTCGCGCAGGCCTGTTTGTGCCAAAAGACTGGAGGAAAGCAGCTTGGAGGCTGGCTGGTCCGCCAAAATCTGGCCGTTGTCCATGACGATAATCCGGTCCACGGGACGGTGAAGGACCTCCTCCAGCCGGTGCTCGATGATGAGGACGGTTTTCCCTGTTTCCCGGTGCAACTGATCAATCCGCTCGATGGCCGCCTTTCCCGCAGCCGGGTCCAAATTGGCCAAGGGCTCGTCAAACAGCAGGATGTCGACATCGCTCACCAGCACACCCGCAAGAGTCGTCCGCTGCTTCTGCCCGCCCGACAACGCATGGGGCGAGGCGTCAAGGCGGTCCTCCAGACCGACGGCTCGCGCCGCTTCCTTCACCCGGATGCGCATCGCGTCCAAGGGCTCCGCGTCGTTTTCCAGCCGGAAGGCGATGTCTTCGCCCACAGTCAGCCCGACGAACTGCCCGTCCGGATCCTGCAAAACCGTGCCCACTTGTTCGGAAGCGCGGGCAATGCCGACGTTTTTCCGTTCCTCCCCCATGATCCGGAGAATGCCCTTCGTTTCACCCGGATAAAAAAACGGGGCCAACCCGTTGATGCAGTGGCCCAACGTGCTTTTTCCCGAACCGGATGGGCCGACGATCAGCACTTTTTCACCTTGATGTAAAGTAAGATGGATGTCGTGAAGAGTAGGCTCCGATTGGGCCCTATATTGGAAGCTGAACCCGATAAATTCAATAGCCGGTGATCTCATGTAAGGTACCTCGACGTTCCGCCCTCCTGGGAAGGCGATGGAATGGAGTAAAAAAGCCGGTGCGATCACCGGCTTAAGGTTATGAAGTAGTGGATGAAGGGCTTAAACTTCCTTAAGCTTCCCGGCTCAGACTGCCCTTTTTCGTGCGGGTACGGGCATAGGCGGAGAGGAGCAGGGTGCCGAGAATCGCCACGGTGACGATGTTGGCGGCTCCGGCTACGAGGCCCTGGGTGTATACCTTATCCGCCGGCTCAGCGTAGATGAGAATGTCCAGCGTCGGCGCCAAGACAAACCAGGCGATGGCATTGGCAATAATCTGATAAAGATTGAAGCGGATGATCTCGTTCCGGCCGAATTCCCCGTCATGGATGCGGATTTTCCCGGAAGCTAGACCGATGAGTAGGCCGACGACGGCAGAGGCAATCACCCAACTGAACCAAGGAGAGCCGTAAAAAATCGCATCCTTCAGGGTATGGCCGATGAGGCCGATGAGCAAGCCCGCCACTGGACCATACAGCAACGCCATTAAAGCCAAGAGAGCGTATGTCGTTTCGATGTTGGTATTGGGAATGCCCGAAGGTATAGAGCCGAACCTCCCCAAAATGACGAATAGCGCGGACCCAATGCCGACAGCCACGATCGTTTTTACCGATAAACCGTTTCCTTTTGCCAAATGCAATCCCTCCCAGGTTCGTCCTTGTACATTGTTATGGGTTACCTATGCGTACATAATGCCGCTTATGTATAGATGGAGAAAATTTCAAACGATTTATATTATTGTACATCGGAATACTTGGGATTACAAGAAAAAACGACTGCTCCCGTCTCTGTCTGTCACCGCTTGGGAGCAGTCTATTCCGAAGCTGTCTTCGGCGCGGCAGCCTGTGTTAACGGAACTTGCCCGGAAATTGCTTGATGATGCCGGAGCTAAGGATATCCGCAAAATGAATCATATGGGATTCGCCATTGTCCACAGCCTCAACATAACCGGGCCAATCTTTCTTTAGACGCGTCGTAGCGGCGGCGGTGACAAACTGCAAATGCCGATCCATCATGTCCTTGATCACTTGATAGGACCAGTTAGGGTTGGCTTTGCTGAGAAAAATGGCGATATCATTGGCGTTGCGGTACCATTCTTTGTTAAAGCGCTCGAGGTCCGCCTGGTTGCCCGCCTTCGCGGCATCGACAACCTTTCCAGCCAATACGATATGCTCCCTCAACAATTGAGCCAACTTATTGCCAGCCGCTTCTCCGTAATACGGCTTGATCGCGTTGCCGATATCATCCTGGTTCCGGAGCAATCGGTCCAGAACGGTTTGTTGGTCTGGGAGCCCGGCAAGGGCGCTGACAATGTAGGTGCTTGTCCAATAGACATGGTCCTGCCAAAGTCTTCTCATATCGCCTTGGAACTTGACCATCGACTGAGTCAGCGCAGGGCTAGGGGTGCGAAATTGGACGCTTTGATCAGCTGCTTTCACGGCACCGGGGGCAAAGCTCCAGGCTAGTACAGTCGCAAGTAAAGTCAGTTTAAGGAATAATCTTCTCATCCCGCGATCTTCTCCTTTGGTCTATTTCGCCGTAACGCCGCCGTCCACAGGCAGCTCGACTCCCGTAATATAGGAAGAAGCATCAGATGCAAGAAAAAGCACCGCCTGAGCCACCTCCGAAGCCCGCCCGACCCGGGGCAGCGCCGTCTGGGAAAGGAACCATTGCAGCATCTGTTCGTTCTTGATCAGATCCGAACTCATCGGAGTCTCGATGAACCCGGGGTGCACCGAATTGACGCGGATGTTGTCCTTGCCGAAATCGACGGCGGCGGCTTTGGACAGCATCCGGTTGCCTCCTTTTGAAGCCGTATATGCCCCGGCTCCGTTGCTTCCGGTCAATCCGGCGATAGAGGAGATGTTGATGATCGAGCCGCTTTTATTCTTTTGCATATGGGGAATCACGTACTTCATCCCGAGAAAATTACTAGTCAGGTTAATCGCCAATACTTTATTCCACTGCTCCATGGTGGTGTCCAAAAGCCCCACGGCCAGCGATATGCCGGCGTTGTTGACCAGCACATCGATTTTTCCGTACGTTTCCACCGCCAAAGCCACAACTCTGCTCCAGTCCTCCTCCGAAACCACGTTGTGGGCAAAGGCCGCAGCCTCTCCGCCCGCCGCTTTAACCTCCTCTACTACAGCCTTCACGGCCGCTTCATTGATGTCCGTAGCGACAAGCTTTGCCCCTTCCCGGGCAAGCAACAGAGTCTCTTCTCGTCCCATTCCGCTGCCCGCTCCCGTTACGATCGCGACTTTTCCACTCAATATCGGCATGCTTCTACCTCCGGCTTCTTGATGTTTTGCGGTCTCTTGCAGTGTTAGTATGATCCAACGGCTGTCAAACCAATCAGACTCTTCCAAAGCACCATCCCGCAAGGCCGGGGCAGGCGGTTTTCTTGACCCTCAAATCCCCGCATGGTACAGTTTCGGTAGCGTTTCCAGGTAAAGGATAGGGGAGATTGGACGTATGAAACGTTTCGCAAAAATAATCGGTTCATTCATTCTGGCGGCGGTGCTTCTCTTCGCAGTGCTTCTCTTGGTCCTCACGATTACCGATTATAAACCCGATGAAGTGATTCCCCTGACGGCATCCCCTAGTCAAAATCCAATCATCAAACATAATGAGCCTTTTTCGGTTACGACCTTCAATATCGGCTATGCCGGCCTTGACCAAAACCAAGACTTCTTCATGGACGGCGGAACGATGTCCCGCTCCAGCAGCAAGTCGCAAACCTTGACCAACCTCACGGGCCTTTCCTCCTACTTGAAGAAGGCGGAGTCGAACATCATCTTTTTGCAGGAAGTGGATACCCGCTCATCCCGCAGCTACCATATCAATGAAGCAGACTACATGGCCGATCAGCTTCCGGCGTACAGCCACGTGTTTGCCGCCAACTATAATGTGCCGTGGGTGCCCGTTCCCCTGACCCACCCCATGGGTTCGGCACACAGCGGCCTGCTTACTCTTTCGTCCTATAAAAGCACGGCCAATACCCGCTACGATCTTCCCGGAAAAGAAAGCTGGCCGACTCAGCTTTTCGAGTTGGACCGAGCCTTTCTCGAAAGCCGCCTCCCGGTAGATAACGGAAAAGAACTAGTGCTCGTGAATCTGCACCTCTCGGCCTTCGACAAAGGCGGGAAAATCCGCAAAAAGCAGCTGAACTACCTGAACGCCTATATCCAAAAAGAAAGCGAAAAAGGCAACTATCTGCTCATTGGCGGAGACTGGAACCACGCGCTGCCTGATACCGATCCTTCCGCTTTTGCCACGACGCAAGAGTGGCCAGAGTGGCTGCAGAGCTTCCCCGACAGCTTCAAGCCGGTGGGCTTCCAATGGGCGGTCGACAAAAAAACGCCCAGCGTCCGGACGGTGGATGTCCGTTATACGGAGGGCGTTAATTTCAGAGCGGTAATCGACGGATTCCTCGTTTCCCCGAATATCGAAATCAAATCGGTGGAAGGCACCGATCTGCACTATGCGAACAGTGACCACAACCCAGTGACGGCGCGGTTCATTTTACGTTGATGGCGGACTGCGGCTAGCAGAAGTCAGCCCAGAGCTAGCGCTAGGAAACGGCGATTTCTCCTACCATTACCGGTATTCAGCAGACAACACGCCCCTCTACGTTTTCGACTTCGCTTAGCATGCTCCCTCACCTTACATTAGGATAAGGGACTGCTGGCAAAGAGAAAACCATGGAGGGGCGTGTCATGCTTTCATTAGAAACAGGTAAACGACTGGATCTCGTTTAAGCTGACTCCCGAGATGACCCAGAATCGGCCGGTCCACCGAAAACCGCTGACCGATACGCGACCGACGAAGGTCGGGAAGAACCAAAACCGCTGCCCGTTTCGCAGCCAAATGAACGTGTTCCGGAACAGACATTGGGATATGGCACGAGGGTCGACGGCAAAAGTGGATATCTGTGGTTCAAAAGGTGGCGGCGGCGCGGTTGGTCCCTGACCAGGGCCGGGGCCGGGACCAAATCCGGGGCCAGGACCAAATCCAGGACCGAATCCAGGACCGAATCCGGGACCAGGGCCAGGAGAACCTGGTGGCGGGGGTGGCATCATGAATCCCATCGGTATTCACTCCATTTCGCATAGGCTAACACAATGTATGTCAAAATGGGTTCATGGGATTGGGCGTTTACCTATTTTCGGAACTCCACGATTGCCTTCGCGTCATAGCTAAACAAAATCTGGGAAACGTATAGTTTACGCAACATTCCCCAACTTCCCCTCGTTAGGTACTTGTCGCAGATAGACACACACTAAAAAACACACATCAAGGAGAGTGCACGCATTGAAAAAGATTACCCTCGCCATACTGGCAACCCTCGTATTAAGCCTGGTACTTGGTGCCTGCGGCGGCAATAAGGAAGCGGCGCCGGACTCCAAGGTACCGCCGAAAGATATGGTGGACAAGCTCATTCAAACCGTGGAGCAGCCCGCCCAAATGGAGCTGGATAAAACCATGGTGGAAGCAACGTATCATTTCAATCCGGACCTGCTTGAAGCGTTCAGCATCCGCGTTCCGCTCATGAACGTTAAGACCAACGAAATCGCTATTCTTAAAGTAAAAAGCGCTAAGGATCTTTCCGCCGTGGAAACCGGCGTCAAGCAGCGCGCAGCGGATGTGCAGAAGGTATTTGAATCCTACCTTCCCGACCAATACGAAAACGCGAAAAATTACAAGCTCGTTACGAAAGGCAACTACGTGCTGTTCGTCATTTCCGAAAATGCCGATGAACTCGTGAAGACCTTCGACAGCTACTTCGCTAAACAATAACCGGGCATGGTATTCAGCAGTCTGCTTTTCCTGTTCCTATTCCTACCCGCCGTCCTTCTTCTCTATTACGCATCGCCGTGGCGGATCAAGAATCTCATCCTTTTCGTGAGCAGTCTGATCTTCTACGCGTGGGGCGAACCGGTTTACATCGTCATTATGCTGCTGTCCACCGTGACGGATTACAGCTTCGGCCTGCTCCTCAGCAGGTCGAAGCTCACTCAAATCCAGCGTAAGTGGATCGTGGTCTGTTCTGTCATTGTCAATTTGGCCTTACTATCCTATTTCAAATACGCCGATTTTCTCATAGAGAACGTCAACGCGCTCTTTGGCACGGATATTCCGCTGACGCAACTGCCGCTTCCCATCGGTATCTCTTTTTATACCTTTCAATCGATGTCCTATATTATCGACGTGTATCGGGGAACCGCCAAAGCCCAGCGGAATTGGCTGGATTTCGGCACCTTCGTCGCCTTGTTCCCGCAGCTTGTCGCCGGCCCCATCGTCCAGTACAACACCATCGCCGAGCAGCTGCGCAAGCGAACGGTAACGGCGGAGTCCTTCGCGAAAGGAATCCGGAGATTCATTGTCGGGCTGGCGAAGAAGGTGCTTCTGGCCAATAACATCGGACTGCTGTGGGACACGATTTCTGCATCTAATCTAGGGGACATGCCTGCATTAACCGCATGGCTCGGTATTATCGCCTTCGCCTTTCAAATCTATTTCGACTTCAGCGGATATTCCGATATGGCCATCGGCCTCGGCCTCATGTTCGGATTCCGGTTCAACGAAAACTTCAACAAACCCTACACCGCCCAAAGTATCACCGACTTCTGGCGAAGATGGCATATTTCCCTTAGCAGTTGGTTCCGGGATTACGTCTACATCCCTCTAGGAGGAAACCGCCGGGGTTTGGGCATTCAACTGCGCAATATTCTCATCGTGTGGATGCTTACCGGCATCTGGCACGGGGCAAGCTGGAATTTTCTCTTCTGGGGTTTGTATTTCGGGGTGATTTTGATTGCGGAAAAATGGTGGGGCTTAAAGCTGCTCAGCCGGTTACCCCGCTGGATTCGCCACGTCTATGCGCTCGTGCTGATCCTCTTCGGCTGGGTGCTGTTTGCCTTTGAAGAGCTTCCCCGTGTATTCGGGTATTTGAACGCGATGCTGGGTTTCAATCACCAGCCGCTGTGGAACAACGGCACGGTGTACTTTGCCTACACCAATGCCGTTTTGCTTGCCGTGTTGACGCTGGCGTCCCTGCCGAAGCGGCGGGTTCCCGTAAAGGAGACCTGGCCCCGGCTGTCTCTCATTTGGTATGGAGCGCTATTTTTCCTGTCAATCGCTTATCTTGTGGACGCTACCTATAATCCGTTCCTGTATTTCCGGTTCTGACGTGGAGGTGATATGCAGCTATGAAAGTGAAAGCCGATCGAATACTAGTCGGGGGATTTATCATTACGCTGTTTCTACTCTCTTTCATCCTGCTTCTTTCCCCGGTGGACCGCTTTTCAGAGCTGGAAAACCGGTATTTACAAGGCGTCCCGCATCTGACATGGGGCAATGTCCTATCCCGCAAATTTTCGGATGAGGCCGAGAGCTTCGTCACGGACCATTTTCCATTTCGCTCCAAGTGGGTGTCGGTGAAATCGGCGACCGAACAACTGCGGCTGCAGCAGGAGAACAATGGCATTTACAAGGGGAAAGACGGTTACCTGTTTGAAAAGTTCCCCGAGCCCGATCACGGAAAAGTCGATCAGTATGCGGAGGCCGTGAAGCATTTCGCCGCCAACCACCCCGACGCGAAAACAACCTTCATGCTGGCCCCCACATCCATCGGCCTTTATCCCGACCGTTTGCCCTGGATGGTGGACACCTATCCGCAAGATGAAGTGAATAAAGAAATCGCCGGCATCGTGCAGGACAGCGTAACCTTTATGGATGGTTTCGATTTTCTCAAACCCCATGCTTCCGAGCCAATCTATTACCGGACCGACCATCACTGGACGACGAACGGCGCATATTTGGCTTACGTTGCCTATGCAAAGCAAATGGGCTGGCAGCCCAAGTCCAAGGACGAGTTCCGCATCGAAACCGTCAGCGATTCGTTTCTCGGAAGCTACCATACCCGAAGCCAGTTTGCGGGCACGAAGCCGGATTCGCTGCAGGTCTACACCCCTGTGTACCCAGTTTCCACTGAGCTGTATATCGCGGATACGGGCGAAACGCTGCACAGCCTATACGACGACAGCTTTTTGAAAAAGAAGGACAAGTACTCCTACTTTTTGGGGGGCGTCCATGCTCTCATGAAGCTCACCACCCCGCTTGACCCCGAAACTGTCGGCACAGAAAAGCTGCTGGTCGTCAAGGATTCGTATGCCCATAGCGTGATCCCGTTTTTGACGCTGCATGTGCCGGAGCTGCATGTAATCGACATCCGTTACTATAACGGCAGCATTGGCGACTACATGGCCGAGAACGGCATTCGGAACGTGCTGCTGCTCTTTAACACCGCGACGTTTGTTGAGAACAATGAGCTGTTGAAATTGGCTGATTAGACGCCGTCTGCAACATTAACCCGTCAAGTGTCGTCCGTAAGTGCGCGCAGTTAACCCATTAACAACAAGGAGAATGCACAGGATGAACAAACGATTGACCGCACTGGTAATGACCACAGCCTTGATGGGGAGCTTGCTCATGGCATGCTCCAACACGAAAGAAACAGGCGGAACGGAAACGATCGCCCCGACGACAGCTCCAAGTGAAGCGGCATCACCAAGCACGGTTCCGAGCCCGACCGTTAAGGCAAGCCCCAGCCCGGAGGCCACTTCCACGGCGCCATCGCCAAGCGCAGCGCCTTCGGCCAGCAGCGAGCCGAGCAAGGAACCGGTAGCCACCCAAAAGCCGACGGCAACCAAAACGCCAGCAGCGAGCAAAAAGCCTGCGGCAACTAAATCGCCGGTGGCGACTAAAACGCCAACCCCAACCAAAAAGCCGGTGCCTAGCCAAACGCCTGTACCTAGCAAGAAGCCGGAAACGATGCCTTCCGTAAATGCAATGGTTGACGAGATGGTCAAACAAGTCACACAGCCGAGCCTTATGCAGCTCGAAAGCGACAAATTGGAAGAGTTTTATGGCATCAAGCCCAGCCTGGCTGAAGAATTCACTGTTCGGATGCCCTTCATAAATATCAAGACTAACGAGATCGCGATTTTCAAAGTGAAGGATGAAAAAGACATACCCGCCATAAAAGCCGGAATGGAAAAGCGGGCGAAAGACGTCCAGAACCAATTCGAACACTATCTTCAAGACCAGTACGAAAACGCGAAAAACTTCAAGATCGTCACCAACGGCCATTATGTATTGTTCGTCATCTCGGATAGCTCAGCGGATATCATCAAGGTCTTTCATTCCTTTTTCCAAAAATAATACCGTCGGAGCAGCTCCTTCCGCTTCAATTGCTTTTTTGCCATCCGGTCCGTAAGATGGACGGTGAGGTGATAAATCGTGAGCAAATTTGGGATGGTTGCCAAATTTACGGCCAAGCCCGGCCAGCGGGACGCACTTGCCGAGATTTTGCTGGAAGCCGCGGACGCTCTGCAATCCTTCGAGAATTGCGAGATGTACATCGTCCATACGTCGGAAACCGAAGCGGATACTCTGTGGGTCACGGAAGTATGGAGCAACCCGGAAGCCCATAAAGCATCTCTTTCCTTGGAAGAAACAAAAGCGGCGATCCAGCGCGCGATGCCCTTGATTGCCGGCGTCGAATCGACCCCGCTCAAGCCGGTAGGCGGCAAAGGTCTCCATTAATCGAAATATCCATAAGTAAGGCGCTGTTCCCCGGTCGAAGATGACCGAAAGAACGGCGCCTTTTCTTTTTCGTTTCTCCATCGTATCTATAAAAAACGATCTCTTTCTTCAGGTGAAGGCAGCGTGCAGCTTTCTTTTTTACCGAACCATTTGTATCTGTTCTTGGCCACGATCCCATAGACGAAATCCCGAACCGGCTTGGGTATGATTACGAGAAGATAGAGCCCTTTCCAGGCTCCCGATAAGTTCTTGCAAATACGAAGGGCAGCGGTTGATTTGAAATAGGCCTTATTATGCTCAACGAGGATAAGGCTGTTCCGGTCATCGGTTATGTTGAAACGCGCAAGCCAATCTTGTCCGGTTTCACTTTGCTGAGAGGCGAATTTGAATCGTCCCTGCGGGTCTCTTTTGATAATGAAGCGGACGCTTCGATCGCAAAAAAGGCATTCCCCATCGAAGAAAACGACCCTATCCATATAAACGCCCCCTAACCGCCAAAGAAAAAGGTTTCCCCCGTCTCTTTATCTTCACATCCCGAAAGAACATAGCCTTCCGGGCGCCCCTCCAGCTTCTTCTTTTCAATTCCTTTGC
Organism: Gorillibacterium massiliense; assembly: GCF_000455485.1. GTDB lineage: Bacteria > Bacillota > Bacilli > Paenibacillales > NBRC-103111 > Gorillibacterium > Gorillibacterium massiliense. The sequence continues at coordinate 78,627 of NZ_CBQR020000102.1, forward strand.
ACTTCGTACTGGGCCGACCCGCGTCCGAGCCGAAAACATCGAGCGAATTGTCATAGGTATAAAGAATGCTATCCCCATCATAGACGAGTTCGTAAAAGATCGGATCTCCTTCAGTGGTATACTGCGTAATCCGCACCTTTTCCGCTTTGCGGTCCTCCACATTTTGCAGGAACCGGCTCCAAATATCCATATTGTGAGATTGCCCGTGGACATTGACGACATCGCCGTTTTGAACCGCTTGCTCCACCGTATAAGGCCGTTTTGCTTTCGGGAAACCCGATACGTCCGACGATGGACTTTGCGAAACCGCCGTAGCGCTTGTGGGGATGACCGTTGCGTCCGGCGCAGCGGTTTTGCCGTCTTTATCGCCGCAGGCGGATAACATAACCGCAACAGAACATACGAGCATTAACTTCTTTATCATGAAATCGCCTCCTGTCCCCCTGACGCGGGCGAAGGCTCTCAGGTTGCAATCAGCTCCTATGTTGAAAATGGAAGTTACTGGAGGCCACCGACAAGTTCCCGATATTTCTCATACCATGCTTTCCACTCGGTTTCTCGGGATTCAATCGTTCTTCCGTCCAGCAAAGCACCAACCACGTCCAAGCACACATGCCATCCGGCAAGGTCCTTCGGAGTGTGATCGGTTATTTGATTAAGGGTTTCCACCAAGAGCAACCGGCATCCGCCGGACTCCGGAGCGAGTTCAAACCTGACGCGGTCTTCGCCCCACGTATATTCCAACACGGAGGGGTTTTTCAGTTCTAGAATACTCATCTTCGCAAATGTGCCGTCCCTCATGTCAAACTTGATGAACCCGCCTTCCCGCAGTTCGCCGACGCTCAATTCGGAGAACCACAACTCCAACTTGTCATCCTCAGTCAAATAAGACCACACTTGCCCGACTGGGTGCTTATAATGGCGCTCGAACCGGGCGGTATATCCGTTTTGACCTTGCTTCAGATCAGCCAGCATGGGCATCTCTCCTCAAAAGAAATTGGCTCCTTTACTTCTTCTACCCCCATTTTACCGGATATGAAAAGGACTGTCCGGTAAGATTCACCGTAACAGTCCTTGCCTGAATATGCCTGACCTAAATGCGTTTACTTATCTTTGTACGATTCCGCAATGGCGTTTGCCGCCACAATAGCTTGGTAGACGTCCTCCGGCGTTACGGGAAAGGGCATATTCCCCATCGTATCGCTGTCCGCGCATGACAATTCGGCCACTTGACGCCATTCGGCTTCCTCGAATTTTTTGACGCCAAGGTCCTCGAGGGTCAGGGGCAGTTGAACGTCCTTGATCAACTGAATAACCGTCTCCAGCTCCTCGATCGGGGCATTTTCAAGCACGAGTTGGGTCAATAAGCCGAAGGTGACCTTTTCACCATGCTGGACCTTGTGCAGGGAGTGAACGGCCGTCATCCCGTTGTGTATGGCATGGGCGGCGGCGAGGCCTCCCGATTCAGCGCCGACGCCGCTTAGATAAATGGTGGCCTCGATCGTGTTCTCTACAGCTTTCGTCACGACCTTTTGATTGACGGCGATTTTGGCGTTCACCGCATTTTCCAGCAGCGTTTCATAACACAAGCGGGCCAGACCCAGCGCCGTATCCGAAGGCTTCTTCAGCACCAGGTTGTCGCCATGGGATTGGTAGCAGGCGCGGGCTTCAAAATAGGTGGCTAAAGCATCGCCGATTCCCGCAGCAAAAAATCGCGCCGGAGCGGCGGCCAAAATATCGACGTCGGCCAGAACGATATCGGGATTTTTCGGTAGAAAGAGATACTCGTCGAAGGAGCCATCCTTCTTATAGATCACGGCCAGCGCGGTGCAGGGGGCATCCGTCGAGGCGATCGTCGGGAAAATGACAACCGGCAGCTTTTCATAATAGGCGGTGGCTTTGGCGGTATCCAAGGTTTTGCCCCCACCAATCCCGACGACGATATTGCAGCCGGTGCCTCGCACCCGCTCGCGATGGCGTTCGATTTCTTCCTTCGTGCATTCGTAATTGAACTTTTCGAAAACGGCTTTGTTGCCCGCTCCTTCAATGGCCGAGCCCGCTTCCTTCTGTGCCCGCTCCAAAATAAATTCATCGCAGATGATATAGGCATGATCCCCGTAGGTTTTCATGTAATCATTTAATTTGGGAAGCAAATTGCGTCCGGAATAGAACTTGCTCGGGGAAGTAATCGATTTTACCGTCTCGGTCATGTGTACGCCTCCATTAGTAGCTAGAATCTGTCCCGACCCTCTCCGTTAGTATGAACATCCGGCACTAAAATATGTCGGTGCGGTTGTTGTGCTTTTTGGCCGCTAGTCGGGCATCCGCTTACTAAATTTGAGAATCCATAACCAAATCAGTAAACTGGAGATAGTGAAGGAGGCAAAACAAATGAGCGATTCGACTGTCATGGAAATCGGGATCAGCACCTTTTTGGAAACAACACCCGACGTTACGACCGGTAAAATCATGAGCCAAGCCGAAAGGCTGCGCAATGCCGTCGAAGAGATCGTCTTAGCCGACCAAGTCGGGCTTGATGTCTACGGAATTGGCGAACATCACCGTCCCGATTACGCCGGTTCGGCACCGGTTGTCGTTCTGGCGGCAGCCGCGAGCATGACCAAACACATCCGGCTGACCAGCGCCGTGACCGTGTTGTCCTCGGACGATCCCGTGCGAGTCTATCAGGCTTTCGCCACACTGGACGGCATCTCGAACGGCCGGGCGGAAATCATGGCAGGCCGCGGCTCGTTTATCGAATCCTTTCCGCTGTTTGGGTACAGCCTGGACGATTACAACGAATTGTTCGACGAAAAGCTGGAGCTGCTCCTGGCTGTCCGGGAATCGGAAAAAGTCAGCTGGCGCGGCGGCCACCGCCCTGCCATCGATAACCTCGGCGTCTATCCCCGCGCCGTGCAAAATCCGCTGCCTGTGTGGATCGCCACCGGCGGCAATCCAGAGTCGGCGGTACGGGCCGGGATGCTGGGTCTTCCCGTCGCCTTCGCCATTATCGGCGGCATGCCGGAGCGTTTTGCCCCTCTCGTCGATCTCTACAAAAGTGCCGCGGCAAAAGCGGGCCATGATCCGGCCAAGCTGTCTATCGCCACCCACTCTCACGGCTTTGTCGGCGACTCCAATGAGGCGACCGCCGAAATGTTCTACGCTCCGACCCAGGCGCAAATGAACGTCCTCGGCCGGGAACGAGGCTGGGGACAGCCTTATGACCGGGCCGCTTATGACGCCGCCCGCAGCCTGCGGGGTGCGCTCTATGTCGGCGATCCCGAATACGTAGCCGAGAAAATCCTTCTCCTGCGCAAGAATCTGGGCATCACCCGGTTCTTCATGCACTTGGGCGCCGGAACGATGCCCCACCGGGAAGTTTTGCGCGCCATCGAACTATTGGGTACCCGCGTCGCCCCCATTGTGCGTAAAGAAATCGCCCGGGGCTGAAGCGGTTCATATTCACCAAAATGAAAAAGGAGCTGTTGAACATGATCATCGTAACCAACCGCATGAAGGTCAAAAAAGGGATGGGAGCCGCGATGGCCCCCCGTTTTACAGCACCAGGACCGCTGGATACCACCAAAGGCATCGTAAAGGTGGAAGTCCTGCTAACCCGTAACCTACCCGACCATGATGAACTGAGCGTGAACACTTACTGGGAAACGGATGCGGACTTTGCCGCCTGGAAAGAAAGCGATGCCTTTAAAACAGCCCACAAGCGCCCGGAAGGCAAAACGGGAGAAGCACCAAAGGAATCGCCGGTCATAAGCAGCGAAATTATCGTTTACGACATCGCTACTGCGAAAGAAGTGGGAAAATAGTCCTTGCGGAAATAAGCATGTGAAAAGCCTGTCCCTATTGGTATGTTCTCCCTATTAAGCAGCCAGGTTAAAAAAAGGAATCTGGCCCTTGGAGCGAGCATATCCTATTATGGACAGGCTTTTTTTCATTTTGCGGCACTCATGTTTTGTTAAAATTATTTATGAATATCTTGCATTTTCATTAATATTTTCATATAATGGGAAAGTGCTAATTTTGTCATATTTTGTAATAAAAACGAACAATGGGACGGTGGGTAATGGTAACAAAAAGAAGTGTCGCTACAGCTATTATTTTTACTTTTATCACTTGTGGGATTTATGGTATTTATTGGTTTATCTGCCTGACCAACGATGTCGGCACATTGAGCGGGGATGACCGTTTCACAGGAGGAAAGCATTTTCTGCTCACCCTTGTGACTTGCGGAATTTGGGGCTACGTATGGTGCTACCAGCTTGGCAAGCATATTCAAGAAGCCCAAATGAGAAGCGGATACCCGGCATCGGACAATTCCGTCCTGTTCATCATTTTGAACTTATTCGGTTTGTCCATCGTTACTTACGGCATTGCACAGGCCGATGTCAACAAATTGGTATAAGTCCGCCGCTCCTTTTCGGACGGTGAACCGCAAGCTGGTGCACGGCTCCGCGTTTGGTTTAGGGGGGCTCCTCTACCTTCAGGTTTGGCTGCCGTTAACCGGACTGGCCATCCCCTGCGTCTTCCTCAAAGTAACGGGACTCTATTGTCCAGGCTGTGGGATGACCCGGGCTGTCCTCTCGATCCTACGATTAGATTTCTATCAGGCGTTCCGCTACAACGCTCTTCTTTTTCTGCTTCTTCCCTTGTTTCTTGCATATGGGATCACACAGAAGACAGGGCGAAAGCGGCTCGGAAGCGGAATCATGGCGGTCATGCTAATCATGACCCTCGGTTACGGACTGCTGCGGAATTTTCCGGCCTTTGCTTGGCTGGCTCCGACTACGATTTAAATGAATGCAGGCACCAAAAAGAAGCCTTCCCCACAGTGTTAACCGGCGGGAAGGCTTCTTTTTTGCAATCTTCAAACTCAATTCATTAACAATTCATAAATGACAACTGCAGCTTCTGCGCGCGTTGCGGTACCGTTGGGGGAAAACCTCCCGTTCTCCATGCTGGTGACGATTCCGGCTTGCTGCAATGCTTTAATCGCTTGCGCTGCATAAACCGCGATGCTCGAATCGTCGGTAAATGTGATTGCGTTAACGGTATTTTGCAGCTTGATATTTGCCTTTTCTGTGGCGCGGTATATCATGACGGCCATGTCCTGCCTGCTAATCTTGTCGTTGATACCGTAAGATCCGTCCGTTTTCCCACTGACGATGCCGAGCTGTTGAGCCGAAGCGATTGCCTGATAATACCAGGCACCTGCCAACACATCGGTAAAAGTGCTTGTTGCCAGGTTGTCGTTCAGATCCAACGCATTCATCAGCATTTGGGTGAACTCAACTCTGGTAACCTCATTGTTCGGTGCAAAAGTTCCAGTCTTAACGCCGGCAACGATACCCCGTACTTCGAGAGCTTGAATGCTATCCATTGCCCAAGGAACGATGTTCACGTCCTTGAATGTAGATTCATTGGCTTTAGCAAAGTATTTGCTGAAGTGCTTCGGAGTAAATTCGACTTTTCCCGTCGCTGCGTTGTATTTCCCATTTTTAACAACTTCCAGCCTGCCGCTGTCATCGATGTAATAAACGACGACGTTGTGTGGATTTTCACCCGGCTTCAGCGTGTAATCCATGCTGACTTTAACGTCATTACCGATGAATTTCGATATTTTTTCACCGTTTACGCTCAAGCTGAAATTGTAGACGGTATTTCCGCCCAGTTGATCCCGGACCATTTCGGACAGCGACGCCGGATCTACGACAGCCACAGACAACTGAACGTTGCCGGTTCCCCTCACGTCGTTATGGTTCAGCAATTTCGGATCAAGCGTTACGGTAGCCAGACCAGTGTCGATCACAATGGATTGGATCTGATCCGATACCGCTTGAACTTGATCTGTCGGCAAGTTGACTTGAACTTCTTTAACGCCGGTACTTGATTGCACCTGAATCTTGACGGTTTTGTCCGTAGTTTGACTGATTGCTTGATGGAAGTCATTTGAACTAATGGTCACAGATACTATACCATTGCTGTCCGGCTGAGCCTTTGCAGTTATTTGATTATTGTTTACTGTGTTAATAGGACCCTGCGTCGAAGTTGAAGTTGAAGTCGGTGTTGCAGTCGACGCGGCGTTGACGGTTACAATGCTTGTTGCTGTATGTCCGCCGTCAGCAGTCGTTACAGTAATGGTGGCAGTGCCTGCTCTAACAGGTGTGACAACACCAGTGTTGTCCACAATCGCAACACTCGTATCATTGGAGCTCCACGTGACGTTTTTGTTGGTGGCATTAGTCGGCTGAACGGTGGCGGTTAACGTCGCAGTCGCTCCGCTCACAGTCAGCGAAAGCTTCGATTGGTCGAGGGTGACCCCGGTTACGGAAATGTCTGAGGTTTTGCCGTTCAAGGTCAACACGCCGAAAATGGATGTGTCCTGATATCCCTGACCGGTCGTATCGTTCCATGCGGCAACACTTTGACGGACTTTGTCTTTCGCGTCATTGATTTGAACATCAAAACCAAGTTTACTATCGTTACTAGGTGTAACTTTTTTAAACGGAATCTTCATTTCAACCGTGTAGTTCGTTCCGGAAACGTGAGTTGCCGATACGAACCCGTCTGCGATGCTTGCCGGGCTGAATGTCGTTTCGTTATCAAAATTTACTCGATACTGTCCGTCATCATCTTGATAGAACGTAGTCTTGCCATTGTTTTCGTCCACGAAGACTTCGACGGAATCCTGCTCCCATGCATTTTCATTCGATTTATCCAGTTGCGTGTCGCTAACTTGGACCAGAACATACAAGTTCTGATCATCCCAGAGTACTTTGGCCACTCCGCTCGCACCTTGCCAGGCCATCTGGTACCGGTTGATCGGGAGCTCGGGAGCTCCGCTCCAAACCGTGTCAACCGTTCCGTCAATGACAGGCGTACCAAAAGCAGCGGTGGATTGCCTTGCATCGATTGATCCCGCCGTATGTTGGGAAATAAATGTATCCGGATCGATCACACCGTAGTAAGCCGGTTTAGCCTGCAGGTTCTTGTCAAACAATACCGGGTTTTGCGAGGATCGCCAGCTCGTATTGTCATCCATTCCCCAGAAGGTAACTCGTGCAATATGATCGGCATGAGCTTTGAAGATTTTGAGCAACTGCGCATAGAGGTAGCCTTGGGCGTTCGCAAGCTGATCGGAAAGCTGGTAGTTGCTTCCTACCGTAACGTCCAGCTCGGTTATGCTGACCTCTACGCCCAAAGAAATAAACTTCTCCAAGGATAGTTCGACATTGGCCGGATTGGTATTGATATTGTAGTGTCCCTGCATGCCCATGCCATCAATGAGGAGCTTGCCAGAGTGTGACTTAGCATACTTATCATTGAGATCCTTGATCATGTTGTAAATGGCTGTCGCTTTATTCTGGTTATCTTCGTTATAGTCGTTATAGTAAAGCTTGATATCCCAACCGGGATGCGCGTCCAGTACTTCTCGTGCCGCCAAGAATGCTTGCTCTACGTAGTCCGGTCCGATGGCATTATACCATGAACTTTGACGCAACGACGCTTGCCAATCCGCTGGGTTACCCGGGTTATCGTTCATCGCTTCGTTGACGACGTCCCACGAAATCACCTTGTTGCCGAAATGCTCCATGACCTTTTGGATATGAGTCTTCATATTCTGGAGAGCTTCGTCCCGTCCCAAAGGCGTGGTACCGTCGGACGTATTCATCCACGTAGGACTCTGCTGATGCCATACCAGCACGTGCCCGTGCATCTTCAATCCCGCAGCCAAGACTTTAGTAACAAGGTCATCGGCTGCAGAAAAGTCAAGATTGCCATTCGTATCATACAATGCAACAGGCTTCATCGCGTTTCCGGCCGTGGCGACATTATGATGCATCTTCAGAAGATCAAACCGAACCCCGTCCATATCTTCTGCCGATACCACGTTCCCGATGAGGAAGTCATTTTGATAGGCACCTTTGAGCGGAGTCAGGTCTTTCTGTATGGCGGTCGGGCCCGAGCCCGTGCTTACAAAGCTGACATCATCCATATAGAACGATGCTGTTGCGTCACTGGCGCTTTCCACATAGATGGTCAAATACTCGCCGCCAACACTGTTATAACGGTAGGTTCCCTCATACAGAACCCAGCCGTCGCTCGTGCTGATTGCACTCTTGGCCAGGGCAACATAATTGGCACTGCTTCCATTGCCGATTTGCGTGGACAGCTGGAGCTGGGAGCTTGCCGGTTCGATCAGCTTGACCCAAGCCGAAATTTTATATTCGTAACCTTTGTCCACATATTTCTCCACGCGCAATGAAGGCCCGTGCCACGTGCTTGTCCTGCCCTCTACTTTCAAAGCATAAGAGCCACCTGCGGTATGATTGGCTTCATTGGTGACAGTCAGCGTTTCCTTGCCTGATCTGCCCACGAAGCCGCCTGCCGATTGATCCTCAAAGGTGATGGTGGAGAAAGGCAGAGCCGCAGGTCGAGGCGTCTCATCAGTGCCGCCACCGCTACCCGAAGCCACCTTCTCGGTAATAAGAACATCCCCGATGTAGAACGGAACCGAGGCTCCTTTATCGTTGGATTGAACACGTAGTTTCGTATCTTTGCTTGTATCCACGGTAAACTCTTTCGTCAGCGTGGAAGCACTTCCGGCTGCAAAGTCTGCGCCGGCTAAGAAACCATAGCTTATGTCAGCAGTTTGAAGATAAGCTTGGGCGCCAGCAGGCACCGTCTCACCAGCATCAACATAAACGGATATGGTTACTGTATAGGTTTTACCATTTTCCAAACCGATGTCGCTATAATTGAAATCCGCCGCATCAAAATCGTGCGATCTGTTGCTTACAGATAAAGCCTTTCCATCAGCATTACCATCAAACACTTTGTTCGAGACCTGTGTCAGACTAGCACTGCCCGATTGCTTTGCAGCTCCTATGTCGTTTGCAAAGGTTTCGTGATAAATGACCGTATCCGTCGCTGCCGATGCTTGTTTAGCCGTAATAAGAACATCTCCGAGGTAGAACGGAACCGAGACTCCTTTATCGTTGGATTGAACACGTAGTTTCGTATCTTTGCTTGTATCCACGGTAAACTCTTTCGTCAGCGTGGAAGCACTTCCGGCTGCAAAATCTGCGCTGGCTAAGAAGCCATAGCTTATTGCAGCCGTTTGAAGATAAGCTTGGGCGCCAGCAGGCACAGTCTCACCAGCATCAACATAAACGGATATGGTCACCGTATAGGTTTTACCGTTTTCCAAACCGATGTCGCTATAATTGAAATCCGCCGCATCAAAATCGTGCGATCTGTTGCTTACAGATAAAGCCATTCCATCAGCATTACCATCAAACACTTTGTCCGAGACCGGTGTCAGACTAGCACTGCCCGATTGCTTTGCAGCTCCTATGCCGTTTGCAAAGGTTTCGTGATAAACTACAGTGTCCGAAGTCTCAGCTTTCACGACCGGGGCAAGCAAGCCTGACGGGGTAAGTAAAGCTGCTACAAGTAAAATCGAGACGACTCTTTTGAGTTTTCTACTCATTTAGCGATATCCCCTCCGATATAGTAATATCGAATCCAAAGTGGCCCAGTACAGATAGGGCTGCTTTCCTTTCCCGAAAACCAATTGAGAACATGCATCCCCCCCAACTTTATTGATAGCGCTTCCAAAATAAGTTCTATGTCTCACCTCCTTCGTCCCTCTGACTGTCAACAGGCTATTGTTATGAAAGCGATTTATTTTGCAGTTTTTATTTTACAATGACTTTTTTTAATGCATAACCCAATGGAATAAAGATGTTAGGCAGAAAAAGTTTAGATGTTTTTCAAAAAAACGCCATGCGCGACTCAATAACACAATTAGGCGTTAAACTTCCGTCCTCATTATGGGACAATAAAAATGGCAACCAAGGGTTACTGATTTAGCCCGCACATTTCGAGTTCAAGTCTAAAGGAGCTTTGAAGAAGCCCAAAATTCAAAAAAGGTTGCGGCCAAGGAAATGTGCGATATTATAAAAAAAACGGCTGCACGAATGGCGCATCCGGCTTGGTACAGCGAAAAAAACAGAGGGGGGACCATTCCTTGCTGGTTATCAATCAAAACGAAGCGGAAGAATTATTGCCTATGAACGCCTGTATTTCCATCATGGAGAAGGTGCTGGCTGATCTGTCCACGGGACAAGCCGTCCAAAACCTGCGGCAGGTGCTCCCCTTGCATGAGGCAGGGCTGATCGGCATCATGCCCGGTTATCTCAAGGGAGAGGAAACCGCCGGGGCGAAAATCATCAGCGTGTTTCCCGATAATCATAAGCGAGGGCTGCCCTCCCACCAGGGCATCATCACGCTGTTTGACGCTGCCACCGGCGCGGTAAAAGCGCTGGTCGACGGGCGCAAAATCACCGCCATCCGCACCGCCGCCGTCAGCGCGGCCGCCACTCGCCTGCTGGCCCGGGAGAACGCCACGGAGCTGGCGATTCTCGGCAGCGGCGAGCAGGCCGCAAGCCATCTCCGGGCGATGCTGCTGGCGCGGCCGATCCGGCGGGTCCGGGTGTGGAGCCCGACGCCGGAGCATGCCCGCGCTTTTCAGCAGCGCATGAGCCCGGAGCTGGAGGCGGCAGCGGTGGAGCTGGCGGTGGCGGCGGATGTCCGCACGGCCGTGGAAGGCGCCGACGTCATCTGCACCGTGACAGCGGCGACGGAGCCGGTTTTGCGCGGCGAGTGGCTGAAGGGCGGCGCGCACATCAACGCCGTCGGCGCATGCCGGGCGGCGGACCGGGAGCTGGACGGGGCAGCAGTAGCCCGGTCGCGTCTTTATGTGGACCGGCGGGAAGCGGCCTTGAGCGAATCCGGCGATTATCTTCTCGCCCTGGCGGAAGGCGCTATACCCGAGAGCCACATCATTGGCGAAATCGGCGAGCTCTTGGCAGGCCATGCCGCAATCGCTGGTCGCACAAGCGACAGCGAGATTACACTATTCAAATCTTTGGGCTTGGCCGTGGAAGATTTGGCCGCCGCCCAATTCATTTACCAGGAAGCTATCCAGCAGAAGCGAGGCGTTGACATTGCTTTATGACTTTCATTTGACTTCCGAACAGGAAGAACGGGCGAAACGCCTGCACGAAGAAAACATCAATATCGATTTGCTGTTCCAAGGGCCGCTCTCTCCTACTGCTATTCCGGATTCCGTTTCGGAACGTATTCGCGAGCTGTGTGAACCCTTTCGCGACGATCCTATGCGGTACAGCAGTCTGCCCGCCAAGTGGATTATCCAGCTGTCGGCAAGCGGAGTCATTCCCGAGTATAAAAGCGAGTGGTACAAGTCGGGGATTACCGCCGGCAACCGGGAACTGCACCTGTCCAACACAGATGATTTCATCACCAGCATGGGCGAAGTGCAATTGCAGTTTGATTCCCACGATTGGCTGATCAAAGCCCTTACCGCCGAGGACATCCGTAGGGCCAAAAGAGAGGGACGAAAAGCGGGAATCGTCACCGCCCAGGAGACTGAGGTCCTAAGCAAAAACCTCGACTTGCTGGACGCCTTGCACCAATTCGGCTTGCGGGTTTTGCAGCTTACCTACAACAGCCAAAACCAGATCGGTGCCGGCTGTGCGGAACGGTCTAATGGCGGCTTGACCAACTTTGGCCGTGCTTTTATCGACCGGATGAACAAGCTGGGCATCGTCGTCGACACCGGCCACTGTGGCAAGGCGACGACGCTTGAAGCCTGCGCAGTGTCCTCCGCGCCGGTCATCGCCTCCCATACGGGAGTGGAGGCCCTTTACCCCCACATGCGGTGCAAGAGCGACGAGGAGTTCAAGGCCATAGCCGCCACCGGCGGAGTCATCGGCATTTTCGCCATGCCTTGGTTCGTGTACGAGGACCCGGATCACACCACCCTCGACCATGTGCTGGATCACATCGACTACGTTGTCCGGCTGGTCGGCGTTGATCATGTGGGCATCGGCACCGACTGGCCCATGAGCGACCTGACATGGTCCTTGGTTTATTTTAAAGAGCATATCGCCCCGAAATTGGGGTTCGCTCCCGGCGACGGCCCTTCCACCGAAACTGTTGTCGGTCTTGAGCAATACGGCGATTTCATCAATTTTACCCGGGGGCTGGTGGCCCGCGGCTACTCCGACAGCGACATCGCCAAGATCATGGGTGGCAACTGGCTACGGGTTTTTGAACAAGTCTGGGGATAGAAGGAGACCGAAATGATGGCAACCGACAACATGAACGTTTTACCGAACACTGTTTTTGCCCTTTATTGCGCAGGCGTCTATTCGGGGAAAATCCGGTTTACCTCCAAACAAGTAATGCACGCCAAGGTTGACCCGCGCCGCCGCACGCAGATGCAGATGAACGCCCTCGACGACCGGAACCCTTACGTGCTTCCTCTGGAAAAAATCCAGCGCGATTTAGCAACCTACTCTGCCGCTGACTGGACCGGCGACGGCGACGAACGGGTGCTGGACAGCGGCGACGTCTATCAGAGGCATATTCAATATAGCGGGGTGGTTGCCGGACGTCCGCTCACGTCCCAAGTATGGGCTCGGCGGAACGGTACGGCTCTGGACATCGTGACCGTGGAGGGCGAGATCATCGCTTTTCTGACGCCGAACCGTTACGGTCTGGAAATCATCGTGAAGGAAGGCTATGAGCACCTCACCCCGCTCGTCGGATACGACGATCCGTTGCTGTCCAAGCCGGAATACGGCATCAACGAGCTGGGAACCTACCTGGTGCCCATGCGGGACGGCGTGCGGTTGGCTACGGACGTTTATCTTCCCGAAGGCATCGAGCCCGGCGCGAAGCTGCCGACCATTCTCGTGCGCACCTGCTACGACCGGCACGGCAAAAAACCGTTTTTCCTGCGTTGGGCAAACAAAGGGTACGCCGTCGTCAATCAGGACGTTCGGGGGCGGGCGGATTCCGAGGGCGATCTGGTTCCCTTCTATTACGAGCGGGAAGACGGCAGCGACACCATCGACTGGATCGTCGCGCAGGATTGGTCCGACGGACAAGTTGGCATGTGGGGCGCTTCTTATCTCGGCTACGTCGTGACGGCAGCCTCCACCAGCGGAAACCCCAACCTGAAAGCCGTCGTCAACGAAGTCAACGTCGGCTCTCCCTTCACGGATACGGCGCGAAAAGGCGGCACCCTCTGCTCATGGCCGCTGTTGTCCTGGACGATGGCGCAGTCGGTGGGCACGCGGACGGATTTCGATATTTTCGGTGGGGTCACAGTCGACCCCGCTGCGGCGGTAGACGCGCGCCCCATCAGGGACATCCCCCGGCAGATGATCGGCCATAACTCCGGGCCATGGGACCTCTGGAGCGAACACCCCGACTACGACGATTTCTGGAAAAATTGCACCTACTCCGAGCGCGGCGACCAAGTGAACGTGCCGATGTACGTCATCTCCGGCTGGTATGACGGCGACAGTCCCGGCGTCTCCGAGACGTGGCGGATGCTCACCAAGCACGACGTGCCGAACCGGAAAATCCGCCTCGGCCCTTGGGAGCACGGCCCCAACCGAGCGCGGGATTACGGCGGCTTAAACTTCGGCAACGACGGTGTCGTTTACGACTACGACATCTCCGTGCTGCGCTGGTTTGACCGGTTTTTGAAGGGGATCGACAACGGCATCGACCGGGAGCCGCGGGCATCCTATTATGTCGTGGGCGAAAACCGCTGGCGGACATCGGCAGACTGGACCCCGGCGGAAGCGGTCGTAGCTCCCTTCTATTTGGCCAGCAGCGGCCGAGCCAATTCCAGTTCGGGAGATGGCAGATTGCAGCTTACGCCAGGAGCTGGTGAACATTCCGTGCCGGACATCTACTTCTATAACCCTGCCGATCCTGTGGACGAAAGCGGCGAGCGGGAACCGGAAAACATGCGTAAGCATGAGCTGCGAAACGACGTCCTCGTTTACAGCAGCGACGTCTTGACCGAAGACGTCACCGTCGCCGGTGAGTTATCTGCCGTTTTGTATGCGGCTAGCTCCGCTTTGGACACGGACTGGGCCGTCGCTCTGTGCGACGTGAACGAGAGGGGCGATTCTTTCCGCCTGTCCAACTACATCGTCCGGGCCCGCTACCGCCACGGCTATGACAAGCCCGAGCTGCTGACCCCGGGGCAGGTGGAGAAATTCGAAATTTTCATGCCGAATGTCGGCTACACTTTTTCCAAAAATCACCGCATCCGCTTCACCGTCACCTCCTCCAGCAAAAACGTCGTCTTCCCCAACCTGAACACGGGCGGTGACCCTTACGAGGATGCGGAGCCCATTATCGCCAAGCAGACGATCTATCATAGCGAGGAATATCCGAGCCACGTGTTGCTGCCGATTTTAAATAAATAAAAAATGAGGACCGCTGCCGGTAGGATTCCGGAGCGGTCCTCGTGCGGTTAGGCGATGGATGCTGCTATAGTGGCGAGCCCTGACCGGCGCTGTTGCAAAAAGTACAATCTCTTCGCCTCATTCCCTTCGTTTGAGCGTCGGTGATTGTATTTTGTGCAATTGAATCCATCGATTTTGGGGGAAATTAACGCTCATAGCAGGTTTCAATTGTACTTTTTGCAACCAAAATATCAAAATCGCCTATAAACTGGAAGTTTTATTGCAGATTTTGCAGTCAGAGCGGGATTGCTTCTTCTTAGCCAGCCGAGGACCGCCCGGATATATAACAGCAGTCCTTTTAGCGTTAGCCTATTAGAGGAGTTGTCTACCGGACTTACGATGGATGATCTGTCAACGATGGACTCGATCTCATTATTCGGGACACGGGTTGCTGATGAATCGCCACGAGCCGCGTTATCGGCTGGCCAATCAACCCGCTGCGGCTACACGCTCAACCGCTCCTCCTCTTCGGCGATCCGTTTCACGTCAATTCACGCTCAACCGCTCCTCCTCTTCGGCGATCCGCTTTACGTCAATTCGCTCAAAAAGCAGCTCCAAACCGGTGATCCGCTGGCCAGCCGCCACCTTAGCCAAGCTCCATTTCGGCTCGCTCAAGCCGAGGAACCCCCTTGCTTTTTCACAAGAAAAAGGAATAAATGGGTTCAGCAAATTCGCTAGATTGGCGATGATCTGAACGCAAGCAAACAGCGTCCTCCCGCAGGCTTCCCGATCCTCCTTTAGGGTGATCCACGGCTTCTCTTCATCGAAGAATTTATTAGCCCGGCGTACCCCGGCAAAAATTAGTTCTAGAGCATCCTTCAACTGCCCTTTCTCGATGAGCGCCCCGGACTCCCTGTACAACTGCTCCAAGTCAGCCCGCCACTCTTCCGTCAGGTCGCCGGCCGGAACGCAGCCTTCGAATGATTTTTCGATAAACGCCAAGGTCCGGTTCACGAAGTTGCCGAAAGCCCCTAACAGCTCCCCGTTGTGGCTGTGAATGAACTCCCTCCAGGAAAAATCCGTGTCCCGCTTCTCCGGCCCGTTTGCGATGAGGAAATAGCGGATGGAATCCGGCTGATACCGCTGCAGAATATCCGGCACCCATACCGCCCAATTGCGGCTCGTGGAGAACTTTTTCCCCTCCAGTGTCATGTACTCACAGGAAATGATCCGGTCCGGCAGATGCAAGCCCCCGTATCCCATCAACAGCGCCGGCCAGATCAGCGTATGAAACGGAATGTTGTCCTTGCCGTGCACGTAGTAAGCGACTATCGAGTCTTCCCCTGTACTTTCTCCTGTACTTTCTCCTGTACCTTCCGCCTCAAACCCATCCTGCCAAAAAGGCTCCCACCGGTTCCCCGTCTTTTCCGCCCACTGGATACTGGCCGACAGATAGCCGCTGACCGCCTCGATCCAGACATAGATCTTTTTGTCGTCAAAGCCTTCGAGGGGGACGTCCACGCCCCAATCCAGGTCCCTTGTCGCCGCCCGATCTTGCATCCCTTCCGTCAAATACCGCCGCGTAAGCTGAACCGCATTTTCTCTCCAGCCCTCCGCATGCCCGGCATACTCCGCCAACTTCTCCTGAAAGCCGGACAACCGGAGGTAGAAATGCTCCGTCGGCTTCTGCACAGGCGGGTTTCCGCAAATTTTGCAAACTGGATGAAGCAGATCCGTCGGATCCAAGAGCGTCGAGCAGAAGTCGCACTGATCGCCCCGGGCGCGGTTCCCGCAAACCGGACAATCCCCTTCCACATACCGGTCGGGCAAGAACCGGGCGTCCGTCTCGCAGTACATCATCTCAACGGTTTTTTTGTACAAATGGCCGTTCTCCAGCAGCTTTAAAAACACTTCCTGCACGACCCGGTGGTGAACGGGTTGATCCGTGCGGGTATACAAATCGTAGGTGAACCCTAACCGCTCCAAGCAATCCACGAACTCCCGATGATAACGACCAGCAATCTCCCCAGGTTCAATACCCTCCTGAATAGCCTGCACCGCTACCGGCGTGCCATGGCAGTCGCTGCCCGATACAAACAGCACCCGATCCCCTTTTGCTCGAAAATACCTAGCCAGCACATCCCCAGGCAACAAGCTCGCAAGCCGTCCTAAATGTAAAGAACCGTTGGCATACGGCCATGCTCCGCCAATAAACACCTTCGCCATGCTTCCATCCTCCCTTTTGATGACCCGCTTACCGTCCATTTCTTCTGCAAATCCAGTGTGCCGTAAACGACAAAAAAACCCTCATCCCAAAGGGACGAGAGTTTACACTCACGCGGTACCACCCAATTTCATGCTGCCTTGCGGCATTCACCTCTTCAGGTACGGCGCCAAACGGCGGTTATACCCTAGCACGGTAACGGATGCGGGTTCCGGCGCAGCCTACGGCGGGCGATGCCCGTTTTCGATGCGCAGCTCTGAGACCATGTTCCCAAGGCTGATCTTTACCCCTTTTCAGCTGCCGGGGCTCTCTGTTGAAAGATATCGCGCTGGTACTCTTTCTCTTCTTTGCCTTTAATGAATTTGAAGTTATTGGAGATAATACCAAACCGCGTATTCCAAGTCAACCCTCTCTATGACGAAGCTATCGCATGAATCAACGAGATTGAAGCCATTTACATTTACGCAATTATGGAATATAATAATTACGTAATATCGTAATGAGATAATAAAACAGGCTGGTGAACCTTGATGACACGTGACTTATCCAAGGAACTAGACGAACTCAAACAGCAAATGGCCGACTTGCAGCAGCTTGTCCGGCATTTTATGCCGGAGCGGAAAGGAAGCGCCGCCGTCTCCCATCCGGTGACTTCCCGTCATGAACCGACTACGGAACCTGGGGATGAGGCCGATGTGGCAAACTCGGTCTTTTATTCGGGACGGATGCAAGTGAATGGACTTGGATTGCGCTTAGAGCCACAAGAACGGCGCATGGAGCAGCTGCTCGGCTTGAACGGGGAAAAAGCAGCCAAGGTACTGGCGGCACTGGGCCATAAGCAGCGGCTGGATATTTTGCGGGCAGTACTGCAGGAGCCGTTAACCGGCGCAGAGCTAGTGGATCGGCTGAACATGGGAACGACGGGGCAGCTTTACCACCATCTGAAAGCTTTACAGGGTGCAGATCTGCTCGTTCAAGAGCATGGTGGCCGCTATACCCTTCCCCGCCACCGCCTTCTGCCCTTCCTCCTCTTGTTGGCGGCAGCAGGCGATTTGTTGGACGCAAGCGACTATCTGGCTATGCAGGAAACGAGGGATCAAGCTGGGACTTATTTCAGCGCGGCAGCCGATCTCGATGTTCACCACCTCCTGTGGGCCGTCGTGGAAAATTCCATTCTAGAGCATCAGGAGGGCTATTGCAGCGAAGTCGGCATTTTCCTGCACGGAGACGGCAGCGTGACAGTGGCGGACAATGGCCGGGGCATCCCCGCCCAGCTGCTTCCAGGCACCAACTTGTCCAACGTGCAATCGGTGTTGACCGACATCGGGCGGTTCAGCAGCGCCGCGCCCTATCAAGTGCCCGGGGCGGAAAAAGGCATCACCATCGCCATCGCCAACGCCCTCTCGCAAAAGCTTACCGTGGAAGTCCGCCGTGACGGCAAAATCTACCGCCAGGAGTACCGCCGCGGCATCCCGCAGACCGATCTCCTCACCGTCGGTATTTCAAGCGAGACAGGAACCCGCATCACTTTCACCCCCGATTCCGATCTATTCGGAGCGGGACTCGAACGGACCAAGCTGGAAGAGCGTATCGAGGAGCTGCGCGAAGCGTATCCTCGCCTTGCCATTGCGGTCTTTGATTAAGGAGGCCGAAGAAATGACACCGGAAACGATAAAATCTCCCGGCCACCTACTGAAGATGCTGGATTCGCTGATGCGCGAACCCGCTCCCTTTTGGGATCAATTTTATAAGGACCGAACACGGAGCATCCCGTTTTTCACGGAATATCCCGACGAGAACTTGGTCGCTTACCTGGATTCTGAAAGATTCCCCAAGGGGCGAATGCTGGAGTTGGGCTGCGGACCGGGGCGAAACGCCATTTACGCCAATCTTCAAGGCTTTGAGGTAGACGCGATCGACATCTCGGAAAATGCCATAGCATGGGCGGAGGAACGGGCAAAACAGCGTAACTCCGACGTTCGTTTCCGCTGCCAATCCGTATTCGACCTGTATATTCCCGAGAAATACGACTTCGTCTACGATTCCGGCTGTCTGCATCATCTGTGGCCCCATCGAAGAATCGGCTATATCGAAACGATCCGCCAAGCCCTCAAGCCGGGAGGTCATTTCGGGTTAACCTGCTTCGCGCCCGGCTTTGTTGAAATGGGAGGAGCCGTCGAGTCCACCGATTGGGACATCTACCGGGACCGTAGCATGAAGGGCGGCCAAGCTTACAGTAAAGATAAGCTACTTGACCTGTTCGGAGATGATTTCACTTTGATCGAGTTCAGACCCATGCGGGAATGCCACGACACCGACGAAACATTCGGCGTGCCCTTTTTATCGGCTTCCTTATGGAGAAAAAATTAAACGAGGAGCGGCATGGGGGATTCCCCGACTGCCGCTCCTTTGTCATTCTCGGGACTATCGTACCGCGTCCTGCCGCCCTACTTCAAATCAAAGCGCAGAACCCGCTCGGACATCATATTAGGATGAAATTCCAGCATCTTGACCGCATCCCCAACCGGATGCTCAAAGGGTAAAACCCCGCTCACCGTTTCGCCCGGCGCTAACTGGCCGATATGCAGCTCGCCGCTCTGGTCCAGCGTCGTAACGCTGAGGTCCGGCGATCCGCTAGACGAAAGCAGATTGAAACTGGCCGAGTTGTAATTTTTCTGCTCTTTCCCCGCGTTTTTCAGCGTAACATGAACGAGAACGAATTCTGTCCCGTCTTTCAAAATTTGCTCATTATAGCTGGCAGCCGACTCCACCTTATCCACCGTAACCTGCAGATCGAACAATTCCGCGGTTTCTCCGATTTTGTAGGTTTTACTATCCGTATCCCCTTGACCCGCCGCCGTGTTCTCAACCGCAGCCTCCGGGGCGGCGCTAGCCGGCTGGCTGGCCTCCGCCGTTGCCGGCTTATCCTCCGCTTTATTTGAAGACGAGCCGCAGCCTGCTGCGGAGATGATCAACCCTGCCAACAGAAACATTCCGACTATTTTCCGCATACGATTGCGGCCTCCTTATATTCCTTTTTGCCGAATCTATGTGCTCTCATCGGCTTTGGTTTACACAACTGATTATTTCTGTTATACCAAAAATAGGGATTGATTACATAATAGGGAAGGATGCTGCCCGTGTGATTCTCTTTTTTTCTATCTTTATGGCCGTACTCATCGTCCTTATCTATCAATACAATCATTCTTCGGCTTCCCATTGGCTTCTGCTAATGCTCATAGCCGCTTTAGTAGGCATGGTCGGAAATGCCGCTTACAGCATGCTGCCGCCGAATTTGAACACGGGCAGTCCTTGGGCGTCCCTATACGCTATCGCCGATATCCTGCTCACCAAGTTTTACTGGTTCTCCAGCGCCGGGGTTTACTTCTTCTTCATGTATGCTATCGTTTACTCCGGCCGTTTCAACCGAAAACTTCAATACGGATTGGGCTTTCTTCTTCCTTTGCCGTATTTCGTCCTCTATTCCGAAGACCGAACGCCTGGCTATTACCAAGGGTTTTTAATATCGGTGATGATCTACACCCTGCTGGCAACCGCCTTAATGATCGACGGCGCATGGAGAGAAACGCATCCGGGAAAACGAAGGGAGCGCCTGCTCTCGGCCATCCTGTTGATCCCCCCGGTTTGGGTTGCGGTGGTTTTTCGATCTCTCTTTCCGGAATACGAACGCGACCATTATCAGTCCTTCGTGGCGGCGCCTGTCGTCTTCGTGGTTCTGTTCATCTTTTTGTCCTTTCGCTACGGGGTGCTCGATATCCGAATCACCCTCCGAAAAACAGGTCCGGACGAGAGGTTCAAAGGCATCGCTTCCGGTTTGATGATGATGAACCATGCCGTTAAAAACCACGTAACCAACATCCATCTGATCGCCCAAGAATGGGACCACGCCCGGACCGGCTTCCCGGCTGGAGATGCCGCCATTATTCAGGAGGAATCCCAGCAAGTCATGGCCATCGTAAAACGCATCCGCAACCAGATCGAGGATATCGAAATCGAGCGGGCTCCTTGCGATCTGAACGTGCTTTTGGAAAATGCCCTGCGTTCGCTTCGGCGATATTTGGATAACGGCGTGATTACCGTGGTCAAACAATGGGATACTCCCGCCACTTATGCCAATTGCGACAAAGATCATATTCAGGAGGTTTTCTATAATATTTTACATAACGCCATCGAAGCCATAGGAGACCGTCCGGGAACCATCCAGATCCGTATCGAAGAGAACCGGAAGATGATCCTCATCGAAATTTCAGACGATGGGCCGGGAATTGACCGAAACGACCTTACCGACATCTTCAATCCGTTTTTCTCCACAAAAGCCGACGCCCAACACTTCGGTCTCGGGCTATCCTATTGCTATTTGGTCATGGAAAAGCACGGGGGTAGCATCGAGGCGTTCAGCATCAAGGATATGGGGACGACGTTTACCGTCCGGCTGCCGGTTAAAGGCACTCCTACCCTATAAAATGCCAAGCTGCTTAGCCAGTTGAATGATCTCCTTGGAGTTGTGTTTTTTCAACCGCAGCCATTCCAAATAAGGAAACTTCCCCTTCAGCACCGAGGATACCTTGCAAAGCTCGTTGTTAATCGTATATTCGCTATAAAATAGCATTTCGGAAATTTCCCTGCGGCTATACCCCGCGTCCTGCAGCTGCAAAATTTTAATTTGCGTCGGCGTAATCCGCTTCCGCAAATCGCTCTCCTGTTGATTGCTCAGCACATTCAGCACCTTCGCCGCGGTGGAATGATGGAGTCCCGACCGTCCGTGGTACGCATCGCGGATAGCCGCTGGGATATCGTCAAAATGTTCCTTGGTGATATAGTTATCGACACGACCGAACCCAAGAGTATGCACGATGATCTCATCGTCCTCCATCGAGGACAGCACAATGATTTTCGGTGATTTTTCTGCGCCTGGGCCGTCCATCTCTTTCCCCCGAAGCTCCAGGGCGATCTCCAGCCCTTCCATCGTTTTGCTCAAGTTCAAATCCAGCAGCAGCACGTCAAAGGAAACCGACTGCAGCGCAGCCATTAGCGGCTCCTTGCTCACCGCCCAGCCGACAACCGCAAATCCGCTCTCCTGTCCCAGCCGGTTCAGGAGCAGCCGAGCAAACACCGGATCATCCTCGCAAACGAATACCCGTATCGACTCATCCATAAGCGAAGGCACCTTTCTCTCCTGTTTATCCGATACTCTTATGCTAGCTTGAGCATATCAAATTCACCAAGGTTTGAAAGCAAAAAAATGCCCATTTATAGGAGTAAGCCTCCGAACCGCCGATAAAGTAACTCCGCGGTTCGGAAGCTGACGGCATGATTTTAATTCGGAGCTTTTCTCGCCAAAAGATTAACCGTTACCGACTCCGCACGCGTAGTATTGTCGTTCGGGAAGAAACGATTGCCGCTTTTCCCGCTGACAACGGAACGGATGCGCAGAGCTTCGACAAAGGCACTGGACCAATACGGAATAATCGCATCGTCATCAAAACCAGTATGGATGCCCTGCTGGATCGGGAACCCATAGGCTTTTGCTATGATAATGGCCATCTCTGCTCGGGAGATTAAAGCATTCGGTTTGAAGCTGCCATCGGGATACCCTACGACAATGCCTTTCTCCGTGCCAATGGACACTGCTTTCTGCGCCCAATCCGGAATTTGAGCGGAATCTGTGTAGGGAAGAGGGACTCCTCCTTCCGTTAAATGGAGAGCATTCACGATCATGACGGTGAATTCCGCCCGGGTAACCGCCTTATCCGGTTTGAAACTGCCGTCTGGATATCCGCTGACAATGCCATCCTTAGCGCCTTCCTTGATATAAGGCTCGGCCCAATGACCGGCAATATCGTTGAACGTAATCTCCGGAGTTGGCGTCGGGGTCGGCGTAGGCGTTGGTGTTGGGGTTGGCGTTGGTGTTGGGGTCGACACATACCCCCCTCCTCCTCCGGATACCGGTGTCGGGGTCGGGGTCGGTGTAGGCGTCGATGTCGGCTCCGTCGTATGTGAATCCGTCGGGGTCGGGGTAGGCGTAGGCGTAGGCGTCGGAGTTACCGGCGGCCGTTCGGAAGGAGTTGGCTCCACGACATTGCCACTACCGTACAATAAGGTGAAATCCATGCCATCATAACTGGGCACTGCCACATCGTAGAATCCGTCCTTGTTGAAATCCAACACCGATAAGCCCTCGGCCTTTGAACCGATTTGGTGCTCTACCGGAGCTTTAAAGGTTCCCGCAGCATCACCATTGCCCAACAGAACCGTTATCACGTTCTTCGAATCGTCGGATACGACCAAATCCATTTTACCGTCGTTGTTGATGTCTCCTTGGGCGATTTTCGCTACGGCTCGGCCCGCCGGGTAGGATTCAGCCTGTTTGAATGTCCCGTCGCCATATACATGATCGGTATCCGTCTGCCCAACGAGAACAAAGACGTTATTAAAGGTGCTGTCAATGGAAGTAACGGCAAGATCGAGAGCATTGTCGTTGTTGTAATAACCTGCCGTAATTGCTAATGGTTTAGCGCCGGCGTCATAGAGCACGGCGGACTTGAAGCCAGTTTGCTTCGGATCGTTCAGCATGACGGAAACTTTGCCATTTGTCCCTTTGTTTACTGCCGCCAAATCGGCATAGCCGTCTCCGTTGAAGTCCCCGGCCACGATGGATTCCACATGACTACCTGGTGTCGCTCCGGTATTAAAGTCACCCAGATAGCCCATCGAGTTGGATTGATCAGAGCCTGTATATATGCTAATGGAATTGCCATCGTAGCTTGAAATAGCAATATCATTAATTTTGTCCCCGTTAAAGTCGGCCACAGCCAGTGCCTCGGGATGTCCTCCCGTGGGGAGATCGATTCCCGATTGGAAGGTCTTATCGCCATTTCCATAGAACAGTGTAATGCTGGCCTTCTCATGGTTTGCCATGACGATATCGCGCTTTCCATCGTGGTTGAAGTCACCGGCTGCGATGGCGACCTGACCCCCCATAAATCTTCCATCCAAAAATACGGGATCCTCGAAGGTACCGCCCGCTTTCCCGAAGAAAACGGCCGCCCGGTACCCGGCGCTGTCAGCCAAAGCGATATCTATGAGCCCATCTTTGTTGAAATCCGTGGCTACGGAAGCCGTTATTCCAACAGGGCCGTTCGGATTCAGGAAGGTATGCGGGGCAAAGAATAGCCCTCCACCTAACCCTTTTAATAATGTGACGTTCCCGGCAACACCTGTTGCCGTATCTCCGTCGCCGGAGTTTGCAGACAGCAGGTCCATCTTCCCATCTCGGTCAAAGTCCGCTGCGACAAGATCAGCAGGACTAGTGCCTGCCGCAAAGCCGTATTCGGCCGACCGGGTGAAGGTTCCATCGCCTCCGCCTAATAAAATACGGATGTCGCCCGTCTCCTGATTGAGCACCGCCAGGTCGGCAAGAGAGTCCCCGTTGAAGTCGGCTGAAGCAATGCCGATGGGCTCCCAATAAGAATCATAGGAAAAGGTGCTTGTAAAATCACCGTTGCTTGCGCCTAGCATAATCACGACTTTGTTACTGCCGAGAACCGTTACCGCAAGATCGATATATGCGTCGTCATTGAAATAACCGGAAGCCAGAGCAACGGGCTTTCCGACATTGATGACACCGGGATCTTCCACCTGATAGGAATCCTGCAACTGGACTTTACCCTTGTCATAGGTCAAGATCGCCACACTGTTCCCGCCTGAAATGGCAACGGCAATATTATCGCCCTTCATTTCATTCGGCACCCCAACTTTCAAAGCTTCGGGGGTTTCCGGCAACAGTACAAGCTGGTCGTCTACCTTCTGAGGGTCTGGAGCAGCAGTCTCCGTTGACGGCGTCTCCGTTACAGCAGGTTCTGTCGGGGCAGGATCCTCCACCCCTGGTTGGACGCTGTGCAACATACCGCCCGGTGGCTCCGTTGCAGCCGATTCCTGCGTCGGTGCCGGCGTCTCTGTTACAGCAGGCGTTTCCGTCGGTGTCGGGGTCTCCGTTCCCGGCTGAACGCTGTGCAGCATGCCGCCAGGTGGCTCCGTTGCAGCCGATTCCTGCGTCGGTGCCGGGGTCTCTGTTACAGCAGGCGTTTCCGTCGGTGTCGGGGTCTCCGTTCCCGGCTGGACGCTGTGCAGCATGCCGCCAGGTGGCTCCGTTGCAGCCGATTCCTGCGTCGGTGCCGGGGTCTCTGTTACAGCAGGCGTTTCCGTCGGTGTCGGCTGTTCGCCCTTCAGAGGACCGTCCGGAGGTACTGTCGCCAGTTCTTCTCCGCCAACGGCCGTCGGCATCGTATTACCCACTTCCTTCGGAACCGCGATAAGACCCGCTGGGGCTTTGCCCACCCCGATATTTTCGATCGGCCCATTGTAGGTCCCATCGCGATTAAGCGGCCCCCATATAACGGAGACGGAGTTGTCTCCACTATGAGTCACAGCCAAATCTTGATAGCCATCCCCATTAAAATCACCATGGGTAATCGCAGCTTGTTGCGGAGCTTGATTGGAAAAAGAAACGGTTACCGGCGGATCAAACGTCCCGTCGCCTTTGCCGAACAGAATGCTGATTGAGCCGTCCTGGGAATTGGCCACTACCAAATCGATGAGCATATCGACATTCAAATCTACCGCCGTAACGGCAACGGGCGCGCCTCCAACCGAATAGGGAGCGGCCGGAGCGAAGGTACCATCGCCTTTTCCTATCAAGACCGAAACGTTAGCCGACCCTTGATTGACCACAGCCGCATCCATGATCTTGTCATTGTTAAAATCGGCCGACACCACACCTGCAGGATTCTCCCCTGTCTCAAAAACCGACGCGCTTAGCAGCAGGGGAGCAGCATTCGCTTGCATCGGCAGCAGCACCAGAGCAGCCGCCGTAAACCCGGCCAGCCATCTCCATCGCACTGCTTTTCTTCGTTTTCGTAGCATTTTTGTATTCCTTCCTTTCTATTTCAGAAATTGAAATGGTTTCCATCGCTGATCATAGCAAAGGTCGGTAAGAAAAAAACTATCTGAAAATCGAGGTAGTTTCGCCATGAAATCGATTTATTTTTTCGGCTACTAAACTTGAAAGCCCTTATGCAGTTATGTCACAATAAGAACGCGAATAGCGGTCGTTTTTCTTGCGGTATCGGAAGTAAGGGACAAACGGTACATACCATCAATCCTGAAAGAAGGAATAAACCATGAGAACAATCAAGCTTGGAAATAGCGCGCTGGACGTTCCTGTCGTAGCCGTCGGCTGCATGCGCATCAACTCCCTAGACAAAACCGGAGCCGAGCGCTTCGTACAAGCCGCCCTCGATGAAGGCGCAAACTTCTTCGACCACGCAGATATTTACGGCGCCGGGGAGTGCGAGACCATTTTTGCCGATGCGATCCACATGAACGACGACATCCGGGAAAAAATCATCCTCCAATCCAAATGCGGCATCCGCAACCAAATCGGAACCTTCGATTTTTCCAAAGAGCATATCCTTTGGTCCGTGGATCAAATCTTGAAGCGGTTGAAAACCGATTATCTGGACATCTTGCTCCTCCACCGCCCCGATGCCCTCGTGGAACCGGAAGAGGTAGCGGAAGCCTTCGACCGTCTGGAAGAATCCGGCAAGGTGCGCCACTTCGGCGTATCCAACCAAAACCCGATGCAAATCCAATTGCTTAAAAAGTTCGTGAAGCAGCCTATCGTCGCCAACCAGCTGCAGCTGAGCATCACCAACGCGAACATGATCTCCGCCGGGATCAACGTGAACATGGAGAACGCTCCCTCTTTGAACCGGGACGGCAGCATTTTGGATTTTTGCAGACTGAACGACATCACCATCCAACCCTGGTCGCCATTCCAATACGGCTTCTTTGAAGGGGTCTTCCTGGGCAACACCGAGAAGTTCCCGGAACTGAACAAGAAGATCGACGAAATCGCGGAAAAATACAACGTGACGAACACCACCATCGCCATCGCTTGGCTGTTGCGTCATCCGGCGAACATGCAGCCGGTCATCGGCACGATGAACATCGACCGCCTGAAGGACTGCTGCAAAGCCACCGACATCCGCCTGACCCGGGAAGAATGGTACGAAATCTACCGCGCGGCAGGGAACATTCTGCCTTAAACTACTCACTAAGCTTCTCAGCAAAAACAAAGCCCTTCCGCCTCGAAAAAGGCGGAAAGGGCTTTTGGTTTTTGTTATCTTAGACAATTTCAGGCGCCAAGGCTGCCCGCTCCGAACGTTCTTTCACCCTCGGGCTTGCCAGCTTTTCGCATTCATGGAAGGCAAAATGCTTGCACCCCACACACTCCGCGCGATTTAGCTTCGTCATGGAATAGCTGATGGCGCCGCCTGTTTGTTCGAAAAAATGATCTTCCCCGATGACTTGATCCAGCCCGGTTTTGTTCAACACCTGCCGTGGTTGATGTTGCAGCTCGGAGAGGAGAACCGTCCCCCCTTGCCGCTGAACTTTTTTGATCACACCCGCTAAGTTCGCTTCGCCCGTCGTGTCCATATACGGAACATGGTTCATACGCAGAATCAGGACTTTGGGCTGGCGGCGGAGCTCTTCCATCAACTTTTGGTCAAACCCATCCGCAGCACCGAAAAATAGCGCTCCTTCAATCGTGTAAATGCTCACTTGCGGACAATTGTGCTGGTCGTGCACCATGTGTGCGGCCACTTTTTCATTTTTATGGGAAGGATCGGGCAGTACCTTTGCCGTATTCAATATCTCGCTCATATGTTTCACAAAGACCACACCCGACAGGACGACACCGACTTCTACAGCCGTGGTCAAATCCGTGAAAACCGTAAGCAAAAAGGTGACGACGAGGACGATGGACTCCGCACCCTTTGTTTTCAGCACGCGGATAAAGGCTTTGGATTCGCTCATATTCCATGCCACCACCATCAAGATTGGCGCCATACTGGCAAGAGGGATGTCGGAGGCGTAGGGAGCAAACAAAAATAAGACAAGCAGTACAACAATCCCGTGAATCACACCCGAAAGCGGCGATGCCGCACCGCTCTTAATGTTGGTTGCCGTGCGGGCGATGGCCCCCGTAGCGGGAATTCCGCCAAAAAGAGGAGCCGCCATGTTGGCAATCCCCTGTCCAATGAGCTCCCGGTTGCTGTTGTGCCGGGTGCCGGTCATGCCGTCGGCGACAACGGCGGAAAGCAGCGATTCAATCCCGCCCAGCATCGCGATGATAAAAGCGGGCTTAATGAGCTGCCTCATATGTTCCAGAGTAAGCGACGGGAAATGCATGCTGGGCAAGCGGTTCGGAATAGTACCGTACGTCGACCCGATGGTCGCCACCTTATCCGGGAAGAACAGCAAGGCAACGACGGTTGAAACGAGCAGTCCCACGAGGGATCCGGGGATCTTCGGAAATCGTTTCTGCATCAGCAGGATGCAGGCTAAAGCGATAGCCGCGGTTAGGACACTGTACCCGTTGGTGGTGCTAAGGTGCGTCCCCAGTTCCTTCATGTTGGCAATAAACGACTCATGCTTCGCCAGATTGCGCAGTCCGAAGAAGTTTGCGATTTGACCGGTAAAAATCGTAACCGCAATGCCTGCCGTAAATCCGATGGTCACGGGACGGGGAATGAATTTGATGATTCCACCGAGCTTGAATAGTCCCATCAATAAGAGGATGACTCCCGCCATAAATCCAGCGATCAGCAGGTTTTCATAGCCGTACTTCATCACAAGCGCAAACAATACGGGGATGAAAGCTCCTGTCGGCCCACCGATTTGAAACTTGGAGCCTCCGAATAGGGAGATCAAAATGCCTGCTACGATAACGGAAAATAACCCGTACTCCGGCTTTACGCCGGAAGCGATGGCAAAAGCCATCCCCAAAGGAATCGCAACGATGCCGACAATCAACCCGGAAACCAAATCTTTCTGCATCAACTTGAAATGATAGCCCTGAAATCTGCCGCCCTGTCTCATACCCATCTCCGAATTCGCATTATTTTAAATATTTGATTATTTAAATATATGACGAATCATATATCCTCACCCGACCGCTGTCAATTGAGCATTCGCACCTTATAACGGTCTGCGGACACAAGAAAAAGGGGAAATGAAATCATTTCCCCCTTTTTTGGCGAGATTCATTGGATTTTATTGGTTTTTGATATTTTCCAGCAAGGAGATGGCATTAATCAGATGGTTGTCAAAAATTTGCCGGGCAACCTTCAGCAATTCCTTTATGAGCGGGTCCCTTAAGGAATAAATCACCGATGTTCCGTCCTTCGTTCCGACCACCACATTTTTGCTGCGCAGAACGGCCAGTTGCTGCGAAACCGCGGAGCCCTCGCTGCCAAGCAGCATCTGGATTTCATTCACGGTTTTATCGCCTTCGGACAAAACCTCCAGGATGCGGATCCGTAAAGGGTGAGCCAGCGCTTTAAAAAAATCGGCTTTAAACTGCTGAACTTCCTGAAGCATAACGTTCTCCTCTACTATTTGAAGATTTGCATACATCATAACATACATTCTTTTTTTGTGAATAACCCCGGTATCCGGCGGCAAAATCGAATGGGCCGAATAAAAAGGGCTGCGCCTTGTAGGCGCAACCCTTATTCGTTAATACTCCTCGTTGTAGATCTTCCAAGTATCTCCGACTTTAATGAGATAATAGCTGCCGTCCAAACTCTCCGTATCTTCGTAGGTTTCATCCTGATACGATGTTGTGATCTTGATATTCCCACCGGTAGATTCTACTACCGCGAAACGATCCGAGATTTTGGATACTTTAAATTGTTCCGCCGACACAATTTCAGCTTTGAATTGCAGACCTTCGTTAATCATTTCGTTGATATAATCCATCGAGTCAACCTGAGGTGCCATCCCATATCCTGTAAAATATTTATCTAAATGAAAGTCGATTTGTCCGGAGTTGATTGAATCTACTTGGTCTTTAAGTGCGCTGTTGATGACATTGAACAATTCATCTTCGGTAGGAAGACTGCTGTTTTCCTTCATGACAGCGTGGTTAAGTACGACAATCACTTGAGCACGAGTTGCCCATTGACTCGGGGAGAACGTAGTCGCCGAAGTTCCACTGATTAGTCCTGTATTGTACGCTTTCCCTATGTATTCTGTTGCATAAAACTGCGGAACGTCTGTGAACTTCGTAGTGCCTGTGCTAAACGCAATCGACTTTTTGGCCTCGAATGCTTTGACGATCATCGTCGCCATTTCAGCACGGGTAATCTTTTGGGAAACTCCGAAGTGGGTGGCGTCT
Organism: Gorillibacterium massiliense; assembly: GCF_000455485.1. Taxonomy (GTDB): domain Bacteria; phylum Bacillota; class Bacilli; order Paenibacillales; family NBRC-103111; genus Gorillibacterium; species Gorillibacterium massiliense. The sequence goes on from NZ_CBQR020000102.1 coordinate 108,430, forward strand.
ACCCCATTAGCGATTCCGAGCGCGCTGGCAATACGAATTTGGTTTGTGTACCATAAATTTTCACGCACATCTTCAAAGATCTTACCAGGCAGATCCGTGGTTAAACCTGCAATTTGGACCAATGCTACGACAAATTCCGAGCGCGTCATGTTACCGTTAGGGTCAAAATGAGTATACCCGTCAGAGTCAACATATTTTCCTTTAATAAGGTCGGCATTAATGAAATTGTCGATTTCCGGTTGCGCCCAGTGTCCATCAATATCCGCAACGATATAACTCTCTGAATTTGCGGCGAATGCAGGAACAGCAATGACCAACGACAAAACCAATAGTGCAACCATGCTAAAAAACTTCTTCATTGTCTTCTCTCCCCCTTGTTGTATAAAGCAAGGAGAATCATACCATAAGGTAAAATGATTATCATTTGGGAATTAGTATATTAATCGATATTTGTCGAAAATTATATTCCGTAATAGCCGCAATCCTTTAGCTTGAAGCTGCCCGTGACGCCTCGATTTCGAGCCGCATTTCCTCCCGTTCAGCCGTCAGTAACCGCGGACAATTATAGCATTTCACGCCGTTCTCCCGATGGTCGTACATGCAGCAAGCAGAGCGCATGAGGATCTTTTTCCCCGGGGCATAAGGGCTGTCGAGATACCGTGGCTTGAAGTCGAAGGGGTTCTTTTTCCTCCCGAAAATCCCCGGAGCCAATTGAAGTAATAGCTCGTGATCTCCGCGAAAACGCTCCTTCACCTGTTCATCGGGCATATTTTCCTCCACGTAATCAGAGGCAAACCGCATGCGGGCGGCAAACTGGTTCCAGATGAGGTCCGGTTTCACTCCGGCGCTTTCCGCCGTCACGTTCATAACCCGATTGATGAAACCGCCAAAATAGTCCGTCCAAAAGGCGGTCAGCCATTCCTCCCGCCCTGCCTCGGGTGCTTCGGTCCAGCGCAACTCCTGCACATAAAGAACGCCATGAAGATATGTGCCCCGGTCGACGATCTGAAACGTGACGTTGGCGAGGGACAAGTCCAGCAGTCGGTTGTGCATAGCCAAAGCGAGCTGAATACCCCCGATCAAGCCGAAAAGTGACAGCCCGACGAAGGTAGCCGGCAGTTCCAGCCCTATGGCTTTTTGCAGCTCTGCGCATTTATGTATAACAATGTCCATCTGCTCCCGATTCAGCAAATCCGCAGCAGGGATGGACAGTATCGGCTCTTTCTCACTCTCAAACGCGATACCGAAAAACTGGTTCAGCAAGGATAAATCCATTGCAACTTCCACTTCATCGCCCCCGAAGACAAAATGAGGTACATGCAAATGATAATCATTATCAATGATATCGTCAAGGGTAACTGCATATGAAGGGGTGACAGCATCGCACTTTCCAAAAACCGCCTGCTATCAAAGACAACACCACATCATTCTCACCAATCAGACAGATCTGCTACTAAGCAAAACAGATCGTTTTCCTATCGTATCTCGTTTCCACATATGGTAGGGTTAAGATAAATAGCAGGCGTACCAGAAAAGGAGACTTCCTATGGAACCCAAATGGTTGGAATGGGCCAAGCAAATACAGGCCATCGCGCAAACCGGGTTGACCTATGCCAAAGACGTCTATGATATCGAACGTTACGAGATGCTGCGGGAGATGAGCGTAGACATCCTCGCCCAGTACACGTCAATCGAGAAAGAAAAAATCGCCTTAGCCTTCGCCGGCGATTCCGGGTATGCCACCCCGAAAGTGGATATTCGAGGCGTTGTATTTCGCGACGGCAAAATCCTCATGGTCCGGGAAAAGGCGGACGGGTCCTGGGCTTTGCCGGGAGGCTGGGCCGATATCGGCCTGTCGCCCTCCGAAATCGCCGTAAAGGAAGTCAAGGAGGAATCCGGGTTCGACGTCGTCCCCCTTCGCCTGTTAGCGGTGCTGGACAAAAAGTTCCACAACCATCCCCCGGAGCCTTACCACGTCTATAAAATGTTCATCCGCTGCGAAATCGTCGGCGGTGAGGCCCTTGCCGGTACGGAAACCAGCGCTGTCGGTTTTTTTGACTTGAACCAACTGCCGCCGTTGTCCCTGGAACGGAATACTCCGGAGCAAATCGGACTGATGTTTTCCTTTTTGGATAAACCGGATCGCGAGGCCATAGTGGATTAACGAGTCCAAGTTGCAGAGTGGCTCTCCACTTCCTCACAAAAGATTGCTCGTAACGCCCATTTTCACAAGCCGCTTGTCACTTGCCTAATGACGAAGCCGTCCGGTAATACGGATAGTCCATCCTCCGTTGAATCTCTCTCGCCACTTCCGAGCTTGTCAGCTCCTCCACGACGTACAAGCCCAAGTCGATAGCAGTGGAGACGCCTCCGCCGGTAAACACGTTTCCATCCCGGACTAGCCGTTCCTTCACCACTTCCGCGCAATACGGCTCTAGAAGCTCATATGCGGAAGGATTCGTTGTCGCGCGTCTACCCTCCAAAAACCCTGCCGCGCCAAGAAGCAGCGCTCCCGTACAAACGGACACCTTATATTCCACATCTTGCGCCGTCCGAATCCAGGAAATAAAATCGGCATCGTTTTGGAGCTGCCGCGTTGCCATGCCGCCGGGGATAAATACCAAATCATAGCCGGAAAGGTCGGGAAGAACGCGGCCGATTTTCATCGTCAGCCCGCGGTCATCCGTCACCTGCTCTTCGTTCCCGCAAAAATCCCAGGTCAGATTTTCCACGGCTTTCAGCGGATTCATCCGGGTTATCGCATCGTAAAAGCCGACGAAATCCAAGGTCGTCATCCCGTCGAACAAAACAAAAGCCATTTTCACAGCTCATCACCGGTCCTCTCTTGAGTAATAAGAAACGGCAGCGGTTAAAACGAATACTCCCGCTCTACTTTGCAGACTCTCACCTGATAGCGCTCGTACCAGACCTCTTTGCCTTTACTTTGCGCCAACCGGTGGGCGGGATTTTGCTTCCAGGCTGCGATGGCCTCCAAGCTCTCCCAATACGAAACGGTAATCCCCGCGCCGCTGGCGTCCCGTACCCCTTCTACCCCAATAAAACCAGGCTGCTGCTTGGCGAGCTCTTCGATTTCGTCCGCCGTAACGCCGTAGCCCTTATCGCCTTCCGTCCGCTGGCTTGAAAAAATCACCGCATAATAGCTTCCACTTCGTTGAGTCATGTGGATCAAGCTCCTCCCCTTGCCGACGATTTTTTGGTAAGAGTATACTCCTGTCATCACCGTTTGTCTGCCTGCTTTGATAAAAAAACGCACTGAAATTTCGCAAAGTCGTCCATCCATCCGGCCGCTACGGTATAATCTGGGTACCGAATGAGAAATTGAGGTGTTCAATCTGCATAACGAAAATGTCGTGATGGGAATCGACGGTGGAGGAACCCACACCCGGGCGATGGTCTGCGATCTTGATGGAAACGTGCTTGCTTATACGAGAAAAGGCGCCGCATCCATCTATAAAGACGGGAATGCGACGCAAAACGTCCGAGAGGCGATTACCGAGGCGCTGAAAATAGCAGGAAAAGAAGCGTCGCAAGTGATCGGCTTGGCAGCGGGGATTGCCGGCTACGACTCGGAAGCGGATTTGAACTGGATTATCCCTCTTACGGAAATCGATGGTCTCGACTGCCCCAAATGGCATGTGAACGATGCGGTCATCGCCCATTCCGGTGCGTTGATGGGGCGTCCCGGCATTATCGCGATTTCGGGTACGGGCTCGAATATTTTGGCCATTACAGAAAGCGGCAGCCATTTGTACAATTTCGACTTCCGCCATTATGCTGCCAGCGCTTCGCGGTTTCTTGGCTATGCCGCCGTCCATGAAGTTTTGGCGGGATACACAGGCGAGTCGGATCGGCGGCTCATTGAAGCGATGCTGATACACTGGGATGCGCGGAGTTTGCAAGAGTTGTATAAACAGGCCCAAAAGGGCTTCGAAGAAGACCACCAACAGCGGGAGAGGACATTCGGGTTGTTCGCACCGGTAGTGACAGAGGAAGCTGAAAACGGCAGCGCCATCGCCATTCGGGTATGTGACAGGGCCATCGCCCAGCTCAAATTGGGGATCAGCCTGTTGAGACCATCATTTTCCCACGGGCCGGTAGATGTCGCGCTTATCGGAAGCATCGCCACCAGCGACTATTTTTCCCGCTCGTTAACTGAGCAGCTCCTACACATGGCCGACTCCCCGTTCCGGGTCGTACAGCCGGCGTTCTCTCCTTCGGCAGGAGCGGTGCTCTACGCTTTGAACCAGCTCGGCGTCCCTCTAACCGACCGGTTCTTCGACCGGCTCCGGCAAAACGAATTCGCCCGGGGGTAACCTTTGGGGCTGCCCTTTCTATCCTTCTGATCCTCCTTGTATAGGCCTAAAGATTACTCTATAATGTGCGTTGAGCAGTTGCTAATGATGCCAAAGGAGCGATGAAGCATGAGTACGGTAAGCCGCGGAATCAACATCGGACCCCCCCGTTTCAAAATCGCCGTTCATTCTGTCGTCCGCTTGGCGAAAAGCGGCTGTATCTTGTCCAGCGCCATGATCGCCGGTCAGGTCCAATCCCATGCTACTTTCATGCGCAGAGTCATGCAAGCGCTAACGAACGCCGGAATTGTGGAGTCGAGAGGCGGTCGAGAGGGCGGATATATCCTTCGCAAACCGGCGGATCAAATAACGCTGGCGGAAATTTACCTCGCCGTGCAAGCCCCATCTTGCGACGAAGAGGAATTTGAACTCGGCTGCGGAAAAGCCGGGGTTCAGCTTAACAGAATCCTGGAAAAAACGTTGCAGGAAGCGGAAGAAAGAGCGATCGAGTATTTGCGGAAATATACAGTTGCCGACATTATGGAAGGGATTTCATTCCCAGCCACTTGAGATTGATTTTCATTTCCCCTTTTCAAACGTCTGAAAATCCTTTATACTGTGCTCATGCCAGTTGCAGTTTAGTAACTGTATTTTTTTCAGTAAAATGCACCTGCTGCAAGCACATATTGCTGGAAACCAATTTTATTCATAAAGGAGCTCTTCACACATGTCTACTATTTTGTTTGTCAAAGCAAACGACCGCCCGGCTGAAATGGCCGTCAGCGTGAAAATGTACGATGCCTTCCTGAACGCTTACAAGGAAGCCCATCCGCAAGACACCGTTATCGAACTGGACCTTTACGCGGAAAACCTTCCGCGCTTCGGTAATGTGACCATGACAGGGAACTTTAAACGGAGCCAAGGCCTGCTTCTCTCGGTAGAAGAACAAAACGCCGCGGATACCGCCAACGGCTATCTCGATCAATTCCTTGCCGCGGATAAAGTCGTTCTCGCCTTCCCGCTTTGGAACTACATGACTCCTTCGCCGGTTGTCGATTATGTATCCTTCCTGGCGCAAGCCGGTAAAACCTTTAAATACACCGAGAACGGTCCGGTTGGTTTGGCTGGCGGCAAGAAAGTTGCCCTGCTGAGCGCCCGCGGCGGCATCTATTCCGTGGAGCCTATGGCTTCCATGGAATCGGCGATCCGTCCAATCAAGGGAGTATTCAGCATGTTCGGTATCCAAGCAGAAGAAGTGATCATTGAAGGCCACAACCAATTCAAAGACCGCTCCGCGGACATCATCACCGAAGGCCTGCAAAACGTCGCTAAAGTTGCAGCCAACTTCTAATCCAACAATTTTTCTCTTCATGCAAAAAAAGCTCTTCCCTTTCGCGCATCGCGCAGGGGAGGAGCTTTTCGTTTTGTACGACCTTAAGAATTAACAACATCCTGATACCGCAGCAGCTTGCCGAACACGCCTTCCCGCTCGCCGGAAAGCTGCTGATAACCGCCCTGCTGGACGATCGCCCCGTTTTCCAGCACCAGCACTTGATCGGCTCCGCGAATCGTGGACAGGCGGTGGGCAATGACGATGATCGTTAGCATCCCTTTCAAACGGTCCAGAGCCAGTTGGATCGTCCGCTCGTTTTCGCTGTCCAGCGCACTGGTGGCTTCATCCAGCACAAGAATCGACGGCTTGCGCAGCATTGCCCTCGCCAAGACGACACGCTGCCTTTCGCCACCGGACAGCCGGACTCCCCGGTCGCCGAGGACGGTGTCCAACCCGTCGGGTAGCTTACGCACGAATTCGTCCGCAGCAGCGAAAGCTAGCGCCTCCCACATCATCTTCTCGTTGGCGCCGGGAGCGGCGATGAGCAAGTTTTCCCGCAGCGTCGCATGAAACAGAAACGGGTCTTGCGAGACGTAGCTGACCGCTCCGCGAAAAAATGCGGCGTCTTGTTTCCCTAGAGGCTGCCCATCCACCAGCACCTCTCCTTGTTCCGGCTTTAATAGACCGATGAGGATATCGATCAACGTGCTTTTGCCTGCGCCGGATTTGCCGACGATGGCCGTCATGCTGTTAGCGGCAATCTGCAGGTTGATATCCCGCAGCGCGTACACTGGTGTTTGCTTGTCGTAGCGGTAACTGACTCCCCGGCACTCAATCCCGCGAGATATCCGCAGCACCGGTTGATCCTTTGCCGCGTCCCCAAGCTCCAGTTCCTTGGCTGTACGAACCTCCTGCTGCAGTGCCGCTAGATTTTTAAAGGCAGGCAAGGTCTGAGCCAACTGTTCCCAACTGGATTGCAGCCCGGAAAACGTCGGCCACAAGCGGGAAAAAAGCAGGATGATCAAGACAAGGCGATCCGGCGCCACGTCGAACAAGGAGTACGAGGCAAATACAAAACCGGCGAGCAATATCCCGGAAACGGCCTTGAAGGAAATCTGAGAGGCGGTTTGCACCCGGGTGAACTGTACCTGATTTTCCTCCAGCTCCCGGTTCAGGGTACGGAACCAGGCGGCGTGCTGATCTTCCATTCGGTTGCTTTTGATATCCTTGATCCCGTTGAAGTGTTCCGTCATTCCGGCAAAATATTGCTCGGACAACGCGGACGCCCGCTCTCCTAGGGCTTCCGATTTCCGTACGTTCCTGCGGGAATACAGAGCAAGCAGTGCCCCGCAAAGAAGAATCGCGACGGTCAGCTCCGCCGAAAGCCAAAAAGCAACGCCGATTTGCACCGCCGCAAACAAAATTGTCGTCGCGAGCCCTAAGAGCAGATAGATGCCGTAACTGACCCGGGGCAGCTCCGACGTCATCATATGGATGAAATCCGATTTCCGTTTGCGCAAAAAAAACGGCCAATCCGCCATGAGCAGCGATTCGTAAATCTCCACCCGCAGATGCCGGTTGAAGCTTTGCTCCAGCTTTTCGCTCCAGATGGCTTGCGCCCGCTGCAGGATGACTTGTGCCATCAATAGCAGCAAAAAAGCGACGAGCACCACCGCCAGCGCCCACTTGTCCGGCAATCCGTCCAGACGCCGGGCCAGCAGGGAGGCAAAGGGCACGCTCGTACCGGAGCCGGTCAGCCCGATCAGGCCGAGCATAGGAATGAGCAGAAACAGACCGATGCTTTGCAATAAGCTGATGACAATCATCCCGAATAAATAGACGTACAGCTTCATTCCCGCAAAGGCGCGCAGTTTCGTCAGGTACGGAAGGACGTTCTTCACCGCGTCATGCCCCCTCGTTTACGGTTCGCAGAATCCGCTCCACCAGTTCTTTTGTGGAAAAGCCGGCGGCCGGCCGCTTCAGCCGGTACATCCGCGTTCCGCTGCCAACCTTTACAATAGTGGAAAAATGCCACTGGCCATCCGCCAGCTCCGGAATCATAAAATTGCGAAAGGTGTGTTCGACCAGAAGGGGAAGCCGGTTCAGCCCTTGGCAGGGATCGATCTCCAATTGGTCGTCTTCCGTCTTGTTCAACTCGAATATGCCGGCAAGGGGCGCCGTTCTATTGCTGAACTCGGCGGCAACCGGAATGGCATATTTGGTCTCATAGATCGTCTTGTACTGGGCCGCGTCCATACCGAGAAGCTCCAGGCTTTGCTGCCACAGCTTCTGCTGCGGATATCCGGGAATCACCTCCGGTTTTCCATCCGAATCGTTCAACTTGACGGCAATCACGTCATCGGTGACGAGCGGGTAGCCGGATTGGAGAAATGCTGCAGCCAGCGTCGATTTGCCCGCCCCGGAGTCCCCTACGAAGGCATAGGCTTTGCCGTCGATCATGACTGCGCTGCCGTGCAAGGGCAGGATTCTTCGCTGCATGAGTATGGCCGCCATACAAGTACCCAGAAGATAGAGGCAAATGCTGTCTTCCGTTGCCTTTTCGAAAGGCATGACGGTAATGTCCCGGCCTTCCCGGACCCGATAGATCGCAAGATCAGGCACATAGAGCAACAATTGATTTTCATGATAGGCATAGTAATCGTCCGGATCGCCGTAAAGCTGCCAATCCTGATCCAGATCGCCGATCCGAATGTCCACATCCGCTTCTCCCTGTCGTTCCTCGATGCTCAACACGTCCGGCAATGCGATTTCAGAGCGTATAGTGAGTCCAAAGGCTTGATAATATCCGAATGGGTATTGCTGAACCATCTGTTTTCCCCTCCACTTTCCTCCTGCACAGGCATGATAAAACCCTCAGTCTCCACAGGGTAAGGGCTTTATCATGCCGGCCGGAAGCCGGCTTGATGATCAATCTTAGGACCTTACCGGCGGCGTGTCGATCTTGCGGTTGTTGCCGCCCTTCAAGTTTTTGTCGGGAACCGGCTTTTTCGGTCCTCCCAGCGTCATTGCGACGTCAAGAACCTCTACACTCGGCTGTTGCCATTGCAGCTTTTGCATTGCGATCACCTCCTTTTTGGAATATGAGTTACGAGATGCGCTTCAAAAAACGGTACACGATCAGACTCTTCATCACGATCCCGGCGTCGGGATCGAAGGCGCAATCGGGGCGGGGAGCATGTCCCAATTTTTTGAGGGATGCCCGGATCTGGTTCACATTGAGATATTCCTCAGCACGGGAATCCTTGCACAGTTCTTCGACTTCGCCAGCAATCGAAGGCCAAACGGAGTGAAGACGATGCATCCAATCCGCTCCTTGCACTCCTCTTTTACGTTGATTAAGACGAACCGCATCCGGCAGACGATCTCTTGTAATCCGACGAGCAAGAGCACGGTCCATTCCTGACTGGACAAACTGCTCATACGGCAGAGAGAGACAAAAGCGGATCACTCGCGGATCGCCTGTTGGGTCCCGCTCTAGGATTCCATAGCCAAGGGACAGCTTCGTTGTCGAAGTTCCCAAATGATTCGAAGCGGACAAGTTCTGCAAATAGTCTTTTCGTTCGTCAATATCATCGTTCGGGGAATCCGTCAGACTGATATCGTAAGGCAGCAGCTTTTCCATGATTCCGGATCGGGCGGCAAACTCGGGATGAATCAGCAGCGGAGTGTCGGAAATGGAAGCCGTTCCATGTCCTCTATGAGGCAGCGCCTCTTTTAAAAGATAGGGTACAATGCGGGAACGCCCGATGTTTTCGATTTTGCTGTACTGTTTGAGTTCGCGGTACAGGTGGATGAGCCGCAGCTTTTTCAAAATTCGGACGTAATAGTCCAGAGCCGGACCCCAAGAGAGAGTGTAATTGCCCCGACCGCCATTGAGCAGTACGCCTACTCCATCTCGCCTCGCTTGCTCCAGCATCCCCTTGATCCAGAAGGAGTTTTCAAAAAACTTATACGGCCCTTCCATCAGTTCCAAAATGTCGTCTACTTCGGTGAGGGCGTTGCGCTCCGGAAAATCAAGATAGGTATGGGTCAAGTTGCCGACTTGGTCGACGACCTCGCGGATGTAGGGACTTTCGTTGGCGACCATGCTACTGTCCGTCCAATCGATGAAATCGGCAGATGGCACATAGCTGTAGGTATAAAGGGATTTTCCCTGCTTCTTCAGAGGCTCAGCCGCGAAACTGACGACGGAACCCGAATCCAGTCCGCCGCTAAGACTGGCTCCTACTTGATGGCGAGTGCGCAGCTTATCGTTAACCGCTTCCTGAAACACGGCAGAAAAGGCTTCTTCGTATTCCTGATTGGATTTCAGCCGGAGCTTATGGACCGGTTCTTCAAATGCGTCGTATTGCTCCAGAATCACGATGCCATTGGATACTGTAATCGAATGCGCCGGTGGGACCTGCTCGATACCCATGTAAAAGGTGGAATGAACGTCGAAGGATTCCAAAATATAAGGAATGGCCAGAAACTCCGCAAGCTTCTCTTCATTCAATTCTTTGCGCACGCCAGATATATGGAAAAGCGGGTTCGCAACGGTGCTGAAGGCAAACCGTTTTCCGTCGTTTATGTAATACAGCGTCCGGTTGCCGGTCATATCCCGCGCTCCGAAAAGCTGCTGCCGTTCCTCGTCCCAGATGACAAAGGTGTAGTCGCCGATCAAGTAGCGCGGCGCATTTCTTCCCCACTTGCGGTATGCGCAGAGAATCAACTCACAATCCGTAATCCGGCTCTGCCTGCCTGTTTCGATTTGAAGTTTCTCGAAGAGGTCCTTGCGGTTGTCGAGAATCACATCCGCCGTTACCGTCAGCTTTCGCAGCCTGTCGTGAAAAGGAATCGGTTGATTAACGGACTCCGCCGTCACCCAGTTGGCCTGGCAGCCGAGAAAGACCGAACCGTTTGTCCACGTTTCCGCCGCATCACATGGATATTTTTGCAAAGCCTGCATCATCCCTCCGGCGTCCCCAGCGAAAACCGGCTCTCCCCGGTAATTCAAAATGCCTGTTATCGCGCTCATTCAAAACACCTGACTTCTGTACTAAAATGATTACTGATACAAAATGTATACTTTAGTTAGATAGTATCATAGATGATACATTTTGTAACTATGAATTTGCTGCTTTTTTGTGACCTAAGTCATAACTACGGGAAATTCCGCTTTTATTCGGTTTGCTGATAAATCCTATAAGTTCATTTGTTTTGACCGTCGTACTTTGCTGTGTTAAATTCATAGGAAGTAGATCGGATTTACGGATTAATGATTTGGAATAGCGATTAAGCCATGCAGCGAGGTGGAAGGATTTTGGTTATCCATGTTACAAACAGTCCTTTTAATGAAGAACAAGCGGAATTGCTCAATCGGCTTCTGCCAGGGTTAACGGACACCCAACGGATATGGCTGACCGGTTATTTGGCTGCCTTATCTGTGGGCGGCGCCTCCTTATCAGCAGCGTCAGTCGGAACGGTTCAGACGTTGAATGCGGCGGTAGAAGCGGGTGCAGCACCTGATCCTGCGGCAACGGCAGCCGCCCCCAAGGAAGCCACGATCCTCTTCGGCTCCCAAACCGGCAACAGTCAAGGTTTGGCCAAAAAGCTGGCCAAGAAGCTGGAGGAGCAAGGCGTTCAGGTCACTTTATCCGCCATGAGCGATTTTAAAACCGGCAACTTGAAAAAAGTGAACAACCTGTTCCTGATCGTCAGCACCCATGGGGAGGGCGATCCGCCCGACAATGCTCTGGCGTTCCATGAGTTTTTACACGGCAAACGGGCGCCACAGCTTCCGGAACTGCACTATTCCGTGCTGGCTTTGGGTGACTTGTCCTACGAGTTTTTCTGCCAAACGGGTAAAGACTTCGACCTCCGTCTGGAAGAGCTGGGCGCGAAACGCCTCGTTCCCCGCACCGATTGCGACGTCGATTTTGGCGAACCGGCGGCAGCTTGGATTACGGAAGTCGTTGGCGCCTTGAACGGCAGCGCAGCGAATGCTGCGGCAGGCGGCGCCATTAACGTATCGGCTGTTGCGGACGCAGGAAGCGCCGGGGAATCCGAGTATTCCCGCAGCCATCCTTTCCGCGCCGAGGTGTTGGAGAACTCCAACCTAAACGGCCGCGGCTCGGACCGGGAAACCCGCCACATCGAACTTAATCTGGCAGGTTCCAATCTCGTATATGAACCGGGGGACAGCCTGGGTATTTTTCCGGAAAACCATCCCCGCCTCGTGGACGAGCTAATCGTCGCCATGGGTTGGGCCGGGGACGAGCTGGTGCCCGCAGGAAAAAACGGCGAAACGCGCAAGCTGCGGGAAGCTCTTGCTTCCTATTATGAAGTTACCGTCCTGACCAAACCCCTTGTGGAGCAAGCGGCAAAGCTGGCTCCGGGATCGAAGTTGGGCGAATTGTTAAGCTTGGGGCAGGAGAAGCTTCGGGAATATCTCGGGAGCCGCGACCTGTTGGACCTGGTAGAAGATTACGGCTTAAAGGGCATTGCCGCTGTCGAGTTCGTCTCCATCCTGCGGAAAATCCCGCCGCGCTTGTACTCCATCGCCAGCAGTCCGCAGGCCTATCCTGACGAGGCGCACATTACGGTACGCGCTGTCCGTTACGAAGAAAGCGGCCGCGACCGGTACGGTGTCTGCTCCGTGCAATTGGCCGAACGAGCGCAAATCGGCGATACGATGCCGATGTTCATTCAGCAAAACCCCAACTTCAAGCTTCCGGCTAACCCGGATGCCCCGATCATCATGATCGGCCCCGGCACCGGCGTCGCACCTTTCCGGGCGTTTCTGGGCGAACGGCAAGAGACGGGAGCGGCAGGCAAAACGTGGCTGTTTTACGGGGATCAGCATTTCCACACCGATTTCCTGTATCAAGTGGAGTGGCAGCGCTGGCTTAAGGAAGGCCTCCTCACCCGCATGGACGTAGCTTTTTCCCGGGATACGGAGGAAAAGGTGTATGTGCAACACCGGATGCTTTCCAACGGCGGCGAGCTTTATAAATGGCTGCAAGAAGGCGCCTATGTCTATGTCTGCGGCGACGAAAAACGCATGGCTCACGACGTCCACAACGCACTCCTCACCATCCTTGTGCAAGAAGGCGACTTAAGCTTCGAGGAAGCCGCGGACTATATCCTTAAGCTGCAGCAGGAGAAACGTTATCAGCGGGACGTGTACTGATCGGGTTGTCCCGTCCGAATGTCCGAGTGTCCGAAAGGAGATATAAGCATGGCAAAAGAAAACCCATATCCGCCCCATGACCGCCCCCATAGCGACGTGGAGGATATCAAACGAGTGAGTAATTATTTGCGGGGCAATCTTACTGAAACCCTCGCTGATCCGATAACCGGGTCTATCCCTGAGGATGACAACCGACTGATGAAGCATCACGGCAGCTACATGCAGGACGACCGCGACCTGCGCAACGAGCGGGCCAAGCAAAAGCTGGAGCCGGCTTACCAGTTCATGCTGCGGGTACGCGCTGCCGGCGGCATTGTGACTCCGGATCAATGGCTGATGATGGATCGAATCTCTCATAAATACGGAAACAGCACGATTCGCTTGACGACCCGTCAATCGTTCCAGCTTCATGGCGTCATCAAATGGAACTTGAAAAAGACGATTAAGGAAGTCAATGATGCGCTGCTCAGTACTCTGGCTGCCTGCGGTGACGTCAACCGCAACGTCATGTGCAACCCCAATCCCAACCAGTCGGAGATTCATGCAGAAGTATATGAATGGCCAGCAAGGTCAGCAACCATTTGGACCCCCGCACCCGTGCCTACGCAGAAATTTGGCTGGACGGGGAGAAGGTCTCCGACAGCCTGGACCCTGGAGAAGAAGTGGAGCCGATCTACGGGCCGGTCTACCTGCCCCGGAAGTTCAAAATCGGCATCGCCGTACCGCCTTCCAACGACGTCGACGTCTTTTCCCAAGACCTCGGCCTCATCGCTATCGTGGAAGACGGCAAACTCAAAGGCTTCAACGTTTCCGTCGGCGGCGGCATGGGCATGACTCATGGCGACACCAAAACCTATCCTCAAGTAGGAAAAGTCATCGGTTTCTGCACCCCGGAACAGCTCATCGACGTAGCAGAGAAAACCGTGACCATCCAGCGGGATTACGGCGACCGCGCCGTGCGCAAGCACGCCCGGTTCAAATACACCATCGATGACCGGGGTCTCGACTGGTTCACAGCGGAATTGACGGAACGGCTGGGATGGGCGCTCTCCGAAGCGAAACCCTTCCAGTTCGACCATCATGGCGACCGGTACGGCTGGGTCAAGGGCAGCGACGGCAAATGGCACTTCACGCTGTTCATCGAAAACGGACGGATCAAGGACACCGACGATTACCCGCTGATGACCGGCCTTCGAGAAATCGCCAAGGTTCATGACGGGGATTTCCGCCTGACGGCTAACCAAAACTTGATCATCGGCGGCATCAGTCCCCGCAAGAAGAAGAAAATCGAAGGGTTGATCGAGCAGTACCTCCTCTCCGACGGCAAGCTGAATTCCGCCCTGCGGCGCAATTCCATGGCTTGCGTAGCACTGCCTACCTGCGGCTTGGCCATGGCCGAGTCCGAACGCTACTTGCCCTCGCTCATCGGCAAACTGGAGCCGGTTCTGGAAGAAGCGGGCCTGCGGGATGAAGAGATCGTCATCCGCATGACCGGCTGCCCCAACGGTTGCGCCCGCCCGGCCTTGGCCGAGCTAGCCTTCATCGGCAAGGCGCCGGGCAAGTACAACCTGTACCTGGGCGGCGGCTTCGCCGGACAACGCCTGAACAAGCTGTACAAGGAAAACATCGGCGAAGACGAGATTCTGGACACGATTCGGCCGATCATCAACCGGTACGCCAAGGAACGGCTTCCAGAGGAGCATTTCGGGGACTTCACCATCCGTGCTGGATACGTCAAGGAAGTGCGAGACGGTCAGGAGTTCCACGCGGTATAAAGATTTAGTTTTGGTATAGCAAAGAGCCGCCCCTGATCAGGGGCGGCTCTTTCGCTGTCTATCATGAATTTACCACCGCTTGATAGCGGAGCAGCGTGCCGAAGGCGCCTTCCTGCTCGCTGGAAAGCTGCTGATAGCCGCCCTGCTGAATGATGGACCCGTTCTCCAGCACGATGACCTGGTCGGCGCCGCGGATCGTGGACAAGCGGTGGGCGATGACGATGATCGTCAGCGTCCCCTTCAGCCGATCCAACGCCATCTGGATGTTCCGCTCGTTTTCGCTGTCCAGCGCGCTGGTGGCTTCGTCCAACACGAGAATCGCAGGCTTGCGCAAAATCGCCCTGGCTAGCACGACTCGCTGCCGCTCACCGCCGGACAGCCGGACTCCCCGGTCTCCGAGGACCGTGTCCAGCCCTTGAGGCAGCTTTTTCACGAACTCGTCGGCAGAGGCAAAGGTCAGCGCCTCCCACATTTGCGCCTCGCTGGCGCCGGGAGCGGCGACGGCCAAATTTTCCCGCAAGGTAGAATGAAACAGGAAAGGATCTTGAGAAACGTAACTGACCGTCCCGCGAAAATCAATCCTCTCCTCCGGCGTAAGGGCTCTCCCGTCAACAAGAACCTCACCTTTCTCTGGCTTCAGAAGGCCGATGAGAATGTCGATAAGCGTGCTTTTACCGGCGCCGGATTTGCCGACGAAAGCGGTCATGCTGTTTACAGGAATGCGCAGGTTAATGTCGCGCAGGGCATAAGCCGGCAACGTCTGGTCATAGCGGAAGCTGATTTTCCGGCACTCGATGCCGTGGATAACGCGCAGGCGGGCGCTTTGGTTGTTCATTTTCCCTGCATCCATTTCCCGGGCGGCCTGATACTCCTTCTGCAGCGCCGTGAGACTGGTAAAGGCGGGAATAGCTTGGGCCATCGACTCCCAGCCGGATTGCAGCCAGCTCATTTTCGGCCACAGTCGAGAAAACAACAGTACGATCAAGATCAAACGATCCGGCGAAACGTGAAACAACGTGTAGGACGCGTACAAAAACCCGACCATTAAAAACCCCGAAACCGCCTTGTACACGGACTGAGTCCGGGACTGCAGCTTCAGGAACTGCATGCTGTTATCCTGAAAATCTTGGTTGAAGGAACGGAACCATGCCGTATGCTGGCCTTCCATCCGGTTGCTTTTGATATCCTTGATGCCACTAAACTGATCCGTAATCCCGGCAAAATACCGCGCCGACAAATCCGTGATGCGCTCCCCCAATTCCTTCGATTTCCGGACATTCCGGCGGGAAAGCAGCGCGAGAACTACGCCGCAGATCAGAATGGAGAAGGTGAGCTCCACCGAAAGCCAGAGAGCAAGTCCGATTTGCACTGCCGTAAACAGAAGGGTAGTAACAAAGCCCAAAGCCATATAAATGCCGTCGATGACCCGAGGCAGCTCCGACTCCATGATATGAATGAAATCGGACTTCCGTCTACGCAAGAAAAACGGCCAATCTGCGGCCAACAAAGATTCGTAAAACTCTTCCCGCATGTGGCGGTCAAAGCCCATCTCCAGTTTTTGGTTCCAAATTTGTTGGCTGCGCTGGAGGACAATCTGAATGCCTAACAGCA
Source organism: Gorillibacterium massiliense (assembly GCF_000455485.1). Classification (GTDB taxonomy): domain Bacteria; phylum Bacillota; class Bacilli; order Paenibacillales; family NBRC-103111; genus Gorillibacterium; species Gorillibacterium massiliense. The sequence goes on from NZ_CBQR020000102.1 coordinate 124,654, forward strand.
GCAGGAAGGCAATGAGGACGATCGCCAAAGCCTTATCCTGCGGCAACCCTTTCAGAGGCGCAGCCAGCGTCTGGGAAAACGGGATGGAACTTGCGCTCGAGTCGGTTAAACCGATCACGCCGAGCATGGGCACAAGCAGGACGAGCCCGAAGCTTTGCAGCAGGCTGACGAACATCATCCCGAGAAGATAAACGTAAAGCTTTGTTCCGGCAAACAAGCGAAGCTTATTCATATAACGAAAAACAATACCCATTCCATTGAACTCCTTCATAATCGGCATGGAGCGCTTTTCTCCATCCTTTCTTTTGGCGCGAGACATGCTAAGGATTTGATCGGGCCCGGATAAAATCTTTAGCATGCCGGCCAATCGGCAGGCATGCTCTCGCATCAGGAGAAAACAGGCGGCTTGGTAGGAGTCGGTGTCGGTGTCGTCCGTGGGGTTGGCGTTGGCGACGGCGTCTTGCAGGGCGTGGAACTGTGTCTCGGTGTCGGCGTTGGCGTACGGCGGGGAGTTGGGGTCGGCGTATGATGCAGGGTCAGCGCGATATCCAGAATTTCCACTTCAGGTTGCTTCCATTGCATTTTCATTCACTTTTTCCTCCTTTTCATAACGAACTGGCGGCTTCATGTGATTTTCCACTTGCCAACTATGTAAGGGGTTTCAAGTGCCGGTTTGGATGAACGACCATCCGCGGCATGGACTCTTTTTAAAAGTCCGGTACGGTTGGAAGCATTTGTTGTACAAGTGGAAAATGGTTGTTACCGCATTTTTATCATAACACAATTATTCTAAATCCGATACAAATTGTATCTAGGAAAGATTAACATTTATGTGACAAAAGTCATGGATAATGTCATGACAACTGAATCCCCTGCATCAGGTTAGCGATTTCATCATTTTACATATCCCCTCTTCTCTTTTTACATGTCCAAAATATGGCGCTGCTATAACAGAAATGAAACGTTTTCCAGATTGCCATATTCGTGAAAAGGGAGAGTGTCAGGAATGAACAAAAAATGGACGCTGGCCGCAACCGCGGTTCTTGCGCTCACGGTTGGAACCGGTGTTGTAACGGCTGCAGTAAAATCCGGAAACACGGCGGATCAAATCAAATACTCGAACAACGGTCAAACCGTAACCCCAGCGGCATCCGCCGTGGACATTGACGGCCGCCTGTACTTGCCGGTCCGCGCTATTGGCGAATCCATGGGCAAATACGTCGATTGGGACGCGTTTCGCCAATCCGTCTCGTTAACGGACAAGCCTCAGCTCACGGGCAAATATTTTCTCCAGGAAGCGGATTTGGCCGAAGGGATTAAAATGGGTATCGGCTCCTCGCTGACCCACATCCCCGGCGACCCGGACAACGTCTTTTATTCGACGGCAGACCGCGGTCCCAACGGCCAAGTGGACGTAAACGGCGTCACAGTCCGAACGTTCCCGTTGCCGGATTACACTCCGACCGTATATAAAATCCAAATCGCCGATGGTAAAATCAACATTCTCGACCGCATCCCGTTGAAGGTGCAAGGTACCGATCCCGTTACAGGCAAAGCGGCCATTACCGGCTTGCCGAACATCAAGGGCCGCGACGAAGCTCCCTTTGACACGAAAGGCGAGAAGGAATTGGCCTACGACCCCTACGGTCTCGATATCGAAGGACTCGCTTACAATTCGACGGATGATACCTTCTGGATATCCGACGAATACGGCCCCTCCATCGTACACGTAAAACGCGACGGAACCATCCTCGAACGGATCGTCCCTAAGGGTTGGGCGTCCCAGGCTTCCGCCGATCTGGTGCCGAGCCGTGAGACCCTGCCTGCAGTCTACAACAAGCTGCGCCAAAACCGCGGCGCCGAATCCGTCGGCATCACCCCGGACGGCAAATACATGTTCATGGCTATGCAAAACGCGTTGCGCAACCCGGACAAAAAGATGGACAATTCCCGTCAAGTCCGCATCATCAAGTTTGATCTGACCACCCTGAAGCCCGTTGCCGAATACGCCTACTTGCTGGAAGACACAACGGAATACACCAATCTGGTTCAAGGCGATATCGTCGTTTCCGATATGGTTGCCGTAAACGACCACACCCTGCTTATCGACGAGCGGGACAAATTTCCCGGGGACAAAGCCCAACTGAAGCGGATTTATGCCGTGGACCTGACAGGCGCCACTAATATCCTTGGCAAATACGACGACGCCACCGCAGCGGGCAAAACGTTGGAGCAAATGACGCTTACCGACTTGCGGACAAACGGAATCTCCCCGGTGTCCAAACGGACCATTTTGGATGCGGTGGAGTTCAAATTCCCTTACGAAAAAATCGAAGGTCTCTCCCTCGTAAACGGGGACACGCTGGCGATCGTCAACGACAATGACTTCGGCATCGGCAGCACGTCAGCGGAGAACGGGACCGAGCTATGGACCTTCAAGCTGCCCTATACGATTAAATAATGAACTTGCGGTTAGTTGGAGGCCGGATTTCCTCTCCGGTCTCTTTTTTCGTCTCCAGTGAAGAGTTCGAATCCCCTGCAGCTAATGATAGAAAACAGTTGCCTCATTTGGGATTGTTTGGTAGATTGAAGTCGACACCCTTTTTACCCAAAGAGAAGCAAGCCTCTGCACGGCCATACTCACTTGGGGTGATTACCATGTCTATCCGATTTCGCCTCGGAAGGCCCGGGAAACGGAGTTCCACCGCCATGTTCCAAGCGTTGAAAAAGTCCATCCGAGCAGTCAAACTTCTTTTTCGCGACGGAAACTACCGCTCCATTGTCTTCATGAAGATCTTCCACTCGAAAGACGTGCACCAAACGGCGTCATATACCTCGATGAACCGCTACCCCGACATTTTTTCCGCATGCCGCGGCTATTTTGCCGAAAAAAACGGCACCGATCTCAACATCCTCTCTTATGGCTGCTCGACCGGAGAAGAAGTGCTGTCCCTTCGCCATTATTTCCCCCAAGCACGTCTCGTCGGAGCGGAAATCAACAAGCGCAATCTGGAGATCTGCAGAAGCCTCCCGGTGGACGAAAACATTTCTTTCATCTACTCCAGCGACCCCGAAATCCGCAAGCATGGGCCATATGACGCCATCTTCTGCATGGCCGTTCTCCAGAGAAAGCCCCACTACATAGCCGAAAAGGGCATTCGCGATTTGAGCGATATTTACCCGTTCGATAAATTCGAACAACAAGTGATCAAACTGAATCAATCCGTCAAACCCGGCGGGCTGCTGATTATTCACATTGCGCAATATTCTCTCGATGACACGGTCGTGGGGACGAAGTACGAACCCGTCGGAACTTTCAACTACGAAAAATACGGCCTGCCCATGTTCGATCAAAAAAGCCAACTAATCGTTAGAGCGTATCCGCCAAAGTCCATTTACCGGAAAAAGGGCGGTTAACCGCAACAAAAGCCCCGCCTGCGCGAGATGCAGGAGGGGCTTTTGTTTGCAGCGATTATCCCTTCGTTTGGGTCGAAGATTGGCTGTCTTGAGTCGGCATATCGCCGCCGGAGCTGCCATTGCCGCCATCGGAGCTGGGGGCGCTTCCTCCTTGACCGCCGTTGCCATTCATGCCGCGTCCGCCGCCGTCCATGCCTCGGCCACCTCCACCGCCGAAGCCGCCCATGCCGCTTTGGGCTTCGGTTACGCCGGATTCGTTTACCCAGGTAATGGCGTTCGCCATGGTGAATTCGACCACCTTCGTACCTTCTTTATATGCTCCTCCGTCATAAAGTCCATCGGTTTCGTTGCCTGTGGACGTACCGCCCGAACTCAAGATATACGAACCGTCTTTCTTTAGCTCCGGCGAGCTGACGAACACAGATTGATAAGATTTAGAAGGAGCAAAGGTGAGAATACTCTTCCCGTCTTTATCCTCTAAATGAACAAGGGTGCCTGCTTGCTGAGTGCCGGAGAATGTCATCATGATCCCAGCCTGGGTGGAGCTGTCCGAAGTCGCCTGCGCCATACCGGAGCTGCCGGCAGCAATCAGGAAACCGCCTGTCATAACAAAAGTTCCGTTATAATCAAGGGGGCCGTTACCGTTGTCCGTAGGTCCGTTCACAATGACCGTACCGCCGCTCATTTCAACGGAGCCGTTAGAATCAATTCCGTCACCGCCGGCATCAACGGTCAAGTCCCCGCCGCTAATGCTCAACATGACACCTTCCTCCGCTTGATCCATACCGCCGCCGGGACCGCCGCCAAAGCCGCCGCGTCCGCCGAAACCGCCACCGCCGTTATCAAAACCAGACTGGCTGTCCGCCGTCCCTTGTCCGCCCACGCTTGGTGCAGCCGGAGCGCTGGCTTGGGCATCCTTTCCGCCGTTATTCCCTTTCGCTGTGTTCGCGTTTCCGTCGGCCGGAGCCGCGCCTGCCGCGTTCTCATCCGTTGTATTCGACGAGCCTAATGCTGCATTCACGCCGTCGTCGGAGGAGACAACACTGATCTTGCCGTCAGATATGTCAATAATCGGCGCTTCAATGCCTTCGTAGCTCTTCTTAATGTCGATGGTGCCTCCGGCAATGGCGATGGAAAGATCCGCATGAATGCCATCGTCTTCGGCGTTGATCTCTACGTCGCCGCCGGCGATATGGAGGCCTCCGCTGCTGTGCAGGGCATCTTTTTTTGCAGTGAGATGGAAAGTGCCTCCAGCCAGAGACAGATAGCCTTCCTCGCCCTCTTTATCGTTGGATGACTTGATGCTGTGCTTGCCTGCATCCACAGTAATCGTGCCGTCTTGGACCGCTACCATATCCTTGCCAACAATACCGTCGGCGGCAGCCTTCACTTCCAGAATGCCTCCGGTGATTTTCAGATCGTCCTTACTCTTGATTCCATCATTGTAGTTAGCCGTAACCGTCAGCTTCCCAGTTCCGTTAATGGTCAGATCGTCTTTGCTGAAAATCGCGCCGTCCGGCTCATCTGTTTCCGCGTCCGGGAACACGTAGTTGGCACCGTCCGATACCGTATTTTCCGTTCCTTCCGGCAGGCTGATGATGGTCTTGCCCGCTACTTCCACGTAAATGGCGGAGGAGTCGCTGTTATGAATCTCCGCCCCGTTCAGCACCAGGCGAACGATCCCTTTATCCGGCACATTGACCACAAGCTGGCCGTCATCCAATTTGCCGCTGACGACGTACGTTCCCGCCTTTGTGATCGTAACCGAGCCATCCTTTGCCTCGGCTCCCGAGCCATCTATGGTAGCACCGGACCCGTTCAGCGCAATACTCGCCGGATTGCCCGTGCTCCAATCGGTATATAAATCGTCGTCATCGTAGTTCACAACCTTGATCACGGGATCTAGATTTGCATCGCTGCTGGTGGTGCCAGCAGTTGCCGTTGTTGCCGTCCCGTTCGCTTTCGTCCCAGAGCCGCTCTGCGCCGAAGTTCCCGAACTGCATGCCGATACCAGAAGCGCGCATAATAATAGCAAGCTTGCCGACTTGATTTTCCACTTTTTTATGATCATCATTCATCATCCTCTCTTTAATATTCTGCAGCCGTTGGAGTCATGGTTAACGAGATATCGAGATTGCCATTCCGGCACCGGATGGCGTCGAGGAACTCTTTTTGATTCGTCAGATGGTCAAGGCTCACCAGGTACACCAGTTCATACAGGCTTCCCAGCTCCGTCGTTTTCACTTTTTTCAAGTCATACTGCACGTTAAACGTCTTGAAAATCTCGTCGAAGGCTTCCTCATACCCCAGATTTTCCGGGATGGTCACCTTCAGTGTTTTTTGCGCTGCCTTTTGGGCGCCGAATTTGATGGTTTTCAAAAAGAACATAAGCAGGCACAAAATAACCGTAAACAAAACCGCATAACCGAAAGCGCCTACGCCGCAAGCCAAACCCGCCGCCATGGTGAATAAAACAAACGCGATATCCTTCGGGTCGCCAGGGGCGCTGCGGAATCGGATAATCGAGAAGGCGCCGGCCAGACTGAACGCTCTGGCGATATTGCTGCCGATCATCAGGATGATGATAGCGATAATCGCCGGCAGCACAATCATCGTCAAGGTAAAACCTTGAGTGAATGCAGGTTGGGTTTTCATATAGGTAAAGCTGATCACCGCACCCAAGGCGATCGCCACCAAAATCGTCACAACGGCGCTGCCAAATGTGAGATCCGTACTTGCCGCTACCGTTGAAAATAAAGAATCCATCATACGAACATTCTCTCCTCCGCGAACCGTTCGTTTCGCATTTTTTTATATTCATTGCCGTACTTGGAAAAGCTCGTGCGGTACATGTGATGCTCCGACAGCATTTTGGACAACCAGACGGGAATGGTATTCTCCGCCTTCACTTCCATCAGCCATTGCCCCCGTTCCATCAGCGGTTCCCCGTAATCCCCGTCCTCCAGCCGGACATCGTACCGCCGGGACCGGATATTCGTATCGAAGGTGATGCGCAAATCCCGGTTGTCCTTGGCAAACATCGCAATCCTCTCATAGGCCAGATAAACTTTCGGCAACAGATTATAGCGCGTAAGAAAATAATTGATCTCCCGAACCACCTGAGCGTTCATATAAGGTTGCAGCTCCGGCTCCATTCCGGTGCGCACGAATTCATAAGCCTCGTCTAGCCGAAGCGCCGTTCGCCGCTTGTTTACCAGACCGCACACCTTCTTTTTCAGCTCCAGATAGACCTTATCTTCCCGGCCGGGTATGCCGTACGCCCTGACTCTCAGCTTTTCTTTGTATTTGGGCTTGGCCAGACTGCTGCGAATTAAGGAATCGTGTTCCGTATCAAAATACACGTTGCTGATGGTATAGAACTTGTCGTTCTTGTTGTACTCATCCAGCACCATATAGTCGAGAAGCCGGTTGTAGATGGCGTAAAACGTTTTGCTGTCCATCACATATTTGTTCTCATATCGGTTAAACACTTCAATCGCCACGGGAGCTCCTCTCCTTTACAAAACGTTAATATTTCGTCCCATGGCTGCATCTTACCGGGCCAACCTTTAATGAATCTTAAACGCCAAAACGGCCAAGTTTAAGGTTGATTAAAGGTTTTTCCTCTATAATGAAGACATGCAGGGATAAACGGCTAACGCCGTCCTCGAAGGACGCGCGACGTTTACCGTAGCGAAATAAGCCTATCTATAATGTCAAACTTATAAAGTCTTATATAGCGAAGAGACCCGGATCTATCCGGGCAGCAAAAAGGGGACAGCGACATGCGCATTCTGATCGTGGAAGACGAGATTCATCTGGCGGAAGCCCTCACGCAAATTCTGAAAAAACAAAACTATTCCGTCGATGCCGTCCATGACGGCCAAACCGGGCTGGACAACGCTCGGAGCGGCATTTACGATCTGCTGCTCCTCGATATCATGCTGCCGGAAATGGACGGCATCACCGTACTCAAAACCATCCGCACCGAAGGAATTCACACACCGGTCATCCTACTGACGGCTCGAGGCGAAATATCCGATAAAATCACCGGCCTTGACTACGGTGCCGACGATTATGTGGCGAAACCTTTTTCCACGGAGGAGCTCTTGGCCCGCATCCGCGCCGCCTTACGGCGCAAGGGAGAGGTGGTGCCGGAGGATACGCTGAAATTCGGGGATATCGAACTGAATACGGCGGGCCTCAAGCTCATCTGCAAGGAAAAGGAACTGAAGCTGATCTTGAAAGAAAGCGAGCTTTTGGAGCTCTTGATCACGAGAAAAAGCGCAGTCACGCCGAAGGAACTCATCATCGAGAAACTGTGGGGGTTCGATTCGGAGGCGGAATATAACAACGTGGAAGTGTACGTCTCGTTTTTGCGGAAGAAGCTGGCGTTTCTGAAATCTACCGTGCGCATCACAACGATTCGCAGCGTTGGATATGTGCTGGAGGTGACGGAGTAATGTTTCAGAAGCTCCGCCATAGGTTCCTGCTCGTCAACCTGGTTTCCATTTCTCTCATCATGCTGCTGTCCTTCGCCACCATTTATATGATCACCTATCAAAATGTTCACTCGGATATCAACGCGGAACTGCAGCAGGTAGCCGACTTTTACCTCAAGCCGGATATGGGCCTGAACGGTCCGCATGCTGTCGGCAGCCGACATAATCAACCGTTAAAAGGTAACGCCGGACCTCCTCCGGAACGGTCGGTTTCTTTTCTCCTGCAGGCGGATACCCATTGGAACCTGATCGCCCATAACTCCCGTTTCGATATGGACGACGACTTCTATGCCCAAGCCCTCAAGAAGTCCGAATCCTCCACGGTGCCGGCTCGCGGCCAGTTCGTTTTGGAAGGCACCCGCTGGGCCTATACCGTGGAGCAAAATAGCGCCGGTTATTCCGTCGTTTACCTGGATGTCACGGCCCGTCAGCAAATTCTCACCAATCTCATCTATACCTTTTCCATTGTCGGATTGGTGATGCTTGTCGTGATCTATTTAATGAGCCGATTTTTCGCGAACCGCTCCATCGCACCCGTTAAAGTGGCCTTTGAACGGCAGAAACAATTTATCGCCGACGCATCCCATGAACTGAAAACGCCGCTGGCCGTCATCAATACCAACGCCGACGTACTTCTGGCCAACCAAGACGACACCATCGTCAATCAGGTCAAGTGGCTGCACCATATCAAATCCGAAACGGAACGGATGAAGACGCTGACCGGCGATTTGCTGTACCTGACAGAGCTGGACGAGGCCCGCACCGGCGTGCTGTTCACAACCTTCAACCTGAGCGAAGCGGTAGAAAGTGTGCTCTTGACCATGGAAGCCGTGATATTCGAAAAAGAGATTGCCCTTAAGGATGACATCGAGTCGGACTTAACCCTCCACGGAAACAGCGAGCAGATCAAGCAGGTAGTCATGATCTTGCTGGATAACGCCGCAAAATACACCAACCCGGGGGGCTCCATCTCCCTTTCCTTAAAAAAACACCACAACGAGATTCATTTGACGGTAGCCAACACCGGAGAAGGCATCCCGCCGGAAAATTTGGAGCGCATCTTCGACCGTTTCTACCGGGTGGATGCATCCCGCTCCCGCAAACTTGGCGGTTACGGCTTGGGGCTCGCCATCGCCAAGTCCATTATCGAGCAGCACAAAGGCAAGATTTCCGCAAAAAGCATTCCCGGAGAAACGACATCGTTTACCGTTCAATTCTGAATGGAAAATACAGCCATTTTTCAGCTTTCTCTCAGCCCTTATTCAACTTTGGATTCGATAACGGTATAGGACCATCTTTACGATGCTCTCCGCAACTTTTCCCAACGAGGGGGTGAACACATGAATATTTCATCGGTATCGCAATCCGGAAGCTATTCCAGCTATTCTTCCCAGTCCGCTTCGGACACCACCAGTCTGGAGAAACAACTGACGAGTCTGGTAAAACAGTTGAAAGAAGAAAGCACAAGCAAGGACGACGCCAAGACGAAGCAACTGAAAATGCAGCAAATACAAATGCAGATTCAGCAAATCGAACAGCAGATCGCCCAGGCAAAGGCGAAGGCGACCAACCAGGCACAGTCCAGTTCCGGAAAATCGGCCGACCCGAACACGGACAAAAACGCAGACAAGAGCACCAAAGTCAAGCCAATAACAACCGACTCTACCAGCACCATCGACATGCTCGCCTAACTCTCGAACACGGACCATCCCGGTCCGTGTTTTTCTTTTCTGAAGCGGTTATTCAGCGCATCCTCAGATCATCCTCATGTCCGCTTCAGGTGCCTTTGCGACAATGAGCCTGTCAAGCTTCTTCATCTTTCCGTGCTTCAAAAGGAGTGGATTGCTATTTCCCGTCACCGTAAAAAAACAAAGATCGCCATCATCCTTATTCTCATACTCGCGGTTATCGGCGCTATCGTTTATAAGCTCGCCGACCGTTACTTAATCGAGCATATTGAGATCGTCGTCACCGACCCCCCTAGGGCATCAACTTCGCCTAGTGGTGTCTCATCGGGCAACGATTCATCCAGTGATACTTCGTCCAGCCAGATCTCATCTGATCAGACTTCATCCGATCCATCATCGGGCCAAGCCCAATCTGATGATTGGAACTATACAAGCGATAAGGAAACGGTCCACATCAAAAAGGTACAGACTGGCTCAGGCAGCGACACCGTAACCTATTACGTCGCCGATGTCACCTTTGATAGCAGTACCAACCTGCTCACCGCCTTTGCAAAAGACTCTTTCGGGACCAACATCATCCAAAACACGTCGACCATCGCTGAAAACCACAACGCCATTTTTGCCATTAACGGCGATTATTACGGCTTCCGCAATGACGGCGTCGTGATCCGCAATGGCACCTTATACCGGGACGAGCCGACCCGGGAAGGCCTCGCCCTGTTCAACGACGGCAGCATGAAATCTTACGATGAAGAACAAACTTCTTCCTCCGATCTGCTGGCAGAGGGTGTAACCAACACCTTCTCCTTCGGTCCCGGCCTGGTGAAGGACGGCGAGATCGCCGACGACCTGGAGCACGTCAAAATCGACACCAACTTCGGCAATCGTTCGATTCAAGGTTCCAATCCAAGAACCGGCATCGGCATGATTGCCCCGAACCACTATCTGTTTATCGTCGTGGACGGCCGAATGTCCGGTTACAGCAAAGGGCTGACCATGACGGAATTCGCCCAATTGTTCAAAGACCTCGGCGCCACCGAGGCTTACAACCTGGACGGAGGCGGCTCCTCCACCATGTATTTCATGGGCCGGGTCGTCAATAATCCGCTGGGCAAAGGCAACGAACGGGGCGTCAGCGACATCATCTATATTCCCGATTGAGCATGAATCCATGAGCGAACAATACGAGGAGGCAGATAAAGATGACCATTTTAATCCCCTCCTACGAACCTGATACAAGGTTGTTAGGACTGATCGGACAGCTAAAAGCCGCATGCGATGCCATGATCCTGATCGTCGACGACGGCAGCGGCCCGGCCTATCAAGGGATTTTCGATTCTGCGAGGGAAGCGGGCTGTACCGTCCTCACCCACCAAACCAATCTAGGTAAAGGCCGAGCGCTGAAAACCGGGTTTTCCTACTTGCAGCAAAACGGAAACACCGATGCCGTTGTGTGCGCGGACAGCGACGGCCAGCACCTACCCAAAGACATTCTGAGAATTGCAGCCGCCACCCGCGAGCATCCACAGCATGTCGTTCTCGGCAGCCGGCACTTTACTGGAAATGTCCCAGCCCGCAGCCGGTTCGGCAACAACGCCACCCGCATGGTGTACGCCTGCACTACCGGCACCTCCATTCTGGATACCCAGACCGGGCTAAGGGGCTACTCCGCCGACATGCTGCTCTGGTTGTGCCGCATCCCTGGAGAACGCTTCGAATACGAGATGAACATGCTGCTTGAAGCTAAGTCATCTGGTTATCCCTTGTTCGAGGTTCCCATCGACACCGTTTATCTGGATGAGAACAAATCGTCCCACTTTCGCCCTCTTGCCGATTCCGCCCGCGTCTACTTCCCTTTCCTGAAATTCAGCGCTTCTTCCGGATTTTCTGCTCTTCTCGATTTCGTCCTACTCTTCTTGTTCCAGTGGATCGGCGGAGCCCTGTTCCTTTCGGTCACCGGAGCGCGCCTGTGCAGCTCCGTATTCAATTACACCATGAACCGCACCTTCGTCTTCTCCCGTGAAAAAGAAAACGGGACGGCGACCCGGAAATCGCTGCCCCGCTACTATGCTCTGGTCATTTTGATCGCCCTATTGAATTACGTGCTCATGCACATTTTCTACGAGAATCTCAGTATCCCACTTCTCACAGCCAAACTGGTTACCGAAGCCGCGTTGTTTCTGTTCAGCTACTGGTCTCAGCGGAAGTTCGTCTATTGAGTAACGTCATTTTTCCAAAACCCATTTGCCATTTTGTTTTTCGAGAAAATTAGTTACGGTTGATCTCGTTTCGAATTGGATATACAAATGGTTTTTTTTTGGGTTAGGCGGAGGGGCCTCCCTCCCGGGGGTGATTGGCAGACTCCACAAGCTAAATTTCTGGTATAATATGGGTTGTACAGAACCAACTTGGGTGCGGCATCCTCCGGAAAGGGGGTATGCCTATGGATACTTTCCAAACGTTCATGGTCGTGTTTGCTGCGTTGGGCTTTCTCTTAGCGCTTCTAACATACCTGGATAAACGAAAGTAACCCACCTTCAGCTGGACGGCTAGGTGGGTTACTTCCTTACGCTTCAATTGGAGGGTGTGTCCACCCAAGTCTGTACAGGAGACGGTTGGCCGACCGTCTCTTTTTAGCATACACTTCTGATAGTTTTATCATACCACTTTTCTGGTAATCGCATCAATCGTTGTCGTTGGAGTGAGTTGAATAGAACCAGCCTAGAAACTCAGTGCTTTCCTCCCGCCGGGTTGCCGACGACGATGCCGAGACCGTTGGTACCGATGTAGACGCGGCCGAAGACCCGCGGGTCGCCAGTAATCGTCCGAGAGGCGGCGCCGAACTGGTGCTGGTCGTCATTGATGCGAATCCAGCTTGCTCCGGCGTCGTCGGAGCGGTAGATGCCGTATTGATTATTGATCTTGGCGTCGGTGTAGAGCGCCATGTACGATTTACCCGGCGCGGCTTTGCCGAAGCCGATGGTAGCAGCTTCCTGCATGTTTTTCAGCTTCGTGAAGGAGTTACCGGAATCGGTGGAATGGAACAAGCCGTAAGAGATGGTCTTATCCTTTTTGTCCGCTACCCCAGCTAGCCAAATATCGCCATCTTTACCCGGGATCGCTTTGAATTTGCTGGTCAGATTCTTCGGCAAGCCAGAGGCTTTGGATACGGTAAAATTCTTGCCGCCATCGGTGCTGACATAGAACTTGCCATTTAAGAAGCCGTAGATTTTATTAGCATTTTTGCGGTCCGATGAAACCATCGCTCCCGCTGGGATACCCTTAGAAGCCGTCCAGGTTGCGCCATTGTCCTTCGTGAAGCTTACTGGTCTGGACACGCTGGCCGAGGAGGCCTCCGGACTCCACACGATGGTTTTACCATCGGCGCTAACCGCCACCCAACCGCCGTTCGTCTGATCTGCCGGATCGGGTTGATCTTTCTTTTCGCCGGTCAAAGGCAGCGGCGTCCACGGATTTTTCGCCGGAGTCCACGTCTTCCCGTTATCCGTCGATACACCCATACTCGGGTTGATGCCGTTTTCGTTCCCAACGCGGACGACAAGATTGGGGTTCGTCTCAGCATAATCAAGGTCCGTTGTCGTACCCATGTACGGATTGGTGATCATGTTCGGGGCTTTATCCAGGCTTTCATGGCGGAAACCGCCGATGTCGGCCATGGCGCTAAGTAAAGGCGCGCCGGAAGGCGGGCTAATCAAGCCTTGGATCGCCGTTTCCTCGATGCCGTCGGCATAGACGGATATTTTCACTTTACCGCCGCTATCGATAGCGGTCACGTTGTCCGAGCCGTACAGCGTCGCGCCCGTTCCGTAGAGAATGCGGTTGGAGTTGAACGGATCGATCTCCAGATCGCCGATCATCCAGCCCAGCTTCGGCGAGATTTCCGGCGTTTGCTTCGGATCTTTTACAGAGCCCCAATCAAGCCAAGGGGACAGGGCGTAATCGATGGTAAATTCGTCGGTGCGGGCAGGGGGCCAGCCGACGCTGTAATCGTAGGTGGTAAACGGCTTCCACGTTGCTCCGCCGTCGGTGCTGCGGTAAATAAACTCATCCGGCCACCATTTGTTCATCGTAGCGACCATCACCGTATCCGGATGTTGGGCGTCGACGGCAAGTCCTCCGTATGGATTGGCCTTGTCTCCTACGCCGGTAGGGCTGATATCCGTCCATACGCCCGTCTTCGTGTCCAACTTCCAAACAGAGCCTTCTCCGCCATTGTATGGACCGACGTCATGGGCGTAGGTGACATATAAAACGCCATTTGCATTTAGCACGCCGTGTTGAGGCAAGAACCCTTGCGTCGGCTGACCGGTGACAGGCGCCCACGTTTTGCCGCCGTCCGTGCTTTTATAGATACTGTTCTCCCGCTCGGCGACACCGACATAGATCGTTTGCGTCGCTTTGCCTTTGGAACCTGTTGTCGGATCGAAGGTTACCCATACGGTGCCGAGAGGATCTTTAAAATAATCGTCCGACACGCTGCCCTTTGCCGTGAAGCTGTCGACCTTTTTCCAGGTTGCACCGTAGTCGACGCTCTTCCACAGGCCATTCCCGCTGCGCGCCCCAAAATAAAGAATCTTATTGTCATTGGGATCGATGACCAGCCGTTCGCCCATGGAACGACCCGGCATGTTTCCGCCGAGTTTAAAAGGCAGCTGCGTCTTCTTCCACGTCTTGCCCCGATCGGTAGAACGGAAAATATACCCGTTATCGTCCGTCCACTCATTGGTGTACGTGCCGACGGCGAGATAGAGACGGTTCGGATCGACGGGGTCGGTAGCCAAGCTTTCTACCCCGAGGTTGTTCCAATCACTCATCCCTATCGAATCCAAAAGCTGAATCCACTTCTTGCTGGCCGGATCCCAGCGGTAAGCGCCGCCGATGTCCGTCCGGGCGTAAATGAGATTTTTTTCTTTTGCGTTGAAAATAATACCTGGAATAAACCCGCCGCCGACAATCTTGGCTCTTCCCCACGAGTAATCTTCCGTCTTGCTGCTGGGCTTAACCTCCGTCTTGCCTGGAGATGCGGCGATGGCGCTCCCCATCAATCCTAACGAGAGCACGATACTTAATGCGAGACTCAAAACCTTTTTCACCCTTCATCCTCCTTGTCCTATGTTTCCACATCTGAACAACCGGGTTTGAAAGCGATTTCCTTTTTAGCGTAAAAAAGAGAAAGCGCTTCCCTTTTTGCGCATGAGCCTCATCGATGTCGTCTCTATTCTACAAGGCGCCCCTTGCGGAAAATACCCTGTGAATTATTGGTTATTTCATGGAAAAAGCAGGTTTTTTCAACCCGCTTTTTCACAACTTGCCTATTCGATTTTCTCGCAATCTCCGCTAAACCGACTCGGTCTCGCCTCGTACACTATGCTGCGGCCGCTTCCGGCTTGTCAGGAACACGCCGCCCAAAATGAAAACTAACCCCGCCAACAAGCTCCAGTGAATGGGCTCGTTCAACAGCGTGCTGCCCCAAAGAATCGCCGTCGCCGGGACCAGGTAGGTGACCATCGTGGCCAGCTCCGGGCTGCCTTTTTGCACCAAATAGTAAAAGAGAATGTATGCCACCCCTGATCCAAAAATCCCCAAGCCCATCACCATGCCCAAATTATGGAGCGATCCGAGGCGGGTCAAGTTTACCGGCTCCACGATGAAAGCGGCAGCCCCGCTTCCCAACATGGAAACCAGCAGCGTACCGAAGGTCGTCTGGTACATGTTGACGCCTTTCAGTCGTTTGGACAGCTGCGAGCCCACCGCATAACAGAGCGTCGCCGCGATCATGCACAGAAAGCCTATCCCGTCCACCGAGATGAAGGAATGGGGATTGATGTCCAGCAAAATAATCAAACCGATGAAAGCGACCCCCATGCCGATCCATTGCCTCTGGTGCGTAGCCGTCTTGAACGCCACCGCTCCCACGATGATCGTCCACAGAGGCGTCGTCGCATTGAGGATGGAGGCCATACTGCTGGTCAATCTCGTTTCGCTAAAGCCGATAATCGCCCAAGGAATGGCAGTGTTCACCAAAGCCATAACCGCCATCGGGACCCACTGGATGCTTCGAAACCCAAAAGGAATCTTCATGATCAGCATGATCACCGAGATCGTCACCAATCCAAAACTGGACCGCAGAAAAGCGATGGTCCAGGGGCCGAAATCCGGCAGCAGCTCCTTGATGAAGAAAAACGAACAACCCCAAATCAAACTCAACACTATCAATGTAAAAAACAGCAGCCGCGACACTTCGTTTCCCTTCTCCCCACCGATTCGTTTGATATGTTTCTACCATACTAACCGCCGGGTGCCGCGGAATCAAATCTTTTTTTGTAAAAAAGTTACATTACCGGCCCGCCCTCAAGACAATCCTTTTCATATATGAAGCGAGACTCTCCTCGTTCATCCGAACGTGCCGGTTATCGGCGTCCAGCTTGCTGATCATGATACCGCCTTCCATAATCGACAGAGTGAAGGTAGCTAGCGCCTCGACATCCAGATCGGCTCTGAATTCTCCGGATTGAATGCCATTCTCGATGATGGTTTTCATGAGGTTTAGCGTATTGTTCAATCCTTGGCGGGCATGGGCACGAAGACCCGGGTTTCCGTCATCGGTTTCCGTCGCGAGGTTCAACAGGGGACATCCGCCGACAAAAGGAGGAGAGTCCACCACATTCCGGTATACCTGCAAAAAAACGAGCAACTTCCCCATTGCCGTTTCTTCGCCTGCCAGGGCTTCCTGAATTTTTTTGTTCACCACGCTGCCCGCATAGCGGTATGCCTCGGCGGCGATTTCATCCTTGTTGACAAAATGCCGATAGATGCCACCCTTCTTGATTCCCGTGCGTTCCGTAATATCCGATAAGGAAGAGTTGGCATAGCCATTCTGGTTAAACAATTCGGCGGACTTGGCGATAATCATCTTGCGGGTGTTTTCTCCCTTTGGCATATGAATGTCTCCCCTATGCGCTGAAATCATCCCTTTCATTATAACAAATAAAAATGTGCTTTAAAGAACCGGAAGGCCTGTGGTATAGTAAAGATACCGATCGGTATCTTTTTTTATTTACAGTGACTAAGGAGGAGTAAAATGGAGAAAACCTGGTTTAAGGAACCGCGTTTTGCCTGGATAGGACTGGGCTCCCTCTGGGTCATCGGATTTATCGGAGCCTTGATCCGCTTTATCATGGCTTTTTTTCAAGTCCAGATTTCGCAGGATCTGGAGATCGGCCGAGGGGTCATTTCCATGGCTTGGTCGACCAATCTGCTGATTGCCGCCCTATGCGCCCCCTTGGGAGGCTGGCTCGTGGACCGCTACGGGCCGAGGAAAATCCTGCTGCTCAGCACCCTCATCGGTATGGTGGGAACGGGGACCGTCGCATTCGGACATGGAGCCATTCTCTTTTTCCTCGGATACGGGATCATCTCCGGCTTCACCGGGCTCGGTTCGACCACGACCTACATGCTGATCTTCCAATGGTTCCGCCATCACCGGGCGAAAGCAACTGGCTTGCTAGCGAGCGCCTCCTCCCTGGGGCTGGCGATTAGCACGCCGCTCTTCGTTGCGGAAAGCTGGCTCACCTGGAAGGATGCGTTCCTCTTTTCCTTCTTGCTCAGCATCATCGTTTCGCTGCCAGTCACCTTTTTTGGCGTGAAAGGAGCCGCCGCTGCGAGAACGGAACGTCACCAAAAGGCGCCGAAAGCAAGGCGCTCCCCTCTCCCACCAATCGCCGGATTCCTACCGATCCTCATCACCGTTGCCGGCGCGTTATTCGTCTGCGGCTTTAACATGGGGACGGTGGAGATGAATCTGGTCGCCATCCATCAGTTGGCCAACGTGCCGAAAGCGATGATCGCCATCTCCATGAGCACCCTCGGTGTGATGGAAATCTGCGGTTCCCTTTTATTCGGCTTTCTTCTCGACCGGACGAACAAACTGGCGATGCTGATGCTTTTGTACGGTATACGGATCATGGGGTTTGTTCTGCTGTTCCTGCACCTGGGATGGTCCCCGTTGATCTTTGCCATTGCCTTTGGTATCACCTATTTAAGTGCTATTCCGGGAGGACTCCTGATCGTAAACGAATACGGCAAGGGAAACGGCAAACAGGCCGGCTGGCTGCTGCTTTTCCATCAAGGGGGCGGCATTATCGGTTCGTTGATCGGAGGCATGAGCTACGACTATTTTCAAAACTATCAAGCGCTCATTGGGCTAGATGTCCTCTTCTGCGCCCTCATCGCTCTCGGCTATTTCTACCTCTACGTTACCCGAAGCCGTCAGCAAGTGTTGCAAGACCGATCCGCTGCTTCTTGATCGGCAATCCGCCTTAAACGGAATGATGATTCCTTTTTGTCTTGCTAAGAAAAAGGCTCATCACGACTCCGCAGATCTTTTTTCAGAGCCTTGCCAATGAAGTATCGAAAGAAGCCTTGCAGGCGGTCGTCCTTAAAGGGGATTGGAAAAGCCAGCTTACGGATTTTGCGGTAACCATTAAACACACTATGACCAAGTATCCTTGTTCGGCTCAGCTATTCATGCGAGCGTTTCCTTCCGAGGCGAATTATTTGGCCTTGAACAATGCCTTGCTGCAAATCGTGGACCCGTTGCCATTAAGCGACAGCGATAAATTTTCATCGATCGCTTGTTTATTGAATTACATCATCTCCTTCGAGCTGGACCGGTATGAGCAAAGAAAGGTAAACAAAGAACTGAAAGCGGACGCCAGCAAACTGTTTCAGGCGTCGCTTGCGCGTTTGCCGGAAGATGGCACATTCGTGATCAAACGGATGCACGAAAACGGAATTTTTAAAGAAATCGGCTCCGATAAAATGTTCGAGACGGGACTGAACATCATCGTACTCGGCATGGAGCAACTGGCTGTCCGATCCGGCTAATGGACGAAAAAAGTCTGTTTTCAGCTTTCCAAAAAGCCCGGTTTCGCGAAGGTGGGGTTGGGGTATTTGTAGAAGCCCTCGCCTGTTGCTCGCCCTAGCTTTCCTTTGTCGATGTAGTCATTCTTCAACAACTCGGCTACTTTTTCAAAGTCGGCGTCACCGGTAACCTGAGCCTTGGCCTGACCGATGTTATAGGCAGTGTTGATGCCCACCACATCCAATATGCCAAAAGGCCCCAAAGGCGCTTTTGTTCCCACCATCCACGTTTTATCGATGGTCTCCACGTCGGCAATCTCTTTGACGAGGAGCAATTGGGCCACCTCCAGCAGCGGAACCAGCAGCGAATTCAAAATATAGCCCGGTTGTTCCTTGTGCAGCGGCAAGGCAACCATCCCAATGGCTTTTGCGAATGCGATTACGTCGTTAAAAACCTGCTCATCCGTTCCGGTGTGCTTCATGATCTCAGCGGTGTTGTTTTTCCATACTTCGTTGGCAAAATGCAGCGCCAAAAACTTCGCCGGCCGGCCCGTCGCTTCCGCGAACTGGCTGGGCAGCATCGTGGATGAGTTAGTGGCGAAAATCGTTTTATCCGGAGCGGCTTTCCCTAGCTTCTTATAAAAACCCTCCTTGATGTGAACCACTTCCGGAACCGCTTCGATCACCAAATCCGCTTCCGCCACCGCCTGAGTCAAGTCGCTATGATACGTTATCCGCCCGTAGCCTGCTTCGACCTCATCCATCGAGGCTCCCAGATCTTCCTGATAACGCGGCATTAATTTGGCGATTCTATCCTTTGCCCGATCCAATGCTTCATCGTTTATATCGTAGACCGTGACCGGAAATCCTTTGAATGCCGTTTGATAAGCGATCTGGCTGCCTAAGACGCCGCTGCCCGCAACGGTTATATTTTTGTAGTTCATGAATGCCGCCCCCTTTCCGGATTTTCTGCAATCCCACCTAATCTGCGGAAATCTTGCTGATGTTATACACCTCACGATAAAGTGTAATCTTATAGGGATGGAAAGCCGCTTCCGTAAGCGGGGCCGGATAACTCATGATATGCAAAGGCAGTGGGGCTTGTCCCCTCCGCAGGGGCGGCTGCTGATAGGCGAAGGGATTCAAGTGAAAACCGATGCGTTCGTAAAAGGCGATGCGGCGCTGGGCAATAGGCGTATCCGGCAGCTCTACCTCCAGCACCACCGGAGTTTCGGCTTCATTAAGGTACTCCTCCAACATCCGCCTGCCGATTCCCTGACCTCTGATCTCCGTATGTATGGCGATGTGCTCCACAAAGCGGAATGCGGAAAACTGCCACCCGGCTAATATTCCCAGCAGTTCTCCACCCTCACTCCGGTTCACCCGTAGCCCATAACGGGCATGCTTGAGAAGAGCAAATTGATCGTCAAAAGCGCGGAGTTCCGTTTCGGGAAACGCCGCCTCCATCAAGGTGTAAATCTCGCGGAATTGCATCTCGTCCATCTTGCTGTCTCCTTCGTTATACAAGGACGCTTTTGTCCCATCATTTGGTTTTTTCAGTTTATCGATATTATTTTGCACCGGCAAATAACCCGCTATGTTATGATCAAGGCAGATTTGGTGTCTATAGGAGGTCTTTTTGGGGTGGAACAAAATGAAATGCAAGAGCAGCATCCCGAGCAGCCGTTCCTCTTAAGAGGTCTGGATTTCGGCAAAAAAATGCTAAAATTTCTGATTCCCTTATTAGTTCTGGCTTTTCTTTATACTCAGATCCATTCTTTCATTCGGGATATAAAGCCTGCAGTTGCTCTGCATCACTTAAAAAGCTTGCCTCCCCTGGAGCATCTCAAACTGCTTGCGGTCTGCCTGCTTGCCGTTACGCTTATGACGTCCTACGATCTTCTGCTCCTAAAACGCAGAGCGGTAAAACCGCCGTTGATCTCCATATGGAAAATCAGTTGGATCGCCAATTCGTTTAATAATGCCTTGGGCTTCGCAGGGTTCACCGGAGCCGGCATGCGCTTGACCCTCTATCGCAGCCGAGGATTCCAGGGCCAGGAATGGCTAAAATCGGTCATTTACTTATCTCTATCCGGGATGACCGGTCTTTCCGTATTAGCCCTGCTCCAGTTGTTTGGAGCCTGGAATACTGGCGGCATGACGCACAGCCATCCATGGCTCTTGATCGCCGAATTGGCCATCGCTTCCTATGCCATCCTGTTCGCTTTACTTGGAAAGCTTCCGGTCTTGCGGAACCTGCTGGGTCTGACCGGTGAAAATAAAATCACCTCCACCATGCCGCTTTTGTCTATTGGCGCCTCATTCCTGGAATGGCTTGCCGCCGCTTTTGCTTTTTGGACCGTTCTCCACTCACTTCATCTGCCGCTTACCTTCAGAGAATCAACGGGCATTTATGCCATGGCTGCGGTAGCAGGCGTCATCAGCTTTGTGCCCGGCGGCCTTGGCTCCTTCGACGCTGTCGCTCTTCTCGGTCTGTATACCTTTGGCGTTTCGCCCGACCATGCGTTGGCCGCTCTTTTGCTATTTCGCGTCTTTTATTATTTTATCCCATGGTGCATCGGCTTGGCGCTCGCGACAACCGAGTGGCTTCCCGGCAAGGAAATCCGGACTAATGCCCAAAATCAAGTGCTTAACCCTCTCCTCAGAGGCTGGCTTAAGCTTTGGAATTGGCCGAATCAATCGAAGGTCCTGCGGGATATCAGTAACTGGGCCCTCTCCGCACTCGTCTTTGTAGGCGGTGTTGTGCTGCTGCTTTCCGCTGCGATGCCCGGCTATTGGCACCGAATGCATGCTCTCGAGCACTTCATCACTCCTTTGACCATGAAAACCTCCCATCAGATCACCGTCCTGATTGGTCTCATCATGCTGACCGTCTCGGAAGGAATTCGTCTGCGCGCCAGAAGAACGTATTATTTTACGCTTCTTTTGCTTGCTGCCGGTTCTATTGCCCTGCTGCTCAAAGGGTTTGCCTATGAGGAAGCGATATTCCTCGGCTGTATCTTCCTGCTGTTGTGGATGTCCAAAGATCGTTTCAACCGAGAAGAAACGCCCCTTAGCTTCTCGAAAACGGCGGCATGGGCCGGGTTTACCCTATTCGTTTCCCTGCTGTATTTTTCCGTGGGGCATCTAACCAAGCAGCCGCTCCCCGTCACCCACTCCCATGCTAAATGGCTGTCCCGTTTCGCCTTGAAGGATTACGAGCTTCGGCGCGAGTCCACGCTGGCCTTAGCGGCAAGCTGGATCTTTCTGACCCTGAGATGGCTGCAGCGTCCCAACCGTCCGCCGGCACCTGCTCCCACTCACCAGGAGTGGGTTAAACTTCAGCAATTCCTGGCCAACCATAAAGGGAACTACTTGACCCATCTGCTATTCCTCGGGGACAAAAGCTTGATGTGGTCGTCTGATGAACAGGCAGTTTTGGCTTATGGCCAAATCGGAAAAATCGTCGCCTCCCTTGGCGATCCCATCGGCGAGCCGGATTCCATCCGGGAGCTTATTGGCAAGTTCCGGGATTTCGCCGACAAATACGCGGCTACGCCAGTCTTTTATCAGGTCAAAGCCGAACATATACCGCTCTACCACGAATATGGCTTCCATTTCTTTAAGTTAGGGGAAGAGGCGGTTCTTCAGCTGGATCAATTTCAAATGTCCGGACGCCGCCGAGCGGATCTTCGTGCCGCACTCAACCGCTTTGAACGGAACGGGTACACCTTTGAGGTTGCCAATCCGCCATTCTCGCCTCCTTTTCTCAAGGAAATGAAGGAGGTTTCCGACGAATGGCTGAGCGGCCGGCAGGAATCCGGCTTCTCCTTGGGCACGTTCAACCAGACGTATCTTGAACTCGCGCCGATAGCCACCCTTCGGGACAGTGAAAATCGGCTTGTAGCATTTGCCAGCATCATGCCTGTTTACGACAACGGAAAGACCATATCCATCGACCTGATGCGCTATCAAAAAGGGTTGAGCGGAGTCATGGACGCTCTTATGGTCCACCTACTCCAGTGGGCAAAAGCCCAAGGATACGAGGAATTCAACCTTGGCATGGCCCCCCTTGGTAAAGTGGGAGAAGTCGCATATTCCTTCCGCGGCGAACGGATCGCCCGCTTGCTGTTCTTGAAAGGCAATTATCTTTACGGGTTTCAAGGTATCCGCCGCTTCAAGGACAAGTTCGATCCCCGGTGGGAGCCCCGTTATCTGGCTTACCCCAAGACCATCTCGTTTCCCAAAGTGGTGCTGCAGCTCAGAAAGCTGGTTGCTCAAAGCCCGAAAAAGACGGGCGAAAAGATTTGATTTCCCCCAAGGATAAACGGCTTCGCTGACACCGTACCCTACAAAGTGAAGCCAACCCTGACGAAGCTTAATCAGGTACTTTGCGGGGACCCCGATGCTAGGACGAGTGACGTTTACCGTAGCGGAATCAGGCTATTTATTGTGGCAAAGGTGCAAAATCGATTGGCACCCCATTTGACAACACTTTTGGTTAAGAAACGAATAAAAATAGGGTAGCGAATTACTCGCTACCCTTTTCTATTTCTACATTTATTTAAGATCGAACAATTTAAAAGCCCCTTCCTTCGTACAGGGGTTAAAATCCAATTGTTCTATAGGAACTCCGTGTTTCGTTCCATATTGAATGACTTCATTCCAATCACTTTGATTAGTGGTAGTCTTAAACACAGCATCTTGATAAACCACAATCATTGCATCATTCATAAAGAAGTGACTATACCAACAGTCTTCATTAATCGGTATCATGTTGTCTTGCAGTTTTTCTATTTGGTTCTCTAATGTATTTTCCGAAGCCGATACCAACAAGAATTTCCAATTCCCATTTTGCTTTTGTGCAACTATCTCAAATTCCTTTAAAATAGAGGGATTTTTTAGCGATTGCTCTATTACTATACCGTAATAAATCATTACTATTTTGCCACCTCCAATAACACAGAACATATGTTCTATGTTATTATACACCAAGCCAATAGTTTGGCAAGAAATATCTGTAAGTAGTTGTATTTGATTTTACATAAGGTAGATAATGTCTTTTGTCGTGCATTTTTTATCTGTTAAGCCCAGACGTTGAGCAGGACCTTAATTAATATAGAAATTTGGGAACCCGTTAATCTACAGGATCGCGGCCTCTTCTCTTGTTCGAACAATCGCAGCCTTCAGCTTCTCGTTCAGCACTTGAAAGGCTTCCCGTCAGATGTGGATGCGATCCTGCGTGGGGGTTTGGGACAGCGTTGTGGCGAATACCTGCGAAAGTGCAGGTAATATCAACAAAATTGGCTCAGTTGAAGAAATAACTGTGATTGTACAGGTATTTTTGTCCCATGGTTATGAATGAAGAGTTTGAGCTCGAAATACCTGTAAGTTTGCAGGTATTGCAAAAACTCCCCCTCGCGGGAAGAAAAATAACAGTAGGTTTGCAGGTATTCATCCACTCGCTCTTCGCTACCTGCTCGGTATAATGGTACTTATTGAGACTGCTCTTTTTCATCCTTTATTCTCCATAGATTTCATATCCGCTGTTGGTAGACCGGCATTCACTTCGTGATCAATTTTAAAAGATTTTCTACTCATCGCTATAAGTTTTCCTGAACCCCAGTCGAACTGGGGGTTTTGTTATACAACAAAAAAGGAATCCGGTAAGGGTCCCCGGATCCCTTTCTTAGAGTCATCTTCCATTCCACCCAAAATTATAGAAGCCGCGGCTGCATTTTATCCTGCAATGCTTGAAAGGCTTCCCGCAGCTTTTCTTTCGAAACTCTCCCATAAGCATCGCCAATGCTGACCTCATAGTAGCAGGATGTCTCACCCGTCGGCCTCACGTTGCCCGTCAACCCGATACCTGTCTCTTCGTAGAACGAAAGAAGGACGTCCTCCAGCTTTTCCTTCGGCAGTGCAGCATGAACATGAAACATATTCGTTACTGGCACTTCCGGCTTCGTCGTGATGTCCGGACAAGCATTATAGAGCGCGGCCAGTTCCACCGCATCGCGGTAATACTGCTCCATTCTCGGCAGTCGTTCTTCAAACCCTTGATCCGCGCTGATGATGTACGGATACAAGCTGATCAAGTCGCCGCCGTGGCGTCTTTTCCACACCTTCGAGTGTTTCGTAAAATCCTCGTCGCCAGCCAAGATTGCTCCCGCTACGCCGCCGATCCCCTTGTAAAAGGAGACGTACACGCTATCGAACAGAGCGCAGACTTCGGCAGCCGTCTTTTGATAATAGGGCAGACATTCATACAGCCGGGCACCGTCCAAATGGAGCTTGATCCCCTTTTCCCGGCAGTAGGTGGAGATCGCCTCCAACTCGGCAAAATCCGGCAACTGGCCGCCGATCTCCCGCTGCGGCAGCTCCAACAGGAGGCAGGCGACCTCCTCTTTTAACTCCCGAACGTCCTCCAACCTGATGATTCGCTCCTTATCCGCCAAGAGAACCGGTTCGATATGATGCAGTTCCTTTAGCCCGTCCTCCTCATGAATCTCCAAATGGCAAAGGGGATGGTAAGCCACCTTGAGAAGCTGCCGTTCGTCGCACCAGATGCGGAGAGCGATTTGTTGAGCCATCGTGCCGCTGGGAAAAAAGACGGCGGACGGCTTGCCCAAGTAATCCGCCAATTTAGTTTGAAAATTCTCGATGATCGCGCCTGTTCCATATACATCGCTTGCCGCCGCTCCATCATAGCCGTCCAAGGCATCCTTCAGAACTTGAACATTGCGTTTTCCGTGTCCGGTAAGCGGGTACTCCGTATGTTGAAAAGCTTCTTGAAGCGATTTTCTTCCTTCGCTCATCTCGTTTTCGTTGCCCCTTTCGACTAATCGTATCTATAATGAACTCTTCGTTTAGCCTGATAAATTACCGGCCGTCGCGATGCGGTGATACATGCGCTCCGTTCCTAGCGACCCGGTCTGCCGTTCCATATAATCCAATCGTTCCGCTTCCAGCTCTTCCAACCGGTCTACTTTGCCGTTCACATATTCACCTATGCGAAAGGCCGCCGTCTGAAGCCGCGACAGTACACCTCCGTAACGGATATCGAGAACCTCCCAGCCGAAGGCTTTGCAATTGGCAAACCACAAAGAGCGGTGAGCGTCCTTCAGCTTTTCGACCCTGGCGGCCAGCTCCGGAATCTTCCCCTCCGCCAAGCGGCGCAATTCTTCCGTGTCCTTACTATCGTAAGCCCGCTTCAATTCAAGGCCTAGCTCGCTTTTCAGGGCAAGGACTTCGGAAAGCCTTTGATAAAAGAGAAAAAGTGTCCCCCACTTCCCGCTTCCGCCGGCGTATCCAGCCAGCTCCTCGGACAGTTTTTCATAGTGGGTATTCATGGGCAGCCCTTCTACATGATGATCGAACAACCCGATCAGCGTGTCCTGCCAAAGCAAAAACTTGCTAGGGTTAGACGCATTCAGATTGCCCTCTTCCACCCCTGGCGTCTCATCAAGCTTCGAAAGGGCGCGGAATTGAACCGCATCCCCGCCGGTACAGAGCTTAAAGCGCCGGCTCAACCAATCCCCATCGACTTCCGCATGAAAGCCGTGCTCGGCAAACAACTGCATCCCGAGCAGCCCGGCAAACACGCTAGTCTCCGCCCCATTATCTCCCCACAAGGTGGCGAACACTTCCTCTACGCCTTCCTTTTTGCAAGCCTGCAACGCCGCATTCGTCGTCGCGAAGGTCTTGCCGTAATTCGGCGCAAGCCCAGCCCATGTCCATACCCCTCCGGCGAACACAGGTAACGTCCCCAGTTTTTTATGGGTTTGAATGCACCGTTCGTAAACGCCCTCATCCTCGTGGAAGTAGTCCCAGTATACGTACTTCACCTGCTTGGGAAGATGCGCTAGATGATCTTCCTGTAAAATCGCGCCCGGACCGTCATGCTCCTCCAGAAACGAAGAGCCGAAAAACATATCGCTCCAAATCATCGGTTCAAGCCGCTGCCGGTCCGTGATGTCGAGCACCCTTTTCAAATGCCGGTTCATCAAGTCAAACCGGTTCTCAAAGCCGTGTTTATCCAGATGGACTCCCCGTCCCACTTGGTAGGCTTCGTCCATCCCGATATGGATGCGTTTGGTGCGCAGCGGCTTCGATGCCGCCTGAATCATGTCCTCGATAAAAGCATAGGTTGCCTCATCATCCGCCAACAGCACGTCATCCGCATCTTTCATGGCGGAAGCGTAGTCCCATTGCAGCGCCAGCTTCAAATGGCCCAGGGTTTGGATGCAAGGAATCAGCTCGATACCTAAAGCCGCGGCGTAATCGTCACATTCCCGCAGCTCGTCCTCGGTATACCGCCCTCTCATGTATCCGAAATAAGGCCGGCCCGAGATGGTGTAGGTATCCTCCGTATAAAGCATAACCGCATTCATGCCCATGAGGGCCAGCATGCGGAGCAGCTTTTTGACCGCATCCACCCGCAAAACCGCATTCCGCGAGACATCCAGCATCACCCCGTTGGTCCGGAACTGCGGTTGCTCCTCCCACTCGAAGGGGGCTGCGTTCTCCCGCAGGAATTGAATAAATAAGCCGAAAGCCCGCGCCAGATGAACCTTCTCCCGGTACGTAATGACTCCTTTTTGTCCATCATAGGTGATAAAAATCCGCGATTCTTCCGAAGTCCCCATGACTTCCAGCGGAATACCCGGTTCGCCAAGCTCTACCTCAAGATCGGATGCCATCAGCGCCAACAGGTCCCGAACCTCTTGATCATCAGACTGGATCGCCACTTTCATATCGGTCAGCTCCTTTTCCCGATGGATATCTAAGCCAAAACGCCTTTGAGATACTCGGCCAGCGCCTCTGCTGCCCAGGCATGGGCCGCTTTTCCCGGATGATACCGAGCCCCGACGGTTTCCTCCGTCATCGCGGGTAGCTGGAACACCGAAACCTTCGCGTCCCCTGTTTCCCGTTTGTACGCATCGACGGCACGGTAGATCGCCGGCATCATCGGGAAGCCCAACAGGCCGTATGCCCAAACGATATGAGCGCGCCCGTTATGCTTCCGCAGCTTCGCCAGAAAATGCTGAACCGCCTGCTCGAAAGCCGCCAAGTCCTCGTTTAACCGTAGTTTGTGGGTCTGTCCCGTCTTTTCATCTCTCCAAGCCGGCATTTGAAAAGCATTCCAGTCGTTGGTGCCTAAGTTGACGACCACCGCATCCGGCTGCCAGGAGGCGAAATCATGCTCACGAAAAGCACCGAGGGCGGCGTTTTTGTCGCCGCTCAGCAATCCGCAAACTTTTTCATAATAGTCGGGGAGGTTGCAATAGGGATTGTTATCCCAGCCGGCCATCACGCCCCAACCGCTCTGGGATAGGATGCTATAGTCCGCGTTCAACGCATCCGCCGTCATCGCCGCGTAATTATCCAGTGCACTGAACCACATGGGAATCCAATCTTCCTCCGCTTTCGCCCCGATAGCTCCTTCTCCCGAGGTGATGCTGTCCCCGATAAACTCGATCTTGTACGGCTTCTCATCCACCGGCAAAAAGTCCCCGTCGAACTTTACCCCACGGATCTGCAGCGAGCAACTCGGATCGGAGCTCATGGCCTGCGTATCTTTGACGATTCGCACATTTTTGATAACCTGGGAATTCATTCCTCGGAAAACACAAAACCAACGCCTGCCCGCCGTTACCATCTGCCGGCTGATCGGGACTCCGTTGATCACGATGCTGATCCATGGTTCTAACTGATCGTAGCTTGCCTCGATCTCCACCCATAGCTCCGAGCCTTTGGCGTTGAATTCAACAGCGCTTCCCGTCCAAAACAACGTTAAGGGCGACCGTTCCCCTGTAGTGCGGCCATGGATTTTAAAATGGTTAACGTCGGATAAAAGCTGTTCCTTTAAACCTTCATTCGTCATCGCGGTTCCCCCGATCGGGCAACGAGCCCGTAAAGTTATGATGGGATTTCACTCCCATTCTACAAGTCTCTCAACTGGTGAACAAGCAATTAACCAGAGTGAAACAGAAATGCATAGGCGCTACTTGTCAGTGATTCAATACGGCTTCCGCGAAGACCACCGTTTGCATAAGCTTCGCCATTTCCTCCGGACCTGCGCCGCTCTCCACGCACCAGCACATACCCATGGCCGTCTCCACATACAGGCATTTCCTGAGAATCCCTTGGGGAATCCGCAAGGATTCCTCCAGCGCCATCACGATGCTGTTGATTTTATCGAATAAGCCGTCCGTTATTTCATTATCGAATTCATTCAAAATAAACCGCGGAACATCAAAAACCGGGTCCCCAACAACGCCCTTCGGATCAATGATCCGGTACTCACCCCCGGCACCCAACAGGATGTTGTCATGGTGAAAATCCCCATGCAGCAGCATCTTTTGCGTGTAACGCCTCGCCACCTCCAGGCAAATCTCCCTGGCCTTTTTCATATGTTCATAGAGTTCGACGCAATCCTGCCGCTGGCTCATGTACTCCGTGATCCGGTTAACCCAGCCCGTGTATGAGGGAAATCGCTCCGGTTCCGCCGGTTCGGCATGCAAGCCCCGATAAAGCGAGCAAAAGACGGACAACCTCTTGTCGAGAGATAGCTCCTTCCTGAGCGGGATCCCCGGCTTCACATGTTCGATCAACAGCGCTCCTTTGTCCGCATCCACCGCAAAGACCCGGCAAAAACGTCCGCCGTCAAAGTGGCGCAAGGCCAAATATTCCGATCGTGTTTCCGGGAAAGCGGGATCCCCGATTTTCAATACGGCATCCCCGTAGTCCTCCGAGTGGCATAGAAACACCAAGTTTGCCGAATAGGAGGGAATCAAGCTTAACGCATCCAGTCTCCATTTCTCCGTGTAGACGTCCAAATCTCCCACAAGCTTCCCGTAAAAATCACCGCCGAAACGGCTCGTAATTCGTTCTTGCTCATCTGATCTGAACACATACCCGCCCATCATCATCATCCGCCTCTGTTTCCCTGATCTTTTTTCCAGTATAGCAAAAATGTTCTTGCGCCGCCGGAAGCCATCCACTATAATCGTTATAATCTCAAGCGAAGGGGAAATCTCCATGATCGCGCTTCTGACCGCTTCTCAATATCATCATTACAAACAGCGTTAGTTCACCTGATCTTATCCAGGGTGGGCTAACGCTTCTCGCGTTGGCCTCCCTGCGGCATACCAAACGCGCAGGACCAAGAGGTCCGGCGCGTTTTTTATTTTCCAATAAGAGAAAGGGTGACGGGTATGCAAAACGTAAAGGGCACGTACGATTTCTTCGGCAAAGATCAGGCGCTGAGGAAAAAGGTGCAGAACACGCTGGCGGAGGTATTTGAGCTGTATGATTTCGACGGGATGGACAGTGCCATTTTGAATGAACGCGAGCTGCTTACCGCGAAATACGCCGGAGGGGATGAGATCGTCAAAGAAATGTACCAGTTGACCGATCAGGGCGAACGAAAGCTTGGGCTTCGCTATGACTTGACCATTCCTTTTGCCAAGGTAGTCGCCCAAAATCCAGGTCTGATCTTCCCTTACAAGCGCTATGAGATCGGCAAGGTTTTCCGCGACGGACCCGTCAAGCGCGGACGCCTGCGGGAATTCCTGCAATGCGATGTCGATGTCGTCGGCATTCCGGGACCTGAGGCGGAAGCGGAACTCATGCAGGTAGCCGTCGAAGGATTTGCCCGACTGGAGATTCCCATTATCCTGCGGTGGAACAACCGGCGGTTTTTGGGCGATGTGCTGGAAGCTGTCGGGGTGCAGCCCGAAGATAAGCTTTCCGTCATGCTGACCTTGGATAAGCTGGAGAAAATCGGACGGGGCGGAGTCCTGCAGGAGTTAGCAGACAAAAAACTTGATGCCCAAGCCGTTTCCGCTCTGGCGGAAATGATGGAAATGGAAAACCCGACCTTCGAACGCCTATCCTCTATCTATGCCATCCGGGAAACGAAAGGCGCGCAGGAGGTGCTACGCCTTCAAGCCTTGCTTCACAAGCTTGGTCTCGAAGAAACGTGCCGGTTTGACCCGTTCCTCTCCCGGGGCTTATCTTTCTATACAGGTACGATATATGAAATCTTCGACGCTTCCGGCTCCTTGTCCTCAAGCTTGGGCGGAGGCGGCCGGTATGACGCTATAATCGGAACCCTTGTCGGCCGGGAGGATCTCCCCTACCCTGCCGTCGGAATTTCCTTCGGCATGGAAGCCATCATGGCGCTCCTGGCGGATCGCAACGTGGAAACTCCAAAAGCAGACGTAACCGTCATTCCCATCGGAGACACCGCTGCCGCAGCCTTGCAAACGGCGGCCCTGCTCCGATCAGGCGGAATCCGCACAAGCGTCGAAGTAACGGGGCGCAAGCTCAAGAACGCATTGGCCACCGCCTCAACCCGCGGGACGCAGTATGTCATCCTGATCGGCGAAGACGAAGTAGCCGCAGGGATGCTGCGGCTCAAGGACATGAACGCCGGGACGGAGCGGGTTCTTCCTCTTGAAGAAGCCGTCCACATTCTTACGAAAGCGATTATGTAAGGGAGTTTCGGAAGGCAAAAAGCAGGCTGTTCTGAACTACTGAACGCCTGCTTTTTTTAGCATGACTTAACTTCCTCGTTACTCAAATTGCTTCAGCAGTGCCAAAGCCTCTTCATGATCCGGCTCCAGCTCTAATAATCTTCGCGTGTAGGTCAAGGCGTCCTCCACCAACTCTAATTCGAAACAGCAGATGGCCAGACAATAAAACACCGTTGAAACGACCTCATCCTGCTCCTGCTGCACCGATAGTTCCAAGAACCGTTTGGAATCCTCATACCGGTCCATCTCATACAGCAGCAATCCCGTATCCAGCGCCAAATCGTAACGCTGCGGCATCACAAAGTACGACGACCACATCAACTGAATGCCTTGCCATATATCCTGCTTTTCTTCATCGTCCGCTTCTCCCAGCAGACTGGAGATCCGCGTCGCACTCTGAATAAAGAACTCCGCATCATAGCCGCCCAGCCGCCAAAAGCTCAAGATTTGCTGCAGACCCATATGCTCGATGTTCGGATCAACCCATTGCTTCAGGCTAAAAAATTCATCCGGACCGAAGCGATCCATCCATCGGCGGTAAGCCAATCTTGTGTTGAGATAGTCCATCGGTTCATTCG
Source organism: Gorillibacterium massiliense (assembly GCF_000455485.1). GTDB lineage: Bacteria > Bacillota > Bacilli > Paenibacillales > NBRC-103111 > Gorillibacterium > Gorillibacterium massiliense. Next base: position 156,264 of record NZ_CBQR020000102.1, read on the forward strand.
TATTGAGGATAAAGCCGACGTTGATGTTTTTATAGTGATGCGGAGGGAATAACGCTAGGGCTCCTTTTTGCTCAAAAACATACTGAAACGCGTGATAGTTTGCGGTAAACGAAAAGCTTCCGTGCAAGATCAACTCCGGCGGTTCTGCAAACTTCCAGTTATCCAGCAAATGATCCCCTTTATCAGCGGTGATTAAGAGGAATCCCTCTTGGGACAGCCGATTCAAACGCTCCAAACAAGTCAATCCCGCGACAGGAAACAAGAAATGCGAATCCTCTAGCTGCTCTTGATAAACCGCAATGACATCACGGTAGGGATAGTTCGTTTGTTCATACTCAGGCGCCTTCCGATGCTCGTAACGCAAGGAGATTTGACTCAATAGTTCGGAGGGATTCAGCGAATCCTTCTGGTCCGGATACTCGACGAACACATCAGTCTCATAGACCCGGCCATCGCCTACATAAAGCAACTCTTGCGGGATACTGTCAAAAAAATAGTTGGCGACCACGATCACAGGCTGCTTTAAATCGCCCTCGCGAATGGTTTTGCCTGAGACGACCAGGTCCAGAGCCGTATCATGAACAGCGTCAAACCGTGCGACATCCAGATCTCCTTCGGCAATAAACGATTGAAGGGCGGGGTGCTCCTTCCAGGAGAGCACATTGCTCATTACCAGATCCGTTATAATATAGCGGAACGGAGGCAGCGATACCCCCGTACCCGCATAGTCTCTCAGTCGGTACAGTTCATGCATAATATGGTAAGCAAGGCGCCCCGTACCCGCCCCAAGCTCCACGATATAGACAGGCTCTGAGCAAGCTCCCTTGCTCCCTCGATCCTGAAGAAACGCAAAAATCATTTCGGCATAAGACATCGCGATCATCGGATTACTCGTGATGTATTGCGGGACTTGGTCATTGGTCCAAGCCTGCAGCCCTTTTTCTTCATAATAACTCCGCTGGATATTCCAAATAGGTGCCTCACTAAAGCGATAACGTTCGGTTTGATTCGTTTTCATTTAAACTAATCCTGCTCTCTTCTCATTGTCTTTGCCGATTCTTGCTATAATAGAGCCTGTAAAGGCCACTACCATTGTTGCCAATCCATTCTTCCGCCATACAAACGCTGAGCGGATGCATGTGCGTTTACCAACCATTTGTGGGGTATAGAACCGGTATCGTCAATCTAACTGTTTCTATCCTACTGTACCATATTCCGTATCATAAGAAAGATCAGATCGAAACCGATGAGAAAGGAAATCTCGCTATGTGGATGATTTACGCCTTTTTATCCGCTTTATTTGCCGGCATTACGGCGATTCTGGCAAAGCTAGGAATCAAAGACATCGACTCGAATTTAGCCACGGCGGTTCGCACTCTGGTCGTCGTTGTTTTTGCCTGGGGCATCGTATTCCTTGTGGGCTCCCAAACAACCGTTGCCGATATCAGCGGAAAAAGCTTGTTGTTCTTATTCCTCTCCGGCTTGTCCACTGGACTTTCGTGGATTTGCTATTTCAAAGCTTTGCAGATTGGCGATATTAATAAAGTCGTGCCGATAGATAAATCTAGTACGGTTCTCTCCATGGTGCTGGCCATCGCCTTTTTGCAGGAACCGCTCACGGCTAACAAAGTCCTCGGCATGTGCGCCATCGCGGCAGGGACTTATCTGATGATCCAGAAAAAAGACTCCGCGCAAAAGGAGGCGCCGAATCGCCTTTGGCTGATATACGCCTTGCTTTCGGCTCTGTTTGCCGCGTTAACGTCCATCCTCGGCAAAGTCGGAATCGAAAACGTCGAATCCAATTTGGGCACCGCCATCCGCACCCTCGTCGTACTGTTCATGGCATGGATCATTGTGCTGGCGACCAGAAAAGGAAAAGAAATCAAGAATATCGAACAAAAAAGCTGGCTGTTCCTCGTTCTTTCCGGACTGGCTACAGGGCTGTCGTGGCTGTGTTATTACCGCGCACTGCAGGATGGACAAGCCAGCCTCGTGGTCCCCATCGATAAGCTGAGCATTTTGGTTACGGTCCTGTTTGCATACGTATTTTTTAAAGAGAAACTCTCCAAAAAATCAATGGTCGGCCTTACTCTGATCGTTTGCGGAACCCTGCTCCTGCTGATCGTTTTCTGACTGGCCCGAATTCCTTTTCACGGCTATCGAAAGGCAATATCCACTACTTTCCCCTTTTTCATAAACCCGATGGTTTGATACACCTTGTTTGCATCCGGATTTTTTACATCTGCATAAAGCATCGGGATAAGATCTTCCACAGCAAGCCGAGAACAGAGACCAGCTACTACGGCACTGGCATATCCTTTTTTCCGGAATTCGGGAGGAGTGTGAACGGCGTTGATTCTGCCATGCCTAGGGGAACGATGCGCGATATTCGCCATGGAAACCGGGATACCATCCACCATCCAAAGATATAGGCCTCCTGTTCCCACCATGTCCTCCGCCACCGGGAGCTGACTGGCCCGATCAACCGCCATGCCGTATCTATCTTGCGAAAAGCCGGCTAAAAACCCCGCAACCGTATCCACATGACCCGCATCCGCCGCTTGAAGCATCCCTCCTTTAATAGGAAGGCGTTTCTTCACATCCGCACAAACATACGCTTCCATCTCCATTTGGGTATACCAATGAAGACGATTAGCCTCGGTATATATCTGGGCAAAACGTTCGACTGTCTCGGGAGCCCCGGATATCCCGGGCACTGACGCTCCTTGGAGATCACCTGTAAGCTCCGATAGAAGCTCGTCCTTTCTGTCCTCCGCAAGGTCATCCGCTATCCAAAGCCAGCCTTTCCGCCCCACTGACTGAGCATAAATCATGCTGTCATCCGGCGTTTTCAAACACACCGCATCATGGGATTCACAAATCCGGTGGACCAAATTGTACCTTACTTCATCGGCAAGAAACCTCTCGCTCTTTAATACCGGGTCATCTCCATCAAACCGTTGCAACATGTACACCCCTCCTGGATTTTGAATATAAAAAAACCGTCCCCATCGGGACGGAGTCTTCTCCGCGGTAGGCTTGATACGATAGGATTTTTAAGACATAGAAAAAGGAGTTTATCACCAAAATATGGAATTCATATAGAACCAAACAAACTAATGAGACGAGGTGAAGTCCCTAGGCCGTATATTCGACACGAGAGTCTATTTACCCTGCAAGAGCTTTATGTAATGGAACAAAAATGAAGTAGAGATCAAAAATCATCGTTCTATGAGGTGGAGTTGAAAACCATGAATGCAAATCAAAATCAGCGAATTCCCCATGCGGTTTTCGAGAATGACATTCAATTACCCATCCTGGATATTACACATCCCCTTTTCAACGCAAGTATTGATGAACAGGCCTATCATTTGAACTGCCTCAAGTCGGCCCGGAGCATTGAATCATTAAAAAAGATGCCTGGCTTTATCCAGAACATCTTTGTGAAAATGTCGAATGTTGACAATTCCTATCTCAGCGGCATGCGTACTTTGCTGTACAAACTTGGCCCCAATTTAAGCCGGGGGATAAAAATGGGTTTCCGGGACAAGTGGGCGGTGAAGCAAACCTCTTTCATGGGACTTCGGATCAGGCTGAGAGACCTTTGCCGGTGCCAATCGAGCATTTTGCTGCCCCAGCTTAAGCAATTCCCTGAACGGAACCTTTGTTTCTTCAATATCGCTGGTGGGTCCGCTACCGACAGTATCAACACCCTGATTCTCATTCAGGAGTCGGACTCGGAATTACTCAAGGGACGGAAAATTGAGATTAACATTTTAGATATCGATACCTTCGGCCCCAATTTCGCAAAACGGTGCATCGATGTTTTGAAGCAGCCAGGGGAACGCTTCCATGGCTTGGACATTACCCTCAATACGATTCATTATGACTGGAGCCAACCGGAGGCATTACAAAAGATGAGTTTGGAACGTTCCGGTTGGATTCAGCTCTGTTCATCAGAGGGCGGTCTTTTTGAGTACGGTTCGGATTCCGATATCATTGAAAATTTAAACCATTTCTTTATCAATTCCCCGGAGGACGCCCGGGTCACGGGGTCATTAATTTTCGACCGGGAGCATGTAAATGCGGGATACCTGGGATTTACAGAGTTTATTGGCGTGCAAATCCAATATCTTGGACTGGAAGGGTTACAGCGAATTTTAAGCCAAACCTCGTGGGTTTTGGAAGAATCCCATGAAATTGATACGATCTATACTCTGTTTTTATTGAAGAAAGCGTGACATAAGTCAATAACAAGACGTGCTACAGCAAATGCATTTTCGCCTCCGCCTCGTCCCAAGGCACCGAGTAGCCGCTTCCCTTCGCGCAAAAAATCGAGGTGGACGTGTACAGCGGGTCTGCATCCTTCCGGTATCCTTTGCTTTCGATGACCTCATGTTCGTTATGACAGCGCTCATAGCCGGCAAAAGCCAAATGAAGAATGCCTTTCCCATGGGTAAAAGCGGCAAGCTCCGTGCTGTAATCCATAAAAGTGGCAACAGGAACCTTGCCCATGACGACGGCGTGAGTGCCTGTTGTTTGCGGCGGATCGAAAGCTCCCGATGCCCGTTGAATGTCCGACAGCACGCGGCCCAGCTCATCCAGCTCCACCTTGATTTTGTACGCGTAGTAAGGCTCCAGTAGAAGGTTTTCCGCCTTTTCCAGACCTTGCCTGAGCGCCCGGAACGCCGCTTCGCGAAAATCTCCGCCGTGAGTATGCTCATTATGCGCCGCTCCTTTTAGGAGGGTAATGCGGATATCCGTCAGCGGCATGCCGGTAAGCAGCCCGTGGTGGTCCCGCTCGAACAGATGGGTTTTAATCAGATTTTGATTGCCGACACTTAGCTCGTTTACATGGCACACGCTTTCGAAGGCGATGCCGCTGCCCCGTTCCCCCGGCTCCAGAAGCAGATGCACTTCGGCGTAATGCCGCAGCGGCTCAAAATGGCCGTAGCCTTTTACCGGATTCCCGATCGTCTCTTTGTATAGAATATCCGGCTTGCCGAAGACGACGTCCAGCTGAAACCGGTCCTTCACCACCTGCTGCAGCACTTCCAGTTGGATGAGCCCCATGACGTGGATGTGAATCTCCTGTAAGCTCTCTTCCCAGATGACATTCAGCGACGGATCTTCCGCAGTCAACAGTTGAAAAGCCTTCAGTACATCCTTCACGTTCAGCGTATCGGCAAACTCGACCTTTGAGGTCAGCGTCGGCACCATCTCATAGTCAAGCTTGTCTGAAGAGGAACCAACTCCCTGACCGGTCTCCGCTCCCGTAAGCCCGACAACCGCGAACAAGTCTCCTGCCGCCACCTGATCCACCGCCTGGGACTTGCTCCCACTCACTCGGAGGAGCCGCGTCGCCTTTTCGCATATCCGTTCCTCGCCCATGAGGTAGACCAATTCGTCGCGAACCCTCAAAACACCGCTTAAGGCTTTGACATACGTCAACCGTACGCCGTTAGCGTCATGGCGGATTTTATAGACCCTGCCTCCGAAGGGAGCCTGCTCGTGTTCGTGATAATCCGTCGTTGTCAGATGATGCAGTTGCTCCAACAACTCCACCACGCCGACATCCTGCAGCGCGGAACCATAGGCACACGGAAACAACCGGTAGCCGCGAATCATCTCCTGAAGCGCCTCCAGCCAAAAGCTCCGATCCTCCGTTCCCGCAAGAAATGCCTCCAGCAGCCCCTCGTCCCGCTCCGCCATGCTTTCCCGCAGTTCTTCTCCCACTTCGCCATTGGCGAAGTTGCCGGTAATCAGGCATGCGTCCGGGGTCAGCTGCAGACGTATGTCCTCCAGGACCCGTTCCGCGTCTGCTCCTACCCGATCGGTTTTATTGATAAAAAAGAACGTGGGAATCCGGTGCTTGTGAAGCAGCTGCCACACCGTCTCGGTGTGACCCTGCACCCCTTCCACTGCGCTGACCACGACAACCGCGTAATCCATGGCTTGGACAGCCCGCTCCATTTCCGGTGAAAAATCGACGTGCCCGGGGGTATCGATCAAATAATAAGCGGCGTCCTTATAGGACATGAAGGCTTGGTCCGCGAACACCGTGATGCCTCTGGCCCGCTCGATCTCATGGCTGTCGAGGTAAGCGTCCTTATGGTCGACCCTACCCCGCTCGCGAATACTGTTGGTATGATAAAGCAGTTGCTCCGCCAGGGTGGTTTTTCCCGCATCCACGTGAGCAATCATGCCGATGGTTATCCGTTTCATGGTTTTTCTGGTTAACCGCCTTTCTTTCCCTACCTGCCGCTCTCATCATATCATTCTCCAACGCCTATGAAAAAGGCATAAACGCGGCGGTTCGCCGTGCTTATGCCTGTTCGCTACATAGCTTTATTCCGCGGTACCAGCCGCTCACTACCCATCCATAGGATGAAAAGAAACCCGATACCGATAGGGACCAGCGCCCAAATAAACGTAGAAGATACCGAAGATGCCATAGCTTTAGCCAATTGATGGAGAACGTCCGGGGAGAGCGCATCTTTCGAGCTGGACGAGAAGACCGATTGGGCGTCAAGCCCGCCGGCAGCCCCCTGCCCCGCACCCAAGGAGCCGGATAGCTTGGACTGGTACAGATGATTTTGGATCGTGCCCAAAATGGTCACTCCAAGGGACGTCCCGAGAGTCCGGAAAAAGGTGTTCGTGGACGTGGCAATACCCCGATGCCGCGGTTCCATGTTGTGCTGCGTCGCCAAGCTGGTCAAGGAGAACGAGCACCCCATACCGAAGCCCGCGATCACCATGAAGACCGTTAACATCAGCCGGGTGGTATGCACATCAATGGTTCCGAGCAGAGCCATCCCCGTGAAAAAGATCAGAACGGAAACAAGCATAATGCCGCGATAGCTGAAGAATCGAACCGTTTGGCCCGCTGCTTGGGCGCCGATGGTCGAGCCCACCATTAGCGGAATCAGAATGATACCGGAATTCGTCGCCGTCCCTCCGTATACCGATTGCACGAACAGCGGGATGAGTACCGCGATGATAATGAACGCAAAATTGTAGAAGAACGCGACCCCTTGGGTGGCCGTGAATAGCTGCGTTTTGAACAAGCGGAAGCTGAGGATCGGCTCAGAAACCTTGCGTTCAATCCAAATGAATGCGATGAAAAGAACGGCGAACATGGCAAGCAAGGTTATGATAGGCGCGGAGTCCCATGCATATTGATGGCCGCCCAACTCAAGGGCGAACATCAGGCAAACCACGGAGCCAACCAGGGTTAACGCGCCGAACCAGTCGATCTTGAGCTTTTTCAGCTGCAGCGTCTCCCGGTAAAAAGCGGCGATCAGCCACAGAGATAAGAAGCCAAAGGGCAGATTAATGTAGAAGATCCACCGCCAATGGATCTGGTCCGTGATAAAAGCTCCGAGCAATGGCCCCACAACACCGGCCACCCCGAATACGGCTCCGAATAAGCCCGTCATTTTACCCCGTTTCTCTGGCGGAAAAATATCAAAAATAATGGCAAAAGCGATGGGCGTCAAAGAGCCGCCGCCGATCCCTTGGATCGCGCGATAGATGATGAGCTGATCCATATTTTGCGCAGTGCCGCACAGGGCGGAGCCGGCGAGAAAAATCAGCAGCCCCAGCAAGTAAAACCTTTTCCGTCCGTACATATCCGACAGCTTGCCGAATATCGGCATGCTGGCCATGGTTGCCACCATATAAGCCGAAGTAACCCATATAAACTGGGCCAAGCCGCCAAGATCGCCGACAATCGTCGGCATAGAGGCGGAAACAATGGTGTTGTCCATGGCCGACATTAACAAGCCCAATAACAAACCGGTGACAACCAGCCCGGTCTTGCTTTCTTTTGAAATCATCCACATCCTCCTTCTGTTTCTTGAGCCAGCGCCACAACATAGTTGCGGACGCAACAAAATCCGTGCACCCAGTGTACGTTATTTTAGTTGCGAACGCAACTATGTTGATGTAAAATTTTTTTATACTAGCCCATTGACCGCTAACCCGTTAACGAAAGAGGTGTGAGTGCGCATGGTGAACCCGGAACAAGTGCCCATCGGTAAACTGATTTCCCAATTCTATCGGTTGCATCAAAAAATCATCGCCAAAGAGCTGGTACCTTATGATGTCGGCCTCGGTGGACAGCATTTTTTTCTGAAGATGATCGTAAGCAAGCCTGGCATCACCCAGGATCAAATGACAAGCGAGATAAAGTTTGACAAAGCGACCACTGCACGATCGGTGAAACTTCTGGAGGAGTCCGGCTATATCGAACGAAAGGCGGACCCGAAGGACCGCCGCTCTTCATTGCTCTATCCGACTGCCAAGGCATTGGAATTCGCCCCGGTACTCCAAGAGATTCTGAGTGAAATCAACCGCAAGTTTACCGCCGACTTAACGGAAGAGGAAACCGATCAGCTTGTGCGGCTGCTGCAAAAAATCAGCAAAAATGCCTCGGATATTTTGGAGGGAGAATCATGAGCTTAACCGCCGAGCAACGAAAACAAACCAGTATCGAACTAAAAGAAAATTACCGCATTTCCGGACTAACCCCGGAAGAGATCAAAGCCGACCTAGGCCTCGACCTGAGGGAATTGGAAGAAACCCTAAACCTTGGTCCTACATCCCATGGGGAGACCGTTTGGCGGCTGCGCGATTATATGGAGAACAAAATAAAAGGGCAAGGCAAAGTGCCTTACCCCTATTCCGTGCTGATCCATAATATCTGGTACAGATATTAAGCAGGATTCATGCGGATTGTTCACTGCTAAGCAATTTCCCTCTTTCAAAAACCCAAACAAGGCCTCCTATTGCCAGCGTTCCGCAAGTCGCGATGATAGCGGATCCCCCGGCATGAAGTATCAGGACTGGAACCCATATAACCCCAAGAAATCGATGTACCGTCCGCATCCACTTGTTTCGAACCTTGGGGATAAACATACCATACCCTATGATCATGAACATCAGGACAAAACTGGCCAATCCCGAGTAGATTTTATGATCACCAAACCTATTTATCAATTGAAAAGTGCCATGAATAGCGCCAAGCGCCAAAGTTGCCCAGCCCAACCCTTTATGTGCGGCATAGAGGAGTTTCCCGATTTTACGAACGGTCAAAGAAGGAGATTTACGCTTTTTCTTGAACCAGAACCATGAAAAACCAATGGCCGCCGTATAAACCGCGATCGTTCCTGCTGTTGTGAAAAGGCCTTGCAGGTCTCTATTCTCATTATCAGCGCGAGGAGGAATATGGCGGATTCCATTGTCGGGAAATGGAACCCTGGGATGATCCATCTGAGCGATAAAATAATAGGCAATCAAACATACACTAATGAAAATAGCTACAACTGCTGGAACCCAAACGGTTTTCGTCCTCCGCATATTAGTTTCCTTTCTTTTTTACAAAAACAATAACAATCAATTCTTAAAAAAGAATGAATATCACATTAAAGATAGGCCCACCATTTCTTAAATTGGTTGTCAGAAAAAATTATGCGCTGCTATCAGAAGCAGGAGAATCCCGCTAATAAGCGTTCCGAATTGCCCTAACGTAAAAGAACCAATACGGATGTGCGCCGCTTTTCCCCCTATCCATACTCCGAGCCATATCGTTAAGAAGCTCCCGATTGCCGAAGTAAGGGAAAGAACCAACGGAGAAAAGCCGAGCATTCCTGCACTTAATCCATTGATCAGGGCATTTGCCGACAACGCGACTCCCAAAATTATAGATTCGAACCATCCGATATCGTTTGATTTATCCAGATCGGCAGTTTCAGGATTTTTCAAGGTTGACGTAATTCCGTTAGGGTTTGAATTACTCTTAGTCCCATTTTGCTGTCTGCGAGGTACCGCAAGTAAGAGGATGCGGAAGCCAATAACCAGTAACATAAATGCTCCCAGCATATCGGGAAGTGTTCCGGGAAGAACGGCCGATATCCATTTTCCGAACAAAATCCCCGAAAAGCTGAATAAGAAACAAACGATTGAGATCAGCAGGTTTGATGCGAAACCGACCCGGATTTTCCGGATTCCGTAAGTAATGCCTACACCGAGGTTATCCAAACTGGATGAGAGCGTAAATCCTGCAATAAGCAACCAAGCCATAAGTCACCTCTTGTTGTTCGATTTGCTTCTAATGTATAGGCTGATGAGAAAAATAGTGCATGTACTTGAAAAAAATGCAACACTCCCGTTTCATTAAGAAACAAATAAAGATAGAGGAAAGACATTCCATCTTGCCCCATATACTAATGTAAACCGTAATGTGGGAAGGTGAAGAGGATGGCCAAGTCCGATCAAATAAACACCCCCCCTATAGGAGATTTGATCCGTTCCTTGCTTAAGAAAAACTCGCTATCCATGCGCAATCTCGCTACACTATGCGGCATTGACTCTGCTACCATATCGCGGATTTTAAATGGCAAACAGCAGCCAAAGCTCACTCATTTGAAGCTGTTTTCCGAACACTTGGATATTTCGATGGATCAATTGATCAAGGCCGCCGGATTCGAGGGATATGGCGGGAAAAGGGAAAGAAACGCCGGCATTCACGATTCCCTTGATGAGATTATGGAAATCCTGCGGGAATCCCGTTTGTTTGACCCGGAAGCAACAACGGCGCGAATCAAACAGGAACTGGTTAAATATGAACAATATGCTCAAACTGATGAGGGCCATAATCTGATTTGTAACGAATTTCATCTCAAAGTCGGTCAAGTTGGGGTCGGGCCGTTTATTGAACATTTGAAGACCATGCACATTCGTTACTGTGGTGAAGATACACCGGACCGCGAAAAGTTATTGTTGGGCAGCGCCTTGTTGTACTTTATTTTGTCTGCGGATATCATTCCGGATTACCTCTTTCCTATCGGGTATCTAGATGACGCTATCGCCGTTCAGCTGGTCCTGAATCGTTTGAACGAAGAGGAGTTTACAGCATAATGTTCCGAGAAAATAAGAAGAGCACCTGCAGATGACGCAGGTGCTCTCGCTATTTTGCGATAATTAGGATGCAGTCGAAGTTGGAGTCGGCGTTGCGCTGGCACTGTCGGAGGAAATCTTCGACTTGGCTGGTTTCTCATGCTTCGACTCGACGAACTGCTTGATTTTATCGGTCATGCCGTCCTTGATCTTCGCGATCAAATCATCCTCGCTAATGCCCTTGGCTTGAGCGATCTCGGCGAGGGTCTTGCCGGCGTCCAGTTCAGTGCGGAGCTCGTCCTGCGTCATGCCCAAGATGCTGGCCGCTGCGTCGGAGTCCATGTAGCCTCCGAAGCCGCCTTCTCTGCCGCCGCCGAAGCCGCCTTTTCCATGTCCGCCACCTTTGCCGTCTCGCCCGAAGTCGTCACCTTTATTCTCCACCTGCTGCTTCAATCGGTCCGCTAAACCGGACTTCAGTTTGGTCGCTTGATCCTCCGTCAACGTACCGGCTTTCACTTGAGCGTCAATTGCGCTAGTCACCGCTGCATTCAGTTTGGACAAGAAGTCGGTCTCGCTTATGCCTTTTTCGGAAGCTAGATCCGCCAGCGACTTGTCGCCGCTTTTAAGGGAATCCGTCAGTGTCGATTGATCCACTCCCAGGATGGTGGCCGCTTCCTTCAAGACGTCCATTCCGCGAAAACCGAAATCACCGCGATCATGCTTGCCGTCCTGCGACGTTTTTGTTTGGGTGGAATCCGTTGCACTCGGAGTGGGGCTGCTTGTGGAAGCTGCGAAAGCGGATGTATGGCTCAAGCCTACATAGCCTATACCTAAAACCAACGATGCGGCGAGGGTGCCAGATAGTACCTTTTTGCTGATGCTCGATTTCAATGAGATTCATCCTTTCCTTTTACGGATTTTTTGAACGGTGATATCGACATGGGCTGCTGGTTACACTACCAAGTTTAGGCACCCAACCTTAAATCCAACTTAAATCGATCTTAGGCTTAACTGAAACAAAACTGATTGTTTCCTAAAAATACGCTGAAATTGAAAGAGGCCATCCTTTAGAGGATGGCCCAGTTATTATGGGGACGTTCGATTGAGCGTTTTTTCTTTTTCGCCTATGGTTTGTTCATAGGCTGAGATTTTATATTGCAGGCGTTCCATCACCGTCTTCATCTCTTCCATCCGGCTCAAAAGCTGCTTATGCTGCTCCACCAGGAGTTGTTTCCGTACCTCCAAGGTTTCGTCGCCTTGTTGAAACAACTCGACATACTCGATCAGCACTTCAATGGGAAGGCCAACCCCACGCATGCATTTAACAAATTCAACCCACCTGCAATCCTCTTCGGTATAATCCCGGATTCCGCTTTTATTGCGATTCACTCGCGGAATAAGCCCGATCCGTTCATAATACCTCAGGGTATCCTGCGACAAATCGAATTTGTCGCTTACTTCCGCGATCAGCATGCTTGCCCCGCTCCCCCTCTCCTGTTTCTTCGTTTAAACCGCGCCGACGACCGGATGGGGCACATACGGTTCTTCCAGTGACGCGATCTCATCGGATGTCAGCTTAACCGATAGAGCGCCGACGGCATCTTCCAAATGGGACAGTTTTGTAGCCCCGATAATGGGTGCAGTCACAGGCTCCTTTTGCAGCAGCCAGGCCAGGGCGATGTGAATGCGCGGAACGCCGCGTTTTTCCGCAATGGCGGCAACTCGTTCGACGATCAACCGGTCCGCGTCGGCGGTTGCGTCGTACTTCGATTTCTGCACTTGGTCAGTTTCGGATCGATGGGTGGTCTCCGACCAATCGCGGGTCAATCTCCCCGAGGCAAGGGGGCTATAGGGAATGACGCCGATTTTTTCTTCCTTGCAAAGAGGCAGCATCTCCCTCTCTTCTTCCCTGTAGATGAGGTTCAAATGATTCTGCATGGATACGAACCGGGTCCAACCGTTTTTCTCCGCTACATGCAGTGCCTTCAAGAACTGCCATGCATACATGGCGGAAGCGCCGATATATCGGGCCTTTCCTGCCTTCACCACATCATGCAGAGCTTCCATCGTCTCTTCGATGGGGGTGCCGTAATCCCAGCGATGGATTTGATAAAGGTCGACGTAATCCGTACCGAGCCGCTTCAAGCTCTTGTCGATTTCGCTCATGATCGCTTTTCGGGAAAGTCCAGCGCCGTTCGGACCTTCATGCATGCGAAAATGAACCTTGGTGGCGAGGACGATCTCATCGCGGTTGGCATAATCTTTTAGCGCCCGTCCGACGATTTCCTCGCTCGTCCCGTCCGAGTACACATTGGCCGTATCGAAGAAATTGATGCCCAGCTCCAATGCTTTTTTTATAATAGGACGGCTATTCTCCTCGTTAAGCACCCAAGGATGAACCCAGCGCTCCGCGACGCCAAAGCTCATACAGCCCAGGCAAAAGCGTGAGACATCCAAGCCCGTGTTCCCAAGTTTCCGATATTCCATCTGATTGTTCCTCGCTTTCTATCGGTTGTGCGTTCCTTTACATAAGTAGTCTACTCCTTTGAGTTAACTCCAAGTCAAGCCGCTCCAACTTGCCGAAAAAAAAGAAGCCCTTCACCGCCGGATACCCGCGGCCGAAGGACCTCTTTATACCAAATCTTACTTTTGCTTCGCCATAATGTCCGCAACCGCTTTGTCGAACTTCTCCAGCAGTTGGTCGGAGGTGATGCGCTTGCCCATAAACTCCTGCATCGCAGCGCCGAGGCCTTGAGTCGTGCCATCCGGGAAGCGGTCCCAGTGCCAGCCTTTGACGCGGTCCGGGTGATCAGCTTGCAGCTTGTTCAGCTCTGTTGCGATCGGCCCGATGGCTGCAGAGTCTGCCGGAATGCTCGTAAGAGCCGGGATGAACTTGAACTCGGTGGCGATGTAGTGCTTACCGGTGTCGGAAGTAACCATCCACTCCAGGAATTTCTTTGCTTCGTCCGGGTGGGCGGACTTGCTGTTGACGATCCAGTTGTTCGGAACGCCCGTATAAACATAACCGCTGGTAGTATCGTTAATCGGAAGCGGGATGGTGCCGATGTTCATGTTCGGCGTAACGCCGTCGATCATGCTTTGTACCCAATTGCCCTGCTGCATCATAGCCGCTTGGCCCGATGCAAAGCCGGTCACTTGCGAGTTGTAGTCCGTCGTCAGGGCATTGGTTTGGCCGTATTTGAACATCAACTCGACCAGTTTCACCCATTCCTTCATCGTGGCATTGTCTTTAAACGTCGCTTTGCCCGCTTTCACATCTTCTACGAATTGGGCCGGATTTTCTTGGTTGGAGATCCCCACGTTCGCCAGGTGAATACCCAACGACCACCACTCATTCGTAAGCATGAAAGGAGTGATGCCGGCGTCCTTCAGCTTTTTCGCCGTTGCTTCCAGCTCCGTCAAGGTTGTCGGCAGCTTGTCAATGCCCGCTTTGGCGAACAGGTCCTTATTGTAGATGAGGCCGTAGCCTTCCACGTTCATCGGCATGCCGTACAGCTTGCCATCCACCGTCGTCGGGGCTTTCGCCACTTCGATAACGTCCTTGACCCAGGACTCATTGGAAAGATCGGTAGCCCGGTCCATGTAAGGGACGAGGGAAGCGAAACCGCCGTTGTTGAAAATTTCCGGCTCCTCGCCGGCTGCCAGAGTGGCTCTCAGCAGTGCGCCGTAGTCTTCGCCGCCGCCGTGAGTTTCAATATCGACTTTGACGCCGGTTTCCTTTTCGTATTCCTTCGCCATTGCTTTCAATTTCTCGTCGATTTCAACTTTAAACTGAAACACCTTGATCGTAATGTCTTTCTTAGGCGTTTTCGTTGCGGCCGCAGTTTCGCTTGCCTTCGTGCTTGCTGGCGATGGTGAAGCGGATGCCGCTTCTTTGTTGCCGCTATCTTTCGCACCCGAACCGCAGGCGGTAAGTGACAGGGCAAAGACAGAGGATAGCGCGAGTAGGGCGATTTTCTTCATGGGTTGTTGACCTCCCGAATTATTGTAGAATCCACTACGCTTTTCATTGGGTTCGACACGCTCATTATAGAGGGAGGCTCCCCATTCGCGATATGGATTAAATTAAACAAAATGGTGTAATTTGTTGATATTGTTAAAATCAACCTTTGAGTGCTCCTTGTGAGACGCCTTCTACGACGTGCTTCTGCAGCGACAGGAAAAACACGATAATCGGCACAATGCTGAGGGTCAACGCGGCCATGGCCAAGTCCCATTTTTTCGTATATTGCCCAAAGAAGGATTGTATGGCTAGCGGAATCGTCCGCAGTGCATCATTCCGGCCAATGATGAGCACCGGTAGCAAGTAATCGTTCCAAATCCACAGTACATTCAAAATAATGACCGTCACGGCAATAGGACGAACGAGCGGCAACACGATCCGGAAAAATACCCCGTAAGGAGAACAGCCGTCGATGACCGCCGACTCCTCGATTTCGTGAGGAACCGATTTGATAAACCCGTGGAAGAGGAACATCGCCAGAGGCAGCCCGAACCCGATGTAGCAAACAATTATGCCGTATAAAGTGCCGTGCAAATGCAGCAAAGCCGCAACCTTGACCATCTGCAGCATGATCGATTGGAACGGAATGATCATAGCCGCAATGAGGACAACGAATATCAACCGGTTAAAAGTCGTTGGCCGCCGCACGAGGCGATAAGCGAGCATCGCGCTGAACAGCACAATGCATAGAACGCTAAGCACTGTTATCATCAACGAATTGACTGCGACTTTGGGGAAATCGATGATTTCCCACGCCTTTTTGAAATTATCCAGTGTAAAATCCTTCGGCCATGAAGCGGCATCGACCAAGATTTCGCGGAATGACTTAAACGAGTTGCTAATCAAAAAGTAGAAGGGCGACAGAAACAACAAGCCGACCAAGCACGCGAGTATTTCAAAGCCAAAGAGAGAAAAGGAATAGTTCGATTTGGTTTTCACTACGCTTCCACCTCCCGCTTCTTCGTCACGAGCACTTGGGTGACCGTCACAATCGCGACGGCGAAGAAGAACACCATCGCCTTCATCGTGCCGAGTCCGAAATTACTGTTGGTGAAAGCTTCTCTGTAAATGTTCAAGGCGAGAGATTCCGTCGCGGTTCCCGGACCGCCATTGGTCAAGGAAAGGTTCAGGTCGAACATTTTGAAGGCACTGGAGGTCGTCAAGAACAAACAAATCGTGATCGCGGGCATGACCATTGGCAGTGTAATCCTACATAGCGTCTGCCAGCGGCCTGCTCCATCTATTCGCGCAGCCTCCTGTAAATCCTTCGGCACGCCGACGAGCGCCGCAATATACACGATCATCATATAGCCTGCCGTTTGCCACACGAAGACGATGACTGTACCCCAAAAACCGGTTGCCGGCGTGCCCAGCCACGGTTCCTTGAAGAGGCCGATGCTGGAATGTTGGCCGATGGTGTAGAAGCCTTTGACGAAAATGAACTGCCAGATGTAGCCGAGCAGCAAGCCGCCGATGACATTGGGCAGAAACAACACGGTACGAAGGGCGTTTTTCAGCTTCAAGCCTTTCGTCAGAAGAAGGGCGAAACCAAACCCAAGGACGTTCGATAGAACAACTGTCACAGCCGTAAATTTGAGCGTATACAGAAAGGATCGCCAAAACCGCTCTTCTCCGAGCAAAATATGCAAATTGTTCAACCCTGTCCAAGTCGGAGCGGCACGGATGCCATCCCATTTTGTGAATGAATAATAGAATCCCATTAAGAACGGCACTATGACGATAATGAGGAACAAAAGCAAACCCGGCCCGACAAAAACCGTCTGCTGCAGCCATTCTCCCCTTCTTTTTCTGCCCATCTCCATTCCCCCAAAGCGATAACGTATGTGCTAATATCGAAGACTACCCCAAGTATAGGGGGTTAGTGCCCGAATGAACTACCGCCGATCATGACGGGCAAGGTGGAATATATTGACCAAAACTTTTCAGTTGCCGCAGCAAAATGAATACGCTATCATTCGCTTATATTCGATTCCGAAGGAGAACGGCCATGTTCCATAGCATCCGAACGAAGCTCATTCTGCTCCTGCTCGTGGCGACTGTCGTCCCGATATCCACTTCCATGATCATCTCTTACTACTACACGACAAACTCAGTCACGAAGGATACGATCCGCAGTACGGAGTCGATGCTTTCTTTGGGAAAGCAAAACTTGCTGAACTACATGAACACCGTCAATCAGTCGAGCTTGACGATCTATTCCGGCATCAACCAGGCGGGCTCGCTTTATACGTATATCGAGGATTTGGAGCATACCTCCGGAGCGAGCGGCGTGCCGGAATCCATAATATCGCCGCCGGAAACCCTGCGCAGCCAGCTGTTGAATATGCTCCGTTCAGTCAAGGAATTTTACAAAATCCATCTTTACACGGCAAAAGACCACATGTCCACTCTGCAGGTAAACGACTTCAACCGGCATCTGTACAATCCAAAATTTGTCCTACCCAAATCTTCCGCCGCCTACGTCGAGCCTCCCCATGTCAGCCACAACTACGGAATGGGCGATATCATCCCGCTGCGCGAGCGCCAGACGGTACTGACGTTTCATCGGCCGATCATCAAGACTCCAGCCGATGAGATCCTTGGCATCGTCTCCATCGACATCAAGATGGACTTGATCCGCAGCATCGGCGAGCAGTCAGGGGCGGGTGATACGTTGTACATTTTCGATCAGAGCGGCCATATCATTTACGCACCGGACGAAGCCCTGTGGGGAACCGTGCTAAACGAAGGCTGGACTGGGCCGATCCGCGAATCGGAGTCTGCAAGCGGCCATTACGATTGGACAAAGAACGGCTTCTCCGGCCTTGTTTTCTATGAAAAGCTGTCCACTCGCTACATGAATTGGACGATTGTTAAGCTTACGCCTTACAGTGAGCTTAGCGCGAGTGCAAGAGGCGTGACGAAAATCAATAGTTACATCTTCGCCCTGTTCCTCAGCGTGGCGGTGGTTTTGATGATGTATATTACGATCCGCTTGACCCGATCCATCAAAAAGATGCTTGTTTACGTCCGAAAAGTCGAAAGCGGGAACCTGCTGCAGGAAATCGATATCGACTCCAACGACGAATTGGGCATTCTCGCCCGCCGCTTTCAATCGATGATGCATACGATCAACGATCTCATTTTGCGTGAATACAAGCTGGAAATTGCCAACAAAACCAATCAGCTCAAGGCTTTGCAGGCACAGACAAACCCGCACTTCCTGTACAATGCGCTGCAGTCCATCGCGACATCCTCACTGCAGAACCAGGACCAGAAGACGTACTCGCTCATCACTTCTCTCGGCCGGATGATGCGCTACAGCATGCGAACGGATGAGGCTTTCGTGGCATTGCAGCAGGAACTGGATTACGTGCTTGCTTACTTAAAGCTGCAGAAGCAGCGCTTTGACGATACCTTCGACTACACGATAAACGCCGACGAAAAAATCTTGCATATCCCGATTCCGAAAATGATCATTCAGCCGATCGTGGAAAATTACTTTAAGCATGGCTTTGTTCCGCGGGAAGAATTGGCCCGGATCGCCATAAGCATCGGGTGGGATGAGGAGATGGAACGAATCGAAATCACCGTGGAAGATAACGGAACCGGCATAGACGCAGATCAGCTTGAGACGATGCAAATGAGGCTATCTCGCGTGGCCAGGGGCGAAGATCCGAAAGACGCGACACAGGAGCATATCGGGCTGGAAAATGTGCTCTCCAGACTTGTCCTTTTGAACTACGACACACCGGAAATGCACTTGTCAGCAGTTGAACCCTACGGCTTGAAAGTCCTTTTACGGTTCCCACCGCAGCCCACAGAACCGAAAACCAGCGAATCGAAGGAGGAAAACGCATGAATGCCATCATCGTAGATGACGAAAAACACGTACGCGACGCCGTGCGCCTGCTCGTCGATTGGAACCGCCACGGTATCACCCAGGTGTTCGAAGCATCGGACGGCGAGCAAGCCATCGAGCTCATCTCTCAAGAGAAGCCTGATCTTATTTTCATCGACATGATGATGCCGGTGAAAACCGGATCCGAATTGCTGGAATGGATCGTCATCCATTCCCCCCTCAGCAAAACTATTGTCATCAGCGGCCACGACGATTACAAGCTCGTCCGCCATACGCTGAAGCACGGCTGCGTTGACTACCTGCTCAAGCCGATCGATGCTGACCAACTGGCCGAAACGGTGCAGAGAGCACTAGATAGCTGGTACGAGGAAGAGCAGAAACGGCACCGGACGGCACAGCAAAATATCGAGGTCAACCAACTGAAACCGGTCTATTGGGACAAGTTTTTCTCAAGTCTAGTCTCCGATCCGTCCTCCATCGGAACCGCGATGGAATCCCTTCGTGTGGAGTTTGGCCTATCGGCCAGCGGCCATCTGTGCCGTGCCGTCGTGATTGGACTGGACTGCATCGAACCCGCTCTTGCCGGCAAATTCGGTGCGAATCGCGAGCTGCTCGTCTTCTCGCTCACCAACATCTGCAATGAGTTCATTCGTCGAAATAATACGGGATACGCCTTTCGGTACTGGAACAGCGACAAGGAAATATTAATCTTGCTCTGGAACGGTACGGACGAGATCGATGCGCTTTTGAATGAGATGAACTCCGGTATGGCACGGACGCTAGGCACGCGCCTGCACTTCGGTATCGGCTCGGCGCAGCCGTTCCCGTACGGTTTATCCGAATCGTACAAGGAAGCCAAAAACGCCATCCGGCAGCGGAATTTGCTTGACGACTGGGCTTATAACCATTACATCAACCGACAGCAATCAGGCAGTCCGATTGTACGCTTTAACGAGCATGCGGAAGATTTGCGGATGGCCGTCCAAAGCGGAAACACCGATGCCATCGCTAAAGCCGTAGGTCAAGCCATCTCTCCCTTGCGCAAGCTCCAACCTCTGACCGTGGAACAGTTAGAGCTCTGGTGGAACGAATATACGGTGTATTGCTCCCACTTGCTGCAAGAGCTCGTAAGGGACACCGAGGTGGATATCGAGCTGCCAGACATGATCCGACCCTTCGGCATTCCGCTAGATGGGGCTGGTAAACCATCTTTGGAGATCTGGGAGGATGAACTGAACCGCGCCATGCGTCTCGTCTCCAAGCTGCTTGCGGAGAAACGGCGCAAAGAAAACAACCTCGTCCATGAGATTGCCAAGTTCATTCAAGCCAACTATCAGAACGAGTTAACTTTGCAGGATATCGCCAATCATCTCTATGTAGGACGGGAGTATATCTCCCGCCGGTTCAAGCAAGAAACCGGGGAAAACGTCTCCGACTACATCGGCCGGATCCGCAACGAGAAAGCGAAGCTTCTTCTCTTAAACCCCAACCTCAAAATCGCCCAAATCGCCGAAATGGTCGGCTACCAGGACGAAAAGTATTTCAGCAAGGTATTCAAGAAGCTAACCGGCATGACCCCGAACGAGTATCGAAAAGCAGGGGTTGTATGAGGATCAACGTGAAATCTAAAAGGCCCAACTCCCTCGGGAGTGGGCCTGATTTTTATATGAGCTGCTGCAAATTTTTACATAACGAGGTGCAATTCGCGTTCAGGGCTGTTGCTGTCGCTTTCGCCGCTAAGTCCAAGGATCTGCGCTGTCGAGCTTTGAATCTCAGCGATCAGCTCCGGGTTTTTCAATAAGGACACACCGTAAGAGGGAATCATTTCCTTCAGCTTCGGTTCCCAATCCTTGATTTGCTGCGGGAAGCATCTTTTCAGAACCTCCAGCATGACGGAAACAGCAGTGGAGGCACCTGGTGAAGCCCCAAGCAAGGCGGCGATGGAGCCGTCGGCGGCGCTGATCACTTCCGTGCCGAATTGAAGCGTCCCTTTTCCGGCGTCCGTGTCTTTGATGATTTGTACGCGCTGCCCGGCCACCAGCAGATCCCAATCCTCGCTTTTGGCACCCGGAATGAATTCCCGTAATGCGTCCATACGTTTTTCTTTGGATAACATCACTTCTTTGATCAGATAGGTAGTCAAAGAAGCATTTTTCACGCCTGCCGCCAGCATCGTAACGAGATTATGAGGCTTCACAGAAGCAACCAGATCAAGCATCGAACCGGATTTCAAAAACTTCGGTGAGAACCCGGCAAACGGTCCAAACAGCAACGTTTCCTGGTCGTCGATAAAACGCGTATCCAGATGGGGAACCGACATGGGAGGGGCGCCGACCGCCGCTTTTCCGTACACTTTTGCATGATGGTGTACTACGATATCGGGCTTCTTGCACACCATAAACAGGCCGCTGATCGGAAAGCCGCCAATCCCTTTTCCTTCCGGAATTCCGGACTTTTGCAGCAATGGCAGACTCCCGCCCCCACTGCCGATAAAGACAAATTTCGCTGTATGGCTTTCCACCGCGCCGCTATCGACGTTCCGCACCTTAACTTCCCACAATCCGTCGTCCGTGCGTTTGATATCTTCAACTTGATGCTTGAATTTAATCTCGACATTTTTACTTCTCAAATGATCGAACAAGATGCGTGTCAAGGCGCCAAAGTTGACGTCCGTCCCCGTTTCCATCCTCGTTGCCGCGATGGGTTTATCCAAGACACGGTCGTTCATCATAAGCGGAATCCATTCCTTCAGCTTTTCCGGGTTATCGGAATATTCCATCCCTTGAAACAGAGGATTGGCTGACAGCGCTTTAAATCGTTTTTGCAAAAAAGCTACGTCATCTTCTCCCTGCACAAAACTCATGTGGGGGACAGGCACGATAAAGTCGCGGGGATTGCGGATTAAATTGCGGCTTACCAGATAAGACCAAAACTGCCGGGAAACCTGATAGTCTTCATTCACCTTGATCGCTTTGCTGATATCGATGGATCCATCCGGTTGTTCGACGGTATAGTTAAGCTCGCATAAAGCAGAATGTCCCGTTCCCGCGTTATTCCACTCGTTGGAGCTTTCCTCACCCACGCTTTCAAGCTTCTCAAACACGGTCATTTTCCAGTCCGGCACGAACTCCTTCAATAACGACCCTATAGTCGCACTCATGATTCCGGCACCAATTAAGATAACGTCGGTTTTGGTTTGTCCGCTGTTCATTTTTACCGCCCTTATACGCTTTTATTTGGTGAAAAAGATAGGCGCTCCTGCCTAGACTCCACAGTAAGCCGGGCTGCATTCCGCTCGCAACCCAATCTGGACCACTGATCATCGCACATCGCAATCACAAATAGAATAAGATACTTATTATTATATGATATTTATTTGCTACATTAAAGCGAGATTACGATCAAATAGATAGAGAAAAAGACTATCCTGCTGGATAGCCTCTTTCTTTTTTTCTATTTCAATAAATACCAAAACGATCTACTGTCTTTTCACGACGGGTACCCATAGTTCATTTTTATTTTCCTCGATAGGCAAGTAACATTCGATTGCCGGTAAATAGGCAAGATCGTAGGCGGAAACGGGAACCCACTCGGTATAAAGACGCTTCCATAGGTCTTGGAGATGATCCGGTGATCCTGGCGCTTCGAAAACCGCCCACGTAGCCTCCGGGAAGTCCATTTTCACCATGCTTTCCGGTGGAGATTGGTCCGAAACGATCGCCAAAATGTAGTCAAATTCTTCATTCTTGCCGAATTCCCCGTTCGCGCAAACACCTAAAATTCCTCTAACCTTGTGACTGGCATCGCGAATGTCCCACAGTTGCTCAAAAATCCCCTTCTCCCTTGCTTCCCCCCATATGGCCGGCACAACTTCGAAGGCTTTTTCCGTATTCACGCGGTTCTTGACTCCTACAATCGTGAACGGACCGGCTTCCTCCATTCGGTAATTCATCTCCGCAACCCCTTTTATCGAGAGTTGAAAGGACATTCGTGGGAAGGCTTTAAGTTTGGTGCCTGGGTTTCGCGCGGCAGTGGGCGTTGTTCCATGCATATTTTGAAAAGCACGGGCAAATGCCTCAGGCGAATCGTAACCATACCGGAGCGCAAGATCAATGACTTTAACTTGGCTATTCTGGAGTTCAAAAGCCGCCAACGTGAGACGCCGCCGCCGAATATACTCCGACAACGAAACCTCCGTAATAAAAGAAAACATGCGTTGAAAATGATAGGCAGAGCAGCATGCGACTTTGGCTACTTCAGAGTAGGCGATTTCTTCGGTAATATGATCCTCGATATAGGTGATTGCCTCATTCATTCTTGAAACCCAATCCATCCCCACTACATCCTCTCGCCAATCAATATAAAGCATTGCAAAAAAGATAGCCGTGCAATCCGTGCACAAAATTGCTAGGGTACCTAGTCATCCATCCCATTTAGGAGCCGATTATACCTTTCTCTAACCATTCCAAAATGGCATCCACCGCTTCCCTGTACCTTTGCCCTACGAGCAAGCCGGTATGCGTGGTGCCCCAAAGCCCTTTATATTCGGCATGGAGGTGCGCCGCTGTCGCCCTGCCCCGTCGGTCGTCGTCATCGCTGTTAACCGCATTGATCACCAAACACGGGCAAGAAATCAGCCTGCCGTCAATGGATATCCCAGTTGCTCCAAAATGAGCCGAAAAAGCGTTAATGGCCAAGAATGACTCCGTTGCCAAATACTTTCGTTGAAAGGCAATGTCATCTGCCGATTCATCCTGACTGGATTGCTCTTCACGAGTTGGGGCAGGCACGATGAGCTCGGGTACTACTGGAGCTATATCTTTGTAGGGTACCTCTTCAAGGACCTCTTTACTGACGCTTGAATCGACCAGCACCAATCCGGCAAGCTCAAGAATCTCCGCTACCTTTTGGCTCAAAATCCCTCCCATGCTGAATCCGATAAGAATCGGAGGAACGCCACACTCTGCGATCACTTCTTTAATATCGTCCAAATAATCCTCGAACGTAATCCTCGTCATATCCATGACCCTGCTTCTGTAATGGCTTCTCATGTTCATGACATAGCATTTCCAACCATCCTGGATAAAGTGGGGAATGTATTTGCTCCACATCCAACTGCCAGTGTAGGCACCGTGTACAAAAAGCAAAGGAGGTCTATTGGAGTTATCTTTCTTGGGGTTCTCCCCCTCGAATATCTCCAGGAACAAATCGTTCTCCCCGATGTACTTAACCTCATGCTCAGGCAAATCTTTCGTGTAATCCTTCATGGTCATGTCCTCCTCATTTAGTTTTATATCAAACTATTTATCGAAAAAAAAATTAAAAATTGTTGTAAATTTTCTTTAAAATGCGAAGCAGCTCCTGTTTTTCTTGTTCCGAAACGTTTAAATAGAACACGTCCAGCATTTCTGCGGATACGGATTCAAAGATCGATTCCAGCTCGCTTCCCTTGTCCGTTAATGCGACATAAACGACTCGAGCATCCTCCTTGTCCCGTTCCTTGGTGACATATCCGAGCCGAACCAGCTTGTCGACGAGTGCCGTGACGGTGGACTTATCCTTATTAATTCTTTTGGAAATATCCGCCATCGTGAGTTTAGGCGTCTTCATAAGAGCATAGATGATATCGCCATGGGACGTGCCGATATCATCTATCCCGTTTTTGGTCAACTCCGAAAGGATAAACCGGTTCACTTTCTCTCTAATTTTGGAGATCAATGAAATGACATCTCTCGTTTCCATACCCGCATTATAGTTTGATATCAAACAAATGTCAATTTACTTTTCGCTTACCGCGAAGCCATACTTCACGAATCGATAACGTATCCGTGATATTCACTGTCGGGTCACCATCAACCAAAACCAAATCCGCTCTTGCCCCCTCCACGATGCGTCCCCGATCGTTCAGCCCAAAACGGCGTGCCGTTTTTGACGTTGCAGACTGCAGCGCTTCAATCGGCGTAAAACCCGCTTCTACCAATAGCTGCATCTCATGGTGAACACTGGCGCCATGGGCAAGCCCGCCAAGGGTTGGAACCGGCACGGAGACATCCGTTCCTACCAGGATATCAACACCTGCTCGATGAAGATCCATCACGTTCCGGTAATTATCTTCCATGCTGCCTTGAGGGTAAGTTGAGAAGCTGGAGTTCAAAGTTTCGATCCACTCTGGACTCAACTTGCTGCTCACGCGCGGATCATTGGCCACTATTGTCGCGGGGTTGCCAATAATAGAGGAGTTCAATACAAGACACGGGGTTACGAATGCACCGGCGTCTGCAATCATTTTCACCAAATGAGGCGTGGTATCCGGGCGATCGATGAATAAGTGCGCGAGTCCGTCGACTCCAATTTCGATCGCTTGACGAGAGGCTTCAGCCGTCAACACATGGGCAATCGCCAACTTACGATGCCGATGAGCTTCCTCCACGGCAGCACGAAGGATATCTTGGCTCAAGACAGGCAAGCCGGGCGCCGCCAACACCGAACCTTCCTCAATCATGATCTTAATGTAATCGGCTCCCTGTCTGACTTGCTCGTTAACGAATGCCAAGGCTTCCTCCCGGCTCGTCACCGCGGGCGCCTCTCCGTGATCATGCGCATGAGCGGCCAACATAGCGTTGCGGTCTTCCTCACTCATCTTCTCCAGTTCCTTCAATACGAAGTCCGGGATTTCACCATCGCCAGGCATGAGTTCATCGGGATGTCCGCCCGGGGGCGTGATTCCCATCCCGGCAGATCGCACGTCGGCAATATCCTCGATTCCTTTCAATTGTCCCTCGCGGCCCGTTTTTGTGAACCCACCCATCATCTCCAATTCAGTCGTTACACCGAAATTCAGAGCATCCCGAAGACCCTCCACGGAAGTGTGAACGTGAGCATCAATCAGACCGGGTAGCAAAGTCCCACCTTCCGCATCGATAATGACCGCATGTTCCGGTACTTCTCCACCAATCGAAACGATCGTTTCTCCTTCGATCAGAACCGTTTTTACTCCGATTTCGTTCTCTCCATCAAAAATACGCGCATTGATAATGGCCGTAATCATGGTTTCTCTCTCCCTTGTCTTTTGATTGTCGCCTTAATGATTGAAATATAACAGTTAGAATTCTAACTGTCAATAGTTAAACTGAATGAAGTCAAACAATAAATTGACAGTCAAGCCTCCGAAAATTAAACTTATCTTATTATTAGAAATCTAACTGTTAGCAAGGGAGTCGGCACTGGAATGTCAAAGGAAACATTGCATACCCCATATTCGGATCTGATTCGAGACATCGGAATGAACATAAAGAACATGGCAAATGACAGATTATCAGAGTTGGGGTTAAACGCTCAGCAGGGGCAAATGCTCGGTTTCATTTTTGAAAATCAAGAAAAGGGCGTCATTCAGAAGGATTTGGCGGATCGGTTTAACCGCAAAGGAGCCACCATCACCAGCATGCTCCAAGGGTTGGAGAAAAAGGGGTACATCAAACGCATCATACCAGAGGATAACGAGCGGCAGAAAAAGATCTATTTATTGAAAAAGGGAGCCGACCTCGTCGAAGAATTTAATAAAATTTTCACCGAAGTTGAAAAAAACATTACCCATGGCCTGTCCGAAGCAGAAAGCAAGATCTTCATGGAGCTATTAATCAAAGTGAAAGCGACCATGTAGGTCATGAGGGAACAGGTGATCATGTTGCCATTATGTAAAAATAAAAATAAATGAACACATCACAAACACAGGTATCCCTGTGTCACAAGTTGAGAACCCTTACTAAGTAAGGGTTTTAATTGTTCACCCTATCTGGGATAGTCCAACAAAGAAGGTATAATCTGTAAGCTTGCCGAAACAATTAAATAAAATGCTACCCAAAAATTAATGTTTAGTTTATCAATTTTTCATAAATGAACTCTATAATGGAAAAGTCGACCAAAGTTAGATAGGCAGGGTGATTATGCGCCAATTATCAACGAAACTATCCAAAGAGAGACTCGCTATTCTAGCCTCCCTTTTTATAATCCTGCTTTATGTCTCCCCACTTTTTCTATTGGGAGCAAACGCTCATATCCGGGTTCACGATAATTTGGACTCCAACATCGCCTGGTACAAGGTGCTAGTTCGAAGTCACGAGCTATTCGGACCGCTGAATGCGACAATTCCCCAGGTGATTAATGGATTGCCACGAGGTGCCATTGAATCAGAATATAGCGGGATTGTTTGGCTGCATGCGCTTTTCCCCACCATGATCGCTTATTCCTTCAGCCAAATCATCACGAGGGTCGTGGCTTTTCTCGGCATGTACCTCCTCCTGAAAAAACATTTCGTGAAAGAGCCGGATACCGGCCTTATTCGTGTCGGAGTTTCTCTCGCTTTCGCTTTGACGCCATTTTGGCCGTCAGGTATGTTAAGCACATTGGGGCAACCTTTGGCGCTATGGGCATTTTTGAATATCCGCAAAAGAGAATTCTCCTGGAAAAATTGGGCGGTTCTCATTCTCCTGCCCCTGTATTCCAGCTTTGTTCTCGGCTTCTTCTTTTTCTTGACGGCAATGGGGTTGCTTTGGCTGCGAGACCTGATCAAAAAGCGCGCTTGGAATCCCGCATTTATCGGGAGTATCGCGCTCATGACCGTGGTTTATTTGGCCATCGAATATCGGCTTGTGTTTGGGCTCGTTTTTTCGAATACTCCCTCCAGCCGATCGGAATTCGTCAATTCAACTCTCGATCTTTGGCATTCCATTTCTCTTACTTTTGTGAATTTTATTTTTGGTCATGGCCATGTTTTGACCATGCATACCTTGGTCATCCTGCCGATTCTTTTTATAGCGCTAGGTATTATAATCAAACAAAAAAGCCTGCGAGAGAATAAATGGTTCACTTATTTGCTTGGGCTGAATTTTGTCCTGTCCGTATGGTACGCCTTTTGGTATAGCAAAATGTGGCAGCCGCTGAAGGAACATTTTTCGATCCTGCAAACGTTCAATTTTGCGCGTTTTCATTTTCTGCATCCACTCGTGATCTATCTTGGCTTTGCCCTCGGACTCCTTATCCTTTGGAAAATGGGCAATAACTGGCAAAAGAAAGTGAAGCTTTGCCTTGTTCTACAGATTGTTTTCCTTTTCCTATGCAACGATGAAATCATTTATCGCGTACACGGCGACCCCAGTGTGAAACAGTTTTATGCGGTGGATCAATTTAAACAGATTAAGGATTATATCGGGCAACCCCAGGAATCCTATCGAGTAGCCAGCATTGGGCTTCACCCTGCTATCGCGCAGTACAATGGCTTCTATACACTGGACACCTACAACAATTACTATCCCCTTACGTACAAGCATGATTTTCGAAAAATCATCGCGAAAGAATTGGATAAAAATCAAGAACTGAAATCCTATTTCGATCAGTGGGGAGGCCGTTGCTACCTCTTTGTAAGTGAACTTGGAGAGAAGTATGATTTCAAAAAGGACTCCACGAAAGAGATCCACCATCTGGAACTGAATATGGATGTTTTCCGGGAAATGGGGGGCCGTTATATTTTTTCATCCGTGCCCATTATGAATGCCGATGAGGATGGACTCCGATTTTTGAAGTCCTTTGACAACCCCGCTTCCGCTTGGAAGATCTATCTGTATCAAGTGAAAATGACGAAATAGAGGGACTCAAAGCGCCCCCTACCTGTAGGCGTTTCGTGGCCAAGCCGGATGCTGTTCGGAATGCCGATATGCCTTCGGCGTCATACTTTGCCATTTCTTAAACACCTTGTTGAAATAGCTCTGGTCGTTAAAGTTCAACCATGCTGCGATATCGGTGATCGGATAGTCGGTCAACGTGAGCAGCTTTTTTGCTTCCTCGATCCGTTCCCGCTGGATGTACTCAGAAATCGTCAGGCCAATCTCCTTACTGAAAAGGCTCGACAAGTAATTCGGGCTGAGATTCGTGCGCTCGGCAAGCCGGTTGAGCGTAATGTCGCCGTACAAATGGCTCGCGATCTCGTTCAGACATTCCTGCACGGCTGGCGAGTAATGGCCCCGATGGAGCTCTGCTACCCGGTCGACGAAATCAAACAATGCCTCCATCATGACAGCGGTAACCGCCTGCAGCGTACCTTTCTCCTCTAACTGCTGAATATAGAAATCACTCAGCGTAAACGCATCCTCCTCGAGCATGCCCCCTTCAATCGCCGCTCGGCAGATCAGAGCGATACCCGTAATCATCAGGTTCTTCTCGCTCCGCAGCCGGCTTCGCATAGCCAGCACGCCGAACTCTTCCTCGCTGATGATGGATTCATTGACGAATGACCGAATACGTTCTTTCTCTCCCCTGCGTACATAGTGCAGTAAAACACGCTCATATGACAGATTAGCATGCAGAATGCCATTGCGACGGCTTCGGGACAGCGCGGCATCTCCCTCTTCCTTTTCCACAACCGGTTCCAACAGCGGCGCGCCGTTTGCCAGTAGGTTTGCTGAAGGATCGACAAGCTGCCGGCGAATCGCATAGTGAATCATGAGGCTCAGCGCGCGGGAACGCTCTTTGGATACCATAGGAACCTTCTCGTACAAATCGAAAAGCTGCCTCTGGTTATCCGCATGGAGTGTGCTCATCGTCTCATTCAACTGGCCATCCAGCGGCTTCTCATGCAAGTACGGGCCAACGACAAGCGTACCGGCAAGCCGGTCTTCATTTAGCGCGTTCACAAAGAAATACTGAAGCCGGGAACGTGTAAAATGAACCGGCTGCTCCGCGGTATGCAACGCATAAGCGTAACCGGCGAGTTGCTCGCGAATCGATGCGAAATACGGGCTCACTCGAAGTTGAGGATCGGCCCATCCCGATTCAATCCTCCGCCCCGGATGTATGATAAAAACAGGCAGTTGAAGGGCATCATAGAGAAGCTGGCCAAAAACAGCCAACTCCGGCAGCATATTCATGTGAACCTCCACAGAACGAAAAAGTGTAACAATATTTTAATATTATTATATTAAAAATGTACAATAAATCATTGACAAACACAATAAACCGCTTTCAAAGAGATCTACACTGAGGTTGCAGAGAACATCCATTACACTGCAGAAAGGGAAGAGCCAAATGTTGGACAATAAAATCGCTATCGTTACTGGAGCAGGAAGCGGCATCGGCCGAGCAAGCAGCTTAAAAATGGCGGGCTATGGCGCGAGTATCGTTGCCGTCGATTTCAACGAGGCATCCGGCCAGGAGACTGTTAAGCTTATTCAGGAACAAGGCGGGGAAGCGATCTTCGTGCAAGCTGACGTATCAAAAAGCGAGGATGTTCAGCGTTATGTAAAGGCAGCAAAGGATGCCTATGGCCGTATCGATATTTTCTTTAACAATGCCGGTATCGTACAGAAGTTCGCGAAGCTCGCGGACGTTGACGAGAACGAATTCGACAGGGTCATGAACGTAAATGTCCGGGGGGTCTTCCTCGGCATGAAATATGTTTTGAAGGTAATGGAGGAGCAAGGAAGCGGAACGATCATTAATACGGCTTCAACCGCGGGAGTAAAGAGCGAGCACAGCGCTTCCGCTTATTCAGCAAGCAAGCATGCGGTTGTCGGTCTGACGAAAGGCGCGGCGATCGAGTATGTGAAGAAAGGCATCCGCGTCAACGGCATTTGCCCGGGTGGAGTTGAAACAGCACTGACTAAGAGCGTAGGACAAGCTTTCACGTCGGGCGGATACGTGCCGGAGGAAGTCGGCAATATGCGTATGGGCCGCTTTGCGCAGCCAAACGAGCTGGCGGAAGTCGTCTCTTTCCTCGCTTCCGATCGCGCCAGCTACATGACAGGCTCCATCGTAGTGGTTGACGGTGGCCTGACGCTTTAAGTCTATCCGATACAGGGAGGTAACCAAATATGAAACTTCAGGACAGAGTAGCGATTATTACAGGTGGAGCCTCTGGCATCGGGCGCGGTATTGCCCACGCGATGGCCAAGGAAGGCGCGAAGGTTGTCATTGTAGACATCAACGAAGAACACGGAATGGCTACAGAGAAAGAACTGAATGAAATCAGTCAAGGTAAATTCATCAATGCAAATCTTAGAGACCGTTCTGACCTCAAGCGTATTGTAGACGAAACGGTAAACGCCTTTGGACAAATCAACATCCTCGTCAATAACGCACACGTCTCCAAACAGGTGATGTTTGCCGAAACAACTCCGGAGGATTTGGCGCTCTCGTTCGAAACCAGCTTCTACCCGACCTTTTTCTTGATGCAGCTATGTTACCCGCACCTAAAAGAAACGAAAGGCTCGGTCATCAACTTTGCCTCCGGCGCCGGCCTTTCCGGCATGCCCACTCAAGCGGCTTACGGCTCGGCTAAGGAAGCTATTCGCGGGCTGTCGCGCGTAGCGGCCAACGAATGGGGCATCGACGGCATCAACGTAAACTGCATCAGTCCGATCGCCAATTCGCCAGGCGTACAAAAGTGGAGCGAGCTTTTCCCTGCCGAATATCAAGCGATGATCGATGCCATCCCATTGAGACGAATTGGCGACACCGAACACGATATCGGGCGCGTTGCCGTATTTCTGGCCAGCGACGATTCCAGCTACATGACAGGACAGACGCTAATGGTCGACGGCGGTTCTATCATGCTGCGGTAAAAACAGTTGCCAAAAACAAAGTAGACCCTTCAAGTTAAATACGATTCAATACGTTAAAAAATCCCTCACCCCCGAATGGCGGTTGAGGGATTTTCGCTATTTTGGCGACTTCCCGCCATCTATGAACCTTTACAATTTCTCTACAAAAAATATACCTTCTTTTTACAATTCAGCGAAACTCCGTTAACAAACGGAAGGGAAAATGTACCTAGTTATATTTTACCAGACTCAGAGAATCAGGGTGGCAGTAGAATTCGTTGCAAGTAACCAAATCCATTCAAGCAGGTGAAAAGATGAAAAGCAAAGTCAGCCGTTTTGTTCTCGCAAGCGCCCTCCTCGCAGCCGCCGTCGTGCCCGCAACCGCCGGTGCCGCACCCGTTCCCGCCGCAGTAAAGACATCCATCAGTTCCGTCTCCATCTCTTTCAATGGAGAAGCCCGTAACATTCGGGTTATCCAATCAGGGGACACCACGCTCTACAGCATCAAAGATCTTGCGGAAGGTTACGGATTAAAAGCGGAATACTCCAACAACACCGTTCTCGTTAAAGGAAATAATACGGTACGGGTAAATGTAGGGAAAGCCGACTATACGGTCAATGGCCAAACCGCCCAATTCTCGACGAATACCCAGCTTGTGCAAGACTCGCTTTTCATCGAACTCACTCCTTTCGTTAAAGCTCTTGGCGGAACGGTTCTGGAACTAAACGGCGCCACGAGCATTTACACATTCCCGCTTCTGAGCGGATCCTTCAGCCACCCTCAATGGATTAACAACGATGAACTGATCGCTGCTGCTGAAGGAGACGATTCCTCCGCTCTCTACCAGATCAATCCGGTCACTTTAGCGAGCGAGAAACTCTCGAGAAATGAAAATAGCCTGCAGCCGGTCATTTCCCCGGATGGAATGTACGGCGCGTTCGTGGACAGCAGAGCCCAATTGCAGCTGCTCCAACTGAACAATGGCGTCAACACTCCGCTCGGCATCGACACCACGACCAAAACCGATCTGGTATGGTCCTCAGACAGCAAAAAGATTTTCTTTATCCAAGGCGACAACCAGGAGAAAATCTCCAGCATTGACCTGGTTACGCGTTCGATCACCACAATCCTTGACGACAAGGTTAATTTCAAGTCGGATCTGCGAGTAACGCCGGACAACAAAACGTTCCTGTACACCGTCAATGTGACGGGCACCGCCGTGAACGATGCTAACTCCACCTTAGAATCGCTGACCATCGATTTCTCCAAAGCCGGCCAGCAGCTTTATCTTCTGGATTCCGCTACCAAAGACGCCAAGCCGGTTCAGCTGACCACCGCAAACGACAATAAACTCTCGCCCCTGCTGCTTCCTGACGGTCATGCCGTGTACGTAAGCTTTAATCCAGATGGCGATTCGGTAACCGGCAGCCTGAAATTGTCCGCAGAAGCGGGCAAATTCACGGATCTCCTCTCCGGACTGGACGTAGAATCCACCCTGTTGACCGCTTCTGGGCAACTGATCGCCATCGTCTCCGAAGGGGACCTCACCACCGTTTATGCGGTGAAAGAAAACGGCGTGAAAACGAAGCTCTTTTCCACAAGCTTGGATATAACTGAACTTGCCCCGTCCCCAGATGGAAGCCGCTTTGCCGCTATCGTTGACGGAAAAGTCATCGTATTTAAAAACAACACAGTAACGCAAGTTACGGAATAATTCGCATCCTAACCTAACTCTTTCCCGAAAGGTGATATCCTCCATGAAAAAGATGAGTAAAGTATTTCTGACCGCCGTTGCCGCCATTATGGTTATGACCACTGGCCTAACAGCAGAAGCTAAATCGACCCTGAAAGGCAAAATCACCATCAACGGATCCACAGCGCTGCTGCCCCTTACCCAGCAAGCCGCCAAGGAATTCCGCACCAAGAACCCCGGCGTTACCATCGCCGCTTCCGGCAAAGGCTCCGTAACCGGTCCCCAATCCGTTGAGAAAGGCATCGCCGACATCGGCGCTTGCGACTGGGATGCCAGCACAGACGTACCGGGCTTCAAAAAGTTTACGGGCCAAGTAGCCAACAAAGTCGCGGCGATCCCCTTCGCTGCCGTCGTGAACAATAACGTGAGCGTCAGCAACTTGACCACCCAGCAATTGAAAGATATTTTCTCCGGTAAAATCAAAAACTGGAAGGAAGTCGGCGGCCAAGACGGGGAAATCGTCATCATCAACCGGGCGTTCGGTTCCGGCACCCGCGTCAACTTTCAAATGAAGGCGCTGGAGAACGGCGATATCAACAAACGCGATAAGAACTACAAGGAAGTCGGTTCCAGCGGCGAGATGAAGACCAACGTCGCCAACACGAAGAACGCCATCGGTTTTCTCGACCTTGTCTATGTGAACAGCGATCTTAAGGCGCTGAAAATCAACGATGTCGAGGCTTCCCCGGCAAACGTCATCAACGGCACCTACAAAGTGTGGAGCTACGGCTACTACATGACCAAGGGCCAACCTACCGGCGTCACGAAGGCTTTCATCGACTATGTGCAAAGCAGTGACTTCCAACAAGGCTCCGTGAAAAAAATGAAATTCATCCCGCTCAACTCCATCAAGAAATAATTGGGCGGCCTACTGTTTGCCCGTTGAATCGTTCTTCAGATCAGTCGGCCCTCACACCGTAATCGGGGCCGGCTGATTATTGATTTAGGGAGGCACCTGGAAACCTATGAATAAACCCTCAGTCGAACTCTACCCGGAAATCGTGAAGCAGCCAAGGGCACGGCTATCACTCTTCGGAAACCGACATTCCCGGACGTTGGCGGCGAACCGCCTCGCGGGCTTCTTTTACCTGCTGTGCATCCTGGCGCTCTGCTTCGTACTGGGTATGATCCTCATAATGATTGGAAGAACCGGCCTGCTCACCTTCGGGGACATTTCTCTCCGTGCCTTCCTGTCCCTGAATTGGACTCCCGAGGATGACCAATTCGGCGCAGGCTCCCTCATCCTCGGCACGCTCATGCTGACCGGCCTGACGATGCTCTTCGCCGTTCCCCTATCCATCGGGATCGCGATCTTTCTCTCAGTCATCGCACCACCCTGGGTTAAACGCCTGCTTCGCCCCCTCATGGATATGCTCGTCGGGATTCCTTCCGTCGTTTACGGCTATATCGGTTTAACGGTGATCGTTCCTATCATCCAGCGGGCGTCCGGGGAAAATCTAGGTGATGGCCTATTAGCCGCCGCTCTCGTTCTGACCCTTATGATCCTCCCCACGGTGAGCCGCATCAGTGATGATGCCATCACGGCTGTTCCCGAACGGTATCGGGAAGCCTCTTACGCTCTAGGATCCACTCGGCTGCAGCTTATCACCCGCATCCTGCTGCCCTCCGCCAGCCGCGGGATCATTACCGCCGTCATCCTCGGCATGGCCCGGGCGATCGGCGAAACGATGGCCGTCGTCATGGTCATCGGCAATACCGCCCAACTAGCGAAGTCTCTGGTAATGCCAACCGCCGTCTTAACCAGCAACATTGTCATGCAGATTTCCAATGTCGAGTTTAACTCCACTTGGAACCACGCCCTTTATTTGATGGCCTTCCTGCTGCTGCTCATTTCCCTGCTGCTCATCATCATCATCCGGTTTATCCGGCCCAAAAAGGAGGAGAGCGCATGATCCATCCAGCCCCTGTGAAAAAAAGGGTCCCCCTCTCCCGCTATTTGGATAAGCTCTCTACCGGACTATTCTGGCTGTTGGGCCTCATTGTCACCGCCCTGATCCTCTGGCTTCTGTTTACCATCGTCCGAAAAGGCCTACCGATGCTCTCCCTCGACTTTCTCCGCAAGCCGCCGGAAGAATTGGACTTAGGAGGCGGAATCGGGCCGGAGCTGTTCAACTCCTTTTATGTCCTGTTCATCTCTCTGCTGATCTCACTGCCCATCGGCATCGGAGCGGGCATTTACATGGCCGAATATGCGCCTAACAACAAGTTCACGGAGTTTCTGCGTATCTGCGTAGAAGGGCTGGCTTCCGTTCCGTCCATCGTATTCGGACTCCTTGGAATCGCAATATTCGTCCAATATTTCCACCTTGGGCTGACTATTCTCGGCGCAGGGGTCAGCTTGGCATTCCTGAATCTGCCGGTCCTCACCAGCGTCACTGAAGAGGCTGTGCGAGCCGTTCCCCGAGAGCTTCGGGAAGCCGCATACGCCCTTGGCTCCACAAAATCCCAGGTCATCCGCACCGTCGTCCTCCCCGCTGCCCTCGCGGGTATCGTTACCGGCGCCTGCCTTGTGGCAGGTCGGGCGTTCGGCGAATCCGCTGTCATTATTTTGACGGCCGGTCTTAGCACCTCAGGAAAAATGTGGGATTTCAGCCTGTTCTCTCCCGGAGAAACACTGGCTGTCCATCTCTGGTACGTCCAGTCGGAAGCCATCGTCGAGGATGCGCGGCAGATTGCCGACAAATCCGCGGCGGTGCTCGTGATCGTCGTCCTGCTGATCAATCTGGTATTCCGAGTCCCCTTGTGGCTGAGAGACCGGAGAATGAAGTGAACCCTTCTATCACGTATCCGCTATATAGCTAAAAAGCACAAAGCCTCTTCCATCTTCGGAAAAGGTTTTGTGCCTTTTTTGCGTTGCGTTGCCAACCAAAGGATGGATTAAAAGGGGTTTGTTGCAATGAAGCTCGCCGCTTTCACATACATCCGCGGATTGATTTTCAATTGGTCGACAATGAACTCCGCAATATCTTCAGGCTGAACGAATTTGGAGTCATTGTTTTCCTTAATCAGACTCAGGTCAAGGGCCAGGTCGGTGGCAACCGTGCTTGGGGTCAAGGTGGATACCCGAATATTGTTGCGGCGCACTTCTTGGGCAAGGGACTCGGAAAAACCGATCACCGCGAATTTCGATGCGCTGTATGCGCTTGAGGTAGCGGCTCCGTTTAATCCGTTCGTGGAGGAGATATTGATGATATCTCCGCGGTTTTTTTCGATCAATTGCGGCAGTACGGCACGCGTTACATAGTAAGTGCCCAATACATTGGTATCGATCATCCGTTTCCACTCTTCCGGATCCATCTCCAGAACCGTGCCGAAGGTGGCAATGCCCGCGTTATTGATCAGAATATCCGCAGGTCCCAGTTCAGCTTTTAACGCTTCAACCGCGGCATCGACTTGCTCCTTCGAGGAAATATCAACTGCCGCATATGCTGCTTTCACGCCTAAACCTTCCAGATCGGCGGCTACTTCCTTTAAGAGTGTTTCCGTTCTTGCCAGCAAGCCAACGTTTACGCCTTCTTTCGCCAGTGCGATAGCCGCCGCTTTTCCGATCCCTCTTGCTCCGCCGGTTACAATTGCAACTTTTCCTTTTAGTGATTGTGCCATTACAGTATGCTCCTCTCGATTTTCTGTCTACCCGTATTACCCGTCATTATATAGGGAAGGAACGAAAGAATACAAGGATTCCGTCCCTGCAAAACCTGATTATTCTTCCAATCGCTGTTGCGCTCAGATTCCATGATTAGACAACTTCATAAAGGTAGGAATCTGATCGCAAAGGCGACCGCTAACGCTTTTCCAGAACAATCGGTTTCTCCGCTCCTTCATCCCGTTCTTTCGTTTCTTCCCTATAGTATACATCGGAATGATTTTCTATTTTCACCCTGCATCCTTTTGAGCAAACTGGTTGTGATACAAGGTGTAGTAAAATCCTTTCTTCTGCAAAAGCTCCTCGTGAGACCCCATCTCCATAATCTCGCCGTCATTGATGACCACAATGCGGTCCGCCTCCCGGATGGTGCTGAGCCGGTGGGCGATGACGAAGCTGGTTCTTCCCTTCATCAGCGTCTTCATCGCTTCCTGGATATGCAGCTCCGTTCGGGTATCCACGCTGCTCGTCGCCTCATCCAGAATCAAGATGGAGGGGTTGGCCAGTACCGCCCGGGCAATGGTAAGCAGCTGCCGCTGACCCTGGCTCAAATTGCCGCCTTCAGCGCTCAGATCAGTGTCATAACCGCCCGGCAGCTTGCGGATGAACGTGTCCGCATTCGCCAGCTTGGCCGCCGCCTCCACTTCCGGATCGGTGGCTTCCAGCCGGCCGTAGCGGATATTTTCCCGGATCGTCCCGGAAAAGACGTGGGCATCCTGCAGCACGAGACCGATCTGCCTTCTCAGTGCACGCATTTCCATCTCCCCGATGTCTTCACCATCTATAAGGATCCGACCGGATTGGATGTCATAGAAACGCGTCAGCAGGTTGATGATCGTCGTTTTCCCCGCACCCGTTGGGCCGACTAACGCAATCATTTCACCTGGGGAGACGTGGAGAGAGAGGTTTTTCAGGATCGGCACCTCCGGCCTATAGCCGAAATGGACCCGGTCCAGGGTGACTTCACCTTTAATCGGGCGATCGGGCTGGGCAGTGTTTTCTCCCCCATCCTCCGGCTGCAAATCCATTACCTCAAACACCCGTTCCGCCCCGGCAACCGCCGATTGAAACAGATTGTACTGGTTGGCCAGTTGGTTGATCGGCTGGCTGAACTGGTTGGAATAATTCAGGAAGCTGACGATAATGCCCACGGTAATGAGATCATGATAGGCAAAAATCCCGCCGAACACGGCGATGACGACAAAGCTTAAGTTGCGCATCATGTTCATCATCGGGCCCATGGAGCCGGAGAGGCTTTGAGCTTTCACGCCGACGGACCGAAGCCGCTCGTTGATTTCACGAAACTGCTCGGCGGTTTTCGCTTCCCGTCCGAATACCTTGATCACCTTCAGACCGGAGATGCTCTCCTGCACGAACCCGTTCACTTCGCCCAGCTGCTTTTGCTGCTCGGAAAAATACTGGCGGGTATATTTAGTGATTCGTTTCGTGAACACGGCAATGAGCGGAACGGTCAAAATCGTGATGAGTGTCATCCACAGGCTCAAGCTTAACATCATGACGACGCTGCCCACCAGAATCAGGACGCTGGAAATGAGCTGCACCACCGTCTGGTTCAGCGTATTGGAGACGTTGGCGATATCGTTGGTCGTGCGGCTCATCAGCTCACCATGGGTTTTTTGATCGAAAAAAGAAATCGGCAGCCGCTGGTACTGCTCGAACAAATCCTGGCGCATGTCGCGAACGGTATTTTGCGATAAACTGGAGGCCATGATCTGCTGAATCCACGTGAAAATCGCCCCGCAAACATAGGCCGCCAGCAGCACCAAGCCCATGCGCACAAATCCGGCGGACCGATGGGGATCGATGTAGTCGTCGATGATTTTGCCGATCAGATAAGGCCCAGCTAGCGTAAATACGGTCGTCAGTACCGTGCAAATGACTACCACCCACAAAGCCCAGCGCTGGAGTTTCAAGTAACCCCAAATGCGCAGTAGCGTGCTTTTGGCATTCTTGGACCGGACCTTGGGAACGTCTCCGGGGCGTGGTCCGTGGCCTTGGCGAAAGCCCATTTGAGCGAGGTTATCCGCTGCTCTCGTTCCGCTAGCGGGAGGGGAGGGTTGATTCTTGGCCATAGGGCACCTCCTCGTTGCCAAATTGGGACCGGTAAATGTCCTGATAAACCTCGCATGTTCTCATTAGCTCGCCGTGGGTGCCGCTGCCCACTATGGCTCCTTCGTCAATGACTACGATTTTCTCAGCTGCGATGACGGAGGAGATCCGCTGGGCGATGAGGAACGTGATGCTATCCTTCGCCAACGCCTGCAAGGCCATGCGGAGCCGCCGTTCGGTTCCCAAGTCCAAAGCGCTGGTACTGTCGTCCATAATCAAAATAGGCGGTTTGATGAGCAGCGCCCGGGCGATGGAAAGCCGCTGTTTTTGCCCGCCGGACAGGTTGACGCCTTTTTGCCCCAGTTCAGTGTCATACCCATCAGGGAACTTAGCGATAAAGTCATGAGCCTGAGCGACTTTTGCCACCGCCTCGATCTCCTCTTGGGTTGCATCGGATTTGCCGAAGGCGATATTGTCGCGGATCGATCCCGTGAATAAAAAGGATTCCTGGAGGATCATCCCGATGCTCTGCCGAAGATCGGACAGCGGCAGGCCGCGGACATCTTTGCCGTCGATCCGGACCGAACCGGAGGTAACATCGTAGAGTCGGGGAATCAATTGCACGAGAGTGGACTTGCCGCTGCCCGTAGCCCCGATGATCGCAACGGTTTCGCCACGGGAAGCTTCCAGAAGGATATCCCGCAGAATCAATTCTTTAGGATCGGTCGATCCGGAATAAGAAAAAGAGACATCCTCGAACGCCACATGTTCCGCCTTCAAGGACGATGCCGTCCGGTTCTCCGCGTTTTCAATAGTCGGGCGGGTAGTCAACACCTCTTGAATGCGCTTTGCGGAAACGTTGGCTTGCGAGAGGTTCATCATGAGACCGCTCACCATTAAAAGAGAGGAAAGCACTTGCGCCACGTAATTGACGAACGCCACCAAATCTCCTACGCGAACCGATCCCGCCCATACCTGATGGCCTCCGTAGAGCAGAATGATCACCATGCACGCATTCATGATGATTGTCATGATCGGGGAGTTGAGCGCGATGAAACGCGCCGCTTTTATAGAAATTTGGGTATAGTCCCGGTTGACCTCGCGAAACCGCTTCGTTTCGTAATCGGAGCGAACGAATGCCTTCACCACCCGAATGCCCGCTAAATTTTCCTGAATCCGAATATTCACCGCATCCAGCTTCGCCTGAACGCTTGCGAATAAAGTCGTGGAAAACTGGATAAGTACGACGAGGACGGCGACGAGAACAATCAAGGTAGCCAGCAAAATCAAACCCAGCCGCACGTTCATCAACAGCGCCATCACCACGCTGCCGATGAGCAGGCTCGGCGCCCGGACAAAACCCTGCAAGGCCATTTGCAGCATATTCTGCACTTGCACCACATCGTTGGTCATCCGCGTGATGAGCGAACCAGTTTTGAACGTATCCAGATTTTCAGCGGAAAAGGTTTGCACCTTGTTGAACAAGCCTTCCCGGACGTCTGCCCCAAAATTTTGGGAGGCGCGGCTGGCGAACAAATTACACCCTACGCCGGCGATAAGCCCAAGCACCGCCACCAGCGCCATCGTCCATCCGGTGCGCTCAATCACGCTGAAGTCCCGTTCCACCACCCCAAAATTGACGATATGGGCGGCCAACCGAGGCTGAAGCAAATCAAAAAAGACTTCAAACATCATAAACAGCGGCCCGAGAATAAAAAACTTCCGGTACGGCTTGATATACTTTTTCAATCCCCACATATCTAGTTGGACCCTTCTTCTTTCCCGTCTTGGTTATTTGTCTGGCTGTCTTCCCGCTCGCGGATCTCAAAATGCCGGGTATATTCGTCGATAATCGACTCCACCGCCTTCAGCTCGCCCAACAGAACCGGTTTGATATCCGTAAACTCCGGCGCTTCCAGCTGCTGCTTCAAAGTGGCGCGCTTTCCGTTCAGCCGCTCCAAAAACTCCAGCGCACGCCCCCGGCGAAACGTTTGGGCTCCTTGATGATGTCTGCCTCGATGCCCTTCTCCCTTGCACTTTTCTTCATTCCTCCAGCCGTCATGATCCCTCATGATTATGCTCACCTCTTTTCGTATACGTTTGTATACGTTAATTGTATACATTTGTATGCGTCATCGTCAACTGAATGTCTGCTGAAAATGCAAATCAACCTCCCACGCTAAAAGAAAAAAGGCACCCTCGAATCAGTGGGTGCCCAAATAAAATGCCCGCGCCTAATGCAGAGAGAATGCGTTGTACGCTCAAGATTTCGTCCTTTTTTCAATCCGTTAGCTTTTCCTTATTATTCAACATGTTATCCTCAAGCACAGCGAATTTATCATCATACTCTTTAAGAATATGCATTTCTCCCCACGCGCATAATGAATCCAAAATCGATTTCAAGCTCCATCCATACTCGCTAAGCTCATACTCCACTTTAGGAGGCACTTGATTATAAACGATCCGATTGACAATGCCGTCCTCCTCCAACTCTCTCAGCTGTTGGGTTAACATTTTTTGCGTAATCCCCGTCATTAGCCGCCTTAAATCACTCGTCCGTTTCTTCCCGTGAGTTAGATAGCACAAAATGACGCACTTCCACTTTCCCCCGATTACCTCCAGCGTCGCCTCGACGGAGATATTATATTTCTTCTTCCCTGTGACCTTCATAACAACCTCCTGTTATCTCACGATAGGCACTTTTAAGTGCCTATCGTACAAAAAAGTGCGTACTGTTCAGTTCCGATGTTACCGCTCATAATAGCACTTACCGGCCGGGCATTACAAAAGGATTGGAGTGGAAACATATGCCTCGCAAGAATAATAGAAACCTTTTGGCGTTGCTTGCATTAGCCATCAGTGCGTTTGCAATTGGGACAACCGAGTTTATCAGCGTAGGCCTGCTTCCGCTTATCGCTGCGGACTTTCATATATCGGTCACGACTACGGGATTAACCGTTACGTTGTATGCGCTAGGCGTAACCTTCGGGGCTCCCGTCCTAACCTCATTGACTTCCCGCATTTCGCGGAAAACGCTACTGCTGTGGATCATGGTCGTATTTATCGCAGGTAATGCACTAGCCGCAGCAGCCAGCGGAATAACCGTTTTGCTGATGGCCCGAATTATTTCCGCGTTGGCTCATGGGGTATTCATGTCCATTGGCTCTACGATTGCAGCCGACCTCGTACCCGAACATCGACGAGCCAGCGCCATTGCCATCATGTTTTCCGGTCTTACGATCGCTACCGTAACCGGAGTCCCATTAGGCACTTTCATCGGTCAGCAAATGGGTTGGCGTGTCGCTTTCATTGCCATTACCGGTGTCGGTATTTTAGCTTTCCTGGCAAACATGACACTAGTCAACTCCAATTTGCGAAAAGGGGGCAAAATACTCCTGAGCGATCAGTTCAAGCTCGTGACAAACCCTCGTTTGATGCTAGCCTTTATCATTACGGCGTTAGGATATGGAGGCACTTTTGTCGTCTTCACTTATCTATCCCCGTTGCTTCATGATTTGTCCGGATTCGCAGACGGAACGATTGCGGTCATCCTTCTTCTGTATGGACTCGCCATTGCCATCGGCAATGCAATTGGAGGCAAAGCGGCTAACCGCAATCCTGTGAGGGCTCTATTCTACATGTTTTCCATTCAAGCCGTTGTACTCTTGGTACTGGCTTTTACAGCGCCTTATAAAGCCGCGGTACTAATAACCCTCTTTTTCATGGGCTTGTTCGCCTTTATGAATGTCCCCGGCCTGCAAGTTTACGTCGTGATGCTGGCTGAACGCGTGGCTCCGCAAGCAAAAGACGTGGCTTCCGCAGTTAACATTGCCGCATTTAACGCAGGCATTGCGATTGGCGCCTATTTGGGCGGTGTTGTTACCGACTCTATCGGACTAATCCATACGACCTGGATCGGAGCCTTAATGGTATTGGGGGCCGTCGTGCTGACTGCACGGGCCGGAATCTTGGAACGTAAAGATCAAGCAAGATTCGAAACAACTGATGGTAAGCCGGAACAAGCAGCGGTTTAATCTATTTTTTAGGAGGAATCTATAATGATGAAGCATCTCCAAGATACAGTAACTTTACACAACGGAGTAAAAATGCCCGGGCTTGGACTTGGCGTATTTAAAGTGGAAGAAGGCGACGCGTTGGTTCAAGCGGTCAAAACGGCTATTGCACACGGTTACCGCAGCATCGATACCGCCGCGATTTATGGCAATGAACGAGGTGTCGGCCAAGGGATTCGGGAAGCTTTGCAAGAGAACGCGATTCCGCGGGAAAGTCTCTTCGTAACGTCCAAGGTATGGAACGCCGACTTGGGCTATGAATCCACACTGGCTGCCTATGAAACGAGTTTGAAGAAACTGGGTCTGGACTACCTTGATCTGTACCTCATTCACTGGCCGGTAGAAGGTAAGTACAAAGAGGCTTGGAGAGCTATGGAAACCTTGTATCAAGAAGGGCGAGTAAAGGCCATTGGGGTAAGCAACTTCCATATTCACCACCTGGAAGATCTGATGGAGAGCGCCCGCATCAAGCCGATGGTCGACCAGGTCGAATTCCACCCTCGCTTAAGCCAAAGGGATTTGCTTCGTTTCACGCAGGAGCACGGCATCCAAATGGAGGCTTGGTCGCCATTGATGCAAGGCGAACTCCTGAGCAACCCGACGCTACTTGAACTAGCGGCCAAATACGGCAAATCCGTCGCACAAATCATTTTGCGCTGGGATTTGCAGCACGGGGTGATCACCATACCCAAATCAACCAAGAAGCAGCGCATCCTGGAAAATGCAACGCTGTTCGACTTTGCATTGAGTCAAGAGGACATGGAGAGAATCGATGGGCTGAATCAAAATAAACGCATTGGGCCTGATCCGGATCACTTTGATTTTTAAGCCAAAGATAAACAAAGGCACCCTCGAATTAGAGGGGGCCTTTACCTGTTTACGAAGCTTGCTGCTCCGAACTTATCGTTGCCGGGGTCACCAGGGCTTTCTTTTCCCAGGCTCGGCTTCTCCAGCGAAGCAGCATGATCACTCCGCGCGTCCATTCGTCCACAGCGAAGGCAATCCATATGCCCAGCAGTCCGAGGCTCGTGTGAACGCCCAGGATATAC
The DNA here is from genome assembly GCF_000455485.1 of Gorillibacterium massiliense. Lineage (GTDB taxonomy): Bacteria > Bacillota > Bacilli > Paenibacillales > NBRC-103111 > Gorillibacterium > Gorillibacterium massiliense. Next base: position 200,252 of record NZ_CBQR020000102.1, read on the forward strand.
GCAAGGGGTACGGAGATTCCCCACATCGAGCATACGCCCATCATGACGGGAAACCGTGCGTCACCTGCCGCCCGTAAGGAATTGATAATGACAATATTGAAGGTCCGGCCAGGCTCAAGCAAGACAGATAGCAAAAGGATACCTGCACCGACGGCGATAATGTCCGCATCATGCGTGAACATCCCGATAATATCACGCCGGAATAGCGATGCCGTGCCCACCACGATAAAGGTGACGAAGAAACTGATTTTCACGCTTTTCATCAGCCTTTGGTAAGCTGCCTTCATATCCCCTGCACCGACCATCTGCCCGACCATAATCTCCGTACCCGCGCCGATAGCCATAGCAAGGGCCATAAAATAGTTCGATACGTTCATCACGTACACATGGGTATTTAGAGCGGTGACGCCAATGATATTGACGAAGCCCACGACCATGAGGTACTGCGACTGCCAGGACAGGTGCTCCCCGGCGGCAGGCAAACCGACGCTCAAAATCTTTTTCACGTAAGAGCCGTTCCAAGTAATGTAGTCCTTACGCCGAATCGGCGCCGGAGAGCGGCGGTACAGAATGAAAAAGAGCACGACGATACCGATTAAGCGGCTGACCACCGTGGAAATGGCCGCGCCTGTAACGCCCCATTCCGGAAAACCGAACTTGCCAAAGATCAATAAATAATTGCCGGTCATATGGATCAAATTGACCCCTAAGGTTACATACATGACGCTTTTCGTGTGTCCGCCCGCCCGGACAATGGATGAAATGGCATAAGAAAGAGCTTCAATCCAGATGAAGCCGCCGATGATTTTCAAATAGCGGCTGGCGATCCCAATCTGCTCCGGGTTCAAATTCAACAACCGCATGAGCGATTCTCCGAAATTGACGAGCAGAACGCTGACGATGATCCCAAAAATCAGGTTAATCGTAATGGCGAGGGCCGAGATGCGGCTCGCTTCCTGCTCCCTGCGGGCGCCGATATATTGGGAAACGACGACGCTGGTGCCAATCCCGACAAAGCCGAACATCATGATGCAAAAAAAGATGATTTCGTTGGCTAATCCCACCGCCCCCGTGGCTGTATCCGAAATGCGGCTTAACATAAATACATCCACAGTTCCGAGCATCATCCGAAGGACAGAGTCGACGAAAATCGGCCAAGTCACGGCAAAGAGACTGAGTTTCTTCCAAGATGGTGTTTGATCTGATAATGTCACGTTTTGCTTACTCCTATTCGTTCTTTTCCATGCGTTTTTCCTAGTGTAGTGCGTGCTTGCCAAAATGTCTATGGCGAAAAGAGGCATGAATATATGGAAAATAGGCGAATAAGCCATCGCTTATTCGCCTATTTGATGTTTGTAGGACTCTCTTGAATCCTTATTTAATCACGACGTATTCCAACCCTACCAGCTTGGCGTACGTTACGACTTGATCCGTTGTCAGGTTCAAGGAAACAACGGTATGGTGGCCGCCGCCGTTCTCGATCCAGGCTTTCACGCCATCTTGGAAGTTCGGCTTCACGGTCCACAAGACGCGAGCTACCGGAAGCTTGGGAGCCGGAACCGTCGGTTCGAATGCCGAAACCTCGTTGATCAGCAGCTTGTAATGGGTACCGAAGTCAGCCATCGATACGACCACGCCTTCGCCGGCTTTGCCATCAAATACGAGACGAGCAGGATCTTCGCGGTCGCCAATACCCAGGGGAGACACGAGAACCTTCGGTTTGTTGCTGGCCAAGCAGGGATCTACCTCAAGCATGTGGGATTGCAGGATCGATTCTTGACCTTGAGCCAGTTCATAGGTGTAATCTTCCATGAAGCCGGTGTTTTGGTTGTGGCTCATAACTTTCAACAAACGATCGAGAGCGGCCGTTTTCCAGTCGCCTTCGCCGGCGAAGCCGTAGCCTTGCGCCATCAAACGTTGAACGGCAAGACCCGGAAGCTGCTTCATCCCGTGCAAATCTTCGAAGTTCGTCGTGAAGGCATTGTAGCCGCCATTGTCCAGGAAGCGCTTGATGGCGATTTCGTAGCTGGCTTGCACTTTCACGCTGGCTTCCCAAGCTTCCTTGCTGTACGTGCCGTAGTCAAAATCATAAAGCTCTGCGTATTCCGCGAACAGAGCATCAATTTCATCAGCCGTAACGGCATTCACGTATTGAACAAGATCGCCAATGCCATAGTAGTCGACAGTCCAGCCAAATTGAATTTGGGCTTCGACTTTATCGCCTTCCGTAACGCCAACCTTGCGCATGTTGTCACCGAAACGGGCTACCTTGATGTTGAAGCTTTCGTTATAAGCAACGGCTACGTCCATCCACTCGGCAATTTGCTTTTGAACTTCAGGACGCTCCCAGTAGCCGACGACCACTTTGTTTTGCTTTTTCAAACGGGCATTGATAAAGCCATATTCACGGTCGCCGTGTGCAGCTTGGTTCAGGTTCATGAAGTCCATGTCGATCGTAGCCCACGGAATGCTCTCGTTATATTGCGTGGCCAAGTGCAGCAAAGGCTTTTGCAGCAGTTTGGTGCCGCGAATCCACATTTTTGCTGGGGAGAAAGTGTGCATCCAGGTGATGACGCCGGCTACCTCGTCGCGGTAGTTGACTTCCTTCATGATGGAGGTGATTTTGTCCGCGGTGACCGCCAAATCTTGCAAAACAAGAGGGTATGGCAGAACGCCGCTCTGATTCAAGGCATCGGTCATAGCTTGAGCGTGGGCTTTTACTTCCGCCAACGCTTCTTCCCCATAGAGATGCTGCGATCCTACGACAAACCAGAATTCTTTAGCGCTTACTGTTGTCATGATAGTCAACCTCTTCCCGTTAGTTTTTAAATAGATGGAACGAAAGATCGTAAGGAATCCATCCCTTTCTTTCGTTCCATTCACTTGGTGGATTACTTTTGCCCGTAGTAGGCGTCTTTCCCGTGCTTCCGCAAATAGTGTTTATCCAAAATACGCTGCGGCAATTCCTCGGCAAAATGGTTCAAGGACCGGGCGAACAAGTTCGTCTTGCACACTTCCTCCAGCACGACGCTGTTCATGACGGCATACTTCGCATCCTTGCCCCAAGTGAACGGAGCATGGCCTTTCAGCAGAACGCCGGGAACTGCCATCACATCCAGACCTCGCTGTTCAAAGGTTTCGATGATGACACGGCCAGTCTCCGCTTCATAGCCCCGGTCGATTTCTTCCTGCGTCAAAAATCTGGCACAAGGAACGGAACCATAGAAGGTGTCAGCATGGGTCGTTCCCATAACCGGAACATCAAGGCCGGCTTGTGCCCAAGTCGTTGCCCAAGTCGAGTGCGTATGCACGATGCCGCCGATTTCCTTGTAATGCTTGTAAAGCACGGCGTGGGTCGGCGTATCGGAGGAAGGCCGAAGCTCTCCTTCCACGACATTGCCGTCGAAGTCGACGACTACCATGTCGCTTGGCTTCATTTTGTCATAGCTGACGCCACTCGGTTTAATAACGAACAAGCCGCTTTCCCGGTCAACTGCACTTACATTGCCCCAGGTGTATTTCACGAGCCCGTGTTTCGGCAGGTCCAGATTAGCCTCGTATACCTCTTCCTTCAATTTCTCCAGCATGTTATTCCCTCCCGTTCTCCACTAGATGATCGACAGCTGCCTGCTCAATCGCCAGACCCTTGGTGTACCTCTCCATAAAGAGTTCAAAGCCTTTTACGTCCGTGCCGTCCGGATAAATTTCTTGCCCTTCCGTATCCTTAAAGACTTTGCCCGCGAGGAAATCGTCCAACTTTTCTCCTTGATCCTTGTTAACCATATAGGAAGCCAAGATGGCCATCCCCCATGCCCCGCCCTCTCCGGCTGTTGCCATAACGGATACCGGAACATCCAGGGCAGCCGCCAACATTTTTTGCCCGACAAGAGGGGTTTTGAATAACCCGCCGTGAGCCAAAATGCTGTCGATTGCGACGTTTTCTTTTTTGGTCAAAATGTCCATGCCAATCTTCAAAGCGCCGAAGGCGGTAAAAAGATGCACTCGCATGAAGTTGGCCAGGTTGAACCGGCTCTCGGGCGAGCGGACGAAAAGCGGCCGGCCTTTTTCCATACCGGTAATATTTTCACCCGAAAAGTACCCGTAGCTCAGCAAACCGCCGCCATCGGGGTCCGCCTCCAACGCTTTTTTGAACATCACGCTGAACAATTGGCCGGAATCCACTTTTTGCCCCATGGCCTCATAAAATTCACGGAATAATCCCATCCAGGCATTGATGTCGCTGGAGCAGTTATTGGCATGAACCATGCCCACCGGGCTCCCGTCCGGGGTAGTGACCATATCGATTTCCGGATACAAGGCCGAAAGCTCTTTTTCCAGGACGATCATGGCAAAAACCGAAGTTCCTACGGAGATGTTGCCGGTCCGTTTTCTCACACTATTGGTCGCGACCATGCCGGTTCCGGCATCGCCCTCGGGAGGACAAAGCGGAATACCAGGCTGCAGGTTTCCGGATGGATCTAAAATTTTGGCTCCGGCTTCAGTTAATACCCCTGCCTGTTCGCCTGCGGTATAGACCTTCGGAAGAATAGCTTTCAACTTCCAAGGGTAGCCTTTGGTTGCATTGTGTTCATCAAATTGCTTGACCATTGCTTCATTGTAATCTTGTGCCGCTTCATCGATCGGAAACATACCCGAAGCATCGCCGATGCCAATGGCCTTATTGCCGGTGAGTAGCCAGTGAATATACCCAGCCAAAGTGGTAATGAATTCAATGTGCGGCACATGCTTTTCTTCATTCAAAATCGCTTGATACAGATGGGCAATGCTCCACCGTTCCGGGATGTTGAACTGAAATTTATCCGTTAATTCTTTCGCTGCCGCGCCGGTCGTTGCATTTCGCCAAGTCCGGAACGGAACCAGCAGTTCGCCCGTTTTGTCAAATGCCATGTATCCGTGCATCATCGCCGAAAATCCAATCGAACCGACTGTTCGAATGGTGACTCCGTATTTTTGCTCAACCTCTTGCTTCATTTCGCTATAAGCTTCTTGAAGCCCCTTGAGGATATCCGCCAGGTTGTACGTCCAATACCCGTCGACCAAGAGGTTCTCCCACTCATAGCTTCCGGATGCGATGGTCTCAAAACGACGATCAATCAGCACCGCTTTGATACGTGTGGATCCAAATTCGATTCCGAGCGTTGTTTCCCCCCCGGTAATCGCTTGTTTCAAGCTCTGATCCATGATCACGTTACTCCCCTCTGTGACAACTGTGTTAACGTTTATGCCAAGAATAAACGGCTGACGCCGTCCATAGGGGACGTGCGACGTTTACCGAAGCGGCATAAGGCTAAGTATAGTGAAGGCGCTTTCCCATATTGACAGCCTTAGTATATTTTTTGTTCGTACATTTGTCAACTCGCACTACGAGATATACCTACAAATAATGCGTCGACAAATTCGCTTTTTTTCTTACAAACCTTACTATATGCAAGTTGGTCGCTTGTCATAAGATCATGGTCACGCTAAAATATGTACATACAACTATTAAGTATTTGTAAAGTAGTACTCGAACAGCCGCGAAAGAAGTGAGTATAGATGAAGCCAAAGTATCAGATCATTCTTGAGGATATCAAAAGCGACATCCTGTCGGGAGCCTACGGCGTAGGCGAACAAATCCCAACGGAGTTGGCCTTGCAGATCAAATACAGCGTGAGCCGGCAGACGGTTCGAAAAGCCATTTTGGATCTGTCCAAGGAGGGCTTCTTAAGAAGCGAAAAAGGCTCCGGCATCTATGTCAGCAATCAATACCGGGCCAAAGCCGGCGGAAATGCCAACAAACGAACCATCGGCGTCATCACGACCTACATCTCGGATTACATCTTCCCGTCCATTATCCGTGGAATCGAAAGCAGGTTAAACGAAGATAATTATTCGCTGCTCTTGGCCAGCACCAATAATGATGTCGCCCAGGAAAAAAAGGCACTGGAAATGATGCTCTCTTTCGGTGTGGACGGCTTGATCATTGAACCAACGAAAAGCAACCTCTATAACCCCAACATCGCGTATTATCTGTCGTTCAAGGAACAGGATGTCCCGCTCATCATGATCAATGCGTATTATGAAGAATTGGAGGTCCCTTATCTTTGTCTCGATGACGTAAAGTCCAGCTATCTGGCGACCAAAGAACTGATCTCGAAAGGACATACCCAAATCGGGATCATTGCCAAAATGGACGATTTACAAGGAAAATACCGCATGAAAGGTTTTATCAAAGCCCTTGGAGAAGCCAAATTGCGGTTTCAGCCGGAGCACGTGCTTTCCTTCGACACCGAATCGAAAATGAACCTATCCGCCAACATCAAGCAGTTCCTAAGTGAAAACAAAGACCAGTTGACGGCCATTGTCTGCTACAACGATGAGGTAGGGCTGGAAGTGGTAAATGTATGCAGACAACTTGAGCTGTCCGTTCCGGAAGACTTATCGATCATCGGACAGGACAATTCGTATATTGCCAAAAACGCCAACATCAAATTAACGACATTGACTCATCCCCAAGAACAAATGGGACGCGATGCAGCCGAATGGGTTATTAAGAAGCTGCAAGGGAAAAAGGACTTGCCCAATAGCACCTATTATCAGCCAGTGTTGATTGAAGGGGAAACGGTGAAGGCAATAATAGGCTAATCGCTCTAAGTAGAAACTATGGCAAATGCATCGCGTGAAAAAGCCCTCCACTCCATGATCCGCTTGGATCAGAAGTGAAGGGCTTGCTTACGTTGCATCAGCTTGCTTTTACCGTGCCTTCGCGTACCAATCCTTCAGCACAACTTCCGCCTGTTTGCCATAGATGTCGAAGCCCGTATTGATCTTGGCTTCCTCAAGAGGGTACAGCTTAACGCTCCAATCCCACCAGAAGAATCCCGCAAACCAGGGCTCTTCCCAAAATGCCTTGATGACTGAGCTGTAAAAATTGGCCTGCTCCTGCTCGCTAACCGGCAATTCCGTATGCGTGAAATCATAGGGCATCATCGCGCAGCCCAATGCGCTTCGGCAGCCAATCTCCATGAATACAATCGGCTTGCCGAATCGGGCGTGCAGCCGCGCTAGCTTTTCCCTGACAGGCAGCCAATTATGGATCATCACTTCCTCACTGTCGCCGGGCTGATTGGCTACCTGATAATAGGCGCTGATACCGATGACGTCCACTTGATCGAACCAGGCTATGTTCTCTTCCGAACCGTGATTCGCGTTATACGTAAGCGGACCGCTATATAACTTCCGGACTCGCTCGATCAGTTCGAGCCAGTGCTCGGTCTTCTTTTCCGTGGAGATCATCTCGCAGCCGATGCAAAACATTTCGCAGCCCAGTTCCTCTGCCAATTCGGCATAGTGGCACAAGAAGTTCTCGTATGAGTGGAACCAAGCGGACCAATACGGCTCGGCCATTGCATCCTTCGGGAACCCGATATGCGCCCGCCAGATACCGTCAGCCGAATTGACCACAGGCTTCAAACACACCTTCAGTCCCAGCTCATGAGCTTGTCTCACCGCATGTTCGATATCGCGGTCGGTCATCGTAACGCCGTAATCAAATGAAATCACAGTGGAATTAACATTTGGTTGAAGCGTATAAAAGGCCAGGGCGATCCACTCGCTGCCCGTATCCTTCAACTTTTGCAGCGAATCCAGCGCGTAAGGCTGGCGGTACGTGCCGCGAGTGGTGTTCCAGCCGTAAGTCATCCCTTTAATGAACAAATCCCCACCCTCTCTCCGTGCCGTTTAGCCTTGCTACTTAACCAAATGGCAAGCCGCAAAATGGCTTTCCGATACTTCCTTCCGTCCCGGTTTCACCGATTTGCATTCATCCGTTGCATAAGCGCAGCGCGGATGGAAAGTGCACCCGTTTGGAGGATTAAGCGGCGATGGCACCTCGCCTTGAATGAATAATAACTCCTGCTTATTCTCCATACGATCCGGAACCTTTAAAATCGATTGGAGCAATACCTGCGTGTACGGATGCATCGGTTTATGGAACAATTCATCCGCCGGAGCTTGTTCCACCACTTCGCCCAAATAAAGAACGGCGATTTCATCGCTCAAATATTCGACCACCGCTAAGTTGTGCGAAATAAAAATATACGTCAGGTTAAACTCCTTCTGCAGATCGAGCAGCAGTTGAATAATTTGCACCTGAATCGATACGTCCAAAGCAGAAACCGGTTCATCGCAAATAATCAGCTTCGGGTTTAGCGATAAAGCTCTGGCGATTCCTACCCGCTGCAATTGCCCGCCGGACAATTCATGGGGATAGGCATATTTGACTTCATCCGGCAGTCCTACGCGTTTCAGCAATTCGCTTACCCGTTCTTGCCGGCTTGCTTTTGTGCCGATCTTGTGGATCGCCATGGCATCCTCAATGGCATCCCCCACTGTCATTCTGGGGTTCAAACTCGCGCTGGGGTCCTGGAAAATGATTTGCATATCTCTGCGCAGAGGACGCAGAGCTTTTTTCCTAACCTTGGAGATATTCGTCCCGTCAAACGTAATCTTGCCCTTATCTGAATCCAGCAAACGCAAAACCAAGCGTCCTAACGTCGACTTTCCCGAACCGCTTTCACCCACAAGACCCAGCGTTTTTCCCGCCTCCAAGGTAAAGGAAACGTTCTCGATGGCATGCAGCTTTTTACCTTGAACGCGAAAAATCTTCGATATATTTTCAACTTCCAGCAATACGTTATTTGGCAAGGGAAACGACCTCCTCGGCATGATGGCAGGCGATTTGATGATCTCCGCCAAATGCGCGAAGCTTGGGCAATTCACGGAGACAACGCTCGGTCGCGAATGAACAACGGGGCGCAAAGGAACAGCTTGTTGGTATCTCCGTGAGCGATTTGGAGACCCCTGGAATCGGCATGATCTCTTTGCCGCGCTGACCGACTTCGATGATCGAGCGTTTTAACCCGATGGAATAGGGGTGAGCCGTCTCCCGGATGAATTGCTCGGTTTTGGCCACCTCCATGATTTGGCCCCCGTACATGACGATGATTTTATCGCAAAAATTCGTCGCAACCCCAAAGTCGTGGGTTACCATGACCACGCTCATCCCGCGTTTGCTGCGCAACTCTTGAAGAAGCGCTAAAATTTGCATTTGCACCGTGACGTCGAGAGCGGTTGTCGGCTCATCGGCAATCAAAAGCTGCGGCTCGCAAGCCAGGGCGATAGCAATCATAATGCGCTGGCGCATTCCCCCGGAAAATTCGTGGGGGTAGTTCTTAAACCGCGCCTTCGGATCCGGAATGCCCATTTCATGCAGCAAATGCAGCGTCCGTTCGAAAGCCTCCTTGCGGCTGACATAATGATGCGTCAGCATCGCCTCCATGATCTGATCGCCGATGCGCATCACCGGATTCAAGCTCGTCATCGGATCCTGAAAAACAACGCCGATATCGCGGCCGCGGATGTCTTCCAACTGTTTGGGCTTCAGCTTCAACAGATCTCTTCCCTGGAACATGGCGGTCCCCGCCGTGATTTTGCCATTCTCGCGAAGCAGCCCGATCGAAGACATCAAAGTAACGGACTTGCCAGAGCCGCTTTCGCCTACGATGCCTAGCGTTTCATTTTCATTTATCGAAAAGCTGACGCCATTGACGGCACAAACTTCATCTTCGTTTCTGGAGAATTTCACTTGCAGATTATCGATCGCAAGCAACGGTCCGCTCATGTCAATTGCCTCCCTTCGGACTAAACGCTTCCTGGAGACCGTCCGCTACGAAAAGAAAAGAAAGCAAGGTCATCGCAAAGATACCCGCCGGAAAATAGAGCAACCACGGGAAGCCGAGAATACTATCACTGGCTTGGGCAATCATGTTGCCGAAAGAAGGAATCGGCGGTTGAAGACCCATACCAAAAATACTCAAGCCCGCGATCTGCGCCAGATCGCCGGGAATCCCGAAAGCAAGGGCAACCCCCATGCTGCCGATGACGTTCGGCAACATGTACTTTCTCGCAATGTGCATCTGAGAAGCGCCTAAAGCTGTCGCTGCTTCCACCATCTCGCCATTGCGCATGCCAAGGACCAAACTTCGGATGAGTCTCGCATAACCTGCCCAACCGGGGATTCCGATGGCCAAGATCAGCGACCAATAACCACGGCCTAACATAACAACCAAGATCAAGGCAAATAAAAAACCCGGCAGCGTCATCATGAAATCGACGCCGCGCATAATCACCACGTCCGCGATGCCGCCGCGCAAGCCTGCCCACAGGCCTAAAATAACGCCGATTACAAAGCTGACCAACGTCGCTCCCAGGGCAATGATCAGCGCACTGCGGACACTGAACAAGATTTGGCTGAACATATCGTGGCCCACATTGTCCGTGCCGAAGATATAATGCCAGGACGGCGCTTGGTTGATCGCCAAGAAATCGCCCATGTGATAGTCATGTGGGGCAACCCACGGCCCAATGATACCGATAATGAAAAAGAGGACAACCCAGACCAGACCGATAACGGCAAGACGGTGGTTTTTAAAACGTCTCCAGCCTTGACGAAACGGAGATCGATTTTTATTTTTCTTATCGCTGACGTTTGCACGAATTGCAGTTGTTGTTGCAGGACTAGCCAATGGCTCCCCCTCCTATGCTCTTTGGAACGCAAGGTTGTTTATAATTTGACGCGCGGATCAATGATGGCATATATGATGTCAACCATTAAATTCATGACCATAATCATGGAGCCCAGCAGGAAAACAGAGGTGATGGCCAGCGGGTAGTCAAAGCTGGTGAACGCCGTCTGCATTACTTTTCCAAGTCCGGGTATCCCGAATATTTGTTCCACCCAGATCGTTCCCATGACGGTAAACGCAAATTGTGGTCCAATAACGGTAATCATCGCTGTCAGGGAGTTTTTGACTCCGTGCTTCAAAACCATCGGCCAATATTTGACTCCCTTGGCTTTAGCCGTGCGGATATAATCCTGCCTCATCGTTTCAATCAAGCTTCCGCGCATATAGCGGGCCACTACCCCGACGTTCGCGGCGGACAAACAAATGACCGGCAGCACGGCATCCTTCCAGGAGCCCCATCCGGAAATGGGCAGAATGTCTGGGAAAACGACGCCGAACAGCAGAACCATAATAACAGCAAGAACGAAAGATGGAATCGCCTGACCGGCCAAAGAGACAGAGCTCAGAGCATAATCGATCCAAGTGTTTCGTTTCAACGCCGCGATCACGCCAAAAGGAACCCCAATGACAACCGAAAGAAAAATGGATCCGAAAGCCAGCTTCAAGCTGACCGGCAAGGTGTCCTTAAGCTGCGACATAATGGACAGGGATGGGTTCTGCATCGAGTTTCCGAAATTGAAGGTTAATTCATGCCCAACATAATTAAAAATCTGATGCCAAAGCGGCTGATTCAGTCCGTACCGGCTTTGGAATTGGTCCATGACTTGTTGATAAAGGATCGGATTTTGGCTTTGCAGCGGAGCCAGTACCGTAGCCATGACCGTCGTGTGCATGAAGCCGCCCGGCGAATAATACATCAAAATATAGCTGACAGCCATAACCAGGATTAAGGTTATGATGATTTGAATAATGCGCTTGATAATAAACTTGGTGACAGCCATATCCCAGTCTCCTTTACCAATCATAGGGGGGCACCCAAATCGGTGCCCCTGAATGATCGTTATTCGATTGCGCTTACTCTACGTTCAAATATTGGAATCCGTAGAAGTTGCCCCATGCCCACGGGTTCGATTGGACACCGGTAACGCCCTTCTTCACCAAGAAGAATTGCTTTTGATAAAACAGTGGGATGTTGTAGGCATCATCCAGCATGCTGTTGACAACCTTGGCGGCGAACGGTGCGGCATCCTCAACCGTCAAGGCGTTCACGAATTCGTCCTTCCACATTCTCAGATCCCGCAGGGTATCGGTTGTCGTCTTATCGTAATACACGAGAACGTCCAGGGCGTTTTGATTCAGTTTAGCGCCCGGCGCATTCGGCGCAACGAAGGTCCACGCGGTTACGAAGGCTGCGTGTTTATCAGCGTCGGTCTTGGCATTCTTCCAACTGTCGACGATTTGCTGCCATTGCACCTCACGCGTCGTGCCTCCCGGAGGATTCAAATAGACTTGCCATTCTTGAGGCTGCTTGGCATTCCATTCGTTTATATAGGCGATATCATCTTTGGCCGCTTTTTCAAGGGCAGCCCAATCGTTCCAATTCACGCCTACTTTCGCATCGTTCGGATCCCCGTACTGGGCAATAGCCGGTTTATAGTAGACATCCTTACTCCAATCCACAAAGTTCTTCGTGGCTTCCAGCGGCGCATCCAGCGTTCCGATAGCATACATCTGTTGGGTTGCGCCCATATCCAGGCTTCCGGGTTCACTCCAGTTCGTGGCGCCCGAGGCCAGGATAAAGCCAGGTTGTGCGTCGGCTTGCGGACCGCTGTACTGGTAAGCGTTCCATTCCGTTTCGCTCAACTGTTTGATTTCCGATTGAATCCCCAGATTTTGTTGCAGCTCCTGTCCAAGGGCCAATGCGATTTTTTCACCTTGGGGATCTTTATCCTTAATGCCAATATAGAGTGTTAATTTCGGCAGGCCTTTACCACCCTCGTATCCGGCGTCTTTCAACATCTTTTTAGCATCGCTCAGATTCTCTTCAATTCCCTTTTCCAGCTTATCCGTCGCCCAACCCGGGGAAGAGAAGGTATTGGTGGATCCGCCCATGCCGTTCAGAACCGAATCGACGATAGGAGAGCGCTGAATCGCCTTCGCTATAGCCTGACGTACTTCTTTCTTGTCATACGGAGATTCTGTCGTCGGATTGCTCCATTCCAAGTAGCGGATCGAATAGTTCGGGGCCATGTAAAGCTGATCTTTCAAATCATGCGTCTTCACATATTGCAAGTCAGACGTGGACTGCACGAGAGAAACATCCGTTTTGCCGGCCATGTAAACTTCTACAGGTACCGTCGACTCCGGAAGAATATGGATGGTCTCGACATTGCCATGATTGAGCTGATCTTTGGTGCCTACATAGTTGGTGTTAGCCACCATGACGAGTTCGCCGTTAGGCGTGAACGATTTCACAGTGTACGGACCGTTGCTTACGAAATTAGCCGGCTCGAACCAATTGGTTGGATGCGCTTCCAAACTTTTGGTATTAATGGGCATCGAACCGGAAAGAACCATATCGCCCAAAATAGCGTGAGGCAACGAGGTCGTAATGGCCAATGTATAGTCATCGACGACTTTCAAACCAACTTCGTCTTTGCCGACGGAGCCTGCGTGATAAGCGTAGCTGTTTTTAACAAAGTTAAGAACGCTGAGCCAAAGCTGTGCGGTCGCATTTTTCGGATCCAATTGATACATATAGGAGTTATAGAAGTCATTCGCCGTTACTGGGTCGCCGTTCGACCATTTGGCATCTTTTCTAAGCGAAAAGGTCCAAGTCAGTTTGTCATCGGAGACTTTGTATCCCGTGGCGATCTTCGGAACGATCTCATTCTTTTGATTGTAACCATAGAGTCCTTCCAGCAGCGTCCCTTGCTGAACCAGAATTTGTCCTTGCCATTGCGTTGGATCGAGCGTCGGGATCTTGGGATTAATGACCGTTACCGAGCTCCCCGCCTTAATTTGCGGATCGGAAGTGTTTTTATTTGGGATTGCACTTTGAGCGATACTGCTGTCTTTGCTGGAGGTATTACTTTTATTTTTTGAACATGCTGTCGCCGATCCTAGAACTAATGCCAGGGCGGTAACCAGAATCAAACCCTTTTTCATATCCATTTCAGGCAGTCCTCCTTATTTGACCCTCTTTTTGTAAAAATCAAGAAACCCCACTTTTCTCTATTCACTCCCTGCATCGCCCACCCCCTAACAACAAACATAACAAAATGGCTAAAAAATCACCATTCAACAAAACAAAACCTACCATTTGTAATAACTTGTTATCGCTTTCATTCTAGGATTTGGAGTATACATTGTCAAGAAGTAAATAATAAAGATCCATTTTCAAAACAAAATGACCGACCGTTTTTGTTCACTTTTTCAAGAAAGACCGCCTTTTGACGGATGGAAAACAGGCGGTTCCCCATGCCGGCATGCGAAAAATCAGATTATGATACAATTTGGTTAATAGGTATGTGGAACCAAAACAAGAAATAACCATGGTCTTTCAAAACGAAATATGCGTTAGGTAGTTTTCTTATCATTTTCAGAGAAATTCAAAAAGGACTGTAGCCGGTTGCTAAGCGGCAACCTACCGCAGTCCATCCAATGAACGTATATATGAAATCTTCCTATTGTACCAGAAATCGACTGCATTTTGCTTTGAAAAGCACGGGGAGATGTTCATGGGGAAGATGCTTAAACTTTCGTTTCAGTTGGAGATGACTACCATTGTTATATTTTCTGTAAAAAATCCAGCATATTGCTGCGTACCACACGATAGTGCGGGCTGAACCACATAAGATGGCTTTCTGCTTCCGTTAGACACAACTCAGCATGAGGGATTCGACTCATCGCGTATTCAACATGATGGTATGGGATAGTACCGTCATACTTGCTGAAAACAATCAGTGTCCGCGCCTGAATACTTGAAAGATCCCCACTTTTGTGATGGATATCGTTCATGAATCCTGAACCGGAACGTTGTGTTTCAACAAACTGCTTCATGCTAAGAAGTTGCTCATCATCCAAATCTTTTATGATTGCTTTGGCATCCAAGGTAGTCAAGCTCTCCATTAACTTCGAGAGTGTAAACCGGGGGGCTGCATTCAGCACCCCTCGGAAAAACGCCCAAAATAGCCGCTCTATACCGGGTCTAAATAACAGCGAAGCTATACGTTTCTGCTTGGCGTCCGGCCATTCGCATGTTACAGCGCACTGTAGAACAAGGCTCCGAACAAGCTGGGGGTATCTACTTGCAAGCTGAAGTCCCGTAGGCCCGCCAGCAGATAATGCTATGACATCAATCTGATGGATCTGAAGCTTGTCCATTAATGCGGCGAGTGCATCAGCTGCCCCTTCAGCCGTTCTACCAGTTGTGGATGGGGTTCCTTGATAACCGGGACGTGAAGGGACAATCAGCCGAAAACCCGCATCCAGCAGATAGGGCTCATCGGGAAGTGGAGAGTTACAATGCGTATGCCCTCCATTGATAATCAACAAGGTCCGTTCTGCCGGGCTATTTTCAGGCTCGGCAATTCGATATTCCATTAAGCCATAACGAGTTTGGGTGAAGGTTTCCATTGGATTTCTCCTTTTTTATAAAAATAAACAGCCGTTCATTTTTGATCTAAAAAAAATGTTTACTAAACCAACTTTCCGAACCCCTGAAACAGCATGTCAACGTACTGCATCGTACATGTGTTAATAAGCTGTTCGTCCTCATAAAGACGCATAATCTCAAACAATCCTTCCAAAAAGCTGACAGCCAGCGGTCTCGCAGCCAACTTAGTCACGTGCCCGATTGACTGCGATTGATATTCCGTAACGTGCCCCATCGCCTCAAGATGTTCCTGTACATGCCCGGCAAAAACGGTGACAATCTGATTTTTTGCATCTGCATACTTTGTTCCTGCACTTCCATCGAGCAGAATCAACAGATCCTTCCGATTTTCACGAAGCAATCTACTCATTACGTGGCCAATTTGTATGATCATTTGCTCCAATGTCAGTTGAGTACCCCCATGAAGCTTACCTGATTGATGCTCGCTCAAAGCAAGCAAACGATTATAAACGGGTGTTGTAATAGCATAGAACAACTCTTCTTTATTGGAATAATAGCGGTACAGATTACCCGTTGATACACTCGCATGCCTGGCAATGTCACGCATGGATGCGTTGTTGTAGCCCTTCTCCAAAAACTCATTGCACGCGGCAGCTAAGATAGCTGCTTTTACTTCATCTTTTAGCACTTGCATAAATGAACCTCCGTTCACTATTATGATAGCAAATTGTCGGCACGATGCCAACTTGTAACGATAGAACGGTCTTTCGTTCCCTTTTTGTACCGCAAAGCGCACTGTCATATTCTCATAAAAGCTCCTCATACCTTTTACTATATCCCAGCAATTCGCAGATCAGCATGGAGGTAGAAAGATGAGCGAGAACAATGGAAATCGCCCTGACAAATGGTCAGGAGATACTTCGGCTGCTCTTCATTCGCAGACGGTGGGCGAACGTGGCCCCGTTTTGGAACAGGATAACATTCTGCACGAAACGCTAGAGACTTTCATCCATACGAAATTGTTGGAAAGGCCCGTGCACGTCAAGGGCAATGGCGCCTTTGGCTACTTTCAAACCACGCATGCCATGTCAGCTTATACGCAGCTTTGTTTCTTGCAAAATCCCGGTCAGCAGGTTCCCGTCGCAGTAAGATTCTCCTTGGCTGCCGGCAACAAAGGCACGCCGGACACTTCCCGAAACGTACGCGGATTCGCCACCAAGTTCTACACCGATCATGGCGTATTCGATCTGCTGTGTAACCATATCCCCGTGTTTTCCGTACGGGATCCCATCCGTTTCCCAGAATCCATAAAAGCTTTCTTGCCTTCTCCCGTCAACAACCTCGTCGATCCAGAACGATTTTGGAGCTTCGTCGCCCGAGCACCGGAATCCACAAGCTTTTTCGTCTGGCTCTACTCCGATGCGGGCACGGTCAAGAGTCTTCGCCATATCCCGGGCCACAGCGTCAATACGTACGTCTGGAAAAATGCCCAAAGCGTTCGTACTTACGTAAAATATCATTGGCTGCCTCTTGCGGGAGTTCAGTATATTGACCGTAACGAATCGGCCCGACTCGCTTGCGAGAATCCGGATTATGCCGGCAAGGACTTATTCGATACCCTGAATGCAGGCAAAACGGTTGAATACGGGCTTTACGTGCAACTGATGAACCCCAAAGACGAGTCCTCTCTCCCTTATGATCCGTTAGACGACACAAAGATTTGGGATGAACGGCAATATCCCTTTCTCCCAGTGGGGAAATTAGTCTTAAACCGTAATCCGGAAAATTATATGGAGCAAGTAGAGAAGTTGGCTTTTTCCCCTTCCAACTTACTGGAAGGCGCAGAGTTGTCGGACGATAAGATGCTGCAGGGGCGCGCTAATATTTACTGGGATTCGGAGCGGCGGCGGCTTGGTCCGGATTTTCGCAAAATTCCGATCAATCATCAGATGAACTGGACGCCTCATTCTCTTGTGACCAGCGGCAACGGGAGATTCGTGGAAGGACGCCTCACGCGGTCCGACTTGCCTAAGCAAGACGACTTCACGCAAGCCGGTCAGTATTATCGTGCTCTTGCACCACTTCAGCAAGAACACTTGGTAGATAACCTGGCCGTCGATCTTGCTGGCATATCCCCCAAT
Organism: Gorillibacterium massiliense; assembly: GCF_000455485.1. Classification (GTDB taxonomy): domain Bacteria; phylum Bacillota; class Bacilli; order Paenibacillales; family NBRC-103111; genus Gorillibacterium; species Gorillibacterium massiliense. The sequence goes on from NZ_CBQR020000102.1 coordinate 217,597, forward strand.
ACGCAAAGCATCGTACTTAGCTACCTGTACCAGGCATCTGCCGAACTGGGGGAACGGGTCGCCAGAAGGATCGAAACGCACGCCAAAAAATAAGCAACCTCTTTATTGAAGCTACCCCCATTCGCTGCAATAGCGGATGGGGGTATTGTTTAAATGAGCATTATTTTACGCTAGTCTTACACCTACAGCACTTTCCTGAGAAAATCTTGGACTCTCACGTTACGCGGATTTGAAAATAACTCTTCAGGGGTATTCTCCTCCACAACGGTTCCTTCATCCATAAAAATAACGCGATCCCCAACTTCCCGGGCGAAACCCATTTCATGAGTAACGATGACCATCGTCATCCCTTCATGCGCAAGCTCCTTCATTACCTGCAATACCTCGCCTACCATTTCGGGATCGAGTGCAGATGTCGGCTCATCGAAGAGCAGGATATCCGGATTCATCGCTAACGCCCGGGCTATAGCCACCCGCTGCTTTTGACCTCCGGACAGACGGTCTGGGTATTCGTCCGCCTTTTCTTTCAGCCCGACCTTCTTGAGCAGACGAAGCGCATTCTCCCTGGCTTGGGACTTTATCGCCTTCTTCAATTGGACGGGGACAAGCATGACATTTTCCAGCGCCGTCATATGCGGGAAAAGATGAAAGGATTGGAACACCATTCCAATGTTCTCCCGCAGCTTATTAATATCGATTTTTCGATCCATTAAGCTATGACCATTCACAATGACGTCGCCGCCTGACGGGTTCTCCAGCCTGTTCATACAACGCAGCAGCGTGCTCTTGCCGGAACCCGAAGGCCCGATGATGCACACGACCTCGCTCTTGTGTATGTTTAGTGTGATCTCCTTCAGCACTTTCGTTTTACCAAAGCTTTTCGATAGATTTGTCACTTGTATCATAGGCGGTAATACCTCTCGATTCTACGGGATAGGTACGACAACAACGTAATAATGACAAGATACATCAGCCCGACCATACCCCATATTTCAAATGACTTGTAATTGCTTGCGATGATGATTTCGCCGCTTTGCGTCAGTTCATGTATGCCTATAGCGGACAGTATCGATGTGTCTTTAAGGGAAATGACAAATTGATTCAAAATAGCGGGAATCATCCGTTGAACCGCTTGCGGCAAAATAACTTTAAGCATCGCCTTTTGATAGGGCAGCCCTAAACTGCGTGCGGCTTCCATTTGTCCATTATCTACCGATTGGATGCCCGCCCTGAAAATCTCAGCCATATATGCTCCTGCATTTAGACTGAGCGCAATTGTACCCGCGGTAAGTGCAGAAATACGGAAATCCAAGACGCTCGGCAAACCGAAATAAATAAAAAAAGCTTGTACGATCAACGGTGTGCCCCGAATGAGGTCGATGTATGCAATCGCCACCGCTTTCAGAACTTTGAAATGACTAATATTCATCAAACCGATGATAAGGCCAATCACGGAAGCAGCCAAAAGGGCCACTACCGTGATTCTCAGGGTCATGAGCATGCCGTCCATCAAGCTTGGAAAACTACTGACGAATAAATCCCACATGCTTCAACCCTCCTTGCCAAAAGTTGCTCGTTCTTTATTTGGTCTCGCCCAAGTATTTCGCGGTGATCTTCTCGTATTCTCCGCTTTGTTGCAGCTTCTTCAAGCCATCGTTAAAGGCAGCGAGCAACTCCTGGTTTTTGCCTTTGTTAACGGCGAAGCCGTAATACTCAACAGCCAGCTTCGGAACCGCAATTCTCAGCTTAGCATCCTTGTTAACCGACAGCATGTATGCAATAACCGGATAATCCTCGAATGAAATATCCGCATTTTTGTTCTCTACTTCCTGAAAAGAGGTTGGCGTATCGTCGAAATATTCGATCTTTGCACCGAACTCCTCTTTGTGCTCTTCCGCATACTTCGCCCCTACCGTACCTTTCTTGACGGCGAACGTCTTCCCCTTAAAATCGTCTGTAGACTGGATACTCGTATTATCCTTGTGAACGATAGCCGAAGTTCCCGACTCAAAATATCCTTCGGAGAAGTCAAGGGTCTTCTTCCGTTCTTCCGTAATGGTCATGCCCGCAATCGAGGCATCGATCTGATTCGACGTAAGCGCAGGAATGATGCCCTTGAAATCCATAGGCTTCAGATCATAAGTAAAGCCCTCAAGCTTGGCGATTGCCGCTAGCAAGTCGATGTCAATGCCCACGTACTCATTGCCCTGCTTGAATTCGAAAGGTGCGTAGGTCGCGTCCGTCGCAATGATGTATTTCTTCCCAGAGACAGGCGATGAAGCTACAGATGTTGGACTAGCCTCGGAAGCAGCGACGGTGCTTTTGCTATTGCTGTCACTATTACTGGAACAAGCGGTCAATGAGAATGCTGTGACAATAGATAAAGCGATGGTAGCAATGGACAAGGATTTCTTTTTCATACGAATCGACTCTCCTTATGAATGAGGTTGGGTTTTATGAAGACTATGCATATAGGAACCAGGAATGGCGGCATACATGGCGGCACAACGAATCAAGTCACTCTTCCATGTTTTCTCATTTGGAGCATGGGCTTCACTTTCTTTACCCGGTCCGAAGCCGATACAAGGAATGCCGTGAAGTCCCATAATCGCTACTCCGTTGGTCGAGAAGGTCCACTTGTCAACAATGGGGGATTCCTTGAACAATGAGACATACGTTTGTTCCAACGTGCGACAAACCTCATGGTCCTCCTCCAGCAGCCAAGCCGGGAAATAGCAATATTTCGGATACAGCAATCCGGTATAGGAAGGCTTGATGTAGTCATACATTTCCACGGTTGCTCCAGCAGCGGCGACAGAAGGCAGCTGTCTAATTTCCTCCAGTGCCCCTTCCCACGACTCGCCGATCGTCAGCCGTCGGTCGATTGATATTGTGCTGCCATCTGCAACGGCACATCTCGAGGGGGAGGTCGATGCGATCTCGGAGACCGTTAATGTTCCTTTGCCAAGGAAAGGATGATCGGCCAGTCGCTCGTTCAATTGCTGCAGCTCGGCAACAATCGGTGCCATTTTATAGATCGCGTTAGTCCCCCGCTCAGGAGCCGAGCCATGACTACTAATACCGGCCGTGCTTACTTTGATCTCCATCCGGCCGCGATGGCCACGGTAGATTCGGCATGATGTCGGCTCCGTGGAAACGACAAACGCCGGCTTAATCTTTTCTTCCTGGATGATATATTCCCAGCACAAACCGTCACAATCTTCTTCCTGCACGGTACCGGTAACAAGTAATGTATAATCGCCTTCCAGACCAAGCTCTTTAATGATTTTCCCAGCGTAGACCATGGAGGCCATGCCGCCTTTCTGGTCGCTAGTCCCCCTTCCTCCAATAATCTCATCATCCTCACAGCCCTCGTATGGGTCAAAATCCCAATTATTGAGATCGCCGACCCCAACGGTATCAATGTGAGCATCCATTGCAATTAACGTCGAGCCATGCCCTATATAACCTAGCAAGTTACCCAGTGGGTCGATTTCAACACGATCGAATCCGACCCTCTCCATCTCTTCTTTGATCCGTTGAATGACTTGTCTTTCACGGCCGCTTTCACTCGGAATTGCGACGATGTCCCTCAGAAATTGGAACATGTCTTCGCGATACCGTTCCGCTGCCTGCAGAATTAGCTCTGTGCTCATCATGGTTGCTCCTCCCTTTAATCGAACTCCGGCACTTTGCAATTCCCGTTCCAGACAACCTTGCGGTACATATCGGGATCGGTATCTCCTTCCGTATTAAAAAGAAGGACGACTGAATCCGCATCAAGCCCGATCTCTTCTCGAATCTGGGCGTAGTTTTCGTCTTCCATAACCATGCTCAGCAGTCCCGCCGTCACCGCACCTGATTCACCGGAGATGACTCTTTGATCACCTTGGAGCGGATTGCCAAGCACCCTCATTCCCAATGCGGCCACACTGTCCGGCACGGATGCGAAAACATCCGCATATTCACGGAGCACCTCCCACCCGAGGGGGTTCGGCTCTCCGCAGGCCAGTCCGGCCATGATGGTATCCATGTCCCCTTCCACTCGATGAAGCTGCCCATCATCCGCTTTACAAGTACGGTACAAACAATCCGCCTTGTTCGGCTCGACAACAATGACTTTCGGGGACTTCTCCATCTTCGCGTTCAGATAACCCACTACAGCTCCTGCAAACGCACCGACTCCCGCTTGCACGAACACATGAGTCGGACCGGCAGCTTCGTTTTCCTTCAATTGGCTTAACGCTTCTTGTGCCATCGTCGCGTAACCTTGCATAATATGGAGCGGCACTTCCACGTAACCCTTCCACGACGTATCTTGGATCACTTCCCAACCGTGCTTCTCTGCCTCCGAAGCCGCTATTCTCACGCTATCGTCGTAATTCCAATCCGTAATGGATGCTTCCGCTCCAGCATCCCGAATATGCTGTAATCTTATTGGCGAAGAGCCCTTCGGCATATAGACGACCGACCGATGGCCAAGCTGTGATGCGGTCCAAGCTACGCCTCTTCCGTGGTTACCATCAGTCGCTGTCACGAAGACCATATCTCCTGACTTCTCCCGGATCGCATCCGACTTCAACCCTTCGAACGTCATGCTGCCCGGATCAACCGCCGCCTTCTCTGCGATAAGGCGACCGATCGCGTAAGACCCTCCAAGCACTTTGAAAGATCCTAATCCGAACCGGAAGGACTCATCCTTCACATAGATGCCCTTTATTTGTAAGCGCTCCGCCAGATGATTCAAAGAGACCAAGGGAGTCGGCTTGTACTGCGGGAAACTCCGATGGAAACGAACAGCCTTCCCGATCTCCTCGTCGCCGAAAAGCTCAGTAATTCGCGTTTTCGAGTCTTTTTTAACCCTGGGGTTAACAACCGTTTTTAGAGAATGGCTCATATGCGGTACTCCTTGTCCCATGTTGTAAATGATCCATTTTTGATGTCTGCCGTTTTGTTTACGTCAAATAATATGACATTTAATATACGCCTCGAATTTCATCGAGACAAGTATTAATATGATATCCGCCCCATCCAATATATGCTGTTATCCCTTGATACTAAAGGATTCTAAAAAGGTATCCTTATGATATCCGGTATCTATTTGAGACTTCGGCGATACTCCGAACCCTTCACTTCCCTTGTGTCGAATCATTCAACATGTTATATTCTATTACACGAAAAGAGTAAGAGAGGACGATCGCATGCAACTAAAATTCATTCAAAACTCCATTCAGCAGGTAGTGGTTGCAATCGCCTCCGCTCTAAAGATTGAAGTTGAAGTAGCTGACCGGCAATTGTTTAGAGTGGCGGGTACGGGGGCCATTAAATCAAACGTTTGGCAGGAAATGCGAGACGAGGATTATGTCTATCGACGCTGTATGGATACGGGGGAACCTGTCATCATAGAAAATCCAGGGCAAAATGAGCTGTGCCGGCCTTGCCTGCATTTCGGTAAATGTCCGGAGCTAGGGGAAGTGTGTTGTCCAATTAAAGTTGAAGATACTGCCATCGGCGTGATCGGGTTAATCGCCCTACAATCAGAACAGAAAGAGCGGTTGTTTGGGGATTTGCAGGCAAATTTGTCTTTCCTTCAAAAAATGGCCGAGCTCATCGCATCTAAGATGATTGAGTACCAATACTACCAAGAACAACTCCTGATTAAGCAGAAAATATCGACGCTTGTCCATTACCTCGACCACGGAATCGTGATGATCGACCGCGAAGGCCGCTGTGACTTTATAAATCCTGCCGCGAGAAAGCTGCTCTATCTCGGTGAGGAAGCTTACCCTGACCCCGATCTGATCGCGCAGTTCCTCAAGAGCTTCGGAACGAAAAATCCAGATCCAGGGGAATCGGTGGGGCAAACTATGTTTTTCCTGACGAAGAACGGATACCGCCAGCTATACGTCAACTTTCATCATCTGGACGCCGGGAAGCAAGAATGGAATACGGTTATCGTCCTTCAGGACCCCGAGCAAATTGCCACTGCCGCATTGCAAATCACCGAGGGTCCCTCCCATGGATTTGAAGAAATTATCGGAAAAAATGAGGCGATTGTCAGTCTAAAGGAATTGATGCGTAAGACGGCCAATAGCCGCTCCCCGATATTAATCCATGGAGAAAGCGGCACGGGTAAACAATTTTTTGCACAAAGCATCCATCATTTCAGCGAGAGGCGGGACAAGCCGTTTATTACCCTAAACTGTGCCGTTCTGTCAGAAGATATGCTTCAACGCCAGCTATTTGGAGAGCCTGCAAAAGGAACCAACCGCGCTACTCACGGTGCACTGGAGCGAGCCGGTGGGGGAACGTTGTTTCTCGATGATATTGCCGAGATGCCCTTATCTGTGCAGTTAACGCTGTTGAAGGTATTGGAAGAACGAGCCATACGGCGAGAGGATTCCGCAAAGCCAATTCCGCTGGAATTGCGCCTCATTGCCGCTACGGACAAGAACCTCGAGGATCTCGTAGCCAAAGGCTCTTTCCGGCAGGATCTCTACTATAAACTCAACGTTATCCCCTTATTTGTGCCCTCCCTTAAAGACAGGCGGGAAGACATCTTGCCCTTGGCTAGGTACTTTTTGGACAAACACGCCCGCTCCAACCGCAAATCTTTCCGCTCCATGGACGACGGTTTTCAAAAAACGCTGGTCTCGTACCATTGGCCAGGCAACATTCGGGAATTATCCAACGTGATCGAATATGCAGTGAACATTGAAACCAATCAAGAACTAACGAAAGCAAGCATGCCTGCTTATTTGAGGGACATCGACTATCATTCTTTGGATCATCTCTCGGGTGGGGATCTAAACTTGCGGTCATTGGAGAAGGAGGCGATTCGAAGAGCCGTTATCGTTGTAAAAGAACGGGGTGAAGCGAAGGATAAAGCTTCCGAGCTCTTGGGGATCGGGCGAGCCACCTTGTTCCGGAAGCTGCAGGAATACGGGTTATGAGTTGAGGCATAATCAGGCCAAACTCATTGCAAAACCTGATTATTCTTCCGATTGCAAAGTTGACCGTTGATGCTTTTCCAGAACAATCGGTTTCTCCGCTCCTTCCGAGTTTGTGAACTTAATCCACTCCTTTGCCGCGTAGGAGAGGTACCCGCCCTTTAACCAGCATAAGGCGAATTTCCATTCGAAGGCCGGCTCGAGAGAGACGACTTTCAGACCCATATGGGAAGCATCCTCTGCCAATTCGTTTAATTCACTCTGAGGCAGGATGGTGATGCCGAAGTTGTTCGCGACCAGTTCCAGCATGAAGCTCCACTGCGTGGCCTCGCCAATAATATTGGGTGCGAAGCCGCACTTTTTGCACTGCTCCATAATGATGTCATGTAGGGCAAAGCCTTGATGGGCGACAATAAAGGACTCGTTCTCCAGATCGCTCCATAAAACTTGATCTTTCTTTGCAAATTCATGGCTCGGATGAACCACGAGTAATAAATTTGCACTGAAGAAGGGAAAGTAATCAAACAGGTCTTTTTCAAGCGGAAAGGGTAAAAGCGCCATATCAATTTGACCTTCGATCAGCGCCTTTTTCAAATTGGGTGCGCCATCCTCTTTGAAACGAACAGTAATTCCCGGATATTCCACCTGAAATGCAGAATTGATCCGAGTAAAAAACTGTTTGCTGATCATCGGATAAATTCCGATTTGAAGATCCCCCTGATGAGCCTTCTTCAAATCCTCAAGCTCGCTGAACATATTTTGAAAGGATTGAATGAGAACTTGCCCTTGCTGATAAACCACTTTACCGGCATCGGTTAATTCAAACTTTCTCGTTGTGCGTTTGAGCAAGGTTATACCAAGTTCCGTCTCGAAATCTTTAATCAATTTGCTTATTGTCGGTTGAGAAATATGGAGATCTTCGGCGGCTTTAGAGAAACTCCCCTTTTTGATAACCTCTAAAAAGTATTGGATATGGCGAATGTCCATTCAAGTTCTCCTTCGATTATATATAGATGGCCGTAATATATGGTATCACAAATCCGTATTTATCATATATAAATCCTTCGAGTACACTTAATGTATCCTTACCAAAAAAAATACTCTCGTGGTCAAGAAGGTCAATCAAGTGATCGAAGATACGTGCTATCGAGGAGAAGAAAAGAGGAAAGTAACATACATGAATAAAGAGCAACTATGGACGAAGGACTTTATAGGCGTTACAGCTACTAATTTTTTTCAGATGTTAACCTTTTATTTGTTAATGGTCACGATCTCTGAATTTGCCGTTAATGAGTTCCAATCGTCCGAAAGTCATGCAGGGTTAGCTTCAAGTATCTTTGTCATTGGCGCATTAGTGGGTCGTTTATTCGGCGGAAAATTCATGGAGCGCATTGGACGCAAAAAGCTGCTGATTGCGGGTCTCGTATTGGTCGTGATTTCATCGGCGCTCTATTTTGAAGTAAACAGTTACATGATGCTCATTGCTAACCGTCTGCTCCATGGCTTTGCATTTGGTGTGGCGGGAACGGCAACGGGGACCATTATCGCTCACGTTATCCCTCACTCCAGAAAGGGAGAAGGAATCGGTTATTTTGCCTTGAGCATGACATTAGCAACCGCCATTGGTCCCTTTATCGGCTTATTCATCCTTGAGCATTTTAGTTTTAAACTCATTTATGTTTTTTGTTTAGGATGTGCAGCCATCAGTTTGGTTATAGCCCTTTTGTTAAGAATTCAAGAAATTACGCTAACGCAAGAACAAACAGCAGAAATGAAGGGCTTTAAGTTGTCCAATTTTATTGAATCCAAATCCGTGCCCATTACACTTGTAGCAGCAGTAACGGCCTTTTGTTACTCGGGTATTATCTCCTTTTTGACGTTTTATGCTAAGGAAAACCATGTTACTGAAGCAGCAAGCTTCTTTTTTGTCGTCTATGCCGTAGCTATTGTAGTAACAAGACCCTTCACAGGTCGCTGGTTCGACTCAAAAGGATCGAACTTTGTCATGTACCCCGCCATCGTTTCCTTTGTTTTGGGAATGATCGTTCTCAGCCAATCCCACGTCAGTGGCATTCTGTTACTTGCCGGGGCGCTTATCGGGTTCGGTTATGGAACCTATATGTCCAGTTCTCAAGCAGTTGCGATCAAAGTCGCACCCGCTCATCGTATTGGACTGGCTACCTCCACCTTCTTCATTCTTACCGATATCGGTTTAGGGATCGGGCCGTTCCTGCAAGGTCTATTTGTTCCTTCCCTAGGGTACAGCGGGCTGTATATCATTCTATCTATTCTATTAGTGATCTGTTTGCCTTTACATCATCTCTTATATGGAAGAAACCAACGTACAACGTAAAAAATCAAAGGCACCCTTTCGGGTGCCTTTTCCAAATCTCATGTATTGCTCATACTCATATCATGGCTGCTTCTTTCCTTTTTGCTCCCTCTCGAATACAGTACGAATAATAGAACAAACCATAGAGGGGTAAACAATAAAGCCGGACGAGTTTCTTTAGCGAACAGCATGATGATGAGAATCCCGATAAACAACGTCAAGACTGCATAATTTATCGCTGGCGTGAAGGGAGCTTTGAATTTCGATTTTGCCTGTAATTCTGGCTGGGTTTTCTTATATTTTATATGGCATACGAGGACGACGCCCCAAACCCAAATAAAACAAATGGCACTTATGGTTGTCACGATTCCAAAAGCCTGCCCCGGAATGAGTTTACTCAAAAGGGCCCCAACGGATATGACCAGCGTAGAAATGAAAAGCGAGTTTCCGGGCACATGGTTTTTATTCAATTTTCCAAAATAAGCGGTCGCCTGTCGGTTCTTACTTAAATTATAAAGAATCCGGCTTGTTGAAAACATCCCGCTGTTGCAAGCGGAAGCGGCTGAAGTCAAGACGACGAAATTAATAATCCCTGCGGCAATCGGAATCCCTACTAAGGTAAAGGTTTTGACAAAGGGACTTTCCGACGGATTGAGCTGAGTCCATGGATTAATGCACAGCAAGACAAAAAGCGCGCCAACATAGAAAAATAGAATGCGTAGAGGAATTTTGTTGATAGCCGATGGAATATTTTTTTCCGGATTGGATGTTTCTGCTGCCGATACACCCACCAATTCCACACCGACATAAGCGAATACAACCATTTGAAAAGAAAATAAAAACCCCGAAATGCCGTTTGGAAATACTCCCCCATGCTCCCAAAGGTTTCGTATTGTCACCGATCCTGCATCCGTCTTAAATCCTATGATCAGCAAAATGATCCCAATGCCGATTAAGGCGAGAATCGTGACGACTTTGATTAAAGCGAACCAAAATTCCAGTTCTCCGAAATTCTTTACCGTTAATAGATTGAGCCCTAATAAAATAATTAGGCAGATGATGGATGGTACCCATTGTGGGATATCGAACCAATAGTTTACATATACGCCAACAGCAATAACATCAGCCATAGCCGTCATGACCCAACAAAACCAATAGGTCCAACCGGTTACGAATGCAGCCCGAGGTCCAAGATAATCTTCTGCAATATCCGTAAACGATTGATAACCTGCCTTCGACAACAGGAGTTCGCCCAACGCTCTCATCACGAAAAATACGGCGATACCCACGATTAAATACGTAATCATGATGGATGGACCTGCCTGTTGGATCGCTTTGCCTGAACCTAAAAATAATCCGGTACCAATGGTGCCACCGATGGCGATGAGTTGAACATGCCGATTCGCCAGCTCCCTTTTTAATTCTGGTTGTGCCATAGTAATTTCCCCCTTATGAATGCCATGCATTAAAACCAAATAAAAAAAGAGATTGGAGGACATCCAATCTCACAGTTCAAAAGAATATTGAATAATACTTGCAGCGCTGATCACTCAATCAGCGTTACAAATCATTATTAAGTACTCTTCTGTCCTTTTGCCTGAGATTATGAACCCTTCGGCGCCGTGGATTCCCACGGTCTCTCCAGAAGCTGCTCCTGCTATAGTGTGATCCATAGCAATCATAGCATGCTAATTATGAAGTTAATGAAGCGGCGTTGCTGGTTTGATTTTTTACATAATACTCGCGATGTGATTATTTAATCAGTGATAAAAGTCTCATAATTAAAAAGCGAAGGGCCGCCAGGCGACGAAGAAAACGAGGACATCGAAACGAGATCAATCACAACTATTTATCTCGACAAACAAAATGGCAAATGGGTTTTGGAAAAATGACCATCTCCAACACAAAAGAGACTGTCCCAAAAGTAAACGTTGGTTACGGTTCAGCTTAACGGGGCTATCGGCGAAAAATGCCATCCGCGCTGTCTGTAACGGCAAGTTAAAAGGCCATCCTTTATTGGATGGCCGCATGCATTGCTTCCGTGATAGTCAGGAAATCTTCACGGTTTATCTCGAAATGGCCGGTACGGAACGGGTAGCCCCAATTCCGTTTGCCGCGGGTGAAGGACAGCCGGTCAAGCAAGCCTTCGATTCTCGCCTCCCGGCAGGGAAAATATTCGATGTTCCGGCGGTAAGGTACAAACGTCGCGGACATCGCATATTCGTACACACGGTCGTCCATAACCCGGCCAATGGCGGTGAAAGCCTGCAATGGCTCACCGTCTCCCATCTCCATTCGAGGAGAATAGTACACAAGCCAATCCCCCGGTTGCATCCTGCGTAACGGCGCAGATTTACCGTGACACATCTGGGCGAAGCCGCCGCTAACCCCCCGCTGCACATGCGATGCCGAGACAACGCCTATCCAGTAGGACGGCTTTCCAGGCTCACTCATGCGCTTCCCTCCAAGCGTCGTGCAGACGCATCTTCTGGAGCAAATGATGGCGATAATGCATCTCGATCAATTGGAACCATTCCAACGCGTTCAATCCGCCGAGCCGCGGATGGAGGACCGTATTTTTTACGATCTCCTTACCCGGTTCTAATTGAGCTTGGGTATCCGGATCAAACTCGGATGCAATCGCCGGTTCGATCTCGACCATCCGGCGTAACGTATCCCGCAGCCCTCCGACAAGTTGTTCCTTGCTTTCCGGTTGCGGCGGTGTGTATTGCGGGGACGGGGCAACTCGGATTCGATCCGGCGGGAAGCTCCCGGTCTTGAACAAATCCTCCCCCGGCTTCGTCTTTCCCGCCTGTGAGACTTCCGTGCTGCCGCCCGGTTCCAGGCACAATGCGGCGTTCCTCAACTGCATAAACTGCGCAGAACGGATCAAATGCATGTACATCTGACCAAGCGACCATTCATCCTCCGCCGGCTTCCAAAGCAGCTGCTCAAGACTTGAGCCATCCAATTCTCGAATATAACCACTGACCGTCTCCTCGAATTTACGCAACGTTTCTTTCGTATCCATTGCTGAACCCATCTCCTTTTTGCTTAAGCTGAACCCATCATACAAAAACGCTACTGACAACGGTTTGTCAGTAGCGTTCAAGCATTTTTTTGATTTCCTCGCGCGCCCGTTCGCACAGCGATTCCGGTTCCAGCACACGCACCGCTGCACCCCATCCGAGTGTCCACTGAAGGAGGTCTTCCACCCGCCGGACGCGGAACGTCGCCAGCCAGCCTTCCTCCCCCGGCTCGAATGACTCCATATAGTAATTGTCCGATTCCTGAACCCGGTCCGCAATGGCTTGGTCGACCAGCATGCGAACGGTGACATTCCGGTTGTCTATATGCCGGTGATCCTGAAAGCGAAAACCCGGAACGATCCTGAACGAATCTTTCAGTACGGCAAGCCCGTTCATGCGAGACAGCCGAAAGTGCCGGATGTCGTGCCTCAGCCCGCAGAACGCAACAAGCATCCACACCCCTTGGGAAAAAACGAGCCCGTAAGGATCAACGGTCCGCTCGCTATGACGGTATCCGTCCGGATCAGGCAAGTTTTTGGAGTAGCGGAAACGAACTCTGCGCTTCTGAAGAATCGCTTGGCGCAATTGTTCGAATATCTCTTTTTCCTGTCCGCGCGTTTTCGCCCCTCTTTCATTCAGCAGCCGGATCGCCGACCGGATATGTTCGGTCTCCTCGCGGACGTTCTCCGGTAATATCGCCTCGATCTTCTCCTGCGAACTGCGGGCCTTCGCGCCGTACTCAGCATCTAGCCTCATATCGACGAAGTCCGCCCCGATGAGCAGAGCTACCGCTTCCTCCGCCGTGAAGCTGACAGGAGGGAGAAAGTAGCCCTCCATTAAGGAGTAACCTACCCCCGGCGCACCCGCCACCGGAACGCCCGCTTCGCTTAGTGCTTGAACGTCACGGTAAATCGTGCGGACACTCGTCTCGAACTTGGCAGCCAAATCCTCGGCGCGCAGCACACCTTTACGCTGCAGCTCAATGACGATGGCCAACATCCGATCGGTTTTGTTCACCTCATCTGCTCCTTTTCTGAAACTTCAAAATGACTTCAAATACACGTTAGATAAACTTGCCCTTATTTATGATAAGGTTCACCGTAACGGGTCTAACGGCGGCATGTAATAGAGCTATATATAAAATCGAAATCAGGAGGCTAGTTTGGGACATTATACTCTTCGAGAGTACGGACCAACTTCCTTCTGACAGCTTCTCTTAATTCTTCCGGTTGGAGCACGACCGCTTCAGCGCCGAACGAAAATAAATAGTCAGCAAAGAATAGTATTTCTGAGGGGAAGATGCCCATCTCTAGTATGCCTGTGCCATTTTCGGAACGATGTACTTCTCCCCAAGGGAAAATCCAGCTCTTATCTCGGAATAACTCAATCCCTTTTGCCGTTAATTTCACTTTGACATCTACGCTTTCTTGTTTGCTGTAGAAATGGAGTCCCCAGTTCGTTAAATCCACCTCTGAAACATCCACTGTAGTCGATAACGTTACGGCATCCGCCAAAACGGCTGACCGTATCCGATCTGCCCGAAACAATCGGTAGGCTTTTCGCAGATAGCAGTAGGCTGGGCAAAACCAATATCCCTCATGGGCATATATACCGATGGGTTGAATCGTTCTTAGATTGGTCTCATTCTCCCCAATTCCATAATTAATTGTCACGGGCAACCTTCTAATGGATGCTTGGAGCAATATCTCAAGGTAGTCGGCTCGTTCTTGGCGGGTATGCGTAAAGAAGTCAACTCGGTGTCGCATCTCATCTATCTGACGTTTCACATCTTCCGATAAATACCTGTAAAATTTTCGAAGTGCGGATTCTGTAGATGCCTCGAAGGGCAGCGAACTGAAGTGTCGAAGAGCATGGGAAGCAAAAAATATTGAAAGCATTTGATCCTAACGAATACAAGTGTTGAAAACGTATAATAGGAGAGCCCTCCTATTCAGATGGCTCTCCTTATTAACTTGCGGGTTCCTTTTCGTTATCTTATCAGGTCGAAGTTCATTGGTTTGCTCCACGCATGAACTTGGAACATTTGCGTCACTTATGATAAGGTTCTCCGTGCTGTCTGTAACGGCAAGTATGAAGGCCATCCTTTGTAGACCGTCAATGTCTACCTCTAAAACGTTTAATCGCATCCTCAGTCACCGGCTCGAAGAGATTAAGCAGGTTGCCGTCGGGATCGCGGAACAGCATAGAACGGTTCCCCCAAGGCATCGTGGTCGGTTCCTTTACCCAATTATCGACAAATGGCTTCAAACGCACATATTCGGCCTCGACATCGTCGACGCGGAACTCAATAATGAGAGTGTGATTATTGGCCCCCACTACGGAACCGGCGCCGAATAGCTGCGCCGTCTGGGAGTGGCCGATTGCAAGGGAACATGATGGTACAACGAGTTCGGCAAATACGGGCGCGGGTCGCTCCGCCGAAACCCCCATGACTTTCTCATAGAACTCGACGAGACGATCCACGTCATCCGTAATGATGCGTACAGAAGCGAAATTCACAAGATATCATCCTTCCTAGTAATAATAGATTTGACTGTGTCCCCCAGCCGTTGCAAAACATACTTTTTACTTATCTCTCTCCATTACGTTTACATGTCCGATTATAAAAGAACGCTACTGACAACGTTATGTCAGTAGCGTTCTAGAATTTTTCGGGCTTCCTCACGAATCCGATTTTGGAATGATTCGGGTTCCAACACTATCACATCCGCTCCCCAGCCAAGCACCCATTGCAGTAATTCATCCAACTGACGAACGCGTAAAACCACATCCAATCCTTCTTGATGCTCTTTCATATCCTCTATGTAATGATAGTTCGATTCCTTCACCTTATCCGCGATGTCGTGGTTAAACCGAAGGCAGACTCGCAAGTGGCGATCATCCAAGGGGCTATACTCCCTTAAGTCAAAATGCGCCGGGAGTTCGAATCGTTCTTCCAGTTCGATAAGTTCAGCCATTCTGGACAAACGGAAATGGCGGATGTCCAGGCGTAGATCACACCGGGCCACAAGCATCCAAGATCCTTCAACGAGTACAAGGCCATAGGGAGCGACGGTACGTTCGCTATGGCGGCTCCCCGTGGAATCCTTCATTTTTTTCAAATAAAGAAATCTGATCTTTCGCCCATCTGATATCGCTCGTCGGATCTTATTGAGATTTTCCCTTTCGTTTGACAGAGCTACCGGTTTGCCTGGAGCGAGCAAACGCAGTGACTTGCGTATACGGGAGGTCTCACTGCGGACACTGTCTGAAAGAGTGACCTCGATTTTCCTCCTAGCAACATCAGCTCTATCACGATAATCATCATCAAATCGTTGCTCGATAAATTCTGTTCCTATAAGCAAGATCACGGCTTCCTCTATTGTAAAACTGATCGGAGGTAGAAAATATCCCTCCATCAAGGAATACCCTGTGCCCGTAGTGCCTGTAATCGGCACGCCTGCTTCGCTGAGCGCCTGAATGTCGCGATAGATGGTCCTCACGCTGGTTTCAAATAGTGCCGCCAAATCTTCGGCACGTACCACTTGCCTGCCTTGCAGCTCCAGCACGATGGCCAACAAACGATCTGTTTTGTTCATTGACTGCCCCCTTGAAACGTAATACTGCACAACAGAAACTTGCCGTTACTTGTGATAAGGTTCAGCGTAACACTCTAACAGCGAAAAAGGAGTCTGCACATTAATTCAGACTCCTCATCTTTATTCTGTAAAAGGGTGCCGTTTCTCTGGAGAAAACACAATCCTCATCTCAAACTGCTATTAAGCCACATCTTTCAAATACATTTTCTTTTAAGCAGTTAGGATTTTCAGCAAATGTAGATAAGTCAGAAAGAATATTTGTTTTTGTAACGTTGAGTTTAGCATTTTGGAAATGTGGTGAACGGCGTATATGTGCGAAAATATTTCTGCTGCGTGGCGGATGTTGGGTGCGTACATTTACAAATTACAGAATAGTCGCATCATTCGATAGAATTACTAAAATATAAGAATCATTCTACCGATAATTATTTAGTATGGGTCTGAAGGAGCATTACGATTAACCCAAGCGGTAGAGCCGAAGGAGGAGGAAGATTATTGGGAAAGAAATGGTTTGTATTCTTTTTGGTTTTATTAATGTCCATGTCTGGCAGTGCGGTTTATGTGAATGCGAAGACTTCGGCAGACTTTACTGATCTAAAGGGTTTGGACGCGGTAACGAAGGCGAAGTTCGATGCCATGATCTCCGCAGGAATATTCGATGGAGTCCAAGAAGGCACATTCGGATTGAAGGAGGAGATGAACCGCGCGCAATTTGCGAAAGTCGCCGCGTTGATCTTCGGTCTGAAAGTAGACTCATCTTTGAAGGAATCCAGTTTCACGGACGTGTCTGCCGACGACCCTGCAAATGGATATGCGTTGCCGTACATCGAGGCGCTGAAAACAGCAGGGATCGCGGATGGCTATGGTGAGGGGAATTTCGCTCCTGCCGATAAGGTGACGAAGGAACAGCTCGCGACGTTCCTTATTAAAGCACTCGGCAAGAACGAGGAAGCCAAGGCGACACCAGGCGTCCACGACGACACGGTCTCTGATTGGGCCAAGGGTTATGTCGCATTGGCCTTGCAGACTATGTTACTGTCCAATGGCGCCGATGGCAAGTTCGGCGGGACCGCGTCAGCGACCCGCGATTTGCTCTTAACGGGAGCTTACGAAGCCAAGCAGCAATATGTCCCGCCGAGACCGACGCCAACACCAACACAGACACCACCACCGACACAGACACCGACGCCGACACCAACACAGACACAGACACCGACACAGACACCGACGCCGACACCAACACCAACACAGACACAGACACCGACACCAACACAGACACCGACACCAACACAGACACCGACGCCAACACCAACACAGACACCACCACCGACGCAGACGCAGACACCGACGCCAACACCTACGACTCAACAAGCCGCGTTGGATACGATCAGGGATTACTTTTTGCAGCATGGCTTTGCGCCTGCACCTGACGAAACAACCTTTGCCGATGCAGAAATAAACGGAGTATCTGGGAACTTAGTCGATGTCTTGGCCGCCCTTGAATCGAAATATTTAGATTCCACAGGTCCACTTGGAACGCCTTTTAATTTTAGCAAAGGAGAAATCCAAGACGTCGTTGACTCTTTGGTTAACCCATAATTTCAGGGGTTAATTATATTAGCGAAATGATTTAACCTGGAAAAATAGCGGCGGAAGAGAGGTTATCCCTTCCCCGCTATTTTTTGTTTTTGATTCAAATGCCAGCATTGCCCCAAGCGAACGTGCAATTATGGATCGACGATCTCCTTGGCCAAGCTTAAATACTCCTCTTTAGTAAACGAACTGTTTCTAATGCTCGTCAGCGTGATAGCAGATCGTATTATTCACTGCGCCTGCCACGGATTTCGCCCTATTTGTGATACGGTTTCCCGCATCATAAGCTAAAGAAATCCCAGGTATACATATAAAAAACGAAGATAGCAGTAACCACTGCAAAAGCATATTGCCAACTGGTCACTTTCTTTTTCAACACAAGGCTACCCGTCAATCTCACGAGCAAGGTGAAGAGTAGCAGGAGCGGCAAATCAAGCAGCAGATAAGACCACCAAGTAATTTCATTCATCAAGAGCTCTGCAGAGGACACTGCGAATAGAAAGTACACGATGAAAAGTCCAGACACGGCGGTACCGAGCCAATTGAACGGGTACCTCTTACGCCGAATCAAACTAATCAACCATCGAACCAACGAAAAGATGAAGTGTAAAGGATAGATTAACGACATTCCGAGAAAAGCGAACATATGTGCATTCGGGTTATACCACTTTGATTTGTGCTCATACATCATAGTAGGAATGGAACTGAGCGACAAGGTATTATTTTTGATGTCCAAATAAAGGAGCTCCTGGGCATTTTCCTTTTGGAAGAGATAAGGCTCCAATTCCTTATAACGTGCGTTATGGAAAGAGAGGACTCCGTCTTCCACTGCTTTCACATGAACCGCGGACAAATTCTGCGTAAAATTAAACGGTCCTTTCAATTGAGCACGGTTGGGAATATAATAGCCATCCATTTTGCGCAATTCCGTAAGCGGAGTGGGGTTCCCGTTAGGTACGGCCGCCTGTTTTACGGGGTAAAACCGGTCCAGATAGGCCCCGATAAACTCTTCTATCAAATCACCGCCACCGGAAGAATTGGTTGAGATGAAAATGCCCGTTTTCTCCACCGGAATCAAAAAGAGGTACGACAAATAGCCGTCAATGCCGCCATCATGCTCAATAAGCCGCAGACCGTTCTGATAACGTTCATAAAAACCATACGCCATGCCAGGCATTTTCTCCTGAGCGGTGAATTGTGTGCGGTGCATGTCGTCCGCCGTTTTTTCGGAAAGAATCCGGCCCCCCTCATATTGTCCTTGCTGCAGATGGGCGATCATGAAATGAGTCATGTCGTCAACGGTCGAGGTTAAAGCACCAGCAGGAGGATGATGGATATAAGAATAGGGTGCGGGTTTATAAGCCCCATTCGCGTACGTGTAGCTTTTGGCCAGATTAGACTCGGACTCCTGCTGCTGAAAATTGGAATGGTTCATCTTTAGCGGCTTAAAGATCCGGTCCTTGATCACGTCCTCGTAGGGCTGTCTTGATACCTTCTCAACCAAATAACCAGCTAGCGACATCCCCTGATTGCTGTATTGAACCTGTTCGCCGGGTTTTCTTACGAGGCCTGGTAAATCGTTCATGATCGCATCCGAGAGCGGCACCATCTTATCCCGGTCCCGGCCAACCGCGTATATCGATTCGTAAAAACCCGCCGTATGCGTGAGCAAGTGATGCGCAGTTATCGGTTTGCCGTCGATGTAGTCAATCTTGAGATCCGGTATATATCGTTTAATATCCTCCTGAAGATTAATCCGCCCCTCCTCGCTAAGCTGCATAACCGCCGTAGCAGTAACCAATTTCGAAATCGATCCGAGACGAAAAAGGGTTGTATAGGGATCGACTGGGATTTTCCGTTCGAGGTCCGCATAGCCATACCCCTGGATCAACGATACCTGGCCATCCTTAACGATGGAAACGGCTGCGCCGGGCACATGATGCTCCTGCATTTTACTTTCGAAAAAGGTATTGGTGAAAGACTCCAACTCATGAGCGTCAGGAGCGGAAGCAAAAGCGGAAACAGGAAATAACATCCCAATCAATAGGGTCAACGCGGACCACCGAAACCAATGCTGCCGATTCAACAAGCGAAGCACCTCCCCGTTGTTCGATTTTTTCATTCCCTTTCGAGTATAGCAGCCGTCCCTTTCTTTAACCTTTCGGCAATCTTGAATTTACCTTACATAGCAGGAACTGGACCGTTTCCAAAGAATGTTCTTGAGTAAAATACGCAGAGAAAGAGAGATGTCCTGAGGATGGGTATGACGATTCTGATCGCCGACGACGAGCGAGAGATTGTCGAGCTCTTAAAATTGTTTCTCGAAAAGGAAGGGCATCGCATCGTGGAAGCCTATGACGGAGCCGAGGCCTGGGAGCAAATTGGCCGGCAGCAAATCGATCTGGCGATTATCGATATTATGATGCCGCAGATGGACGGACTCGAATTGCTTAAATTGCTAAGAACGAAATACAAGCTCCCTGTCCTCATCCTTTCAGCCAAAAATAGAGACATCGATAAAATATTGGGCTTAGGACTCGGAGCGGACGATTTTATCGCGAAGCCGTTTAATCCGCTGGAGGTCGTCGCTCGCGTACAGGCGCAGCTTCGACGCGCATTCGAATTTAACGAATCGAAAGAAGAGGAACCAGCGGTGGATAGGAGCGTCATTGGTGTACTGACATTAGACCATACCTCATGCATGCTATTCCGAAGAAAAGAACCGATTCCGCTCACATCGCTGGAGTACAAGCTTTTGAAAACATTCATGCAGTCCCCCGGAAGAATCTTCACAAAACAACAATTGTTCGAGTTGGCTTGGTCGGAGATATACCTGGAAGATGACAATTCCATCATGGTGCAAATCTCGCGCTTAAGGGACAAGATAGAGGATCAGCCCCGCCAGCCTGTCTATATAAAGACAGTAAGAGGATTAGGTTACAAATTTGCAGCAAAGGAAGATTGGATTGAAACGTAACCGCAGATTGGTAACCTCCCTGACGAGATCTTATGTATTCTTTGGCTTGACCATCGGTTTGATCAACGGGCTGCTTGGCTATTTCATGCAAGACTGGTTAACGGTGGGGAGAGCTTCTGAACTGACGGCTGGCGCATTGGTCCGGCCGGATTATGAGCAAATACCCGTCGAGAAGGTCGAAGCAGCCGGAGGAAGAATCGAAATTCTGGATGACCACCTGCGGGTCGTCTACACCAGAGGGATAGCCGGAGGGCAAGAGGCTTATACCTCCGAGCAACTGGTTCGGTTACTGGAGGATCGGAAGACCCGGGAGTACCAGCATTCCCTGGCTTCCTTCCAAACGGAATCCGGTCAATCCTATTCCCTTCTTGTCATGATGCCTATAAAAGGCAACTACGCACAGGTTTACATCAACTTCGTCTTATTACTGTTGTTCGCTCTTAGCGTGTTTATATATAGCCGTTGGATGGCCAGACGCATCACCGGCCCGCTCGAGAAAATTGTTACGGCAATCCGGCGGATGCGAGACGGCCATTACAATGAGAGGCTATCTTACAAGTCCGACTATGAACTTACGCAAATTCAGGAGCACTTCAACGAAATGGGAACGAATCTGGAACGAACGGAGTTGGAAAAAAAGGAGCTCGAGCTTGGAAAGCAACGGATGATTCTCAATCTGTCGCACGATTTGAAGACGCCGCTCACGACCATACAAGGGTATGCCAAGGCACTTCAACTTGGGATGGTGGATAGTCCGGAGAAACAGCGCCGGTATTTGGAGATCATTGATCAGAAGTCGAATGTTGTCGTGGCACTCATCGAGGATATGTTTCAACTGGCGACTTTGGAAAGCCTGGAGTATCCTTTCGTAGCGGAGGTTGGGGATATAGCGGAACTGCTAAGGCATATAGCCATCGAATTTTACGACCAATTCGAACGCAAAGGGATTGTCATAACCGTACAAATACCGGAAGAGAAAATCACCATTCTTATGGACCGCAAGCTTATGCACCGTGCGGTTTCGAACCTTTTATCCAATGCTTTGCAGCATAACGAAGAGGGCACCGAAGTGACGCTAATCCTGGAGGAACCAGACAGCGCCTCCGTTCGGATCCAGGTGTGCGATGACGGCGCGAGCATTCCGGAGGAACTCAAGGACACGCTATTCCAGCCTTTCGTGAAGGCGGACCAAGCCAGAACGAGCGGCGGCGGCACCGGGCTTGGGCTCGCCATCGCCCATCAAGCGATCGAACTTCATGGCGGAACACTCAGACTACTCGAAGAAACGAGGAGAAAGGTATTCGAAATCCGGCTATCAAAACCTATAGCTGCAGGGTAACCTTGTTATTGCCTCGCGGGAATGTCGCAATGTCCGCGTCAAGGGACATGCGAATCAACATGAAAAAGGCCCTGCTCGAATGAGCAGTGCCTTTTTTCGAATGCGATCCCAAAGCTATCCGTCCGCGTCTTAGAACGAAGCTGTCCCCTTCAGCAGCAGCACCGGAACCGTGCCGCGGGAATGGCGGCCACGCGATGTGATGTCGAGTAGCGCTTCGAGCCGGTCTCCTTTGAACTCGTCGGTCAGAAATGTAAATTCCATCTCGGTGTTTCCCATGTTGTACGTAGGGAGAAAGACGCTGCAGGACGAGTTTTCCGCGATTTTGACTCCCTCGGGCAGATGCCATTTCAATTCCAGCCATTGCGGGTGGTTCAGGAAATCGCTTGTCTCAAGCCTGATACGTACCGTTCTAGCCTCCCCCTGGCGGAAGAACGGATCTTCCTTGTAGTCGAGAATGACGGAAAATGCGACGAAGTCGTACAATACGGCATACGGCGCACGCGAAACAACATCTCCGAGCTTGGTCGGATTTTTCGGCAAGCCGTAGTTGTAAACCCCCGTGCAATACAACTCATCTTTGCGGCAAAACAGCTCGTCGCCTTCTTTCAACTGAAGCGTATAGCCGCCAGGGGCGAGTATATCCGCGATGGGATAACCGAGGAACGAAGGTGTCAACCGGAGCACGCGGTCGGTTAACTCGGTAACAGTAGATGGAATGGACAGCGTAGCGCTCAGATTGTGAATGCACTTGGTGTTGATCACATCGCCGAGCGGAGCGGTCCATTCCTCCGGCAACGCTTGCCGGCCCAGAATAATGCCGAGGGTTGCGCCAAGCGTCGCCCCCGTGCAGTCCGTATCCTCCCCGCAATTGACAGCCGTGCAGAGGCTGCGGCCGAAATCGTCCTCTCCGTAAAGCCAGCCGATAATCGTAATGCCGATATTGCTCGGAGCATCCCAACCCGGCTCGCCTATGGCAATATCGGTTTCCATTTCGGAAATCGACTGTCCCATCAACCCGAACGTTCCCGGAACGCCATTCATGACCATTTTCCGAGCTTCCTGCCAATTCGCGCCGGAACGGTAGGCGTCGATGGCAAGCTTAACACCCCGGGCAACCCCGCAGTTGTCCGGAATGTACGAAAGGCCAATTTCGATCAACTTCCACTTGTCCGACTCTGCGAACGCGGCGCTTTGAAGTGCCGCCCAAAACACTTCTCCGTACACGCCTTCCCCGCTATGATCGACGATCGCATCCTCATAAGCGTATCGCGCCGCAATTTCCGGATGACCAGGAGCGAGGCATGCCCAGATTTCCGAACGGATATAGCTGCCGTTGCTGTCCTTGAATGGATTGCCGACATGACCTGCAAGCGGAGGAACGAGTCCCATTCTCATGTTTGCTTTGGCTGCGCCGTATTCCGCCCAATCGGGAATGATGAAGGACATCCAGTACTCGCCTAAAATGCGTGCGTCCACCTGACGACCGTATTTCTCAACCGCATTCAGCCATACCAACTGCAAATCCAGATCGTCGTTCGGAGGGGGATTTTGGTTGACCTCCTCCGCGTATCCGACCAAGTCATAGATTCTGCGCCGACCTTCAAAGGGGGCTCCGAGTGTGCCGCCGATGTTTTTGCCCATCCAGCAGCCCATCACCTTATCTCTGTATATATCCAGGTCCAATAGCATGTTAATCCCGCCTATCATACATTTTAAACTTCACAAATAGACTATACATGTTATTATTCTGATATAAAATCTAGTATTTAAACCTGTTAATTGAACAAATTAAACTAAAAAAGGAGTGAGGGTAAATGGCGTTTATTCACTTTGTAGCTCCCCCTTTGCCTCACTATATCAGCAGCGGGAAGATGCACTACGAAGTTGGGGATTGCCACCCAAACCGCAGTGCAATCGAGGTGTTCGACTTGCTCGCGGTATGTAAAGGTGATCTGTATATCGCGGAAGAGGAGCGGTCTTTCGAGGTTCGCGAGGGGGAGTTTCTCATTCTGCGGCCCGATGCCCATCATTACAGCTTCAAGCCGTGCACGGAAGCCACGGATTTTTATTGGGCGCATTTTCAGACGACGGGGGAATGGCACGCCGGCCAAGAGGCATGGTACGGACCCAGGATGAATCAACCGAAGGAAGGTCCCTTTTTTGGTTCGATCGAACGGTTTATGTTAACGCTCCCCCAATATCACAGGTTGTCGGGATCGCTTCAGATATTCGATTGGCTGGAGGAGATTTCACACCCCACCGGGGAAGATGGTGTCGCTCCTCAGTGGAAACAACAGTTGCTTTTTCAGCAGGTGCTGTACGCCCTCGGCAATGTCGATCGTCCGGATTGGGAGTCGCCGCCTCGCCGGCTGGCAGACAGCGTGGCGCAATTTCTTCGCAGCCGTTATGCGGACAAGATCGACCATCAAGTGATAAAGGATGCGTTCCATTTTCACCCGGTGTATATTACACGCTGCA
The DNA here is from genome assembly GCF_000455485.1 of Gorillibacterium massiliense. Taxonomy (GTDB): domain Bacteria; phylum Bacillota; class Bacilli; order Paenibacillales; family NBRC-103111; genus Gorillibacterium; species Gorillibacterium massiliense. Next base: position 241,894 of record NZ_CBQR020000102.1, read on the forward strand.
TGAAGCAGTATTACGGCTGCACGCCATTGGAGTATTTGAACCACTACCGGATCGAGCAATCGAAGCTGCTGTTGAAGAACAGCTTTATGCCAATCCACCGGATCGCCGGAGAGACCGGATTCAACAGCTCGTCCTATTTTATCCGGATGTTCACACAGCTAACAGGCGATACGCCGAAAAATTACAGGGAAAGTTTCCGGGGTGGGGGCAGGCCGACATAAAAATGCTGTCCCGCGCCCGGCAATGATCATACAGTTATCCGTGGCAGATTGTCCGATTTGCTTGCTGTTTGTTTGTACCATACTACGATGGCCAGGGAGAGCAGACATACTGCGAGCAAGATGCGGTAAACATTTTCGTAAGCTAAACCAAGGGGAATATTCTTCTGCAAGGCTAGAACCATTCCGAAAACGGCAACGGAGACCGATCCTCCGAAAAACTGAATCAGCTGCATCAATCCCATACCCGAGCCGACCAATTGCTTCGGCAAGATGCGAGACGTTTCATTATTTAACGAAGACAGAGTGGCGGAGAACGAAGGAGAGAAACATAGATACCCGCAAAGAATAACGAGCGGTGATGCCTCAACTGCAAAAGAAAATACTGCCAGTACAATGGCTAATACGCTATGGCCAATAAGCAAAAATCGGATATTCCCGTAGCGGTCAATCCATCTTCCCACAAAACGGGTTAACACTGCCGATAATAACGCTCCCGGCGCAATAGTCAGTCCGATGGCGATCGCCGACTCCCCACTCAAATTGGCCAAGGCAAGCGGCATGAGAAACAGATTGCCCAAGTTCAGCACTAAAACACAAAACCCGACTACCGTAAGTTTTCGGTAATCTTTTTTTGCGAAAAGCTTCGGGTTGATGAACGTTTCCTTTTTACCTCTTCTCAAATGCCAAACATGAACAACGAACGAAAAAAGGCTGCCGGTGAACCAGAATACGGAGCGTTGCATGATAGAAATCAATAATGTGCCTACATTTACAATTGTTAAAATAGCCCCCAAAACATCAAAATTCAACGGCTTTGGTTCTTCCTTCGGAAGCAGCCGCATCAATACGGGAAGTACCAAGAGAATCAAGCATGAAACGGCAAACAGCCCGTTAAAACCGAAATACTCGCTGATCACCCCTCCGATGATCGGGCCGAATCCAAAAGCCATCGCACTGCCTGTCGAGATCATCGCGATTGCTCTTCCCCGCCGGTCATAAGGGATATAGCGGCTTGCCATCACTAATCCCAGACCAGCCATCGTTCCTGCACCCGCTGATTGAACAATTCGAACGGCCAGCAGCATGCTAAAGTTGTGCGCGAAGATCCCGAATACCGAGGATAAGCCCAGAATCGTTAACCCCACCAATAACAACTTCCGCATTGGAACACTATCCGATAAACGGCTGTAGATCATCGTCGATAAGGCATACCCGATGGAGTAGCTGGAAATAATCCACGAACCCAGGTTCGCTGTAATGTGAAAATCGTGAATAATGCTAGGAATCGATACATTAAACATGGTCGTGTTCATAACCACAATAAAAACGCCAACCATCCAGATTGGCATAACGACTCTGTCATTCATCTGCTTCTCCCATCCTATCCTCTATATCTGTTTTCTCATGCAGGCTTAATCAACGTATTAAAAATTTGCACGTATTTTTATCTATTTGGGATAGTACACGCGTAAATAAGGCAAATTCATTTTTAGATAAACCGTCGACCGCTATTTGATGTACTTTTTCGTCGATCGGCATTAAACGCTCCGTAAGTTCCTTCCCAGCATTCGTAAAATAGATCAAAGATGACCGTTTATCATTCGGGTTGGAGCATCTTTTAACGAATCCCCTCTTCTCTAGTAAATCCAGGATTCTTGTAACGTTCCCCTGATCTTTCCCTACTCCCTGGGCTAAATCTTTTATACTGACCCCTTCCTGATCATCCAACCTTTTTAGCAATGACCATTGCTCACTTGTGATTCCATATCGGTTGAATTCCTGGTTAAAGAGCAAGTTCAAATTACGCAACGCCTTCGTCATGATAAACCCGACATGATCTTCAAGTATCATCGACACCCCACCTTGTTTATATGTTATAACATGTATATTGCCTCATGTAAAACAACCGATCTATCATCGCCGCAGCTCAGTACATCTCCCTTTGCTGCCCGCTAGCGGCCCGCCCCAACCTTCTCTTCAATTTACCACCGATCAAATCGTAGTTGAAGGAGACGTTGCGGAGTAATCGGATGGACCGTTTACAAGAAAAAGACCTATCGCTAATAGGCGGCAGGTCTTTTGTCGTTCACAAGCTTCTATGGATCAAATTAGCCGACACCGGACTCAGACCGAGCTCTCGAGCCCAAACGGATAACTGAAACTGCTGGCGGATGCTGAGCGAGGTAACTTCTTCACCGTTAACACGAGGAAAAATCATCAGTTGACACTTTATAGATAATACTGTATATATTCAACGCCAATTCAAAAGACGGAAAAGGAGGACCTGCATGCACAACGTAATCAAAATCAGATTTACGCTCTTATACGGTGAAGCGCCTGAAGCAAAATGTTACGGGTACATGGAGTTGAATCAAAATGGCAATATGATCGCGCTCTACAATAGCTACGGCGACGAAATTGACATGTATGGCGGACATGAATTTGTTAGGGAACGGACACTTGGCAAATTTGATAATGAAGACCGTGATAATTTTTATAACTTGCTAGAAAGTGATGGTGTAGGATAATCTGCACGTGCAACAACGGAGCCGGAGCAATGACTTGTCCAATTGGAAAATTCCAAAAAAACTTGCCATTACTTATGGTATGGTTCAACGCCATCTGTAACAGCAAGTTTTTTTGAAGACCATCCTATGCAAGGATGGTCTGTTTTTTCTAGTATTTCGCTATCTAGTGCGTGCTTTGTTCACATGACGGCGTTTTTTGTTTGTACTTTTTTTATTCAAACTTAAAATACCAACACCTGGTGCACCAAAACCAGCTCCGGGAAAAAAACCTAATCCCGAACCCGGGAAACCAAATCCAAATCCTGGGGAGAAACCAAATCCCGAACCTGGAAAGCCTAAGCCTAGACCAAAGCCTGGTGCACCAAAACCAGCCCCGGGGAAAAAACCTAATCCTGAACCTGGGAAACCAAATCCAAGTCCTGGGGAGAAACCAAATCCCGAACCTGGGAGTCCTATAGCCATATGACACTTCCTCCTTAATGAATTAGTGGAAATATCGTATGGTCTATAACTACTAATTGATTGTATATTTGTCCCAACAATACAGATATCCGACGCAATTAGGCTAGTGGACTTCAGCTAGATGTCCCCAAGATGAACATCGAGCAGCTCCCAACACTCCGCTGTGCGAATCATTTCTTCGGCAAAGCGGGCAGGGACTACGCTGCACGACTCGAGCGACGGCCCGATCCACCAAAACGATTCGACACACCAAACGTACTTGATTGCCCTCAAAAGCGAGCCCGGTGGCAGCGGCCGCACACTTCGGTAGCCTTCGGTGAAAGCGACCACCGTATCCTTGCAGAACCCTCGCTCGTTGAGGGCACCGGAAAGGACAGCTCGCCCGAGATCCAGTGCCGGAAACGAGTAGCGTGATCGATCGAAATCAACGATGGCTGCCAGATTGTCCCCTTCGAAAAGCAAGTTGTCCGCCCATAGATCGAGGTGAGTCCAGCCCGCAGCCAAAGGCGTAAAATCATCATCTCCAAGCGAATCAATGATTGTCTTCTGCAATCGCAACGCATTCCGAATACGCTCGGACGAGTCATTGGCCGCATCCCAACTGACCCCCCAGGTGCGCTCCATCTCTTCGCGAGACAACCGCCAGAGCGGCTCCTCCGGCGGTACCGCTGCTCCGATCCCTAATGCCGCCGCGGAATCCCAAGCGGCATGCATGTCCGCAGCAGCTCGTCCAAGTGAGTGCATCCTACGCTCACCGATGTTACCAGCAGGCACCATGGCGCCTTCACAGCATGACATCGCGGTCATGTACCTTCCGCACGGCAGGATGTGCATACATCGTCCCTCCAACGCCAGCGGCTTAGGACACGGCCCTCCCGATTGATAAAAAAGAAGCTGCAGTTGCAGCGCATTTTCGATCTTGTCTCGAAACTCCGGATCATACATCTTATATCGCCCGGGGTGATAGCTTTTGGCGAACAGCCGTCCCTTATCCGTCTCGATAATCCACTTCTCGTTCATTAGCCCGCGCCTTACACGCTCGGCGGACAACATCTCAACCGAAAAATGCCTTTTCAGCCAGCCCGCGATTTCCCCGATTAATTGGTTCTCGGTCGTCAACTGCATGTAGAGCCAACCTTCCTAATCGACATTTGAGAATATCTAACCAAAGGAGTCATTCTACAGTAGACTCTTAAACCCTCCCATTCTATAATGATAATTCCGTGGCTTAAAATACTCTTCTTGCATTTCTTAGTACGTTCTCTATCTCGCGGAGGCGGCAAGGTGAAATTTTTCATTAATTACAGGCATATTGGAAACAATATGGATAGCAATTTAAGACATTGTAACGGAGGTTAAAAGAAATGAAACGAGTTTATCTTGCCAGTCCTTTTTTTAATGAAAAAGAGATTACAATTCTTGAACAGGTTGAGAAGATTTTAGCCGACAAAGGCTTGAATGTATTTTCACCATTTAGAAATAATGTTAAGAATGTTGAGGTTGGTTCGCGACAATGGTCGATTGAAACGTTTATGAAAGATATCAAATATATCAAATGGTCCGAAATTGTTGTAGGCATTTATCATGGAAACTATTCGGATAGTGGAACAGCTTGGGAGCTCGGTTACGCTTTTGCTACTGATAAACCAGTGATTTTGATTCATGTTGGTGAAATCAGCAACCTTATGGTACACGAAGGCTCCCACGCTAACATCACATTGGAAGAACTTAATGAATATGACTTCGACAAGCTGCCAAGCTCTTTCTATACAGGCGAAATGTTGTAATGATAAGGTAATGCGTGGCTATATCCTGACGTGTTGAATCTCCTTCCACTTCTCCTTCAAAGTCTTCAAATCTTCTATGAAGAACCTTAGCAGATTGGGTCGTCACCCATAGGGTTCCTTGTTGAATCGCTCGTTTATTTCTTCATGTTAGATTTTATCTGAGGCCGCCAGCCTTTTGAATAAATCGATTTTATAATCGATTTTCTCCAGTATCTTTTCAAGCTCCTTCATTTGATCGATTACTTTACTGCGATACGTTTCCAACAATTCTCGTCGCACAGTCATCGTTGAAGCTTCAGTATATTCACGATAACCGTTTTACAATCGAGTTGGGTTCAATAGTTCTTATTCTTCGTAGTATCTCAGGGAACGAAGGCTCACACAGGTTTTTCGAGATAATTCTCGTCAAGTCGTTCAACTCCGACTACCTTCGAAATTGTCTGAAGAAGACCCGCAAGTCTTGAACCATCAGTTTGGGAACCTCCATAGCGGCAAAATGACCCCCATGGTCAAAATCGGTCCAGTGCACGACGGAGTGTTCGCGCTCCGCAAGAGAACGCACAGGCAAAGCCAGTTCATAAGGAAGCACCGCCATGCCCATAGGGACAGGACACGGGTTCAAAACATCTTTCGATTTGAAATTCTCGTAGTACAGTCGGGCTGACGATCCTGCGGTGCCCGTTAACCAATACAGCATAACATTTGTTAGCATTCGATCGTTATCTACCCGACAAGCCGGATCGGTCCATTCCCAAAATTTTTCAACGATCCATGCCAGCTGCCCAACCGGAGAGTCGGTGAGCGCATAGGACAACGTCTGCGGCCGGGTCGCCTGCAGTCTCATATATCCTGCAGGAGTAGACCGGTAGCGCTGAGACCGCTCAAGCCTGTCTCTGTCCTCCTGGGATAGTTCGTTTGGATCGAAATCGTCGGCTGGAATTGTATGCAAATAGTTCAAATGCACGCCACACATATGCTCGTGGTCCACTTCGGCCAATGCCCTGGAAATGAATGCCCCCCAATCGCCACCCTGGGCACCATATCGTTTATACCCCAGCCGTCTCATCAGTTCCGCCCAAGCCCGGGCGACCCTTTTTACATTCCACCCGGACTCCTTGGTAGGACCTGAAAAACCGAAGCCGGGGATCGACGGGATAACCAAATGAAAGGCGTCGGCCGGATCGCCGCCATAAGACCTCGGGTCAACAAGCGGACCAATCACGTCGAGGAACTCGACAATCGAGCCCGGCCAGCCGTGGGTGAGAATAAGCGGCAGCGCATCCCGCTCCGGAGAACGGACGTGCAGGAAGTGAATGTTCGCCCCATCGATCGTTAAAGTATACTGCGGAAAGCCATTTAACCAAGCTTCGTGTTTGCGCCAATCGTACGAGATGCGCCAATAGTCCGCCAGCTTCCTGAGATAGTCGAGAGGCACTCCGTAATTCCATCCTTCTTCTGCCAATTCGTCCGGCCAACGGGTTCGAGCCAGCCTATCCCGAAGGTCGTCGAGCTCACCTTGTGAAATCTCGATAGAAAACGGCTTTACTTCCTCATCGTATAATTCTGGATAATCCATTCCTTTTATAACTCCCATAAGATCAGCCTCCATTTTTGTCCCGATTCTCTAGGATTTCTTCGTAATTTCAGCCTACTTCCGAGTCGTGCTCGATACATAATCCATATTCCCAGCCCGAATGTGATCAGGCCCTTTAACTTGAATTGATCGGCTAATCTGCCGTACACGGCGGAGTCCTGTTGTTACCACTTATTTTACAGTCGAATACAGATAAAGGATAATATAGGATAAATACGCATTTCTCCTTCTATGCATTACATTAAATATATGGAAAAGAGGCGAATTCATTGGAGCTTCTGCAATTGAAATATTTCCGCACGGTTGCCAGATTGGAACATATGACCAGGGCGGCTGAACAGCTTCATATTGCACAGCCTGCTCTCAGCAGGACGATTTCCAGACTGGAGGAGGACCTAGGCGTCCCGCTGTTTGATCGCGCAAACAGACAAATTCGTCTTAACGCGTTTGGCAAAACCTTTCTCTCCAAAGTTGAATCGGCTTTATCCTTACTGGAAGAAGGAAAGAAAGAAGCGATGGATCTGGCGGGGCTAGAACGAGGGATGGTCAGCATCGCTACGAACACATTAAACTGTCTCTCGCCTGCTGTAGCGGCTTTTCGCGAGAAGTTTCCAGATGTCAGCTTCCGCATAAATCAGATTGCACCGGCCGAGACGTACAGCATTGGGGAGCTTTTGGAGCAGGGCATTACAGATCTCGGGTTTGGACCGATGTCTTTCCGCAAGCCGGGCATTCGTGAATTTCCCGTGCTGCATACAGAGGTCTTCCTGGCTGTGCCACGCGGCCACCGGTTGGAGAATCAGAGCAGCATTACATTCGAACAGATAGCAGACGAACCATTCATCGAATACAAGATCGGACATCCGTTTCGCCAAGTCAATGACGAAATCAGTCGCAGAGCGGGAATAAGGCGGACCATCATATGCGAGGTGGATGAGCCCGCCGCCTTGCACGGCCTGGTACAGGCAGGTCTAGGGGTTGCATTCATCCCGGGATGCAAATGGAATGAAGTAACGGAATATACCTTGCTGCCTATCGAAGAACCGGCTAACAAACACACCTTTTTCATATCATGGAATGAAACGCGATATTTATCTGAAGCTGCGCGCCAATTTCAACATTTCCTTATCGAGTATTATGCTGATAAGCAGGAGTGAGCTTCATTACAGTTCACCGGTCTTCACCAAATGGAAATGGGAGGCACTAGTATTCTGATGGTATTAAGAACCAAGAAATTTACCCGGCATAAAAATTGAAAAAACTCAAGCGGCATTGCGCTTGAGTTAAAAAAATCAGGTAAATGTGAGTGTGTGGAGCCTTTTATTTGAACTCCTTCTCAAAAGCATGGATGCACTTGCCGTCTTTGGATGTATCTAATACTGCAAACCTGATTTCCGAAAACAGCGATCCCAGATCTTCATCCTCCAAAAGTTCTCGCCACCACCTGGCCACCTTAACGGGATCGTTCCGGAATACACCGCAGCCATAAGCTCCTAGTATAAGGTCCTTGTCATTCTTATGTGCAAATATCGTCAGAGCTAGACGCATCCGGTCCTTCATCACGCGTTCCGCTTGCAGAGGGTCTTCTCCTTTGAGAAGAACCTGCCCATAGTTCACGGCGGGCAGCGTCAATACCGAAGCGGTCACCGGCTGCTTGATAAGGTCAAACTGTTGGTCGCGAAAAAACACCACATCCGGCGAATAAATGGCGTGATCCGTATACATCATCGATTGGCAAGCCCGATTCGCCATATAATAGCCTTCATTGCGCAGCTGCGTTTTGTATAATCCGCCGGATGCGGCCAGGCTTTCCTCCTGAGCCATCGCCCCGTTCAAAAAACCGCCTCCCGGATTTTTGGCACTGGCGAAGTTGAGTACGCCGACCCGTTCCTTCCCTGCCTCCGCATAATCCAAAATCGCTTTCACCGTGGCCTCGTTGGTGACGGAAGTGATGGCAGCTTGCGGCAGCCGTAGCAGCCCGGTACTTTCCCGCACCAGCGCTTCTCCTTGTTCCGGCGTGATCAGCTCACTGTTTCCCTCCGAGTGCTTTTGCAGCCCGGAGAATTCGACCCGGCGCCCCTCATATTCATAAAAGCCTTGCCGCTGTATCCGCAGGGTCTCCTCGGCAATTTCTTTTCGGTTCATTTCTTTCCCTTCTTTCTCTCGCAACGATTACCAGCAGAGGCTAATCCCGCAGCATTTCGTCCCGCACTTCGGTCAGCGCGAATCCCAGCAAGTTCCTACCCCGCCATTTTACCGGATTCTCCGCATCCGGGTTGGCTCCCCCCATGCCGATCCCCCATATCCGATCCCGCGGGCTGGCCTCGACGAGTATGCGGTTTTTCGTAGACTTGAGATAATCCCCAAGCTTGGAATTCTGCGAAAATTTAGCCAAGCTGCCTCTTTTGACGATGCTGTAGCACTCCCTGTCCCAAATGTCTTTATCGAAATTTCGAACCGCACGCCCATAAGCTTTCATCTCTTTGGGATGCTTCGCCTTGAGAATCGCCTCCAGCATTTCATGATCTCCGAACAGATTTGCCTTCTCGGCCATCATATACTGCTCGGCACAGGAGTATTCCGTCCCCTCTACCACGAACGGACTCATCCACCATTGGCTGAAGCAGCTTTTGCCCACCTCGCCATCCTTAGATGGCGTATGGCCCCAAAAGAATAAAAACTTAAACGTACTTCCCGCTATATATGCTTTTCTTAAGTCTTCAATATTGTAGATCATCAAGCTTCCTCCCAATTTCTTCGATACAAGCGGGAAGGACGGTGTCCCGCATTTTCCGTGTAATGATCGGTCTCCGCCACGAGATCGGCGACTTTGCGCCGGAAAGCAGCCTTCAGCAGCTCTTTGTCCAAAATCACCTCATACACCTGCTGCAGTTCCGTCAAGGTAAAAAACTTTGGCATCAAGTGCAGAGCAATATCGGTATCATTCGTTTTCCCCCGCAGCCGTTCGATGGCGCAGGCAATGATTTTCGCATGATCGAAAGCCAATCCGTCATTGGACTCGATAGAGTAAACGATTGACTTCGAGGTCGGTTTTGCCGTGACGGTCCGATTTACAACCGCCGTAAGCTCTCCCCCTTCGGCACTGAGCTTAAGTTCATATGTCCATGTTTTAACGTATCCTTCATCGAGCAGTTCCTTTTGCTCCCGCAGAAGCCGGTAGCTTACTTTGAACCAGGCGGCATCTTCAGCATCATCCCCCGCCTTCAATAGGAACCTGTCGCTGTCGATCAAAGCCATATAGCTGCAGCTCATCACCCAGGTGCGGGGATCTCGTCCAATATCGCTGTAGGTATACAACTGCTCCAAATAGACGTCATTAACGCCGGTTTCCTCATGCAGCTCTCTCACTGCGGCCTGCTCCGCTGTCTCGTCCGGCCGGACGAAACCACCCGGCAGCGCCCATTTTCCTAGGAAGGGATGACCTCCCCGGCGAATGAGCAGGATTCGCAGCTCTTTTTCCGGAAGCTTGCGGTAGTTGTCCGCCTCCGTGTTCGTGACGGTGAAAATAACCATATCCGCCGCCACCGAAGGTCTCTCATAATCCCCTGCCTGGTATTGCTCCAAAAATTCACGCTCCGTAAGTCCGTCACGATCCAGTAAATCCAACGGCTTCGCCTCCCTAGTTCTTTCTTCTAGTTTTGCAGCTCTCCGAAATAATTACGGTAAGGTTCAAACTTCGCCAACACTTCGTCAACCTTACGCATACGCTCCTCCAGTGTTCCCCTCAACGTGATGAAGGGGATCCGCCGTTCCTTCAAATCCGCGATAATTTGCTTGTGAAAAACATGCCGCTTCTGATCCCCACTGCGATCCCAAGTATCGTCGTAAGGAATATCGTCATCGCACAGGAAAAACAAATCATACCGCTGAGCATTTTCCAAGGCGATCCGGGTCAGGAGTTCCGGAGCACGTCCGTGGTAATCCAAGGCAAACATATAAGTGGTAATCGCATTCGTATCGACAAAAAGGTACCGGTTCGCTTCCAGCAATACCCGCTCTTCCCGTTCAATATGGCCGACGGCGATTTCATCAAAGGCCTCCAAGCCGATTCTGCGGTCCACCTGATGCTCGGTCCAATAATCGCGCCCGTATTCACTTGCAAAAGTTGTCTGATACCGCTGCGCCAGTGCTTCAGTGAGCGTTGATTTTCCGGTCGACATCGCTCCCACAAAGACCACTTTCGTAATTAAATCCCTGTACACGATATCACTAACAAATCCCCGGTATTTGTAAGGATCTGAACGGACCATGGTGGCCGAGACCGGCACATGCTGGCGGGCCTCATCCACCCGCCGGTCCACCGCACCTAAAGCGATGCTCATATGCTCGCCGTAAAACTCGCTCGAATAAAAATGGGTCACTTGCTCGCCGTTCAATAACCCCAGAATATACTGCTCTTCCCGGATCTCATGCTCCCTGTCGTTGGAGTACCCGTCCGGACCATCCCACGCTTCGATTACCCTCACAGATGGATAGAGCCTGCGAATCCAGTTCGCCCGGATCTGAAGCGGAATCGGAGTGACCGTCGTCTCATAAATCACCACGATCAATTCGTCGACTTCTCGCAGCGCCGTCTCGATCATGAACTGATGCCCTTTATGCAGTGGGGCGAATTTCCCTAGCGTCAACCCAAGCTTCTTCATGCCAACGCCTCCTTTGCCCCTTTGTTCCAGTTGTAGTAGCCGTATGCCGCGTTAACCAGATACGCGCTCCACATGACGATCATCATCAAGCCCTCATCGCTGCCATCCAGCGTCCGGATTACCCATAGCAGTACCGTGAACATATTCAGCACAATATAGACGAGCCATTGTTCTTTGAACCTTCTCACCATCAATATGGTGGCCACGATGGATAACACCGTCGTTATGGAATCGATGTAAGGCGAGTTTTGCCCCGGAATGAACGATAGACCAAACCCCAGCAGCAGGGAGCCTGCTATACAGATTACCCCAACAAGGAACATGCCTTTGATCTCCATCTGGCGCATGGACAGCTTGCCGTCCTGAAGGTTTTTCTTCCACATGTAGAAACCAACGACATTCATCGGAACAAAGAAAAGCATATTCAGCATGACTTCTCCAAACAATCCGTTTATATAAGCCAAATAGGCGTAGCCGACGGTATTATACATGCCAAAAACATAACTCGACAGCTTCCCCTTCGCCGTAAGCACCACGCATAGCACTCCAGTGATAAAAACCGTGAAGCCGAAAAAAGAATCCTTGGAAAGAACCGTAAACCCGATAGCAATCAAAGTAAACAAAACTAACCACACGATTTCGAACAAATTCCAACTGCCCATAACCTTTTTCATGATGCATCCCCTCCGCTCACTCTTAACAGAAATCACTTCGTAACTTTTTGATATTTTCATTTTGTTACTATCAAAATAACAGATGAGCCGGCAGGATGCAAGGGAAATTTTCCTACACATATGACATATCGCAAATCAAAAATTACCCATTAACGGGATTTCCTTATCTCAAGATAATATGACCATGGTAACGGCAAGTTTAAGAGCCATCCTTCACCGGATGGCCCTTTTTCTTTTTAGAGTCAACCCTGCGCAAGGGCGGGCTTCATTTCATAGATTTTTTGGAGCGTACGGACATGCTCCTTCTTCTCGTCTTCGTCCTCGGTGTGGAGATACCACTCCACAAGCCTGTACCCGAATGCGAGAAGGATCATCTCGTAGACGCAATGATCGGAATTGGGGGATGCCTCCACATACTCCGAAAAGCCTTTGTAATAAGCGGGGACACATCGATGGTAGTATTCGACCATGTGATCGATATCCGCTTCATCCGCAATCAGGCTTGCGAGATCCTCGCCTAGGTAACCCCATCCGGATGTATCCCAGTCGATAAGTGCTATTGTCCCGTCGGCATAGATCAGGTTGGTCACCCAGAAGTCCCGGTGGCATAGCACGAGGGGCAACTTTTCGATGCGGGCGAATATCTCGTTTGCTTGCTCATCGATGTCGATGAGCATTCGCCGCAGGTGCTGTGGGAATTCGCAATCCTCCGAGCGTATATAATCGTAGACGACCGGCCATGACCGGTAACGCAGATACGTATTCTTCATGAAATCCGGATGGCTCAGGTTGGTCAAGCTTTGCAGGACAGCGGGCTGCTCCGCATAAAGCTTGCCTTGATAGCGCCCTAACTCCAGCGCGGCCTGTTCATACATGTCACCGGTCAAGTGTAAACCGGATACGCCATCGATATATTCCAGCCACAGCTGAAATTCATTTTCTTCAGCATTGATTTCGGCGTGATAACATGCCGGCCAGTGGAAGGCCTCCGAGAACGTCGCTCCGAGGTCAGACGCATAGAGGTCATATTCCCGGCGCCATGAACCCGGATCCCCATAACGCTCCCATTGCTTCTGGATTTTCAGCACGATGTGGTACGGCAATTGTTCGCCACCTGCAATTTCGGCAATGCCCGTTACCAGGTACACATTCGCCACCGTTCCGCCCTGTAACGGCATGGTTTGCCAGTCAGCCGAAATGATATCCCTCTGAAACCTTCTGCTTAAAGAGTAGATTAGCGTTTCATATTTAAAATTCATTTCTTCACTCCTCCGTTTTTCTTCGTTTGCTTGCTCCATCTGGCGATCGATTTGTTTCGAGCCTGCTTATCAATGAGGTAGCCCGTCTTATCCTGGACAAACTTCTTCTCATGCTGCTGGGCTATATAATGCTCCCACCGTTCACGCGGCAGCGACCCGTCGGCAAGTGCGGCGAGAACGGCACAGCCCGGCTCGGCCTGATGGCGGCAATCCGTAAATCTGCATTGCGGGAACCATTTCTCCACATCCGTAAAGCTTGCGTGTATGCCTTCATCGGCATCAAAAAGCCCAAGCTCACGCATACCCGGCGTATCGATCACCATCGCTTCGGAGGGGAGCATAAACAGTTGACGGTGCGTTGTCGTATGCCGCCCCCGGCTGTCGACCTCCCGGATCGCTTGAACTTTCATTACGTCCTGCTCTATCAACGCATTGAGCAAAGACGATTTACCGACGCCGGACATGCCGAGAAAGACGACTGTTTTACCAGGCATCAAGTAGGGATCAAGTTCGTTCAGCCCCTGACCGGTATGACTGCAAATCGCATGGACCGGCACATCAGGGATGCTTTGTTTGACTTCTGCTAGCGTGCGATTATAGTCTTCGACGAGATCCGCCTTGGTCAGAATGACAACCGGCTGGCCGCCGCTCTGCCTGGCTTGTGTCAGGTATCGCATGATGCGGGCAACGTTGAAATCCCAATTCAACGAAGAAAGAATAAATACATAGTCAAAGTTGGTTGCTACGACCTGTTCCAGCACGGTTTTGGTGTAACCTGCAGCATGTCCTGAATAATCCGCACGTGAGAACTTGGAGCGGCGGGGCAGTACCGTAACGAGGAGAGAATCTCCGCTCTCGTTGTAGCGCAACAAGACAAAATCACCGACACACGGAAAGTCAACGCGCGTTTCTGCGCTGTGATAGAAAGCTCCTTTGAGCACCGCCGTTACTTCGCCACGCTCGGTCATAACCGTGAAGCGCTCGCGCCGCAGCTCCGTCACCCTGCCGGGTAATAATCCATCGGGAATTGCTTCTATTTCTGAGTAGCCATAGGTTTTCAAATCCATCATGTTTTTTGTTAGCTCCTTTTAATGTTGTTTTTGGACGCAAAAATGCCACGGACAAGCAGCCTCTAAAGAAGCTGCTGTCGCGCGGCATCAGGACGCAAAAAAGATACGACCTTCATCGTATCCTGCAAACAGCAATATCCACGAAAGGTTACTTTGGATGGCATAGCAAATAATACGGGGCGTTTCCCCGCCTTTTTCGCATATGCCTGCTATTCAGTTTTAAGACCGAACCACCATATAAGTAGCAGCCATTAAAACATCTCCCTTCGTGTCAGGAACTTGCTTATCACTAAGCTGTTTATAAAATATCCTATTTTTACAAAAAGATCAATACCTGGAAGAGCAGATCATGTTAGCCTGCTCATTTTGTTGTGCCTTTTCTATCAAACCTTCGCCCAGGTTACCCATTCACCCTGCTTTTGTCCCCTTTATTTTTCGGATGAGGAGGAGAATCAGCCCGAGGGATACCGCGATAAGCACGGCGATAAACAGCATTTTGGACCTCGCCTGCCAAGACTCTGCCCGCTTTGGATCAGAAAAATCAATACGCTGACGATTTCCCTAATGTTTCAAATCGGTATGAATTTGGACATGTGGCTCCCCCACTCTGACCGATACTTTTTGATACATATAGGAGATGCCGAGCAGCACGAGACCGAAGCAGAAGTAGGCGATAATTTTGCTGCCGGTCGAAAGAAAGGTGAGGTCGTACAGAAACAGCTTGCCCGTTGCAAATAAGGAAAGACCGAGTCCCAACCGCCGAATGTAAACGTACCTGGCGCGAAAGCCGTACGTGATATAAGAAATGGCCAGAAGCAGGTAAAGCAGACTAAAAGCGAAACCGACATCTCCTAACCGAAATTGAACGTTCAGGAAAGCGGTTAAGACTCCCAATAAGTAAACTCCCAAAATGATGGGGTACAGCTCCATGCTCTTGTATTGCCGGCGGATAAACGCGATCAAGATATCTCGGCCGCTGAAAAAGACAAACCCGTTAAACCCGATCAGCAGACCAAGCGCGATGTACTCCTCCGCTGTGTTTTGCGCATATTCCGGCGATAGCACGGGGACATGCATGGTGACATCGAGGCAGATCAAATAACCGACGGCATACAGGAATACGCAGTAGTATTTGACCAGGCGGTCATAAAGAATGGGAACCTTGGTGAGCGTGTAAGCAAGCGCAATCGTCGTACAGGCGAAGAGCATCTCTTCGTAAAAACCACGATGACCAAAAGGGCGCGGCACCCAAGCGTTATACAGACGTCCGACTCCGTACAGCAAATATAACCATAGATTCGCCAATGTAAAGTACTTAAACCACGTAACGACTCTTTCCTCCATAAGCCGGCTGAATAGCGGCGCTCCCTTTTTCTTTTGCTGGATGGCATAAAACAAGGTAATCAACAGCATCCCGGCCACGACCGAGCTGTATTTGACCGGAAAAAGATTTCGCTCGTAGGAGAACAGAATATGCATGGCAAAATCCACAACGAAAAATGCTCCGAGGCACAGCGAAAAGATGCCCCATCCAGCCTTCTCCAGCGGCTTGAGCTTGTGCAATTGGCCATAGACGATCAAGAGAAGTCCCTCGATAAGCCAGCCCATCGACAGCCACTGAATGCCGAATTGGAAGGGAATCATGAGTATGGCGAAGGTGAGCGAAGTGGCAAAAAACAGTACCCGCGTCATCTTGTCGTCCTTCATGACCTGTTCGATAAGGCGTCCCAATCCCATGTACACAAGGGAAAAAGCAAGTGCCAATAAGCCCCTGAAGTCTTTCAAGCCCGCCTGATCAAATAAGGAATAAAGCATTCCAAAGCTCGCCAACGTGTTTAGGGCCAGCAAAGCAATGTCCCATCTGGACAGCTTGGACTGATACTTGAAGGGATACCCCAGGGTGATTCCGAGGTACATCCCGAACGTTACGACCGTATATAGGATACCGACTGTCTCACTATTTGCAAGCATTGCCAACGCGATCATGGAGGGGGCGTTAAACAGAAAGCTGATGTATTGGACGACGGCCCAACGTTTTCGGAAGGAAACCAGCAAGATGATCAGATTCAATAGGAACAGATAGCCCATCGCTGCGTAAACGGCGCTGCCCTCAAGGCCGAAAGCTCCCACATACGAAAATAACGGAAGATAGCCGCCAACCAAGCCCAGAGAGCAAATGGTTCGCGACTGATACCGCAGCGACAGCAGCACGGCGGTCAAGGAAACGAAAACCGATAAAGTGAGTCCTATGTAAATGGATAGAATATGCAACAAAAAATAGCTGTAAAAGATCGACCCGAACAGGACGGAGATCCCACCGCCCAGCAAACCTAGCGCAAAGGTCGTCTTTTGCCTACGGGAAAACCATTCTCCTCCGGCCAGCAGCAGCGCCCCCAGCAGGAAGAAGACGATGCCCTTCATGTATCCGTTGAACCAGGTGGAAAACGAGTACTTGAAAGCAGCCCCTACCCCGAAAATAATGAGCAGCATGCCCAGCTTGTTAATCCAGTTCAACCCGATTTTCATCTCGATTTGATTTTGCTTGATTCTTCTCTGGACCGTTTCTTCACTGACGCCTTCCGACGCAAGCTGATCGAGCCCGTCGGCCACTTCATGAAGCAGCCTTCTCTCCTCTTCCGCCAACCGCTCGCGGTGCAGGATTATCCTTTGATTCAAATCGGCGGCAACCTGATCAAGCTTCGCGCCGATCTCTTCTTTTTCCTCGTTCAGATGCTTGAATGCCTTCTGGAATAGCAGATTCATGTCATTCCGAGCTTCATATTCAAAGGCTTGAAGCAAATTCATGTGAGCGTGCTCTTTTCCAGCAAAGTAAGTCTCTAATTTCTCCCGCGATATCTGGATCAGATTGAGCTTCTCGTTCAACATTTGCTCCATGAGCGCTGTACGCAGCTTGGCGTTTTCTTCCTCCTTCCGTTTGTGCAGCTCCTGCAGTTCAGAAAAGCGCAGCTTGAAATCTTCGCATTGCTTGCGAAGGATTTGATTCTCCCGAATGAAATCATGGGACTCATACTCTTCGATTAAGATTTGGTATTCCTTCATCAACTGGTTCTGGCTGTCTTTAATGAACAATAGTCGATCCTTAAATTCGTTCATCCTGCTCCCCCACTACAAAGGTTGACGAAATCTTCCATATTACTTCAAGAATACAACAAAAAAAGTCAATTTTATATCTCCAAATCATCGAGCCTCGACTAATTCCCACCTATGATCACACAATGATCACATAAAATGTAAACAAATGGTTGACAACTGGAAGGCATAGGATTATTCTTAATTTCAATAAATCTCATAAGAATAGTATGATTTATCAAATCGATAAATAAAATGGTAAGGTGACGCCATGGAAAATTACTCAACATTCGATTTAATTCCTATTTTTGCGAGAGGATCGGGAGTGACCCTTATGGTCGCCTCAATCTCCATCATCTTTGCTTTTATCATAGGACTCCTATGCAGCATCGCATTATTTTACAAAGTGCCAATCTTAAAACCCATCGTTCATGCATACATCGAATTTTTCAGAAATACCCCCTCGATCATACAAGCTTATTTTATTTTTTATGGACTTCCTAAAATCGCGATCCAGTTTAACAGCTACACCAGTTCCATCCTTGTTCTCTCGCTTTTAGGCGGTGCCTATATGTGCGAGGCGATCTATTCGGGCATTAAAGCCATCTCCCCCACTCAACTTGATCTTGCAAAAGCAATGGGGCTGTCCAAGTTTAACACCATTGTCTACCTCATCATCCCTCAGGCGATTTCCACATCCATTGCGGCCATCAACAACAATTCCATTTTTCTATCCAAAGAAGTGTCGGCTATGAAGATTATCCTACTGCCCGAGATTGTCTATCAGGCATTTGCCATCATCAGTTTAAGGGCGGATTTGATCCTCCCGGTTGCGGCCTTGACCGTGATTAGCTATTTAGTCATTTTACTGCCGATGTCTTATTTATTTTCCCTTCTAGAAAGGAAGATCCGGTTTGCAGAATTTGGGAGTTGATTTCATCGTCAAAGCTTTTCCGAGACTCCTGAATGGTTTTGTCATCACGATACAAATCGCGGGAATCTCCTTTCTTCTATCAGTACTCTTCGGGTTCATCATCGGAGCTCTGATGACTCTGAAAAATAAATGGCTCACCTTTATTCTAAGGATTTTGTTGGACGCTTTTCGGTTGATCCATCCGTTGATCTGGCTGTTTATCCTTTTTTACGGCATTGCTTATGTGTTTCATACTCCGACCAATGGCTACAACATCTCCATCATCGTCTTTACCCTGTGGGGTTCCTTTGAGATCGGGGACTTAGTAAGAAGCTTTATCACCAGCCTGCCCCGGCACCAATTCGAAACAAGCATGGCCATTGGGCTCACCAGAAGGCAAATGTACATCCATGTGCTGATGCCGCAAATCATCATTAGAACGACCCCATCCATCGTCAATCTGGCGACCCGTCTTATTAAAACAACCGCCTTGGTCTCGATGATCGGCGTTCAAGAGATGCTGAAGGTATCCCAAAGCATTATTCAAGTGGCATATTACAATAACCCGACCAGCATGATCTCTTTTACCATGTACCTGTCATTGCTGCTCCTATACTTCATCATCTGCTTCCCGCTATCCTTACTTTCGCGATTCATCGAGAAGAAAGTCTCGACCCTGACGACAGGGAGATAAAGAGGAGAACCTATGCATTTATCCATCAACCACCTCAAGAAATCGTTTATCGGAAATGCCGTGCTGAAAGATATAAATCTGGAGATCGAGCAAGGGGAAATCATCGCCATCCTGGGACGCTCTGGTTGCGGCAAATCCACCCTATTGCGATGCATCAACGGATTAGAACAAATCGACTCCGGCGAAATCCATCTCCACGACACGCCCATCACCAAGCCGGTTTCGAATTATGGCCACTGGGTGGAGGTCAGGAAGAAAATCGGAATGGTGTTCCAAAGCTATGATCTTTTTCCTCATATGAACGTGTTGAACAACATCATTTTAGGCCCCATGAAGGTGGAGAAACGAAGCAAGAAGGAAGCTACGGAAGAAGCCGTCAAACTGCTGGAAAGAGTGGGACTGTCGGAAAAGAAGCTCGCTTATCCGAGGGAACTGTCTGGCGGGCAAAAACAGCGGGTAGCGATCTGCAGAGCTCTATGCATGAATCCGGAGATCATTTTATTCGATGAGGTAACGGCGGCACTGGATCCGGAAATGGTTCGCGAGGTGTTGGATGTCATTAAAGCATTAAGCGATCAAGGGCTGACGCTCATCATCGTCACGCACGAAATGGAATTCGCGGAAAAGGTCGCCGATCGCATCGTGTTCATGGAAAACGGTGAAATCGTTGAAATGAATACGCCGGACCAATTCTTCCATTCACCGCAGACGGCAAAGGCTAGGCAGTTTTTGAACCTTCCAATCGAACCGGTCGAGCAGGCTGCTTCGGTTGGAAATGCGATCTGAAATAAAATATGCAAATATTTTATCCATACAAATAATAAAAGGGAGAGAAGCGAAATGAAAAAGGCAATTGCAGCTGGCTTGCTAAGCATTGTATTACTGGGGGGAATCATCGGTTGCTCCTCCAGCAATAGTGGGAAGAGCGCCGCATCGGGATCGATTGAAGCCATAAAAAAAGCAGGGACGATCCGAATCGGGATTTTCGCCGACGATGCACCCTTCTGCTATCAAGATGCCGATGGATCTTTTAAAGGCTATGATGTGGAATTAGGGAAACGAATCGCAAAGGAACTGCTTGGGGATGAAAACAAAATTAAATGGGTCGTCGTCAACCCGGCTGACCGAATTCCCTACTTGCAAACGGACAAAGCCGACTTGATGCTCGCCGACTTCACCGTTACGGATGAGCGGGCAAAAAGCGTAGATTTCACGCTGCCTTACGAAAAAGTATCCCTCGGTGTCGTCTCCAAGAACGGCGCGCCGATCAATTCGCCTGACGATTTGAAAGGCAAGACGCTTGCCGTTAACACAGGGACCACGGCCGACTCCTACTTCACCAAAAACTACCCCGATGTGAAATTGCTCAAAATCGATGCCATCACGGACGGATATCAGGCCCTAATTACAGACAGAGCCGTCGCATTCGCGCAGGACAACACCTTGCTGTTATCGTGGGCAAAGAAGAATGAGGGCTATACCGTTGGCATTAAAGAGCTCGGCAACAAAGACTATATCGCCGGTGCAGTCAAACAAGGGAATAAAGAACTGTTGAATTACGTGAACGATCTCATCAAAGGCAAACTGAAAGACGAGAACTTCTTCCATAAAATCTACGATACGACTCTCAAAGATAGCTTCCCCGCAGACTCTACCGCCGATCAAATCGTCGTCGAAGGCGGCGTAACGGAATAATCCGAAGGATTTCTCCGCGTTATCTATAACGACAAGTGTCAAAGCCATCCTTTGCGGGATGGCCTTTTTCTTTGAAAACCTATCCGTCCAATTCTCCCGCTTCTTCTGCTGTTATTTAAATCTTTATATTTTATTTACATCAGCATTACTTCAATTGAATATATCTCTAGTACGATTTGCTAGTCATATCAAATTCTTAGGAGGTATGCAAAGAATGAGATCAAGTATGTTCAAAAGACTCTCATGGATCGTACTCGCTGTATTCATCGTTTTGTCCAACGCGAACGGGCTCCTTCCCGCTCGTGCATTTGCCGCAAACGCAGATGGCTCGATGACCGTCGCTGAAGCGATCGCCAATAATTCGGGTACCGGTACTGTAGAAGGGTACATCGTCGGCCATGCCACTGGATCATTAACAGCAAGCTTTTCGGCTCCATTCAGCAATGACTTAAACTTTTTAATCGCGGATACAGGTGGCGAGCAGAACAAATCCAAAATGCTGGATGTTCAGCTCACAGCCGCTTATCGTACTCAGTTCGGACTCCAGACGAATCCCGGCATTATCGGCAAAAAAGTAAAGGTAACGGGCTCACTCGCCGCTTACAACACATTCCCAGGCTTAAAATCACCTACAGATGTCGTCTTCATCGACGATACGACGACTCCTTCAGATCCTAACACCGTGCCTTCCCTTCCAAACGGAACCGGTAAAAAAGTGCTGTTCGATAACACGCACGCCCAAACAGCTGGAGCAGCCGACTGGGTCATTGATGGCGGCTTCTCTGATTTTGCGGACGGCTTAAGAGCAGATGGCTTTACCGTCGACTCCCTCGACCGCCAAATCCCCTACACCTTCGGCGAGCAAGCCATCACATCCGACGCTCTGAAAAATTACGATGTATTCATCATTGGCGAAGCAGACGTTCCTTTTAAAAAGTCCGAACAGGACGCCATGCTGCAATATGTACAGAACGGCGGAAGCATCTTCTTCATCGCAGACCATTACAATTCGGACCGCAACAAAAACCGTTGGGACTCCTCGGAAATTATGAACGGCTATCGCCGCGGCGCATGGACAAACCCGACCCAAGGTATGACGGTTGAAGAAGCGGCTTCCCCGGCCATGCAGGGCGTTCAAAGCTCGGATTGGCTGGCTCAAAACTTCGGCATCCGCTTCCGCTACAATGCCCTTGGGGACGTAGACAATCTGACCGATGTCGTCACCCCTGCGCAATCCTTCGGCATTACAACCGGCGTAGGCTCCGTCGCCATGCATGCAGGCTCGACACTCGCCATTCTCGATCCGACGAAAGCGAAAGGTCTCGTTTACGTGCCCACCAACGTTCCGGCCTGGGCCAATGCTGTAGACAGCGGCGTTTACGACGGGGGCCGCGCCGAAGGCCCGTTCGCAGCCATAGCCAAGCTTGGTGCCGGCAAAGCAGCCTTTATCGGCGACTCCTCCCCTGTCGAGGACGCCACCCCGAAATATGTGCGTGAAGATAACGGTGCAAAAAAGACCACCTACGACGGCTTCAAAGGGGAAGCAAATGATGCTACTTTCCTCGTTCAAACCGTTGATTGGCTGGCCAATCATGAGAGTTATACAAGCTTGACTCAAGTCTCCGGATTACAATTGGATCAACCGACCCAGTTGCACGCATTTGAGAACCCGGATCAATCAACAGAGCCTAAGCCAGAACCATGGGCAGCCCCGGATGCTGGGTACAAATGGTATGACCCGACAACCTTCAAAGCTGGCTCCTATGGTTCCACCCAGCAAGTGACCCAACCGCAATATAGTTTTCTCCACCAAAGCATACTGCCGAATGCGCAGACATTCCAAATTCGCGTAAAAGCCGATAGCCTGCTTCCTGGCCAAACCATCTCCGGGCTTTCGGTTGGAATCTATTTGACAGGAGGCACACAAGTCGCCAAGATTCAAAACAATGACAGCACTTGGCCGACAAGCTACGGCTACTCTACGGCCTTTTCCGTTACAGCTGACACTACGGGACATGCCTATAAGGATTTGACCGTACAAATGGACCCGACTGCAATCGGTCAAGCCAATCTGCGTCTGAAAGTGAACGGTAGCAACCAAGTCACCGAAGCGGTATCGATCGCCAATGTTCCTGCCGAGCCGTTGCCTCAAGATCATCCTCCGGTTCCAGCAAAAATCTCCATCGCCAATGCCCGTAATACGGCAGACAACACCCTCGTAACAGTGGAAGGCGTCATTACCTCCGAGCCAGGTTTGTTCGGTGGTCAAGGCTTCTACTTGCAGGACGATACCGCTGGCATTTACGTGTATCAAACGGCTGCAGGCTTCCACGCAGGCGATCAAATCTCGGTCAGTGCAAAGAAGACCGTCTACAACACAGAGCTTGAATTGTCAGACCCCATCGTGCTCGAAAAAATCGGCACATCCAACCTTCCGGAAACCATCGTACAACCGGCCCTGAGTGACAGCAATCAAGGGCAGCTTGTTAAGCTTGAAAATGTCACCATACAAAACTATATTACGGCTACGCCTGCGGGCTCCTTTGAATTCGATGCCTTGAGCGGCTCGAACTCCACGCATGTTCGTATCGACAGCCGTACAGGTATCAGCTACACCGATTTCCAGACGAAATTCCCGGCAGGCAGCCTCGTGAATATCGCCGGCGTTTCCTCGATCTTTAAAGGAATCTACCAGCTAAAACCGCTCACCATGGGCAATGTAACGCTTGCTGACGCCACTGCACCGACTACAACTTTACTCGTATCCGGTGTTACAGGTGAGGGCAACTACAATACCAAGGATGTTGCTCTCACTTTGGCGGCTCAAGACAATGCAAACGGATCTGGCGTTGCAACTACGCAATACCGTTTGAATGGCGGGGCTTGGACAGTGGTTCAAGGACCTGTAACCCTCTCGAACGAAGGAAAAAATCTCATCGAGTTCTACTCCACAGATAAAGCAAGCAACGTTGAAGCTCAACAAAGCGTACAGATTTGGATCGACAAAACGGCTCCGACTGTGACCTATGAAGGGTCCACATCCTTCTATCAAACGGATGCCGCCCTCAAGCTTACGATAACGGCTGCGGATGGCTTTAGCGGAGTTAACACGGTCGAATATGCGTTGGACGGCACGACAATCTCATCCGTCGACTCGATCCCTCCCCTTGCATTATTCTCCGGCACCCACACGCTCATTGTTACGGCTAAGGACATTGCCGGAAATCAGGCTGCTGTATCGATCCCGCTGACGGCCATGATGGATATCGATCACTTTGCAGCACTTATCGACCTTGGCGAGAACAACGGCTGGTTCTCGAATCACGGTACTGCCCAAAGCCTGAAATCCAAAGTTGAACAGATTCAAAAAGCTAAGAAAGATACAAACGCGGCGAAAAAGTTTGATGATATCATCAATGAAATCACCAAAGAAAGAGGCAAGCATATCGATGCTTCGTTTGCTGATCTCCTCCTGAGTGATCTTGCTAATATGTAATCCACCTGATTATCACAAGGGAATAAAAAAAGCGGTTGAGAAGAGTGATTCTTCCCAGCCGCTTTTCCTTTTCTTTTATAGAATAACAGTCAGCATCCACATAACGTGATAGATGGCCACCAGACTGTATACCACAGTCACTAGAAAAACCAGCCTCGTAATAATGGTAGAATCGGCCACAAACCGCAGCAACAGGAATAACAGGAACGGTAGCGCGATTTTCACCCCATAAAAGACAAGCGGATGGAACTCGTACAAGGAGGCTACCAACGGGTTGGCCTCGGTTATCGCATGCATGTGTAAGCCGGCGTCAGTGGCGATTGCGTCGAACAGCGACAGCAGAATCAGCCAGATCAGCATCCGCTGCACCAAAGACGAGCTTCCCATCGAATGAGCTAAACGAATCAAAACCACTTCACCTCGCCTTGATACAAATTGTATCATCTTGGAGGTTTGATTACAAATTCGGCCGATCACGAAGCGGGCCCTCGTTATTTACGAATGCTTTTTGCCGACAATGGTATATGAGAACCGTAAGTTACAGTGAAACCGTCTCTGCTTTTGTTTGGTAGGGAAGGCGTTGAAACGACACGTCCGTTTTGGACCATGACCCCCCGATTACTCCGCTGTAGTATGGGATTTTTATTATTCAACCTGCAAGATTTAAAACCCATTTTGCGATAATCGGCTAACAGGGCCGTATTATTGTTTACGGTAGGTGCTTCCATAATCCATTCTGCCGTATTGGCCGGTCCCGTGTATGTTCGGATCGTTCGAAATGTCCATCCTTTCGTTTTATTCTTCAGCACGATTTGCCATTTACTGTTGCCGAGTTTTGAGATATTCGCGTACATCAGATCATTGGGGGAAACGGGGTAAGGAATTCGCGTTTCCGGCGCGGGCAAGATCTCCCACCACGGATAATAAACCGCTTTGCCTTTCACATAATCCTGCTCTGTTCCTGTCTGAATTAAGGAAGAATTGCCGAATCCATCGATTCCGACCCATATCGAGGAATATTTGTTTTGCTTGCTAGCCCTTACCCGCGGAACGACCCAATAGCTCGAAATAGAGCGAAACGAATTTCTTTTCGTTTTATTAATCGCATAGCCCGACCAATTCCCCGATTTCCATCCCGGGAGAACGGTTGGAAGGATACGTGTCATGGAATCAGCAGGCTTGAATGGAGCTGACAGACTTAACCTTCCTCGCCTCAATGTATCCACCCCCGATTTCAACTTGGCTATATATGTATTCAAGCAAGTAAGAAGTGGAAGGGGAACGAATGTGGAAACTGGCTCCTTTCCCTTGGGGAAGATATCAAGATCAGGGAATTCATCGTGCTGTCAAAAAGCTTTATTTTCGAGAATCTAGAACAAACATTGATGCATCCTGTCCCATGAAAATTTTACTTCCAGTATAAAAGGTTTTGGATTGAATATCCCGATACCCTATTTTAGTCATAATGTCAGTCAGTTCATCTTGATTAAATCCGTTATGAACGAAATCCGAAACTACGTTTTCATTTTTATCGAAGTCTACGATCAGCAAATGTCCTCCTTCATTCAGAACATCGAATAATCTTGATAAAACGAATTCGACATCCTGTATATGAAGGAGAACCTGAACCATGAAGATATAGTCAGCCTGTAGACCCGACAGACCTTCCTTTTCAAAATCAAAGCATAATGTATCTGCATTCTGAATATTAAAATCAGAAATTTTTTGCTGTATTTGATGAATCATGTTTTGTGACGTATCCAGAAAAAGCATAGAATCAAACTCGTTTAACAAGCTCAATCCAACAAGACCCGTTCCACAACCAAAATCAATCGCGTTCTTGCTTTTAGCATCTACTAAATAGTCACGGATGGCATCTGAGGATACCTTTGCAATTTGGACTCTTTCAGGGGTGTCATACATGCTGGCTATCATTTCAAACTTATCCGTATTTCCCATTCGTATCTCTCCTATCTGCTTTAATAAAAGAGCCGCTCCCTGGTTAAATGCATTTTTTATTATGATCGACCATGAAGAGCTTCCCATTCAGACCATGTCATAATCTCCAGATCAGGACGCGGTTCATCTTCCAGCATGGCAATATGCTCGACTGAATGCCCATCAGGATCATCGAAGTAAATGGATACCGCTGGCATAAAGGGAAATACAATCAATTCCTCCGAGCTTTGTCCAAAGAAATTCGATGATTCAATATTAAGCCCTTCTAGATATGTTCTTGCTTTAGGAATATCTTCAATATCGACTCGAAATGCAAAATGTTGCCTCTGCACAAGAGGTGATGGATAGTTCTCTCTAATACCGAGCATCGATTCTCCCGGCTTACCTACCCAGTAAAATTTTGATTTTCTATTGCGGTCCTCATACAGGGGGAGTATGTTCATTAGCTTCTCATAAAATTCAGCAGATTTTTCAAAGTCCCTTACATTGATATGGGTTTCAAATATTCCTCTAATCATTTTTAGCTCACCTCCAATTCTATATTCTCACAATAGCCAGAAAAAGAACAAATTTACTCTGAAAAGGACCATCCTTTACGGGATGGCTCTTGGTTCCAACTGATTCTTTGCATAGGCCACTGCTCCTATCATACCAGCCCGACCGCCTAGCTGAGCAGTAACCACACCACAAGCATTGGAAGACAATTTAAGCGCATGTTGACGAATGGTTTCTCGGACGACATGCAAGAGTCGGTCTCCTGCAGCTGATACGCCGCCA
Organism: Gorillibacterium massiliense; assembly: GCF_000455485.1. GTDB lineage: Bacteria > Bacillota > Bacilli > Paenibacillales > NBRC-103111 > Gorillibacterium > Gorillibacterium massiliense. Next base: position 268,777 of record NZ_CBQR020000102.1, read on the forward strand.
CCGATAATAATTAATTCTGGATTAAATAAGTTGATTACATTAGCAAGGCCGAACCCTAAAATTCCACCCGTTTCATGCATAACCTCAATAGCCAACGAGTCATTCAAGTCATAGGCGTCCGAGATCATTTTCGCACTGATCCGGCTCCTATCTCCGTCAACCCAGGTCTGGATAATACTATCTCTGCCGCTCTCCAACTTTTCAACCAAAGTACGCACCATACCTATAGCAGATACATATCTACCCAGACAACCCGAACTGCCGCATCTACACGGGCGACCCTCCCGGTACATATTCATGTGCCCAATTTCTCCGATGCTTGATGTAGTGCCATAAAGAACATTTCCATCCACCACAATACCTGATCCTAAGCCAGTTCCAATTGTAACCAAAACTAAATTTTTCAGTCCCTTCCCAGCACCGAAATACCACTCCCCATAAAGATTTACTCGAACATCGTTGTCGATAAAAACGGGGAATGAAAAATCTTTTTTCATCTCCTGGACAACGTGGATATTTTCCCACCCGGGAAAGTTAGGCGAGAAAATAGAGAACCCTTCCTTTGGGTTGAGCAAACCGGGAATCCCTATCCCCATGCAAGATATATTTTCATGGGCTATCTGTTGATGTTGCATCATCTCATGGACAATACCCTTTATTGTTCTAATCACATGGGCAGGACCTTCTAAAGCATTTGTAGGATCGCTTCTTTCGATTACAACTTGAAAATTCTGATCTAGAATGGCTGATTTAATATTTGTTCCACCCAAATCAACGCCAATCGTGTACTTATGGGAATGGTTCATTTTAAATCTCCTTTTACTTTCGAAATCGTTCTTTTCAAGTTCCCTATCCAAAGGAGACATTCTACAGTCGATACTAAAAACCTTTCACTCTGACGGCGATTCCTCATCAAAATGAAAACCGAACAAACACCCCTTTGCCTTAGCCTGCATACACAGAATCATAAGCGTTTATCCCACATATGCCTATTCTGCAGCTTCGTGGATACATATAAATTTGCGAATGAAGAATAGGTTCAAAGGAGTGTTTTAGGTTGAGCAACCCATCATCATCCCACTACTTTGCAAGAGGCAATACGGCGCGCGGAGCCCATTTTTTGTACCGATCCGCCTTTCATGGACTGAACAAGATATTTATCCTCACGGGTCCTCCGGGAACAGGCAAATCGACGGCCATTCGTAACCTGGCAGATAGCCTGCTGGATGCAGGCCAGCACGTGCAACAGTTCCATTCCCCGCTTCGCCCCGACGAGTTAGATGGCATTATCGCAACAGAATTGAAGGTCGGCATTGTGGATGGGCGAGTCTGTGAAGGGATTTCAGGGATTGAGATGGGGGAAATCGCTTATATCAATTTTGAAGAGGCAGTTGATAGAAGATTACTTTTTCCGCAGCATCAAGAGACGATCGAAAGCCTAAATATTAAGCTTGCTGATGCCTATGCAAAAGCATATGAATCGTTCTTAACCGCATTGCGGATTCATGACGAATGGGAAAAATACTACATCGAGAGCATGGATTTCGTGAAGGCGGACCAGGTCACACAGAATCTAATTCAAGATCTTTTCACGGGCCATGAAACCGACACGCCAACTGTCGGTCGACATTTGTTTTTCGGTGCAGCAACGCCTAAAGGCGCATTGGATTTTATTCAACAACTAACGGCTCCGTTAGAAAGACGGATTTTCATCAAAGGAAGACCAGGCTCAGGGAAATCGACATTGCTTAAAAAGCTTGCCGCTTCCGCTGAAACAAACGGTATCGAAGTTCAAGTATTTCATTGCGGTTTTGATCCGAACAGCCTTGATATGTTGATTTTCCCGCAGCTTAGCATAGCCATATTTGATAGTACAGCCCCCCATGAGTACTTTCCCAATCGAAGCGGGGACGAAATCCTGGATATGTACGCGCTTACTATGACCTCAGGTACCGACGAAGCTTACGCCACCGAAATATCAGCTATTAAAGAACGTTATTCGGCAAAAATGAAAGAAGCAACCTCCCACTTATTATTTGCCGCAGATATTGACTCGCAAATCAAAGCCTACTATGTGGCTGCAACGAATTTTTCAGTTATAGAGGAATGTAAGCTGCATTTGCAGTCGGAATTAAATGAGTTGCTCTCTGATCTGATCATTGGAACCAAATCCTACGTGTAGAATGATTTCCCCAACCTTATCTCGACCGATGCCGTAACACCAGCAACCATCGTTTTGCTAGGTGTGCAACCAAACATATAGGCCCCTATTCCATCACTCGGAATAGAGGCCTATATTTCTCTTGCTATACTTACTCCCCTTAATATTCCCCTTTAATCACAAAAAACGAACCTCGAATGGTCCCCGCCAGCTTAGACTTCTGCCGGGCAAACTTAAACTTCCCTTCCAGCTCCTTCGGTACTTCCATCCCCTCCGAAAGCTTAAACCCAACGGCCCGCTTCTTCGGGTCGTCAATCGTATACAAAACGTTGACCCCCAGACCATCCTCATAAAAGACGTAGGTCCAATCGATATTCTCCACTTGAAAACGCGACGTTTCCAAAGGCTTGGCCGCAAACTCAATACCGCGTTCTTCTTTTAAAACCCGGTTCACATAATCCAGGATCTCCTGGCTTTCACTTGCCGCTTCAACCGTAAATTCATGCTTGTACTTGTTCATGAAGTAACGGGCTTCGTTGGCCCGTAAACCTGCAAGCGCTTCTGCTACGGGTGAAGACTCCAAACCAACCGTAGACACGTTTTTAAAATCAACAATGTAGGACATTTTCGCCCCTCCTATGAGTCCATTATTTCTTAACAACGGGGATCCATACTTCACCAAAAACCAACCCGTTCCGCTCCCCCATCGCAACCGTTGTGTTAGGTCCGCCAACATAGGCGAAGTTTTTTACTTCTGGTAAAGCTTGTCCAAAAGCAATGCCGGTAAGCTGGTTATTCAATTCTTCAGCACTCTTCGCTTCTCCTTTAACAACTAAGTATTCCCCCTTAGGGAACTGGATAACCCTTGATCCTTCGGATGCGGGTACCGATTCTTCTGTCATGACACCAGCATAATACATCATCTTATTATTCACCGCTTCGCTCACGGCAAAAATGTGGTCATTCGCGGCCATAGCTTTTAAAGTATCCAATCTTCCATCCTTACCGACTGCCTGCCAAAAGTCTGACTTTTCCTTGTTTATACCCGCATAGTCCGTGTAATGGCTCTTCAACTCCGTTCCAAGACCAAAAACCGTAAAGCTCTCTTTTTGTTCCAGCGTATAATTTGCCATGTACATAACCTTCCTTCTTTTGATGAGTTGTCTTCTGTTCTTGCTAGTTATATGATACCCTTAAATCATGTCAAAAAATGATACCGTTTAGGAGTCCTGATGAAAAAAGTTGAGCGGATTAATACCATCATGCGGTATATCAATAATCGTTCTCATTTTACCATTTCCGAAATCATGAGGGAATTTAACATCTCTCGTTCAACCGCTGTTCGAGATATCCGAGAGATCGAGGCCTTGGGAATGCCGCTTGTCGCTGAAGTTGGAAGGGATGGCGGATATTTTGTCATGCACAACTCTCTCCTGCCTGATGTGCGTTTTACCGACAGTGAGGTCAAGGCGCTATTTATCGCCTTTATGGCTACGCGAAATGCACAACTCCCCTATTTAAAGAGCCGCCAATCCTTAGCCGAAAAATTACTGGGCCTCATTTCCAACACCCAGCAGGATGATCTCGTTCTTTTAAATGAAATCTTACTTTTCGAAGGAACCAACCCGCATAATCCCGACCTGCTTGAGCTTTCAGATCTTCCCCATCCCATGTTGGAAAAGCTCATTCAAACCCTGCTTACCGACAACTATTTATGGATTACCGTCGAAGAAGAGAAGGAAACAAAGTCTTATCCCATCTATCTCCTGCACCTTTATCATGAAAAAAGCCTTTGGCTGTTGGAAGGCTTTGACTTAGAGGAAGAAAAGAAGAGGATTTTCCCCGTCGATCAACTCACCGATGTCAAACCCTATCCGTCAAAAAACAGACTAAGCCAGAAAAAGATTATGGAAAAACTAAGCAAACAGGATGATGAAATCAACCTTATCCTCGAGCTGGGTCCCCAAGCAATTGCACAGTACAAAAAATACCATCCTTTAAAGATTTCCATTTCCTATACAAATCCATACCAAGCCACAGCCATTCTTAAGACTTTTGTCCATGTAAACGAGCCCGAAGAGTTGACCGAAATCACAAATTGGCTTCTTTTCCTGGGGGAAGATATCAAGGTCAAGGAAGCACCAGAAGAAGTCTTGAAAATCTTACAAAAGAGGGGTGGTTGGATTAATTCGTCCCCTTCACCATACACAGACTGAAGATTATCACGACTCTGGTCGCGTATCTCACCGTATCACTACCGCAACTTTATTGTCCAACGACTCTGATTCATCCTATAGCAGTTGTAGTCGATCCAGCTGTAGGGTATCCGATGTGTATCACTTAAATTAAAATTATGATACAATTGGTATCATTACAGATTGCGTGGCGTTTATGTCTTTATCAGCCGAGTAAATAGGTAAAAATCTTAAACCATAATGGAGGGATTCCTATTTCGCATTCTTGGTTCACCCCATTTAAGAAAGTTGTTGCCATCCTGTTCGTCTGCGCCGTTCTACTCTCTACCGCTTCGCTCGGAGGATCATCTGCCGAAGCTGTTTCGCCACCACAAAACATTCAAATTTACCTTAAGCTCGACTCAATTCCGGGAGAGTCAACCGTGAAAGGTTACGAGCAATGGATTCCAGTATCTGATGTCCAATTTGGAGTGGATGTTCCCGTTATAAATTCAACCCCAGGCAAAGCTAAACTCAGTGGTATCCAATTTAAGAAGGTGTACGATGCTGCCTCCGCACCTATTTTACTCGCGTCATTGCAAGGAAAGCCCATTAAGAGTGCAACCTTTGCCTTTGTCAAGCCGGGTGCTACTCCGATCAAGTTTTTAACGATTAACCTAACCACTGCCTTTATCACGTCATATTCGTTCACCGATACTGTCGAATCAGTTTCCCTCTCCTATACCGTTATCTCGACCGGCTATTCTTCGCAGAAACCGGATGGCTCGTTGAATCCAATGGTTAAGTCGGCATGGGATGCCTTAAAAGGAGCAGTAACCACACCGGTTATTCCCTAACAGACAAAAGTTCAAAACAATCACCCCCATTGAAAACAACATGACATAGCCGATATGTTGGGCTGGGATAAATAGTTCATGTAAAAGGGCACCCCTTGTGGATGCCCTATTCTCTGTTAATCGTATATTAATCTCCAGAGACGCCTCTGTCTCTGTTCACTGTCTTCCATTAAGGCTGAAGTAATGTTGCTGTAGCCTTACTTACTCTTTTGAGTGATCATCTTCAGTAGAATCGTTACCGCCTCTGCTCTTGTTGCCTTATCGTTAGGAGCGAATTCATTATTACCTTTACCTGATATAAGGCCAAGATTCTTCAATACCGCTACCTGCCCCTTCGCCCAGCCTGGAATTTCAGCGTCGTCCACGAAGCTGGTTACGGTATTATCCCCCAGCTCCAGTGCTAACGCTTTGATGATCATCACAGCCATCTCTGCCCGTGTAATTTCTGCATCTGGACGAAAACTTCCATCCGGATAGCCTTTAACAATACCTAATTGTACAGCTTGCCCTACTGCTTGCTGAGCCCATGTGCCAATCTTCGCAGAATCGGTGAACGTCGGCCTCACAGCTTCTTCTTGCGGCTTCAACGCCTTCATCAGCATAACTACAAATTCCGCACGAGTTACGATGCTATTTGGCTTGAAGGTACCATTCTCATACCCAATCACGATTCCGCTCTGTGCTGCTTTTTTAATATCAGATTCTGCCCAGTGCCCGGATATGTCGCTAAATATCGGCTGAACCGATCCGGACTGTTCCTCCTCCTTGCTTACAGCCATCACAGCAAACTTCGTAAAGTGATTGACTTCAACAGTGATCTTATTGACGTCTACCTTGCCGCCGTCAATCTGCACCCATTCCTTCTTCACTTCGTCATAGTAAAATACAACGGGTCGCTGATCCTTCTTCAAGCTTGCCGTATCGAAAACAAAGGTCAGTGTTACCGATTTGGTAAAATTGCCTGTGACGTTTTTTAATATTTCGTATACCGGACTGATTACTTATCCTTGTCACTATTCTTCCATCCTTTCGCATAGGGAATCATTCGTTGCCGTTTTTCTTGATTGTCTTCGCGCAAAAAAACTCCTATAATTCGACCCTATCTAGACATCATAGGGGAATTATAGGAGATTGTAGTCATACGAAAGTAGTACGCAGCAAGAAAACTTTCTCGGCAGCCTCACTCATGAGAAACTATCATGAGTTGGCTTTTCTGAAACGGTTTTAAGGCTAATCATAGCCAATTCCTTGATAATAAAAACCGATGTCCCTCATTTGATCGGCATCCAACAAGTTTCTTCCGTCAAACAAGTTAGGTGCATTCATGCTGTCTTTGACTTGTTCCCAGTCAAGTTTAAGAAACATTGGCCACTCCGTGCATATTATGGCCGCATCTGCCCCCTCCATCGTTTCTTCCGGACTACTGCCGAATATAACACTCTCATCCATAAGCTCGGGAGGCAGTGCCGCTATCGGATCGTATACTTGGACGTATGCCTTTTCGTTACGCAATGTTTGGATGATACGAATGGCAGGTGCTTCACGAATATCGTCGGTATCCGGCTTAAAAGCAAGACCTAATAGGGCGATTTTCTTGCCCGCCAAGTTGCCGATCTTCTCCCGAACTTTTTGAAGCATATACAAGTGTTGGGTTTGATTGACACGAACGACTTGCTTCAGCAACTTCAGTTCCACGTCATTGTGTTTGGCCATATTCAGCAATGCAGCTACATCTTTTGGGAAACAGGAGCCGCCATATCCGATGCCCGCTTGGAGAAAGCTTGGTCCGATTCGGTTATCAAGTCCGATACCGTACGCCACTTCTTTTACATTTACGCCTAGTCGGTCCGATAGTCTTGCCAACTCATTGATGAACGAGATTTTTGTTGCCAAAAAGGCGTTCGCCGCATATTTTGTGAACTCGGCAGTTCTTGGCGTAGTGACAATGATGGGACATTGCATCGACTCGTACAGCTCTCTGATTTGTTTTGCTGCGTTTTCACTATTCGTTCCGACAATAATCCGGTCCGGGTGCAAGGCATCCATCAACGCTTTACCTTCCCGTAAAAATTCAGGGTTGGATGCGACCTCAAATGGATAAGAAACCGTCTGTGCATCTTTTGTCCATGTAGTGACCCGTTCTTGCGTGCCAACAGGAACCGTGCTTTTATTGATAATCAATTTTTCACTGTTCATATGTCTGCCTATATCTTCCGCCACCTGTTTTACATATCGTAAATCGGCGCTGCCGTCAGGGAGGGACGGCGTTCCGACACAAATGAAAATAATTGTATTGTCTTTAATCGCCTTCTTCTTGTCCGTTGTAAATCGAATCCGTTTCGTCACAAGATGTTTTTTCAACAGGTCCTCCAAACCAGGTTCATAAAAATGGAGCTTCCCTTGTCGGAGGAGCCTGATTCTTTGAGGATCTACATCCAAGCCCGTCACATTCCAGCCGATTTCCGCAAATACGAGAGCAGTGGTAGTACCGACATATCCCGAACCTATCACTAAAATATTCACTCGTCTCCCACCTTTCTTGGCGATTGAAGACCAGCCATCATGGATCGAAAACCGATCACGTTGTTTTTTATCGGATTTACCACTTGTTTCAAATGTACGCCATTCAAAATAATGCTGTTCTCGACCCTGCAGCCCTCAATGTTACTGCCGTCGCCAATCGAAACATAGGGACCGATTACACAATCCTTGAGTACACAATTTTGACCGATCCGTACGGGAGCGATGATCTTGCAATTGTCCAAAATCACTGTCCCGTCAATTTCTTTGGATTCCTTCCCTAGATCCAGCATCATACGATTAGCTTCCAGCCATCTTTCTAATGTACCTACATCCATATTAGGCTCTGTCGAAAGATAATAAGATACCAAACAGCCTTGGTCCAACATCCATTGAATGGCATCGGTTATTTCGTATTCCCCTCTAGCAGAAGGCTGGATCGCTGCGGAGGCGCTGAATATGGTGTTAGTAAATGCGAATGCGCCGATAATAGCCAGATTTGACTTAGGGACGCTTGGCTTTTCCTCCAGTCGGACAATGCGGTTATTAATTACTTCCACGATCCCATAGTCTTGAGGATTTTTCACAACAGACACCATTAGCGCCGCATGGCAACCATTCGTCTCTACTAATTCTTTCAATTCGTTCAACTCATCCAAAATCAAATTATCTCCTAACAGAAGGATAAAACTATCGTTGCCGATATAATGTTCAGCCTGCCTGATTGCATGTGAAATGCCTTTAGGTTCTGTTTGATAAATATAAGTTATGTTCACCCCCCATCGCTCTCCTGTACCCGCCTGTTCCTTAATTGCAGCCTCTTGCGTTGGATGAATGACGATCCCGATCTCCGTAATCCCCTGCTTCTTTAATTTCTCAATACATAGCTGTAGTAAAGATCTATTGGCCACAGGTATAAGTGTTTTGGGATACGCGAGAGTAAAAGGGTATAGTCTTGTTCCTTTACCAGCGCATAGAATAAGACCTTTCATCGTACTTTTCTCCTATTCACTTAAATATTGTCTTCTAGCAATTTATGAAACAGCTGCAATGTTGGTATAGACAATCTGATAAAAAAATTGGCCCAGATGGACTGGACCGTGGCACATGCCGCTACTTTACTTTTTTAGTTACATATGGAATATAGTCTGTTGTATGCTTGACTAATTTACATCTGTCCATGTATTCTTCCGTGGGTGTTTTTTGAGTATGGGATTTTACATCTTCTCTCCTTACACAAACATAATTATATTTCGACACGGAATAAATCTTATATCCTCTTTTTCTGCATCCGCTCAAAAAAGCAACATCACTTCCATGCCGCTTTTTTTCATTAAACTTGATATTCTTCCACACATATTTCTTAAACATCAACGTACCACCCTTAATGAAGCCCTGATATCGGTCTTGTCTGCCTCCTCTAAATAACATAAGTGCTTTTTTGGGTTCAAAATAGATAAAACAGCCATTTTTCCCAATGACGGGAACGTTATGACTATGCATTTTATTGACCGACTCTTCCAAATAGTAGCGGCCATAATAATCATCGTCATCGAATTTTGCTATAATGCTGTGTTTTGCCCTCTCAATGCCATAATTTAAACATTTGCCCAGCTTATATTTCTGAGGGACTTGATAAACAGACACGTTCTTATATTGACTCGCTTTTTTTCTCCACTTGTTAATGTCCATGTCATCCCGGTTTAAAACAATGATCATTTCTTTATCTTTATACCTTTGCCGTTCATAATTTTCGAAAACATTGTCCATAAATGAAGCTCGCTCCGTACAAGCGATAATGGAAACCAAAGATTACCAGCCCTTTCTCCCATGGATGAAATTGCACCGATTATGTTTTTGAAATTAATATACGTAATCATTTTTTACAGAGTAACGGCGGCTGTACATTGAATGCAGTGCAGGTGGAACCCGACGACAATAAAAGGAGAAACGGAGTAGAGGGCGAGAAAAAACAACAGGGCCCAAAATCGTGCTGCTATAGGCCCATATCTCCATAAATCAGTTAGTTCATTTGCCGTTTATCAGCCAATCTGCAAACCGCTGCAAACCGGTAGCCAAATCAACCTTGGGGGCATAGCCAAGCAAATCACAAGACTTTTCAAGACTCGCCCAAGTTCGCGGCACATCGCCAACTTGCTCCGGCAGCCGGTGGATGATCGCCTTTTTGCCCAGCACGCGCTCAATACCCTCGACCAGCTCCGATAACTTCACTGGATTATCGTTGCCGAGGTTAAACACATCATAGCCAGAGCTGCAGTAATCGATCGCCGAACGAATGCCGCTGACGGTATCGGACACATACGTATAATCCCGCGAAGTCGAGCCATCCCCAAACAGGGTGATCGGCTCGTCGTGCAAAATGCTCCGTGCAAACTTATGAATCGCCAAATCCGGCCGCTGGCGCGGTCCATACACCGTAAAAAAGCGCAGCGCCACAATCGGCAGGCCAAAGCAATTGCTATAGCTCCGGCACACCGCTTCTCCCGCCTCCTTCGTCGCACCGTAAGGAGAAGACTGCTGCAGAATTGGATCGCCTTCGGCAAACGGCACCTTCTCATTCAAGCCGTACACCGAGCTGGACGAAGCAAAAATAAACTTCTTCACCCCGTGCCGAACTGCCGCATCCAGCACATGCACCGTACCGTTTATATTGACTTCAATATATTGCAGCGGATTCTCGAGTGACGGACGTACCCCCGCCTTTGCCGCGAGTTGCACCACAACTTCTGGTTTTTCTTCATCAAAAATATCGAATATCCGCTCCCGATCGCGAATATCAGCTTCAATAAATTTATAGTTCGCGGAACCTTGCTGATGAGCAATATTCCGTTCCTTTATATAGCGATTATAAAAAGGGTCAAAATTATCGATCACCCTTACCTCATGACCATCCGCCAAAAGCGAATCCACCAGATGGCTGCCGATAAATCCCGCCCCGCCAGTGACTAACGTTTTCATGTTGATTCACCTTTCCCTTCCCTCTAAACACATGTGAAATGCCTTTAGGTTCCGTTTGATAAATATGAGTTATATTCGCCCCCCATCGCTCTCCTGTACCCGCCTGTTCCTTGATTGCAGCCTCTTGCGAAGGATAAATGACGATCCGATCTCCGTAATGCCATGCCTCTTTAAATTCTCAATACATAGCTGCAGTAAAGGTCTATTGGCCACAGGTACTCGAGAGTAAAAATGTATAGTCTTGTTCCTTTACCAGCGATAGAATAAGACCTTTCATCGTGCTTTTCTCCTATTCTCTTAAATATTGTCTCCTCCTAATTTATGAAACAGCCGCAATAATGACTTGGACAATCCGACAAAAAAAACGGCCCAGATGGACTGGACCGTGGTACCTGCTGCTACAATACTTTTTTAGTTACATATGGAATATAGTCTGTTGTATGCCTGACTAATTTACACTTACCCATGTATTCTTTTGTGGATAATTTTTGAGTATGGGAATTTACATCTTCTCTCCTTACACAAACATAGTTATATTGCGACGCGGAATAAATTTTATATCCTCTTTTTCTGCATCCGCGCAAAAAGGCAACATCGGTACTATGCAGCATTTTTTCGTTAAACTTTACATTCCTCCACACATATTTCTTAAACGTCAACGTACCACCCTTAATCCTGCTCCGATATCGGTTTTGTCCGCCTCCCCTATATAACATAAGTGCTTTTTTGGATTCAAAATAGATAAAGGAGGCATTTTTCCCAATGACGGGAACGTTATGTCTATGCATTTTATTGACGGCCTCTTCCAAATAGTAGCGGCCATAATAATCATCGTCGTCGAGTTTTGCTATAATGCTATGTTTTGCCCTCTCAATGCCATAATTTAAACATTTGCCCACCTCATATCTCTGAGGGACCCGATAAACAGACACGTTCTTATATTGACTCGCTTTTCTTCTCCACTTGTTAATGTCCATGTCATCCCGGTTTAAAACAATGATCAGTTCTTTATCTTTATAACTTTGCCGTTCATAATTTTCGAAAACATTGTTCATAAACGAAGGCCGCTCCGTACAAACAACAATGGAAACCAAAGATTATCAACCCTTTCTCCCATGGATGAAATTGAACCGTTTATATTTTTTTGAAATTAATATACGTAATTATTTTTTACAGAGTAACGGCGGCTGTACGGTCACCACTCACTTCCGCTGTACCCGACTGTAATCCAATCCATTATGACGGTTTGGACATAAGCTAAAGGAGCAACGGAATGTAAAAGGAACAGCAAAGACGAATGGGTTGATAAAGGAGGGTACTCATTGAGTCACGAACTAAGTGGAGCAAGCTCGGTTTATTCGATCAAAGAACAATTAAAGCGGGTGGATGAAACCTTTTTAAACAAAGACATCAAAAAGAACAAGGCAGAAGTGGCATTTGCAATATCTTTGAAAAGCAAAATCGTTTCACAAAATTGGGATAACGTTCAGTCCAACTTGGCAAAAGCATTGCGTTCGATTCTAAACAATGCGGACCCCCATTTTCGTGTGATTGTTGCAGGTCATGAAAAGCCTAACATTAAGGAACTACGGCATGAACGTGTAACCTGGTTGCCCGTAAACTTTCCTCCTCCATCGAATCCAAAAGGATTCAGCAAAGACAAAATACGTAAACGCAAAGTGATTGGAGCGTATTTAAGAAAAATAGGATTTTCCGGCTATTTTATGCCTTTTGATTCGGATGACTGGGCACATCATCGACTCGTACAATATATTCGATCGCAGCCCTCGGGGAAGGATTTTGTGATAGACACGGGAATGATGGTGAATTTAGTTAATAAAGAAGTATGGTCGAGGAAGAAGTTTTATAAAGGATGTGGCAGCGGTGCGATCTTTTATTTTGCCAATAAAGATTTTCCGCTGACTCCAGAGACGAACAGTGTGAAAAAAAAGCCGTTTAAACTCGTTCTCAGAGCCCATCCAAAAGTAATCCAGAACTTGAGAGCATTGCACAGACCCTATAAAATCGTTAAATTACCTTTGGTCACCTGGGTACTTGGACATGGCGACAACAACAGCATAATTAAAGGCAAAATAAATAAATCGGTATCTGCTGAAAACTATGGATCAAAAGGAGAAAAGTTAGAGGATACTTTTTTTCATTATTATAAAACCATGAAAAATCAATCATGACGCATTCCGTTCCCCAAATACTTAAGCTCATGGTAACGGCAAATTAAAAAGCCATCCCCCACTGGATGGCCTTTTTCCGTTTTTAAGAATACATCAGCAACGGTGTATTACCTTGTCTTAAGCTCTTTGTCTTCAGTAATGAGATTTTTGTAGGCTGCAATTTTGTCTTCCAGCACCTTCTCTGTGGCTGTTAAGTTTTTAATTTGACTCTGTACAGAGTTTCTATGATCTTCGAGAAGGTTCAAACGGGCTTGGGCCGTATGCTCTCCTTCTAAATATAATTGCGCATATTCTCTGATTTGTGAGATCGGCATTTGGGTTTGTTTCAACCTCATCACAAATCGCAACCAGGTAAGATTGGAGTCATCATATGCTCTTTCTCCATTCGCATTACGTATCGGAGCAATGATCTGTTCCTTTTCATAATATCTCAGCGTATGTGCGGTTATCCCCAATAATTTGGCTATTTCGCTGATCGTATACATACAACCCCCCGAATCTATGCTGATTTTAAGAGTCCTCCATCATTATAAAAAACAATTGACTTAGAGTAAACTCTAACCCGTATGATTAAATCGTTGTTGGATCACCATACATTCTGTAGAAAACGGGAGGCAGTCACATGAAATATACTGTAGTTACAGGCGCCAGTTCAGGTATAGGTTATGAAACCGCTCTTGCTTTTGCAGCTCGCGGCAAAAACTTAATTGTTGCTGCCCGCAGAGAAGATCAGCTGGAGGAATTAAAGTCTGAAATCGCTCGTATCTACCCCGATGTAGATGTCGTCATTCGAGCGACTGACTTATCCGTTCCCGAGAATGCTTATAAGCTTTATGAAGGTCTACAAGGATTCCAAATCGAAACTTGGATCAACAATGCGGGATTTGGCAATTTTGCTTCAGTGGGCCAGCAAGATTTAAATAAAATATCTGCAATGCTGCATCTGAATATTGAATCGTTGACGATACTTTCCTCTCTCTTCGTTCGTGACTACTCCAATGTTGAAGGAACACAATTAATCAACGTTTCATCCGGTGGCGGCTATACGATTGTGGGAAATGCCATAACGTACTGCGCAACGAAGTTCTATGTGAGTGCCTTCACTGAAGGACTCTCTCATGAGTTGAACAGCCAAGGTGCACTTATGCAGGCTAAAGTGTTAGCACCTGCCGCAACAGAAACAGAATTCGCGAAGCGTTCTTTCGATGTCTCCGAATTCGAATATCTCGGGACTGTGCCGAAGTTCCATACCGCGAAGGAAATGGCTGGATTCATGCTTGACCTGTATGATAACGATCGCGTTGTGGGGATTGTTAATGGTTTGACGTACGAGTTCGAGTTAAGAGATACCATTTTCAATTATGTGGCTAGCACGCGATAAACTCATCTCGTAATGACAATACAGTTTACGGATCTATCAGCGAAAAATACGAAACCGCCCACCCCGTAACAGGGTGAGCGGTTTTTTACATCCTACTTCTCCTGCTCCTTTATCACCTGCTCAATTCCCGACAGGATCAGCTTCAAGCCGAATTCAAACGCGCCATCGGTCCCCATCAGCTCGAACAAGCCGTTCTTGAACATCCTCCGGAATAATCCCGCTTCCGTCTCGCTCATGGAGTCCAGAAGGCGGATCATCTCCTCACCTGGAATTACTCCCTGTTCCTTAATGATAGTGGACACATTACGCTCATGCTGATAATCGTCCAGAACAAAGTAGAAGACATAGTTCAAAAGTGTAAGAACCGCTTGAAATTTCTGCTCCTGCTCAAGTGGCGTCGATTCCACGCAGAGCAGCGTACGGTTGGTGAACCGGATATAGTCCGGCTCGTGGGGCAGCGTCATCATCATAAGCTGCGTGGAGCAGGGGTACCGGCAGAGCACACTCCGTACCGTAGCCGCAAGCCCTGCCAACTGCTCCTTCCAGTCCCCATCCGAGTGGAACTCCTCCAGAATCATTTTCGATACCTGGTTGGCCAGACACTGGTAAAGATCTTGCTTGCTCTTGAAGTACCAGTACAGAGAGGGAGCCTGAATTCCCAACCGGTCGGCCAATCGTCTCATACTGAATTTCTCGATTCCTTCCTCCCCCAGAAGCTCCCACGAGGTTTCCAAAATCATCTCCTCCGAGATCTGAGGCTGCTGTTTCTTCATCGGTATCCGCCCTTTTATCTAACAGTGTAAGTTTGTTGTTTACAGGTCCATAGATTCATGATATCATCTAACACTGTAAGGTTCAATCTAGCACCGTTAGATAAAACAAAACAAAGAAAGAAGTGGCCCACATGGATGCAGAAAATCTCCATTTCTTTGAAAAGGCACCGGTCGCAAAAGCCGTAGCTCACTTTGCTATACCGATGATGCTAGGCACGTCAATGAGTGTCATCTACTCCATCTTGAATGCCTATTTCCTTGGTACGCTCCACAATACTGCCATGTTAGCCGCACTCGCGCTAACTTTGCCGTTATTCGCGATCATTATGGCACTAGGCAACTTGATTGGCATGGGTAGCGGTACGTTCATCTCCCGTCTACTAGGAGAAAAAAATTATGATGATGTAAAGCATGTGTCTTCATTCGCCTTTTACAGCAGTTTAGCTCTTGGTCTTATCGTGATGACCGTCGGGCTCCCGTTAATCGATCCAATCGTTCATGGCCTGGGGGCAACGCCTGACTCCTTCGAATTCACGAAGGACTATGTCACGATTATGTTTTTGGGTTCGCCATTCGTCGTTTTATTCTTCACTCTGGAGAATATCGTACGCTCGGAGGGTGCAGTAATCACGTCGATGGTTGGCATGATTCTCAGCGTTGTCGTAAATATTATTCTCGATGCGCTTGTCATCTTCGTTTTCCATTGGGGCGTGATCGGCGTTGCGTCCGCTACGGTCGTTTCTAACCTGGTTGCGAGTGTTTTCTACGCCTTCCATATGGGATATAAGAGCCAATTCTTAACCGTCTCCGTAAAATGGTTCAAAGCTACCAAAGACATTCTGGGCAATGTATTCAAAATCGGAGTTCCCGTCTTTGTCATGAGTATCTTCTTGGGTGCCATGTCTCTCGTTTTAAATCATTTTCTTGTCGAATACGGGGATCAGGCCGTAGCGGCTTACGGAATTTCATCACGTTTATTGCAATTTCCCGAGTTTATTCTGATGGGCTTATGCGAGGGAGTCGTGCCGTTGATTGCCTTCTCTTATACAGCGAACAAATTACGCATGAAGATTACCATTGGATTCACAATCAAAACGATCGCGGCGTTAGCAGTCATGTTCGGCGTTATCGTCTATCTGACTTCCGACCACCTAATTAGTCTTTTTACGAATGACCCACATTTAATTGAATTGGGCAGCTACATTCTGCATGTAACGTTCTTATCCCTGTTCATTTCAGGAATGACTACACTCTTTACCGGAGTCTTCCAGGCAACAGCGCAAGGAACTGCCGCGTTTATTATGTCAATTATTCAAGGAATTACTCTGATTCCTGTGTTGTTTATCGCCAATCAATTGAACGGCTTCCACGGGGTGGTCTGGTCGCTCGTCATTGCGGATGCCGTGGCGTTCCTTGTCGGCGCACTCATGCTGTATGTTCTGAGAAACAAATTGCAGCCGGAATTGGATAGTTTAGTGCAGTAGAAAACATATAACAACCAAGAAGGCAGGAGAAGGGCACTCCCCGACCCTGCCATTTTTAACCGGCCGTAGTGGCGGGGGTGAGAACCTTCATCGCGAACGGGTTCAAACTGGAATCCTTCCCAGACGATCGTCTGCTCCGTTGAGAAGCGGGTAGTCTACCCGGTACACATATCTTCACGAATGCGAAATCAAAGGACCTATTTATGATATAATCCTTGATGGCATTGGATTGATGTGAAGGGGTGGCACAAGTTGCAAACAAGTGGTTTAAATTTACGTCAGGAGTCTCATGCAACACGGGCGATCCTCATGGTGTTCGTGTTTCTGTTACTCGCAGCGGCTGGTTTGATGTATGTCAAATGGTGGCCGTACTACCATAAAGCTTTAACCGTGTCGGACACGCATTCAATTGGCAAGTCGATTCTCGGTGAACCGGTCACGCATGCCGGCAGACCGACATGGAACGGCGCGGTCGATTACGCGGTGTTATATTTCAAATCAGTATGGAAGGCGGCCGTACTCGGCCTTTTGCTCGGTTCACTCTTACAGGTGTTGATTCCTGTACGCTGGCTGCATCGCCTGTTCGGTAAATCGAATTTCGCGAGCGTGCTTTGCGGCGGTATTGTTTCGCTTCCGGGTATGATGTGTACCTGCTGTGCAGCCCCGATCGCCGTGGGATTACGACGCAAAAATGTGTCGGCTGGCTCGGCGCTTGCGTTCTGGATCGGTAACCCGCTGCTTAATCCAGCGACTCTCGTGTTTATGGCGTTCGTGCTGTCCTGGAAGTTCACCGTACTGCGCATCGTATTAGGAATTTTACTGACGTTCGGCGTCGGATATATCGCCAACCGGATGATGAGGGGCCAAGAAACGGAAATGATGCCCGACATGTTGGTATCCGACGCAGCAGCGATGGAATCGACGTCGGCCTCCTTCTGGAGCCGTTGGATGAAAAGCCTCGGCAAGATGCTGCTGCAGGTCGTACCGGCATATTTTATCGCCGTGCTCGTGCTAGGTGCGATGAAAGTTTGGCTGTTCCCATTGTCCGCTGGATCCGGAATAATTATGGTCCTGTTATTTGCGGTGGCCGGAACGCTGTTCGTGATTCCGACGGCGGCGGAAATCCCGATTATCCAGTCGTTCATGGCGATCGGCATCGCTGCCGGTCCCGTATCCGCGCTATTACTGACGCTGCCCGCGATCAGCCTGCCGTCGCTTCTGATGGTGTCGCGTTCATTTCCACGCAAAATTCTGTTGCTCGTGCTCGCGTCCGTTATCGCAACGGGCGTCGTCAGTGCGATCATCGGCTCCCTCTGGATATAAAGAAAATAAGGCCGTCCCTGTTGGGACGGCCCTTTTTGCTCAGAAGACCCTGTCGGTTAGGAAGCGGCCTGCTGGGCGATTGTGCTCATGACTTCCGCCGTCACGTCTTTGCCGCCCTTGAAATTCGTGATCAACGAGCCGATCGTATGAATCGGCCCCCATGGAATACCCCACCATCCTAGCAAGATGCTCATGAGCGTGAACTTCGCCCCTTGCCCACTTTCCGTGGCTCGAATGAAGTAAATGGAGGATGGTCGCTTGAAGGTCATGATCGCAATCGAGATACAATAGTAATAGATGACGAATTTCCCGCCTTGTCGTACCTCGTCCACAACTTCGTTCACGGTCATTCCATCGATTCCGGTGATTTTCATAAGAACCATCCTTATATACAAATTAGTTAAATTATACCACATGATCGAAAGTTTAATAGTAAAAATATGGATTTATTCACGGGGGGGTTATTTTCTCTCTTAGTCAGTGATATTATGAATAAAATCAACAAGAAGGACATGATGACATGCTAACTAATAATCCCGAATACTGGATTTCTAAACTTGGCTTAATCGCTCATCCCGAGGGTGGGTATTATAGAAGGACTTATCAACACGAGGAAAAGATATCCGATCAGGAATTATCCGTTCAATTCGATGGTCAACGTTTGCTTTACACCAGTATCTATTTTCTATTGCGATCACAGGATATATCGCACTTTCATCGATTAAAATCGGATGAACTATGGTACTTTCATGCAGGGAGTCCTTTAACGATCCATGTCATACACGAAGACGGTACGTATGAGGAAGCAAAACTAGGAAGTAATTTAGAAAACAACGAAACTCTGCAATTTTTAGTTCCGAAGAATTCCATTTTCGGCTCTTCGGTCATGGAACAAGGTACATTCTCACTTGTTGGATGCATGGTATCACCCGGATTTGATTTTCAAGATTTTGAACTCTTTACACAAAAAGATTTACTAGCACTATACCCTGAACATTATGAAGTAATACAAAAAATAGCCTATGAACAGATTCCTGTTGAATTAACTGTATAGCAGAACATCCATTACCGGGTGGGTATAATGCCTACCCGGTTCCTTTCCGTTTTACTCCACTTAGTGAAAATCCATTTCGTACTCTAGTTAAGAATGTTGCCGTTATTTATGATACGGTTCTCCGTGTTGTCTGTAAGCTCAATCGGGGTGCGAAGTATCCGCTCATTGTGCGCTCCTGGTGCAATAATTTGAACGAACTGGCGACATTCTTAAGTATCAGGTTTTGTAAATCATGACCGGTTTCGTCGATCGTTTTCTTTCAAGAAAACCTCCAAACCCAAGGGTTTAGAGGTTCAAGTTCAATCTATTCTCATAAGCCCGTACTTACCGCTCGCACCTGATATCAATTCTTTTTTCCAGCCTTCAAAGATTTTCTGGAAAATCCGACTTTTATTTTTATTTGATTTTCTCAACATCCTTTTTTGTTGTTGAAGGTATTCCAAAGTTACTTTTGAGATACCCCCTTTGCACTCAAAAAAATTGACTTAATAAATGCTTAACAATGAGATAAACACCTGAGGCTAGCCCCATTATCACGATAATACTCACTAGCAACAGTGAATACTTCACCATCGGGGACATGTAATAAGGTGCTGCCTTTATCCAGTAATTGAATAGTTTAACTGGATTATAGTTTGATTTTCCATGCTTCCTCTGGTGATGCTCTGTTAAAGTATTTGCCATATTTGCTTTATTTTTTAACAGGAGCCCTTGAATAACAGGTTTTGGCGATTGATCTTGAATAATCATCGTCACAATAGCTCTTCTCATGATTACGAAGTTACTGAATGAAATCCTCTGCTTCGTGCTCATGAACACAAGAAAATGATTCAGACGAGATGCAAGTTGTCTAAAGCAGGATTGGTTATAGCTTATCCTTTGACCCATGACAACATCGTAACCCTCGTTAATCTTAATAATCAGCTTTATAACCTCACTGGGCGGATTTTGCATGTCATCATCCATTAGAACAACAAGATCACCCCTGCAATGTCTAAGCCCTGTCATTATTGCAAGCTGTTGGCCGCTATTCGTCTCGTGATGAATAACAATAACATTCGCATATTGGTCCCCTAGGTTCTCGCATACTTGACGACTATCATCCTTGCTGTCATCGTTAACAAGAATGATCTCTAATGAATATAAATCATTGTATAAGTGAAGAAGTGATGTTACCACGGTCCCAATGCTGTCCTGTGAGTTATACACGGGAATCACTATAGATAAATCAATATGTTCCACTCTTAGTCCCTTTCTCACATGTCACCGTGTCACTTTTCTTAAGATGTAGTTGATCTCTTTCATCTCAAAACCGACAAATTGATAAGCTCTTAATGCTTCAAGGTTGTTCGATGAGACGATTAAAATCATTTTAGTATATCCTGCATCAGCCAACCAGGTGAGGACTTCCTTCGCGAAGCGTATTCCAAAAGCTCTTCTTCTATAATTATTATATAGGCTGGCTAGTACCGCATGGATGGTTTTATCTTTTCCTTTAAGAAAAAAATAGAAGCCGATCTTATTTGACTTTAATGTCGCCTCTACGATTAAGGCATTCCCGCTGAGAAACCCATCCCTGATCCAATTCACATAACGTTTGTGCGCTAAGCTAGCACCTAATATTGGATCAAGCGACACTCTATCGGTAACAAAAAGATTGTCATCAATATTGGACAGCAGTTCTTCTAACCGTTCTATGGTATCTATAGTTTGAAATTGAATGGGCTCCGAATTTGCTTTTGTGAATCGGGATGGTTCTGTTAGCTTCGTTAGATTTATAGTCATTTCCATTTGCGTCTCCATAAATCTAAACCCAGCTTCCTCAAGACCATGTACGAGATCTATTCTCCGCTTAGGCACTTTAGCCACGATATATTCGTAGTTTTCATAATCATCCTCAAGAGCAACCAAACAATCGGTTGAATCTTCTGCATCTATTTCGATTTCCAGTACCTTTTTATTAAAATTCCGCTTTTCCCAATATGCATCTATCTTTTTCACCTCTTACATGACTCCCTTTCTTCCCATTGTGCTCCTTCACCCGCAAAATACTGTTTAATCAATCTCACCGTAGTATGAATATCTTCTTGTTGTAAGCCGAAATACATAGGGAGTCTGATGATTTTCTCACTTTCGCTTGTTGTGTGGATATCCTCTCCATGAAAGAATCCGTACCTTTTCCCCATGTCGGAACTATGCAAGGGAGCGTAGTGCACAGCAGTCATTACCCCATTATGCTTTAAATAAGTCATTAATCCGTTTCGTACGGTTTGATTTTTAACTTTGATATAAAAGATATGTCCGTTATGTTTTGCGTCCTTAGGGATAACTGGCAGCGTCAGTTTGTCGTCAAGCATTAACTCTTCAAATGCATCATAGTAGGTTTGCCAACTTGTTAATCGATCAGTATTAATAGGTTCTGCCAATAACAATTGAGGATACAAATATGCAGCATTCAATTCGCTTAATAAATAAGAAGATCCGATGTCGAGCCAAGTATATTTATCGATTAAACCATGCAAATACTTTGTACGATTAGTTCCTTTTTCCCTGATAATCTCTGCTCTTTCTATAAATCTTTTGTCATTGATAATCAACGCTCCGCCTTCACCACAATGATAATTTTTCGATTCATGAAAACTGAAACACCCTAAATGACCGATCGTGCCCAAATACTTGTCCTGATACTTGCTCATTAATCCATGGGCTGCATCTTCGATAACAACCAGATTATATCGATGAGCAAGTCTCATAATCATATCCATTTCACAGGAGACACCCGCATAGTGTACGGGAACAATCGCCCTCGTTTTATGTGTAATGGCTCTTTCTATTAGCATCTCATTTATATTCATCGTATCTGGTTGAATATCTACGAATACCAGTTTAGCGCCACGAAGGAGAAAGGCATTCGCTGTAGAGACAAACGTAAACGATGGAATAATAATTTCGTCACCTTCAACAATATCGAGTAAGATGGCAGCCATCTCTAGCGCATGTGTGCAAGATGTGGTTAAAAGTGCCCTGCCACAAGCTAATGTATCTTCAAACCAACTACTGCATTGCTCAGTCAAAGGGCCATCTCCTGCCATTTTCCCGTTTTCTATCACTCTACGAATATATAATTCTTCATTCCCTGTAATTAGGGGTTTATTAAAAGGAATCATCCACCGATCTCCGTTCATCTCGTCGACGTATCTACAAAGCGCAGTGCTGTATAATTCGGGGGCATCGATTCTACAGCTATTGCCTTATAATTGTTATTTAAGTATTCCCACAGGATCGGGTGCGTATTTCGAAAACGCAGATCATCTCTTCCATCCAAGGCAATATCTCCGAGAATAACCAAAGCCACGTTATTTTGTTTTAATTCTTGAATCTGTTTGCGTTGCCGATCTTCAGTTTCAGGGAACAGCAAATAAATATCCCACAATGGTGCCTTCAGATTCAATATGGGGTACAACGCAGGTGTATGAGGAGCAATAAAGAGATTTTCCCCCTGGTTGAGGTATAAATTCTTAGTATCTTGCACGGTACGAATAAAGTTAGCGGTAGATGCATCTATCCATAAATCATTACTCGTTAGAGTGAACTTCACAAACGTATTCGGAGGTGCCTGCATGAGTTGGTACAACGGTTGAGCCCTTCCTACGGATAAGAAGGAGACGATCAACATGGCGGCTAAAAAAACGACGGATTTAGCCCTGCTTCGTTTAAAATAGTCCAAAGCCCAAAAACAAGCTCCCAGCAGCAACGGGAAAATTCCTTGAGCTAAGTGACCTAAATCTGCACGCGAAAAAGCAACATGTATATAGGGGATGCCTACAAATACTGAGGCGGCAAGATATAAGTTTGTTTTTTTTGAAATAAAGTTGTGGATCGCCCACCCTGCAGGAAATAGGAGTACGAGAAGAAACAAGCAGCCGACAATGAGCTTGCTGACGATGTCCATAACAGGAAGGTTGGTAAAGTCTACACTCCATGGCCAAGGAATTGGAAGGGGAAGATTGGTATTCCCTAATCGGAACAGCCAGATGATTGTATCAATATAGTTCTTGAAAGATCCGGGGATAAAAATAAACATAAGAAGCCTAGGAGAATACCCAATGAAGATGCCGATTCCCATATAACTAATTTTCTTCAAAAAGTTCGTCCTATCTATGCTGAAGAAGATGTATAAAGAGGCAATAGCAAACGAGGTAAGTACATACAGTCCATGATTACTACCAAAGAAAGCGGCAAGACCTATAATAATTCCACTAAATAAATATCGCACAAGCTTAGGTTTCTCCAACAAGAGAATAACCATATATACCGCAATCATACTGATGCTGATGTCGAACATTTTATGCCTAGGGTATACCCATAGCATTAAGAGAACCCCTATGGCCAATAAGTAGCCCCATGATTTAGTCACACGCCTTATAGCAAGCAAGGCACACGTCAGTCCTATCAGTTGAAATAATAGCACTGCAATTCTAAGCGTAATTATGCTGGTGCTACCGAGTATTTTAAACCAAAAGGCAACCCAATAATATCTGCCAGGATCATAGGATTGAAAATCCATTAATGGAACTTCTCCATTAGATGTTTGAATGGCACCATACCAGAGATAGCCTTCATCCGCTAAGTTAATACCAATATGGCCCTGTATAATAAACGTGATGCCTATTAAGATAAATGACAACCCACAAACATAGATCCAATCTGGATTTTTTTTCATAGCAGCACATCCACTTTGTTAATGTGTACAACATACCGTGATTAATTAATAAATAATGTAATAGCCCTTCCTTGATGAATAGTGCCCGGTGTCATGAAAGGTGTCATGTGACAAATTATCGCTTAACGGTTTACCCTGACGTTCGAAAGTACGGCTCTGAAAATGTGAAACGGGCTCCACATCTTTGGTAGAATGGAGTTTGTATTTACAACACCCAAAGAGGGGAGTACCATTTATGTGAAGTCTATCACACCACTCGCAAAATCAAGACCGTCTCCTTTTGTACGGCGAAGTGAATCTGGCACCTCCATAATCCTTACATCCCAGAATCCCGCTGCCTCAGCTCCTTGCCTTGATCTTATGGGCTTTCGAAAATTAAGTTTAACATTGGGGGATATTGATGACAATTAATTATTTGGAAAGAAACCTTATTCAAAGGGTCTGCATAGGAGATATGCTCACAAGAACTACCCAACGTTTCCCTAATAAAATTGCCCTCGTTGATAGAAATGTCACATTAACATATAAGGAGTTTAATAAAAAAGTAAATCAGGTTGCTCATGCCCTTCTTCAAAGGGGTTATCAAAAGGGTGATGTTGTAGCAGCCATGTGTGAAAACACAATTGAATTCGTCATCACTTATTTTGCATGTGCGAAGTCCGGTTTAGTCGTCATGCCTCTGAATATAAAGCTAGAGCTCGATAACCTTGCATATCAGTTAAACCAATCTGAAACCAAAGTTCTTGTTTTCACACAAAGCTCGAAGGAAAAGGTGCTGAGTTTAATCGATGAAGTTCCTTCCCTACAAGATCTATTCATGACAGAAGTCGAGGAAGAATTCATGTTGAGTGGAATGAACATTCTCCCTTTTTCTCAACTGGAGTCCGGAGATGCTTCAGACATTGATGTTATTATTGAGGATCGAGATACACTCCAATTAATGTACACCTCCGGAACTACTTCAAAACCAAAGGGAGTAGAGACAAGCCACCTTGCAATTTACTTTTCTGCAATGAGCACAGCTTTGCAATATAAATTGGATCATAACGATTCCTCCATTGTTATGTTGCCCTTATTCCATGTAGGGGGATTAACCTGTATTCTTCTGCCAAACATTTTGGTAGGTGGGACAAATGTGTTGATAAGGAAATATAATGCATCAAAAATATTGAGTGCAATGGAAGAATACAGAACGACTTGGACGATGCTTTCTGCCCCGATGTGGCTTGAAATTTCAGACCAACCCGGTCTTTCGGCAAGAGATTTTTCTTCCATGAGATTATGTGTATGCGCTATTGCGACTTTACCGCTTGCAAGACATCAACAGGTCAAAAGTATATTTAATAATGCTACTATTATACTGATATCGGGGCAAACGGAATTCACACCACCGAATACAGCACAGCGTCCCGAACATGCGAGTTCAAAAAGCAGTGCATGGGGGGAGCCTGTTGTAGCCCAAACCGCTAAAGCAATGGATGATGATGGCAATATATTGCCTCATGGAGAGCTTGGAGAATTAGTTTACCGCGGTCCTCAATCGATGACATGCTATTTCAAAGATCCTGAGGCGACTGAAAACGCATTTAAACATGGATGGTTCCATTCTGGCGATAGTGGATTTATTGACGAAGAAAATGTGGTATGGTTTGTTGATCGCAAGAAAGACATCATTAAAACCGGAGGTGAAAATGTAGCTTCAGTTGAAGTTGAATTAGTTGTTAGAAGCCATGCGAAAGTTGCTGAATGTGCTGTTGTTGGATTACCTCATGAACGTTGGAGTGAAGCCATTACTGTATTCGCAAAAATAAAAGAAGGTGAATCCGTTCAGGAAAATGAGCTGATTGATTTTTGTAAAGAACGATTAGCCGGTTTTAAAGTGCCTAAAAAAGTTGTCTTTACGAATGAATTCCCAATGACCGCGAGTGGAAAGATTCAAAAGCATGAACTGAGGAATATGTATAAAGATCTCTATAATATAAAAGAAGTAAATATATAAGTTGAACAAGAATATTCCAGTATCATACAGGTATGTGTAATTCCCAATGCTAAGGAAATCGAGGTATCCGCGATCGTTAGCCGAGTAGCGAGGGTATTATCCGGAGCACGCGGTTGGTTAACTGCTCTTTTGTCATCTTCTAATCATCCGAGCACTCCCTTATATGGAATAAATAAACGCCCTCCAATCGGAGGGCGTTCTTGATAAGTATTGGTGGACCTTAGTGGGATCGAACCGCTGACCTCTTCGCTGCCAACGAAGCGCTCTCCCAGCATGGTCAGTTACAATGACCCAAAATGGTATTGGGAGAGCCTGCCTATCATACAAGAGAATCTCTCGCCCCGTAATTATCCAATTATATTATGGTTAGATCGCCATTCGTTTATGATTCCTAAAAACTGACTGACTTCCTCAGAAAGATGTATAGGATAATGTAGTCCATATGGAATTGTGTATTCCAAATCACTAGGGATAGTCACTAGAGATGGATGGATATCCGCCCATGCCTCCAATGTTAGCAATACTGTGTTACTTTCTTCGCACCTATTGAATACATCAAGATCAAAAAGACGCGGTACATCTTTAATTCGTATTTCAGGATGATTCCTAATTAAATCATAGCGAACCTCATCAATGACTGCACTTTTACCCCCGTTCACCACCGCTATTTTCTCTCCGTACAAATCCTTGATAGACAATATTTTTTTTGAAGCCAGCCGATGATTTCGAGAAAAAGCAAAGCAAATACGATATCTTCCCAATTCAAGCACACGGAAGTAATCCTTCCAAATATCTGTAAGGAATGGCCCCACAAGGATATCGAACCGCTTGCCAATAGTACGGTAAGTGGTTGGGAGTGTGTGGGCATTATCTTCGAAATGGACGATGTTGATTTTGAACTGGGGGTATTGGCCGCTAATTCCATTCCACAAATCAAGCAAAACCTTACAAGGGTTAAGCATAGAGGTCCCCACTCGTATAACAAGCTGATTCGATTGCGTGACCTGACGCATGCGGACTAGGGATTCTTGAAAATACTGCATCATAAATGCCGCATCCTTGCTAAAGGCCGTTCCTGCCTGAGTGAGATTGACACCATGATTGGTTCGAACAAAGAGAGGGACTCCTGTTTGCTTTTCCAACAAATTCATTTGCTTCATCACCGCAGTTGTAGAAATAAACAGTTTTTCGGCTGCCTTAGAAAAGCTTCCGCACTCCGCTACCTGAATAAAAGTCTTCAGTTGTTCATTCATTCGAAAAAACCCCTCTTTTGTATAAACCCCCAGTTTATGCCATGCTAACATATTGGAAATTCCCTATCAAGTGCTCAAGCCTTACCATTAAAGATGAATCAAAGGAGCTAAAGTAAAGCACCACAAAAGAAACCTATAGGAGATGAGCATACATGGATAACAAAGTCTGGTTTATTACGGGAGCCTCTCGCGGTTTTGGGCGCATTTGGGCCGAAGCAGCCCTTTCCCGAGGGGATAAGGTTGCTGCGACTGCCCGCACACCGGAAGACATCGTTGATCTGAAAGAACGTTATGGAAACGCTGTTCTCCCTCTGGCACTGGATGTAACCGATGTCCATCAGGTACAGCAAGTCGTTCAGCAGGCGCATTCGCATTTCGGCAGGTTGGACGTCGTCCTCAACAATGCCGGTTACTCCCTGGTTGGTACAGCTGAGGAAGCTGGCGAGTCTGACGTCCACGCTCTGTTTGACACCAATTACTTTGGTACGCTTCGGGTCATCCAAGCTGTCCTACCTCATCTCAGACAACAAGGCAGTGGACATATCCTCGGCGTCTCAAGTGCAATGGGACTTGTTGCCGCACCGCTTATCGGCTTCTATTGCGCTTCCAAATGGGCAGTTGAAGCACTCCACGATAGCCTAGCACAGGAAGTAAAAGATTTCGGCATTAAGGTAACGTTACTTGAGCCTGGCGCCTTTGCGACCGATTTTGGGAGCCCCGCCTCGATGAAGGCTTCACAAGGATTGGACGCCTATGCCGATCTTCGAAATCGGGTGTTCGGTCATTTATCGACCGCAGAACGCGGTGATCCGGAAGCGACAGCCGAAGCTATTCTCCGAATCGTAGACGCACAGGATCCCCCGTTGCGGTTTGCTGTTGGCGCCGGGGTCTTGCCTTTGGTGCGTGGAGCCTATGCCGATCGTTTAGCTGCTTGGGAGGCGTGGGAAACCATTTCAAATGCAGCACAAGGTAAAGCCAATAAATAATAATCTGACCGGTCCCAAGGAGACTTTTTTCATGAAGGACAGTAACGATCAGTAGACGGTTCGACTGGTTTTACTGCTAGGTTTATTATCAGCACTGGGGCCTTTTACAATGGATATGTATTTACCTGCTCTCCCAGACATTGTAATGGGGTTCCATTCGACGGCTTTGGTCATCCAACTCAGTCTTACATCTTGTTTACTTAGGCTCGGTGCAGGCCAACTCGTGATTTACCTAAACCAGCTGAAAATGTTCCACAAAACTTATCATTATTTATGATGTGTTTCTCTGTGTTGTCTGTAACTGCAAGTTCTAGGGCCATCCTTTTTACGGGATGGCCCTTTCTATTTAAACCCGCACTGTTCAATTATCTTCCCAGTTCGCTTAGTGATATACCTTTGTTTAGATAGAGTACACTTCATATTCTTTTTCCATCTGGTATCCCAATTTCTCAGCTAACGCAACTGACTCTAAATTGGCTGCATCCCAGTTTGGGTAGATACTCCGATCCAAGCACTCAAGAATTAATCTCGATGCACAGGCTAACGCCAAGCCTTTGCGTCTATACAAAGAATGAGTTCCAATCGTAACTTCAATACTTCCTTCATGATAGGTATAAGATGAAGCTCCTGTAACAATTTGATTATCCTTCATGATGACAAATCCAATTCCATGCTTCATAAACTCCCCTAACGAGGAGAAGAAAGAACAACAATCCGCCATAAAGGGATCTTGCAGGACCCTATAATAGATACGCGCATCTATTCTCACGATTTGGAAGTCGGTGTCTATCATTTTTATATTTTCTTTCAGCTTTTCTATTTGGAAAGATTTCGGTTCCTTCGCGAAGGAATAGCGCTTGAACCTCCTAAATGTATCTGAGTAATATTCAGATAGGATAGATACCCAAGAAGATTCATCTGTAACTATGATTTTCCCCTTGCATTCTTCAAGCACACTTCGCAATGTATTGTCTAAATCATTCAAAACTTCGACATTTCCAAGTAAGAATGCGAAATCTCCCGCGACAATTACGGTAAATTCAGGATTCTCTTTCTGGTCAACCCAAGTCCTGCCTAGGTTGCCTTCGATGTTTGCAAGAAGAACAGTTTCACTCCTTCCTCTACACAAATGTCGAATCGTTTCGAGCTCATTTTTCGCTAATTCTATCATCTATCTAACCCGCTCCCTAAGCAAATCAAAAGTAAATACGAACGACTCCAGGAATTTTTTGTACATACATCATATTCGTGATCCTGAACCACGCCCCCTTTTCGAGGAGGCATTTTCCCCTATTTATGATAAGGTTCACCGTATCACTCAAACATCGAATTGCGATCCACTTGCGTAGTGAAACAGTTAGGGCTTTTTTTCCGTCGAATAAAATATAATCCTATTTTTAGGAATGGATTCCCATACCCTTCCGAAGGAGGAAGTTTTAGTTTGGAGAAAACATGGAGAAAATGGACTGTACTTGCAGTATGTCTTGCTTTCGTGATTGCACTAGTTGCCTTTATTCCTCATGGCAGCAGCCCATCGGACGAGGCCTTACCCAATGTGGCTTTTCCGAAAGCATATGCGTTTGATGACGTCAGTTCTAAAAGTACGGTGATCGAGGGTAATCCCGTGGACGAGACCTTTCTTTCCGCATTGAACGGATTTTCCTACAAAACCGCAGCTCAAATTTTCGCCGGTAGCAGTAGTAATGGAAATTACTCGCCACTTTCCCTTTATTACGCATTGGCGCTGGCTGCTACCGGTGCAGGCGGAAAAACGGCAGATGAGATACTTGCGTTATTGGATGTATCCGATCCATCCACTCTTTCCATGCAAAGCGGAAATCTTTATCGCCAGTTGTATACCGACAACCAAATTGGAAAGTTAAAAATCGCCAACTCACTGTGGATGGACAAAGATATCCATTGGAAAAAGGATTTTATACAAAATGCAGCCGAAAATTTCTATGCTTCCTCCTTCAGCATGGATTTCTCCGATAAAAAGACAGGGGAAGTTATGGCAAAATGGGTTGTGGATCATCTAAACGGTACGTTAAAACCTGAGCTTAAGCTGGAGCCGGATCAGATACTCTCCCTCATCAATACCGTTTATTTCTGCGACGAATGGACGGATAGATTCGACAAGGACAAGACGGAGAAAGATAACTTTAAAACATCAGATGGCACTACAATAATATCCGACTTTATGAATGGCAGATATGCTTCCTCTGGCTTTACAAAGGGAGAAGGGTTTAGGCGTTCCAGTCTTGGCTTAAAAAATGCAGGACGTATGGTGTTCATTCTTCCCGATGAGGGAATTTCCCCCCGTGAGCTTTTGTCCACGCCGGAAAAAGTGAAGGCTGTTTTTGAAAGTGGCAAGGAAAGCTATAGTGCAGTTCTATGGAAGATACCGAAATTCAGCTTTGATACTAATCTCAGTCTTGCGGACACGTTAAAAAAGGTAGGCGTAACCTCAGCTTTTGAACATGACGCCGACTTTTCGGGCATTACGGATCATATGGCTTTCATATCGGACGTTCACCAAGAAACGCACATCGGCATTGATGAAAACGGCGTGGAAGCCTCAGCTTTTACTGAACTTGTATATGCAGGTTCGGGGTTCCCGGTAGGCAAAGCGGATATGATATTGAATCGGCCGTTTATTTACGGCATCCTTGCACCCAATGGTACATTGCTGTTTATTGGCATATGCGAGAGTCCTACAGGAAACTCCTAAACTGAATCACAAGCCGAATAGGATTTAGCAGGATTTCAGTTGTAGTAATTCTTCAAGGCCAAGCTCCGAACTGGCTTCCTATCGCCTAATTCACAGAAGCTATTCCGTGTTTATCATACGGAATTCGGAGACTTGCCCACTCCGGCCGATACGGAAAAGTAACTCATCTGAACCGTCGAGACTGACTTGGGCTTGGATTCTTCCATCCTGTTTTCGGACACGTCGTCCTGAATTTCATCCGAGCAGTCCCGCCGGTACCTTCCCTTCTCCAATTTCATGTCGATAAAATCGACAACCTGCTGCAGAGAGGAAATTTGGCTGACGATATTTTCCCGGTGGCTCCTTAAGAGCTCCACCAGTTCGGGATATTCCGCGGGATCAGCATCAGTGGAGACCGCCAAAAAAGGCCGCATTTCTTCCAGCGGCATTCCCGTTTTTTTCAGACAAGAGATCAGCCGGATTGTTTCGATGTTCTCCTGCCGGTAGACGCGGTGCCCGTTATCCTTCCGTTCAGCCCGGGAGAGTAGCGCGATCTTTTCGTAATAACGAATCGTATCTTCAGAAATTCCGGTTTCCTTGGCGGTTTGCTTTATCGTAAACGTTTGCTCTTCCTTCATCCTGTTCCCTCCCATAGGCTATTTTTGTGTGCATTATACATCTTGGTGTTGGCTCCAAGTCAAGCCCCTTATCCTTTGGACAAAACTTGGCTTTTCAGTCTTGACTTGGAGTCGACTCCAAGTTATAGAGTGAGCATTATCAGGAGAAAACACCAGTATTAGGAGGAGCCATGCAATGAATATGGGACAACGTGAAAATATCGCCGCAATTACGGGCGCAAACGCAGGGATCGGGTTGGCATTGACCCGGAAATTGCTGTCGGAAGACTGGCAAGTGGTTGCTTTGAACCGTTCCGACTTTCCGCCAGACGATAGGAGGATCCAAGAAGCAGTCCAGAGGGGATGGCTTCGCATTTATAATACGGATGATCTTGCCGATTATGCCAGCTTGAGACGGACTTTGGAAGAAATCAAAAGCAAGGAGCAGCGGATCGATATTTTGTTCAACAATGCCGGAGGGTCCTTTTCCGAGCTGAGCTATTCGAAACAAGGACGCGAAAATCATTATGAGCTGATGACAGTCGTTCCGTATATCATTCTGATGGAATTGAAGGAACTCATAAAAAGCGGTCACTTAAAAACGGTGATCAACACCTCATCTTCAGCTCTAAAATTTACGAAAGAGTTAACTATCGAAAGCCTGGAACGCCCCAAAATCTTTCGCAAACTGATTGGTCCTTATGCCGCCTCCAAGTTAGCGCTCTCGCTGTGGACTCAGGCCATCGCGCCGCAGCTAGCCAAGGATGATATCAAGATCCGCAGCGTTGACCCGGGCGGCAACAACACACTAAGAAAAGGGAAAAAATCCGGGTTGCCCCTATTGCTTATCCCGTTGATGAAACTGTTTTTCTCTCCACCAACCCACGGTGCCAACAGGCTGTATGATGGTGCCCTCGGGCAACACCGGAATGAAACCGGCGTGTTTTTGCTGAAAGATCAGGTTACGGAATTAAAATTTCAAGATCAAGCGTGGAATGTTTTAGAAAGGATTAATGCGATTTACGAACACGAATTTTGATTTCTCCTATTCTAAGTATTTCTTCATCTGAATTCTTAATTGATTCGCTTCCTCTTTAATATTGGAATGGGCGACATCCACATTAGCATCGTAGAAGTGCATGATTTCAGTAAACAGTTCATAGAAGCTGTTTTTGATTTCAAAATTTTTGCTCAACGGAATCTTCGACCGGTAATTCTCCAGTAACCCGAAATATTTGCCGTTTGCATTATTGAGCTGATATAGGTCCAATTCGGAATCCGCCCAGCAGCAGTTAAACGGGTCAATGACCGCTGCGGCGGCTGACTGGTCCTTATCGAGCATCACATTCCACATATTGTAATCGCCATGGATTAACCTCGCATGCTCTACCTTCTCCCTAAAGATCTTCCCATAATTGCTGTAGGCATATTGTACAGTCGCATAAACCTCATCATCCAACTGTTTGTTCTTAACCATTATCGTCGCTTTTTCAAATATGAGGTCAACCTTCGGCTTGTAATACTCGTTCCAATCTTTCGTGTAGGTATCCGCATTTAATTCACCGAATCCCTCCGAGTGGATCACACTGTGATACGCAATGAGGTTGTCAACAATTTGATCCGCGATTCTTTTTCTGTTTTCCGGGGGCATCTCATAAATCTCACCTGCATTGATACCCTCCAAGTATTCCATACACAGAACGTCGAAAGGAATGTCAGATGAGCTATGATGCACAAAATAAACCCGGGGCATCGGAAGGATTGCGTGCTCCGCAAGTGTCGTTAATTGAGATTGTTCACGGGTGTTAAGCCCCTTCTGGTTGTATACCTTTATAACCAGCTTATATGGCGGAACATCGAGCTCCACCAAAAATACCTTGCCATAAAAGCCACCACCTATATGCTCGATTGAACCGGATGTTGTTTGAAATTGCACCTTAAGTAATTCATTAATATTCGTAATGAGCTGCTCATCCATCGCTCTGCCTCCTCTTACGGATTTGAGCATAGTTTAGGATACCTGTAAGGAAATGTATATATAATAATATTCTGTCTTTATATAAGAAAATGGAACAGGGATCGTTTAGCGCAATCAATTGGATTGGGATAGTTTAGTACAGTAGAAAACAAATAAGATGCTAGAGATGCAACGCCCCTCTAACTTCGGAGTTCTGCTGACAAACCTAGTTAAAAGTGCTAGCATGTTACCTAATGATGGCCGACAGATTACTATGCGAAGCACGGGGGAATTGGGACGATGTTTGAGAACCGTCACCTTAAAGTCATAATGGAAGTCCAACAGCAGATGCTGTTATCTAACTTTGATTTGAAGCTGTTTATGCAGACGATCTGCGATCGGATGTGCCTATTAACCGATGCCGACGGTTCTACCATCGAGATGCTGGCGGGAGATGAAATGGTTTATGCAGCCGTCAGCGGCACCTTGCAACCTCATCTCGGAATTCGAATAAATAAGAACGGCAGCTTGTCGGGCTTGTGCGTGACGGAGAAGGAAATCTTGTATTCACCGGATACTCAGCAGGACGATCGCGTCAACAAGGAAGCGACTATGAAAGTCGGTGCGCGGAGCATGGTCTGCATTCCCCTGTTCGAATCTAGCAACGCCGTCGGCGTGTTGAAAGTCATCTCCGGCCGCCCCGATGCTTTCTCCAGCCGCGATATCGAGACGTTGCAGTTGTTATCGCTCGCCCTAGGCTCGGAGCTAGGCAAGCAAATCAACTACGACGACAAAATTCGGATTCTGAACGATTACGAGCAATTATTGGTTCAATTAACAGCCGAAATTGAGAGACGTGAAAAACTAGAGAGCGAGCTTATTCAATTGACAGAGCGCGACATTCTGACGGGATTGCTGAATCGTAGAGGCTTTAGCGATCGAATCCAAGGCTGGATTAATCGGGCCAGTCGAGAAGAAGGCTTATTCGGGGTGTTCTATCTCGATTTAAATAAATTCAAGCAATGCAACGATACTTACGGACATGAAGTCGGCGATCTCGTGCTTGTAGAGTTCGCGAATCGCATCAAGAAAGCGGTTCGCGAATCCGATCTGATCGCACGCGTAGGCGGTGATGAGTTCGTGGTAGCGGCATGGCTGCAGAACGGCAACGATGGCTTGATGCAGGTTGCCAAGCGTTTAATCGAGCAACTAGAGTCGCCGATGCGGATTAAGGAGCTTCAACTGCCAATGTCCACCAGCGTCGGCTGCACGCTATGGGCAGGAGGCAAGACGGATCTCGATCTCATTCGCGCGGCGGATCAATCGATGTATCTCGCCAAGTCCAACGGCACCAACCAGATTGCGGTTAATGGGGAGCTCGTGGGGTAAATTCAGCTATAAAAAGTTTAAAATATAACCTTCCTAGGATTACAAAAGCAGAAATGTTGATTGAACAACATTTCTGCTTTTTCTTATGAGACAGCCTCCTACGTTGTTTTTTATTTAATGAACATTTATAATTAATACACATTAACTATTTAGGGTGATGAAACAAATGGATCAACAACTCGTACAGCTTGTAAAAGAAATTAATCAAATCGAATACGAAACAAATCTTATGCTGACGGAAGAGTTCGCTTCTCTTATAGATGATAAAATCACAGCCAAACAAGCTAAATTTCTAGATTTATTACGCAAAAGAGGGGCTCTTCAAACTCATGAATTATCGATATTAATGGGCACTTCAGCGAGTGCCGTGAGCCAACTGATTAATCGATTAGAGCAGGATGGTTATATCAAAAGGATCGTTAATCTAAAGGATCGAAGAGAAATACTTGTGGAGTTGGATGAACGAGGTCATTCCTATTATAGAAAGCATGATGAGATAGAACTTCAAATCATTAAAAAATATTATTCAAAGCTGGAAATGAATGAACTGATGAAGTTAAAAGAAACTTTCATCAAATTAAAACAGATCGTCTTACAAGAACAGCGCAGCTAGGAGGATTATTATGGATACAATTAGAATGCATCAAGAGATCTTTAAGATCGTTCGACCGTACCTTAATAATCGAGACCATCTAACATTATCGATTGGAATTGTAAATAAAAATGAAACAGCGACTTTTCTTTATAATGGATCCAATAGTCAATCTATAGAAGAACAAAAGCCCCTTATTTATGAAATAGGTTCCATCTCTAAAGTGTTTACGACCACGCTGCTCGGGGAAATGATCCAGAATGGAGCCCTTTCTGCGGACAATTCGATTGGCCAGTATTTTCCGACACTGTCCCATGACCACCCTATAACGCTTAAACATTTAGCCAATCACACCTCAGGAATCCCTGCTATATGCATATGGAAATCAATCGTCAATCGACTTCGTTCAGATACGCCTCGCGACCCCTATTGTCTATTTTCGCTTAGTGAAGCCGTTCAATTTTATAATAAACATCCCAAAGAACCAAAATTTAAATTTCGCTATTCGAATGCCGGCATGGGCTTATTAGGAAACATTCTGGCTAATCAACTGCATACCGATTACGGAACCGCAGTTAAAGAAACAATTACCAATCCGTTAGAAATGGTAGATACCTCTATTAAGGTCCCTTCTAGCAAACAAAACCGCTTGTTGCAGGGGTTCGACGTCAAAGGAAGAGAACAACCGCCACTGCTAATGAATGAATTTATGGGCGCCGGCGCCATCCGGTCTACTGTCGATGACCTATTGAAATTTATTAATGCTCACATGGATCGTAGGAATGAAGGTTATCAATTAACGCAGCAACCTACCGTAAAGATCGATCGTAATACTCAAGTCGGTTTAGGTTGGATGCTTGAGAATGACATGGTCTGGCATAATGGTGCAACCCAAGGATTCTCAAGCTTTTTGGGGTTTGATATGGAACGGCAACTAGGTGTCGTTGTTCTATCCAACTATCGTTCCCGATTATTTGCCAACAATCCTGATCAAATCGGAACAGACCTATTAAAGCTTCTGCGAACCGGTGAATATTAATCAATGAGACAGCTTTGGATACAACTTCCCGTTCCCAGAAGTTGTAAAGCCATTATTTGGCGCGCACGCTTCGGATTCACGAAGGACTGTGTCACAGCAATACTTTGTTATCCTGCGCCGCACCAATAATTTTGAGGTCGTGTAGCGGCGTCGGCCAATTAATGCCATCCTTCAAGGATTACCCGGTCTTAGTAAGCATGCAATCTGTAAATGCTGCCATTCAAAATCTCTTTAGGATGTACAGCAATTAATTCAGTGAGTGAGACATGTGGATGTAAATCTAGATAACTGTTAACCACTAAATTACCAAATGTGTAACCAATACACCATGGAAGTCCTATCTTTTCGTCGCCAAACATATATTTTTCAAAATCGTCTCGATCAGTGCTATAAAGGATTGGCTTCATTTTATCCCACAAATCTGTTTCTTCGCTTCTGGTTAAAACACTAAGCCATTGTGGCTGCAAATCAGGAAATAGACTTTTTGCAAAGGCATCCGCTTGTCCTTCGTTGATTATATACTCCAGAAAATTTCCCTCTAACCCGCCATTCAATACATACCAATGGTGTCCCCAAACGCTATGATGGTACTCATGACCAAAAACATAGGGAATCCACTGTTCCCAATTCTCTGCTCGCGGATTGACATTAATCAATATATTTCCGAATACACATGCACCTACTACTCCATTTTGGCGTTCTTTTACTAGCCCATTAGTGTTTGGATAAATAGCCACTATTATGGGGTCATCATCGTTTTTCGGTAGTTCACGGCATATTCTTCTAAACTCACTCTTAAGATCATCTGCATTTATTTTCGCCAGCAAATGAAACTGTTGTTCCAATGCATCTAAATCCTCAATCATGGCAGGTTTCATGAAGCTCTGATCAAATGGAGCCCATTGGGAAATTCGATCCCAGTAGGGCTGAATAAAATACTTGTCCCATAACAGCTGGGGATCAGCATTACTGCCATTTTTCATTTCGTCAATATACTTCAAAGCATTTTCATACGGGCAGATTATTTCAATATCCATTCATTATGCCTCCCATATTCCATATATACCCAGTATGGAACATGTACACAATGAAGAACAGATAAATAATCGATATAGTCGAACTACCCGGTTTAATCAAATATTTATTGACATATAGTTCTTTCCTTCAACAAAACCAAAACTTTCATACATCGGTTTAGCCATATCAGATGAATGTAGCAGGATTTTTCTAATTCCTTGTGTCTTCAAATCGTCTATTGCTTCACTAATAAGTTTGGATACTATCCCTTGACGACGGTAATTGGGGATTGTGAAAACATTAGTCATGTATGCAACTAATCCTGAAGGATTTTCATAACGTGGCGCGAATCGACATAAGCAAAAACATACTGTAGATACCACTACTCCGTCATCATCAGCAACCCATACAACGAGTGACTTGTCTGATAGTGAGGAATCAAAGTAGTTATTAAATGTTTCGTCCATTTTACTGTCGTCCTCATGACCTAGCAATATCTTACGGAATTTAATTAATTGCGGTATATCGGTTGTAATAGCTTTTCGAAACAGCATGATTGACTTCCTTCCCATTAAAACAAAATCGAGGGCACCCAAAAGGGTGCCCCCTATTCTTACCAGATAGAAATGCGCTTATCGGGTGATAAATACATCGCATCTTTTTCCGTTATGTTGTACACCTTGTAGAAACTATCAAGCATCTGAATGACGAAGTTTACTCTCACTTTATTTGGAGCGTGAGGATCCATTTGCAAGCTGCTGATGCTCGATTGCACCGGCATCCATGCCGCAAATGCATGGGCGTAGCCAACGAACACTTGAGAAAGGTCCGCGTTAGGGTTGTCATCCGCAATATCTAGGACGCACGACAATCCACCCAGGTCCGCAATCGTCTCCGCAAGGGTCAGCTTTCCGTTTACATCACTGCCAGGAACGAACTCAATCTCGGACAACTCCCCCGCCAATTTCTCCGTACGCTTTTGGAATTCGGCATAGTCGGCATCCTTCCACCAGTTGACCAAATTGCCGTCTTTGTCGTATTGCGCACCATTTTCATCAAAAGCATGGGAGATTTCATGGCCGATTATCGCGCCGATGCTGCCCAAATTCTGCTCGCGGCTCGCCTTTGGATCATAGAAAGGCGCTTGCAGGATCCCCGCTGGGAAAAAGATACTGTTCGTCGAAGCCGTGTAGAATGCGTTCACCGTCATAGCCGGCAGCGAACTCCATATGTCCAAGGAATACGGCTTCTTAAGCGTCTCTTTGCCTGCCGCTACCTCTGCGACTTTCCGGCTCATAAGCAGATCGAACAACGTGCCGCCATCCGCCGTGCTTGGGAAGCTATAAGAAAGCGTTGGGCTCCATTTATCGGGATAGCCGATGTTCACCTTAATATTTTTCAGCTTCTCAACGGCCTTTGCTTTCGTCTCGGCACTCATCCATGTTAGAGCATTAATACGATCTTCGTACTTTGCGATTATCTCGTTTACAATATCTTTCACATCGTTTTTGCTAGATTCGGGAAAATAATCACTAACGTATGTCTTATCAAACGCTTGCGGTTCGATGCTTTGTGCCAAGACGGCTGCACGCTCTTCCACCGGAAGCTTTTCGGGCACAATGCCTATAAGCGCCTTAGCTAAGTCATCCTGAAAACCTTGCGT
The DNA here is from genome assembly GCF_000455485.1 of Gorillibacterium massiliense. Classification (GTDB taxonomy): domain Bacteria; phylum Bacillota; class Bacilli; order Paenibacillales; family NBRC-103111; genus Gorillibacterium; species Gorillibacterium massiliense. The sequence goes on from NZ_CBQR020000102.1 coordinate 307,620, forward strand.
TTCTTCAGAAAATGCACTTACATACTCGTGATAGGTGTTAAAAGCCAACAAGTCTTTGATCACCTGCAAATTCTGATCGGTAATGAGGCTATCTGCAAATTTAAGATAATCCGTCTCTGGAGAATACACCGTCATATTGGCAGGAAGATCGTACATCTTGATGACCGCTTCAGCCAAACCCGAGTTTGGAGTTGCCTTTTTCATCTCGTCCCAAGTGGACTTCTTATATAAGTTTTTCGGGTCCTGCTGATCTTCCGGTGGTGTAACCTTAGTAGACAGTTGTTTCTCAAGCTCGAAAATCGCTTTTGCGCGCTCGGGAATATTGTCTTTTTCGCCGATATATTTTAACACTCGCTCGATATATTCGATGTAGGCCTGTTGCACACTTGCCATAGATGGATCGTCACTATAATAGAGAGCTGTACCCAAAGTTAAATCTTTGCCTACGAAGACAGCGGCGTATTTTGTTCTGTCGCCCAATGTATCTTCCGTAGCTGTAAAAGATATGAGTGGAACGAAGTCAAACCGATCCCCATACTTTTCGGCGATTGCTCTCAAGCCTGTAACGTCTTTCACCGCATACAATTCATCTAGATACGGACGGAGCTTATGAATACCGTTCCCTCGAGCAGTTACATCGGTATACATCGTGTAAATTTCAGCCGCTCTCCATTCAGTGGAACCAGCGGCCGCAGTATTTTGGTTCTTCAATAGCTGTTGCATAATTTCAGATCCGTTATCTTCTACCTTCTTCGCAACATCATAGAAGGTTCCAGCCGCTGGATAGCCGGGGTGTATAACTGGATCGGCAAGATATTGCCGGTTCGTATAAACATAGAAGTCGTCCTTTAAACCGACTTGTTTTGCCCCATATGGATTGTTTGCCGCTACTTGAGCCACGTACGACAATTTTGCCAGAAAGGCTTGCGCTTGCTCGACTGTTACGTTATGAGCAGAAAGCCCTAGGTCATCCAACAATCCAAAATCGTCAAGCGCTGCGTAGTAGGGTGCAGCCCATACCGGTACGTCTGCAGCGTCGCCGCTTGCGTCAATCCCTTTCCACTTAAGAAAGTTACAAGCGATAACGGCCAATTCTGGTCCGGTTACGATCGATCCAGGCTGAAATTTGTTTCCTCCTGTACCCTTCATATATCCGACAGTCGCTGCGATCGCGATATCTTTTGCATACGGATTGCTAGCGGGTACATCAGAAAAGGTTTGTTTCGGGTTGTCTATTGTGATCTGAAACGTCTGATTGATCAATGCTGTCAACTGACCTCTTGTAATCCCGTTGTCGTCGCCGGCTGCATGCGCATTCGTGAGCCCAATGCTGACTGTCAAAAACAGCGCCAGCAACATTGCGGTGAAACGTTGTAACTTTTTCAAAACTGCACCCCCACGTTAATCTATTAAATACCCTCAATTTATCATAAATAGACTAGAAAGGAAATATTAGGGCGAATCAGACATTCCAGAGAGTAGGTTCTCCGTGCTGACTGGATTGTCAAGTTTAAAGGCCACCCTATACAGGTGGCCTTTTTGATCACGCTAGCTCTATCGGGATTATGAACGATTTCCGAAACGACTTTTTCGTTCTTATCGAAATCGACGATGAGCATATGTCCTCCTTTTTTAAGAACAACGATAACCTCGTTAAAGGTATATGGAACAGTTAAGTAGATAAAAGCCGCCTAGCCGTAACCTTCGTGATTGGCCAACCATCTATTCTCCATGCTGGCGATTTGTTATCGTTTGTTTACAACCCATGATATTTATCACACTCTCATCTTGACGTTTATGACTGTAAATGGCAGAGCGTTCCTCCTTATAATGAAGGGATCCATCACTAAAAAAGACATTCAGCGATTATGCTTCAACCAGGAGGGAATCACATATGGATTCAACGAACATTGCCGAATTGAAGAAACACTCCGCTCCATATGCGCGAACGAACACCGCAACCAGCTTACGTCAGCTCCTCAACACCTTGTTGCCGTTATTGTTGCTGTGGATCGCGGCTTATGCGAGCTTGTCCATCTCCTACTGGCTGACGATACCGATTGCCGTCGTTGCAGCGAGCTTTCTAATCCGAACGTTTATCATTTTTCACGATTGCTGCCATCAGTCGTTTTTCAAAAGCCGCAGGGCGAACGATTGGCTGGGGAACATTACAGGCGTCCTTACACATTTTCCATATGAACAATGGAAGAACGCTCACAATATCCATCATGCGACAAGCGGCAATCTCGATAAACGGGGCGTTGGCGATATGTGGGTCATGACCGTGGATGAATATGTCGCTGCACCGACGCGGCTCAAACTGGCCTACCGGTTGTACCGGAATCCGTTTATCATGCTGGTGTTCGGACCTTTGCTGATTTTTCTCGTTACCTACCGAAAGAACCGTCCAGGGGCGAAGCGCCGCGAGAAGCTTAATACGTATATGACGAATGTGGCGATTATCGCCTTATATGTTGGACTTACCGAGCTAATCGGGTGGAAAAGCGTACTTCTCGTGCAAGGCCCGATGCTTTGGGTTGCGGGAATGCTAGGAATTTGGTTATTCTATGTTCAACATCAGTTTGAGGATTCCTACTTCGAGAACGACGAGGAGTGGAGCTACGTCAAAGCCGCGGTCGAAGGAAGCTCCTATTATCGGCTTCCCCGGCTTTTGCAATGGATCACCGGCAATATCGGCTTCCATCACGTGCATCACTTGAACCCGAAGGTACCGAATTACAATCTGGAAAAGACTCATCTGGCGATTCCGCCGCTTCAGAAAGCGATGACCATCACCATCCGCACCAGCCTACGCTCCCTTCGGTTCCGGTTGTGGGATGAGAACGCGAAGACGTTCATCGGATTTCGCGAACTGAGAGTTGCCCGCGGAAAACTGGCTGTGAAACCGGAAATCTCGGTGATCGGAAAGGCAGGCCGCTATCCGGTCGATAAGGCTCTGAAGCCCGAGTAGTCAATCCCAAAAGGTGGAACCGTATGCAAAAGTGGCGTTCGAATTTGCACAAGACAACCGGACTCAATCCTTTTATATGGGCCATCTTGTTTATCCTGCCCTTCTATTATATCTTTCGCACTTCATCCAGAGCCCATACCACAGTGGGAATCGCCCTGATTCTCCTGTTCTTCGTCTCTTACGTGCTTGTTTTCGTGACCAAAGGGTGGAAGGTATATGTGTGGTCGGGCGTTCAAATTGCCGTATCCATCGCCATGACCGTCTTATTCGGATTCGTGTACTTCTCGCTGCTGCTCGCCTTCGTAATCGGGAACATTATGAGCAAGAAAGGCTTCATTACGCTATACGTCATTCACCTTACCTTTACGATTGCGACGATTGAATATGCGATCCTCGTCAAGCATCCGATGGTCATCAGTCAATTGCCCTTTGTCCTCATTTGTTTGATCATGGTCATCCTGCTGCCCATCTCCAACTACAACCGCAATAAGAACGAGCAGTTGCAAGATCGGCTGAACGATGCGAACAAACGGATCTCGGAATTGGTGAAGCTGGAGGAACGCCAGCGGATCGCAAGGGATTTGCACGATACCCTCGGTCAGCAGCTGTCTCTGATCGGGCTGAAGAGCGACCTGGCTATTAAACTAATGGCCAAAAACCCCTCGCAATCGATGGAGGAGATGATGGAAGTCAGGCAGACGGCGAGAAACGCCCTGAAGGAAGTGCGGGAGATCGTGACGCAAATGCGCGGCGCAAAACTGGCGGAAGAATTGGCCCGCATCGGAAAAATGCTGAAGACGGCTCGAATCGAACTGATGGTCGAAGGGGATTTGGAATCGCAGAACTTATCGCTCATGAATGAGAACGTGCTCTGCATGTGTCTAAAAGAGGCTGTCACCAATCTCGTCAAGCATAGCGGAGCCACCCTCTGTATGATCACGATCCGGCCGGATCGCCTAGCCTTGGTCACCACCGTCGAGGACAACGGAATCGGAATGACACAGAATGCGTTATACTCCAAAGGTAGCGGCCTTAAAGGGATGAAGGAACGCCTCGAATTCATCAATGGGAGCCTGGAGCTAGGTGCTGGACCGGGTTCCTCCCTTGTGATGAAAGTACCCCATACCCATCCGAGAGAGAAGGCTTGAAGATGATTCGAATCGTAATTGCCGAGGATCAAAGAATGATTCTCGGCGCACTTGCCGCATTGCTGGAGCTCGAAGAGGATATGACCGTCGTCGCGAAAGCCGGCAACGGGGAAGATGCCGTCAAGCTGGCGCGTCTCCATCAGCCGGACGTTTGCATTTTTGATATCGAAATGCCGCTCAAGAACGGCTTGGAAGCGGCCGAAGAGCTTGCCGGGCTCACCTTGAATTGCAAAGTCGTCATTCTCACGACCTTCGCCCGCGCGGGTTATTTCGAAAGAGCGATCAAAGCCGGTGTACATGGCTATTTGCTTAAAGATAGCCCAAGCGAGGAACTCGCGAATTCGGTCCGCATTATTGTAGGCGGTCGGCGTCTATATGCGCCTGAATTGATGGATGAGGCATACGGCGAGGAGAACCCCCTAACGGAGCGGGAGAAGGCCGTGCTAACCCTTATTGCCGACGGCAAAAGCACGAAGGAAATTTCGAAGGAATTGTTTATTACTCCTGGAACGATTCGGAATTACATATCCGTTATTCTGGGTAAGCTGGGAGTCGGTAACCGAGTCGAAGCGATCAAACAATTCAAGGAGAAGGGCTGGTTCAAGTAAAGAGCAAATTCCGAATGTAGAGATGAGGTAATGGCCGAATTATGGAGAAACATCATCGTTGGGAACGGTAAGATGGGCATGAAACAATGGTTGTGAAATAACGGTTTTGTGCTTGGTTACGGTGTCTCCGAGGTTCCTGTTACACTCTGCAAATTTACGGATCTATCGGCAACATCCACCGCGGCGCTTTACGACCAACCTTTCTCTGTTCGGTCCAAGAGACTGCTAAAAAGCCATCGAACTAATCGACGGCCTCTTTGTGTTGGTGATTCAACTTAAACAAACCTATCCTTACGGCTTTTGTGGGCAATTTGAGCGTGGTATTCATCGATTACGCTTCAACTAGGGGCTTAACCACTCTTCTTTTTTGGAAGTTGCTACTGCGGCTTCTTCTTCCGCTTTCAATATTGCCAAAAATCCAATTATATCTCCTATGACAGCAAAAGTTAGCCCGATTTTAGATAACTCTAAGGCATTTAAATCATCGAGTAAACCAATACTTTTTTTGTTTCTAGCCATAAGAACACCCCGCGGTTGATATCAACGTACTTTAACATATGTGCAAACAAGGAACATCAGCTATGTTTTTGCCTAGAGCAACATAGATCGGCAGAACGTTTTGAAAGCATGTTAATCTCCTTATCGAAAATGATGCGCAAAAAGCTCCATCCTATATGGGATGGAGCTACTCCGCGTTACTGCTCTATTTGCCGCAAATAGTCATCGTCAACAACGATGTTTTCAACGGCAAAAGTCTGGGCTTCCTACTATGCTTTTCATTCTGTTAGGACCGCCGTCTCCTGCGGCGGCCGCCGCCCTCCTTGGGCGATGCGCCGCGGACGCTGGCTTCACTGGGTGTCGGTGGAGCTGCCGCTGTCTCCGCCGAAATCGTCATCGGATACGGATGATCCCGGATCACCGGAATCTTTTGCTTGATCAGCTTCTCGATATCCTTCAGATAGGGAATCTCCTCGTGTTCACAAAATGAAATGGCAATTCCGCTTAATCCCGCCCGGCCGGTGCGGCCGATCCGGTGCACATACGTCTCTGATATATTCGGCAAATTGTAGTTGATGACGTGGGACAATTCATCAATGTCGATACCCCGGGCCGCAATGTCCGTCGCTACCAGCAGTCGGGTCGCCCCACTCTTGAAGTTATTCAATGCCGCTTGGCGAGCGTTCTGCGACTTGTCGCCGTGGATCGCCTGGGCGGTTATCTTTGCCTTCGTCAAGCCTCTTACCAGCCGATCCGCACCGTGCTTTGTACGTGTGAACACGAGGGCGCTCACGATGGACTTATCCTGCAGCAGGTCGATAAGCAACGGCAACTTATTCGGCTTATCCACATAGTAAAGCGTCTGTTTGATCCGCTCTGCCGTTGAAGAAACCGGCGTCACTTCGATCCTCATTGGATTCATTAACAGGGAGTCCACCAGTGACGTGATCTCGGGCGGCATCGTCGCGGAAAAGAACAGCGTCTGCCGTTTGGCAGGCAGCTTAGCGATGATCCGCCTCATATCATGAATGAAGCCCATGTCGAGCATCCGGTCAGCTTCGTCCAACACGAAGATCTGCACATGACTCAGATCGGCGATTCCTTGGTTCATCAGGTCGATCAGCCTGCCCGGCGTCGCGATCAGAATGTCGATGCCTCGCTCTAGCGCTTGCTCCTGCGCCTGCTGCGAGACACCCCCTACAATCACAGCACTTCGCAGATTGGAAAAACATCCATATGCTTTAAAGTTATCGGATATCTGAATGGCCAGCTCTCGCGTAGGCGTCAGGATCAGCGAGCGAATCACGCGTTTGCCGTTCGGGCTGCCCTGCTGCGTGCTCAACCGTTGGATGATCGGCAGCAAGAACGCCGCCGTCTTGCCGGTCCCCGTCTGGGCGCAGCCGAACAAGTCGCGGCCTGCCAGCGCCGGTGGAATAGCCTGCTCTTGTATGGGAGTGGGTTGCGTATAATTTTCCTTAGCCAGCGCTTTTAGAATAGGGGGAATCAGCTGCAATCGTTCAAATGTCATAATTTCTCCTTCGTCAAGCCTCCCTTAATGGAAGCTTCCATCTTGTATTATACCAGATAGGGAATAAGCAATGTTTCCAGTATAGAGTTCCGGAAGACTTATCGGTTATTAGCCAAGCCAGGATAATCCGTTTGAGTTTTAACTTCGACTGCTTGTCATCACCGCAAAGAACCAGGACATCTGTATGTAAGATGTCCTGGTTCCCCTTTTTCTATAGTGGAAGGTCCCATTCTTTCAAAGGAACCTCCTTCGGTAATATTTCCTCAATAACCTGTCGAAGTTTCGCGTCTTGGTATATTTCCTCGCTTAAAATGCTGACGATTCCGCGATCATCACGAGAACGAATCAATCGCCCCATTCCTTGCTGGAGACGAAGAAGCATATAGGGCAGATCCACCTCGTCGTACGGCGCTACCGACGACTCCCGTTTTGCCATAAACACCGGATCTTGAGGAGGAAAAGGCAGCGACCAAATGATGACGTTCGAAAGAGAAGGGCCGGGTATGTCGAGGCCTTCCCATAGACTTAATGCGCACAATATACTGGCCTCATCCCGTTGAAAAGAGCCAATGAGATGGCTGATTTCCGCATCTCCTTCAAACCAGAACCGCATATCTATACACTCCGGATAGGACGGAAGCATTTCCTTAAACTTTAGCAACTCCTCTTTGCCATTGAATAAAATCAACGCCCTACCCTCGGTACGGTTCAACAGGCTAACGGTAGCCTTCATTTTCTCCTCAGTCGAAGCCCCATGAGACCATTTGGGAGCCAAGACTTCCATTTGATGCTTATAATCATAAGGGGATTTCGTGCTGAAGGAGAGGTAATCGTCAATTCCCAAGCTGCTCGCTATATAATCGAATGAACCATTCACGGATAAGGTGGCGGATGAAAAAACAACCGGCATATGGAGGGCAAAGACCCGTTCATGCAACACTTCCTTAACGGCTCTGGGCATGATGACCAAGGTAAGCCCGTCCTCTGTTTCCGTTGCCCAGCTTATCAACGCATCGGAGTTTTGAAACAAGCTTAACGCTTTCTGGATCGTCTCCAGCTGCTCCTCGACAATACGCAGTTGGTAATCGTTTAGGGTATAAAGCTCGCTCTCAAAAACCAAATCATCTTCGATCGCTTCGATCACTTGACGAAACATGCGCACTTCTTCAAGCAGCGGTCTGCCCAGAATAATCCGTTTCCGGTCAGAGCCCGGTATATCCTCGCAGTGCTGCGAGAGGGTGTTGAACAACGATTCACTGCGGTAAATCGCTTCATCAATAAGCACGGCCAATGATTCCCGAACTTCACCTTTTAACAATCGAGTGATCAACTCTTCGAATACGGAGTGTTTTAACCTGTAGGTCAACGCCTTCTGTGCAGCCGCTTCGAGCAGATGCCCCTCGTCGAATACAACGGCACAGGAATCCGGCAACAGGGGAAGTTGTCCCTCCCGCTTTCGACCTTCATACGTCCATACGTGTTCCATATAGAAATCATGGGAGCAAATGATCAAATCACTGGACTTCCGATAGTGTTCACGGGATAACGTCTGTCCACAGCGGTGTCTTTGTTCGCAAGAAAAACAATCTTGAAACGAGTCCCAACTGATCTTGTTCCACTGATGATCGTTCAAATGGGGATATTGTTTACGATCTCCGTAAGCGTGGAACGATTGCATCGCTTCATATTGATGGACAAACCGGGGCAATTCATCGCGCACCGCTCTGTACAAGTCCGGATCCTCGTCATCGGTTTGTACTTGATCCAGCTTGTCCAAGCAAAGGTAACGATCCGTGGACTTCGCCATTCTCGCGTCGATCGTAAGGTTCAAATGTCGAGCCAGTTTGGCAAGATCCCCTTCCGGCTTGGCCAATTGCTCGATTAAAGATTCGTCAGCACAGGCAATGATTGCCGGCTTACGCGTATAGCGAGCGTAACAAATTGCGTACAACAGATAGACTAGCGTTTTGCCCGTTCCTACACCTGCCTCCGCGAAGATGGTCGTCTTCTGGGCGAAGGCTCTCTCCAGTTGATAAGCCATATAGATTTGCTCATCGCGAACCTCAAAGCCGGCTTCCGGCAATATATCGTAAAACACATCCGCGACCCACTCTCCAACCTGTTGAAGAAAGGGACGGGACTTGTCATAGTCAAATGGGTAGTATTTCAATTTTACCTCTGCCTCCAGGAATTTTATGTATCCCATCAATCGCAAGAAATGATGATAGCGAAGCTATTCATTGTGTTCTCGTTCTCGTTCTCGTTCTCGTTCATTTCCATCGTGCCCTGCAATCTGATCGTCGGCTCCTTGATGTTGTTTCTCGCTCAGTTCAATTGTCGCCATCCCCATCGCCTTGTCGTGGTTTGGAGCGATCATTGCTTATGCTTCGTTCCGCAATAGAGCGCAAGGATATTAACCCGTAACCGCATATCCGTACATTTAAGCCCTGTAATCAAATAAATAGATTCGCCCTACTTGTGGTGATACGGTTCACCGTAACCTTGGCTACGAGACCGAATATACAGTATACAATACTCATAAACTCAAATTCGTTATTTTTCATTTACTTTAATCACTACATTTCCTTTTTTATGTCCTTTATCAACATATCGATGAGCTTCAATCATCTCTTCGAAAGAATAGCACTTATCAATCACGGGCTTGAGTTGTCCCTTTTCAACCAAATCGGTCAAAAAATTCAACTCTTTTACCCCTGATTGTGCATGTCCTGAATGAATGACTGAAACAAAATTACCCGTCGGTTTCAATAATCTTTTGACGACTGAACGATCTATATAGCCAACAGCATCAAATACAATATCAAAGCGGTCTTTGCAATTTGTTAATTGTTCTTTTTTATAATCAATCGTTTTATCCACTCCGAGCTTTTTTACCCATTCCATATTTTCTGTACTACACACAGCAGTTACTTCTGCACCAAAATAATTTGCAAGTTGTATGGCAGATGTCCCAACCGAACCGGATGCACCATAAATAAGAATAGTATCACCCTTATTAATATTTGATTTTTTAAGAAAATGCAATGCCGACAGGCCACCAAATGGAATAGATACTGCTTCCTCGAATGTCAGACTCCCCGGTTTTAATCCAATTATCGCATTCTCCGGCAAACAAACATATTCAGCATTGGCCCCGAATTTCAAATCTAGTGTTCGTGCATAAACGGGTTGCCCAATTTTAAATTGATTAACCGACTCTGCTGTTTCTTCAATCACTCCAGCAAGCCATAAACCTTGAATAGGTCTCCGGGGTTTAAAAATCCCGATCATCAATCTCATGGGTATACTTGAAATCAAATTTGGGGGATTGAAAGCTCGTAATCTACAGTCACCCGAAGTAACGGCTATTGCTCTAACTTGAATCAAAACTTCATTTTTTCGTGGATGAGGTTTTTCAACCTCTTTGATTTGAAGCACTTCAGGTGAACCATATCTTGTTGTTATGATCGCTTTCATTTTCTCCATATATTCCTCCGATATCCACTATAGGATTAGTTTGTATTGATATAATGGATATTCACTAATAAAAAGGTTATTACCTACGTCAATTTCATAAAATTTCCTATCAGAATGACCGGTACAAAGATTAATTGAAGGGATGGCTCTGCTATACATCGTATAGATACCGCAACAAGATGGATCTTAAGAATAAGTAAAAGCACAAACCCACTCTCATGATCGAAAGAGGTTTGTACTTTTAATGCGTCATTTATGGTTTGTGATAGGGCTCACCGTCTTGTCTAGACTACCTACAAAATCTTTCAATTGTTTGAATAAGTCCGGATCCTCTGGATTCCCAGATAAACGCAAAAATAAATCATACATTTGCTTCTGGTGGTCGATAATCAATGGCTTATTTTTTGAAATAGTCATCGCTATATATAGATTACTCATGATGAGGCCGTATGATACACCCTCATTGTTTTTAAATGTTGTAATTGATTCTGGTATAACTGAAACAGCATTGACAGTAGCCATACATCGGGTGTATGCTGCATCATCGTCTAAGTTAACACCGAAACATTCACCCACCTGATAGAATTGACCCTGGAATACTTGGTTAATTTGTTCCTGAAGAGAGTGCCTTCGATCATCACTCTTGTCTTTTAAGTAAAGAAGATACAAAGTGCTCGCCAGCGCCAACACTGTAACCACGGATAGAACCTTACTCATATTTTTGAATCCACTCAACAGCAGTTCCCTTCCTCTCCTAATTCCCATGAGTCAGCAAACTTGCTTCCATATTTTACATTAGCTTGTTTAAGCTTATCATATTAACTCCGGCAACACTCAAATCAATTCTCGTGCCACTGGACAAGATCTTTAATTTAATGCGAGTCTGGGGCAGTAATAATAAAAAGATGGTTAATGAATCAACAAAACAACTTCAATAGCTTGATGCCAATTTATTTTCGGTATGCTGAGGATATATTGTGACTCAGTTTAGAATGAGACGGACTTGCATGATGTTGAATGCTAGTCCGTTTCTGTTTGTTCGCTTTTCGCCTTTTTGAGCCGCTTTCGCTCAACATGGGCCATTCCCCACTGATGTAAGGTTTCCAAAACCGGTGACAAGCTCTCACCGTATTCCGTGATGGAGTATTCCACCTTCGGCGGAATTTGCGGATAAACGACTCGCTTAACGATCTCTTCCTCCTCCAATTCACGCAGACAGAGTGTAAGCATCCTTTGAGTAATATCAGGTAGCAATCTTCGCAAATCATTGAACCGCAAAGGTTTACCTTGAAGCAAATGATAGAGGATAGTCGGCTTCCATTTGCCGACGATCGAATCCATCGCCACAACGAACTGGCATTGATCAGGGTTCTTCTGCATATCACAATCCCCCTTAAGGTACCTTTTTTAATACTATAGCACATTATTGTGCCTACTTAACAAAAGTAAGTTTGTATTTTATGATCACCCTAGGAAGGGTAATTGAATCTGATTACAGAAGGGAAGATTGATTAATGGCAACTGTACTGTACATCACCGCGCATCCCCTTGATCATCAGGCATCTTATAGCCTCACGGTAGGCAAAGCATTTATTGAAGCGTACTGCGAAGTAAATCCGGCAGATGAAGTTGTTCATTTGGATCTGTACAGAGAGAACGTTCCCCCATTCGATGCTGATGTTTTACGCGGTTGGGAAAAGCTTCGGTCTGGTTCATCGTTCGATCAATTAACGGATGCTGAGAAATCAAAAGTAGATCGTCTTGGGGTAATTGTTGATCAATTCGTAACCGCTGATAAGTATGTATATGTATCTCCGATGTGGAATTTCTCGATCCCACCAGTTTTGAAAGCATACACGGATGCTACATCAATTCCGGGAAAGACGTTCAAATACACCAAAGAAGGCCCTGTGGGACTATTACCAGACAAGAAAGCCTTGCACATTCAAGCTAGCGGTTCCGTTTATTCGGAAGGTCCTCTTGCCCAACTTGAGATGGGATACAGCTATTTGAATAAGGTTCTACAGTTCTATGGGGTTAAATCGATAGAGTCAATTTTTGTGGAAGGAACGGCATTAACAGATCAGGCTCTGTCTGTAAAAGAAAAAGCAATTGCATATGCCAAGGAAGTTGCCAAACATTTCTAATGAGGGAGTCCCATTATCCATAGAAAGTCACAAAACTCCCAAATAATAAAAAAGCCTGCTGAAGTTTTTCAACAGGTTGAGCCGTCCCATAAGGGATAGCCCTGTCTTTGTTGTGGATCTACCAACTAGCTGTAAACGGAGAATCGCACGTTTAGTAACAAGTTTCTAACTTTACTAACAGTACTAAACTACAAGCAACCCCCTTCTATTGCTAGTGAACAGAAGGGGGTTCGCATATAGTATGAGGCTACGATCACTTTATGGACTCCTAGTGCTTTGGCAATTTGGACGACCAAGCTGCCAGAGATGCCGGTAGTGCCGATAATCAAGACCGTCTGGCCCGAAATATATTCGCTATCTTCACTGCGGAATCCTTCATATCAATCGTTTCACCGAGTCCTCCCCCCTTCGCACCTGCCCCGCAAGCCATCCAAGCTTCCTTCGGTGTGTTCCGTATTTATTGTATAATCAAGGAAAACCATTAGATATTCTTTAGTAAGGAAGGATACCTATGAAAAAAGTTTTTTATTTCATGGACTGGGGGATATTTGGGCTCAGGTCCTATTACTATATGTTGCTGTTATTTCATATTTTAACGGGGAATGAATATTCGCCTCGATTGCTCGTGAACATCGTATGGCTCTTAGCGGCCTTTATTATCCCCATTTTATTCTGGTTTCCGCAGCTAAGGAAGAACAAGGAATGGTTCATCTTACTTGAACTATTGCTTGGAGGATCTTTTTATATGAAATCGTTCATGCAGGCCGATCATTTGGGGAGTGTCGATTATCTTATTCCGAGTCTTACAATCGGTTACTTATTGACCAGAAAGACGGCCTGGACTGTGCCGGTACTATTATTACTACCCTTTACCAGCATGTTATTCGGAAAAGTTACATGGGACTTGGCGCTCGGTTCAAGCTCAGATAACTTTCTTTTCTCTTTTATCGGGATTTGGGTCAACTTCATTGCCATAGCCTATCATGAGAAAAATAAATTGGCTAAAGAAATTGATGAACAAAATAAATTGTTAACCCAATATGCTGCCGAGATCGAAAGGATGACTCTGCTGGAGGAACGAAGTCGTATGTCCAAGGAGATGCATGACACGTTAGGACACTCTTTTATTTCCCTTATTATGAGTCTCGATGCTGCTATTGCACTTCTAGACAAAAATCCAAATCTAGCCAAGGAGAAATTGGTTGGTATAAGGGGACTGACGGAACAAAACTTGGATGAAATGAGGGACATCGTGCACAAGATGGGGGAGGAAGAGGATATAAGTTTAGTGGACCACGTCGAGAGACTCGTCAACACCTTTCGAGAACATACCGGGACGGTCATTCGTCTCACGCTGAACGGAACAGAACGGACCATTCGTTTCGAAGTGCGGCAATCGATAATTCGGGTGATACAAGAGTCTTTTACGAATGCACTCAAGCATGGAAAGGCAACGGAAATTGAGTTGAGTCTCCACTTTTCTCCATCCACTTTGCGAGTTACCGTTCAAAATAATGGAAAGCCCTTAGGTAAGATAGAGTATGGATTCGGCCTGACAACAATGAAGAATCGGATTGAGATGCTGGGAGGTACCTTTTCCATCTCCGCCTTGGCGGTCACTGGCGCTGAAGTCAGATGCGAAATACCACTGAAAGGAGATACGTTGGATGCCAAAAATAAAAGTACTCCTAGTTGATGATCAGGAATTGATCCTTGAAAGTCTAAATATAGTCCTAGAAATGGAAGACGATATCGAGGTTGTGGGATTGGCTAAGAATGGTGAAGAAGCGATTACCTATTGTGAAAAATCCCAACCGGATATCATCCTCATGGATATAAATATGCCGATTATGGATGGCGTTGTTGCTACAGAGAAGATCAAGCCTCGATTCCCGTTAACGAAAATTATTATTCTAACTTCGTACAAAGAAGTTGAATATGTTCTGGCAGCGCTAAGCCATGGAGCTGAAGGCTTCCTACTCAAAGCCATCCATCCCAAAAACCTTATCGCCGGCATACGGGTGGTTCACACAGGAGGCACACTCATTTCGCCAGAAATGGCAGACAAAATGATTAAAAGCATGCTGAAAAGCGGTAATTCATCGACTATGGATACAAGCGCCTTGGAACCCGGATTGCTTGAGAAAAACAATGAATTCGGACTTAGCAACCGCGAAGTCGAAGTTCTTCATAAGCTGGCGTTAGGTCTACGCAATCAGGATATCGCTAAGGCATTATATCTTAGTGAAGGTACGGTTAAAAACTACATCTCGAATATTTATTCGAAATTGAATGTAAAAGGAAGAAGAGAAGCTGCCTATAAGGCTAGAGAAACAGGGATTATAGATCCTTATTAAATACACCATATGAAGAATGAGATCCCATAATAAATCTGCTCAAAGCCGACACCGTAACGGATGTCGGCTTTGATTTTGCTAAAGTCATATGACCCTGATATGACTAAACGGTACTTCTGATGTATGACTTTTTTAAAGTATAGTGTGATTTGTATCCTGCAATATCGGAACATAAACAGATATCCCGTCAGGGGAAGAGGAGTGATCACTTCTAATGAGAAAGACTAATACACACGAAAATGAAGTGCTTAGCGGTAGGAGAAAATCTAAGTTTGTTTCGTTCTTTCAATTCCCCCTCACCTGGATGCTCGTGGGAACGCTTGGAATCATCCTCGCCAACGTGACTTTCAACTTGTTATCCAAAGATTTAAAAGCACTTGGGTCCGTCATATTGACGCTTGTCGGAAGCGCCGTTGTAATCTTTATCTACTGGCTCGCAATGAAATTTCTGGCGCGGCGACCGGTTCCTGAACTTCTGTTCCAACGGCGTGCGGTGTCGGAGGTTATTCTCGGCGCAGTCGTCGGCCTTATCTTTATCATCGTTTCAACAGCCCTCATCGTCTTGCTTGGCGGGTATTCATTCAAGTGGTCAAACGAAAACGTCGGCTCTATCGTTTGGCCGATTATCACCACACAACTCGTCGCTGCCTTCGTAGAAGAATTGATCTTTCGGGGGCTCGCCTTTCAAGCAATTGAAAGAATGGGTGGAAGTTGGTTTGCACTGACCCTAACCTCCCTCTTCTTTGGGATCGCTCACCTAGGCAACCCAGGAGCTACGGCTTGGGGAGCCCTCTCTATTACCATTGAAGCTGGTGTATTACTGGGTGCAGCCTTCCTTTGGCGGCGCAATGTTTGGTTTATCGTTAGCCTGCATTTCTTTTGGAATACAATAGAGGGACTCTTAGGTATTCCCGTCTCAGGCCATCCCTCCTCAGGTCTTTTTACGGTCGAAGTTACAGGCCCGGCCCTTCTCACTGGAGGCCAATTTGGCCTTGAAGCTTCAATAATGCCCGTAATAATCAGTCTGTTGATCGCCATTCCTATGCTGATTTTGGCTCGCCGCAAAGGGCATCTCATATCGCTCCGTCAAGATCCGAAATAATATCGAACCTGATGGAGATATTGAACAGAATTGGGGATATGACGAACCTGAGTTATGCTAAAAAATTCCGCCCTACCTATGATAAGGTTTACCGTAACATCTATAGAGCGAAATCAAAAGGTCCCCATTTGTCTGGGTGCTTCGAATCATGGATAAGCAACTCAGCCTCATTTTCTGATAAGATGGTACAAAAGAAGTGTAGGAATTGGTGGGTGGATTATGTCTGGAGCACATCGCATCTTAATCATAGAAGATGACCCTTCCATTATTGAGATGCTTCGTAACGCCCTTAGCCGCGAAGGCTTCCTGATCGATGCGGCAGCAGATGGCATGGAAGGATTGGCGCTGTTCTCGAACAAGGAGTACGACCTTGTCCTTGTCGATCTCATGTTGCCGGAGCTGGACGGTATGGAGGTCATTCGCAGGATCAGAGAGCGAAACAAGCTGCCGATTCTCATCATGTCTGCTAAGGACGGGGATATCGACAAAGCACTGGGTCTCGGATTTGGAGCAGATGACTACATTCAGAAGCCTTTCTCGACGATTGAACTGTCCGCAAGGATGAAGGCAGCTATTCGAAGAGCCACGGTTTATTCAAACGCGGAACGACAGGTAGAGCCGCCCGTTATCATTGGCGACCTAGAGCTGGACTTTGAGAAGTTTTCTATAAAGAAAAAAGGCCAAGAAGTGCGGCTGACAGCCAAGGAGTTCGATATTCTTAAGCTTTTTGCGACGAACAAAAACCGGGTTTTCACCAAATCCCAACTCTACGGACTTATCTGGAATGACGATTATTTGGGAGACGAGAACGTCATTAACGTTCATATCCGAAGGTTAAGAGAGAAGATCGAAGACGATCCTTCCCATCCGACTTTCATCAAGACCTTATGGGGAATCGGCTACAAATGGGAGGGCTGATGAGATGAACGTCCTCCTTCTCTGCGTTATCGTCATTCTCGCTAGCTTCCTCGCCGCACGTCTTCGATCGAATGCCAGGAGAACTTCAGAGCTGCGGCAGATTCGCAGCAAGCTAGGGCAGATTGTGGAGAGCCGTTCGGGAGAGAGGCTTCTCCACATGACCCGGGATTCTGAACTTCAGATACTCATGACCGATATCAACCAGTTGCTCGATAACAACCTGAAAGCGTCGGCGGAGTACGCAAGGACCCAAATCGCATCTCGCAAGATGCTTGCGAATATCTCCCACGATCTGAGAACGCCGCTGACGGTCGTTCTTGGATATGCGGAGACGCTTCATATGCGACCCCATATCGAGGAGAACGAGCGAAACGAGCTGTTAGCCAAGCTGTTCGGCAAAACGACGGAAGCCATCCAATTGATTGATACTTTCTTTGACTTGGCCAAGCTCGAATCCGATGACGTCGATATCCCTCTGAGCCGAATAAACGTTAGTGAGTCCTGCAGACTTAGCATTCTTCAGTTCCATGAACAGATCGAAGATTGCGGGCTCGAGGTATCCCTCGATATTCCTCCAGGAGATAGGCATGCGCTTGGCAATAACGATGCCTTGAAGCGAGTCTTGGACAACCTGATCTCCAATGCACTTCGTTACGGAGCAGACGGCGGAATAATCGGCCTGACGCTGAGGGATGAAGAAGCATTCGTTCTTGTGGAAGTGTGGGATCGGGGAAAAGGAATCGACGCGGCGCATCAGGATCTCGTTTTCGAACGATTATACACGTTGGACGACTCCCGGAATAAGAAGATCCAAGGAAGCGGTCTCGGGCTGGCGATCGCCCGAAGGCTTGCCGATGCCATGGGAGGATCGATTGAACTGAATAGCACGCCTTACGTGCGGACCGTCTTCTCGGTTCGGTTAAAGAAACTCAACTTAAGAAATTCGTAAGGAACGAGTAAGGAAAATGCGCCATTTCATCCGTTATGATTTTCCTAACAACGGAGGGAAGGGAAGAGGATCCATGACTTACGTTCTGCAGACACATCGATTGTCCAAGACGTTCAAGGGCAAAGAATCCGTATCCGAAGTGAGTATGAGGGTCAAAAAAGGGGAAATCTATGGTTTCCTTGGACCAAACGGAGCGGGCAAGACCACAATTATGAAAATGCTGACCAATCTTATTAAACCAACATCCGGGGAGATTGAGCTGTTCGGCGAGAAGTTGACTCCAACCTCTTACTCCATGCTAGGCAGGATGGGCTCGATTATCGAGTACCCTATTTTCTACGACAAGCTGACTGCCCGAGCCAACCTGGAGCTTCATTGCGAATACATGGGTTATTACAACCAGAGAGCAATCGATGAGGTGCTGGATTTGGTTCAGTTGCGAGGCATCGACGGCAAGCCCATCAAAGACTTCTCACTCGGGATGAAGCAACGCTTGGGCATTGCGAGGGCCATCGTGACAAAACCGGAATTGCTCATCCTCGACGAACCGATTAATGGGCTCGATCCAATCGGCATCAAAGAGATCCGGCAACTGCTGCGTACCTTCTCCCAAGAATACGGGATCTCCATTCTGATCTCCAGCCACCTCCTCGCGGAGATCGAGCAGCTGGCGGATACGATCGGGGTCATCAACCATGGTCGGCTGATCCAAGAGGTCTCTCTTGAACAGGTCCGCGAGACGAATGCCGAATACATTGAATTCCATACAAACGACTGTGTGAAAGCATCTTTCGTGCTCTCTCACCATCTTAATATCTCGAATATCCGCGTCATCGGAAATCGCACGATTCGGGTCTATGATCTCTCGACTCCGCTTCCCCAAATCAATAAGGTTCTTATCTTGAACGACGTAGCCGTAGAGTCGATCCATCAGAAGAACAGCTCTCTTGAAGAGTACTTCCTCAGCTTATTGAACGGGGGTGGGCAGAGTGCTTAAGCTAATCCAACTCGAGATTAGAAAACACAAGATCACCGGTTACGTTATTGGAGCTTTTATCGCGATGGCTTGTATTTTTGGGTTGATATGCTCAATCGCCTTTGACCCATCGTCAAGTGAGGATCTTCCTGATTTTAAGGCTCTGTTCAGTACGATTGACATTTTCACAAGAGGGACATTCATCGTATTCGCTGCGGTCCTGCTCTCGCGCTTCATTATAGAAGAATACAGGACCAAATCGATCTCCGTCTTGTTTACGTACCCGATCAGCCGCAAGAAACTGATAATCGCGAAGCTATTCATCGTGTTCTCGTTCACGTTCATCTCCATCGTGATCACCGATTTGGTCGTCAGCACCCTTATGCTGGTCGTCAACCGTTATCACGAATTCATGCACGAGACGTTAACGAAGGACGTTGTCATCTGGCAGGTGCTTTCCTTCCTCATGAACGCCATTGCAGCCAGTTTCATGAGTCTGATCCCACTATTCTTCGGCATGAGGAAGTATTCCACAGCGGCGACGATTGTTACGTCCATTCTGATCATCTTTATCGTGTGCAGCAATTCAAACGGCTTCTCGCTTAACTCGATAGTCGCCATCCCCATTACCCTGTCGTGGATTGGAGCGATCATCGCTTATGCATCGTTCCGTAATATCGAGCGCAAGGATATTAATCCGTAGCAGCTTACCCATAAATTATGCCCTGCACTCAAATTACTAGATTCGCCCTACTTATGATACGGTTCACCGTAATGTATCTAAGCACAAAGTGCGGTTTGACCCCAAAGTATATATCAGTATATAGAAAAGAAGAGCCAATCCTAACAAGGGTTGACTTTTCTTTGGATAGAATTTCTCCTTTACGTATACCGTTAAGCAATCGTTTGACATACGTCAGAAAAATCTGTTTTGATTGTCCACTCTAAACGTCTAACCCATTCGTTTTGAACTTCTACTGGAGCATTACTTACTCTTATAAGAATATTCCAAACTTTATACACACAACATGCTTTTAATTGTTCTGACGAAATGACTAAGGGATAATGGGATATGTATTCGTTGATAAATGCTGTAATCAGTAAAAGTGCTTTTTCAGAGTAATGAAGCTTTGTAAACCAACACACCCAAGCTATATCATTCAAAGGATTTCCCCATTCAGCCCATTCCCAGTCTAATATATTCACATTATGTTCTGTTTCAAACAGGACATTATGTGACCCATAATCACCATGAGTCAATACCCATTGTTCCTCGTTCAACTCAGCCCTACATAAAATCTCCTTTGACTGCTTAGTTAATTCAACTGGTACGTAATCCAAATCTAAATCCGCATCCTTTAACATAGCAATATTACTTTTTCTTATCCCTTTGTCATTTCCATTAAAGTCGTTTGTATGTATTTGAAGTGCCAATAATTTACCAATACCCTTATATAATATCGTTCCTCTCTCCCAGTCTTCCGAATCAAGGATAGACTGTCCATGAATACCATTCTTATAGTCCATTAATACAATTCTCATACTAGAAATGTCCACTACATCATGAATGATGGGTGTAACACCCGTCCCCTGTAAAAAATTCAAACAATTAACCTCATTCATTGTATCTTCATTAGATAAATGGACAACCTTAGCCACTAATAATGGATTAGTACCCTCGACAAGAAATGTAAGATTAGTGTATCCGCCTGTAAGACGAACCAAATTAATATCACCAAATATTTCTTTTAGTTTTTCCGCTATTTCTTCCATCATAACTTTCTATCGTCTCACTTTCTTTGTATTAATCGAAACTGTATACCCATCCCCATCCCACCATATATTGGAACATACTTATATATCGTTATCGTTCAGAAATAATCATATAGTCGGTCGAAGGATGTGCCTACGGCATATCTGAACTCAACAAACATGAAACAGATGTAAACCACCCCCGCCCCTTAATATCTCAGACCGCTTACAATCCATTTTAACGGCTTATAGGCTTGCAAACCATCCTAATGAAGGACAAATACCGAAGCCCACACACTCCCGTTTCTGCCATCCTCACAATGTCAAAAACTATACAAATTGACAAGGTTCTATTACTCTTCAAACTATGTGTCAATAAGTCTAATTTAACTATTGAAATATTTCAAAAATGTTTATATACAACTCAATAGACCAACCATAAAAGAGGTGTCTTTTGAGCAGGTTCATCAAGTCTTAACGGGCTTCTCAACGGTAATAACGAAGGTTGAACCAGTGAAACAAAAAGACCTACTTCACTCCATCATAAACAAGATCACTGTTAACGTTGGAAACAACCCCGACGAAAGAAGCGTCAAGGACATTGAATTGTTCTTTGACGCTTCAATTAACGATGACTTTGTGCTTACTTATGATATGGTTCACCGTATCACTCTAACAGCGAAATCGAAAGGCACCCCAAAGGGGTGCCTTGATATGTTTGTATAGACGAATAATGGGGAATGGCGACTCGATAGCACACCTATCGGGTGGCCCTTTCTGCTGCCGAATCATGCTCCGTGATCATCCGGTGAATCTTGCTTGCCGTGTCGTAATCAGCCAAAGGCGTAGCGATTTATTATTTTGTCGTATTATTCTTCACATGCACTAAGATTTTACAATGATAAGCTCAATAATGTATGCCTTACGACACTTTAGGAGGTAATATAATGAGCAAGTACGACGAAGCCATGAAGCTGCTGGAAGAACAAGTGGGTAACAAGGACGGCCTGATCTCTCTGTCCACCATCGCGCTGGAACCGGGGGCCAATGGCAAAAGCCGCCCCGCCGCCCGCATTGTGGACGCCTATTATGAGGACGGCGCGTTCTACACCGTCACTTACGCGACCTCAGGCAAGATGCAGCAGATCGCTCAAAACCCCGAAGTTGCCGTTTGTATCATCGTCGAAAACTTTACGGCCGATGGTATCGGTGAAAACCTGGGCTGGGTATGTGACGAGAAAAACGCGGAGATGATGACAAAGCTGCGCACAATATTCGCCGAGTGGTATAACGAAGCCAATAACGACGAAGACCCTAACACATGCCTGCTGCGCATTCGCCTGATAAAGGGCCTGTGGAATGACGCCCATAAAGGGATCAGAAATGAGATTGATTTTGTCAATAAGACGGCAAATTAAGTGGTCTATGTGGTTTCTACATTTTACATATTAGGTTGCTGCTGTTGGGGTATAAGCATACTGTGTGGTTCGCCTTATTGGATTAATGTGAAGTAGACATTTGATAACAGACAATATTAGCTCAAAGGGAGTGTCCGCACACTCCCTTTTTTTCGCCGTTACTTGTGATAGGGTTCAGCTTAACGGGGCTATCGGCGAAAAATGCGCTGCGACTGTATAGGAACATAATTTATAAGAATTATTCTTTGGTTGGTACTTTTGTGCTAGCCTTTTTCCCATACATCAATTGAAAATACCATGTGTTTAGCTCTTCCTCAATAATACGGCTTGTACTATTACAAACATAACTCATTTTGGTTACGCTACCATCTTCATTTTGGAATTCGCTATCATTTCTCATTACGAGGATTTTGTCGAGTTCCTTAATATAATATTGCATTACAGGAAGATTAGTTGTTTTCCCGGTTAAATACCATTGGAAATGCACTACCTTGTCCGCTATTTCATTTTTAATTTTGACTATTTCCAAATAAACATTGTTATAAATACGATTCCTCAGCTTCTTGGGATTCCAAATGAAGTCTATATTTGCGTAGGAAGTATTTAAGGCACTATAATCATAATCTGCCATCTTTATAATTGTTCTCATAATTTGCTCTTCGTTTTCATCATGTTCATATAACCCAAGATTCCGTACTGCTTTGCAAGCCTGAGTATAAAATTCCTCTAATGTTCTTCGCCGTTCTACGTTGTATCCAACTACCGAGATTATTAATGCAAGCACTCCACTCGATAGTATTCCAACGGCTATATTGGACCAAAAGTTTACTCCTTTATAATCCAAAAATAAAGCTAATGAAAGTGCAGCGGCGCAGACTATCATCATGTAAATAATTGTTAGTTTATGAATCCTCACATTACTCGTCCTCCTAGTCTTGATTACCCTATGTTTGAGATAATAAGAATCTACAAAGTAAAGCACCCACCGATAGGAGCTTCGCTTATATGTAACTGATGATTTAGTCATGCTTAATGTAACCAATTGACGGGAGAAGTTTCACCTTACTTGGAGATAAATTATGATACAGTCCACATCGACCACACCAAAATTCAGTTGATCCAAATGCCATATGCTCGTAATCATCTTCACCATCCAAGAGAAAACCATACAAAGGAAACTGGCAGACAGTACCTCCGACCCCATCCCGCTCCAGCACGTCCGGCAAGCACTCTCCCGGTTCCAGGAAATGCTCAAGTCGTCGCCGCCAGAGATGCAGAAGACACTCCTCCAAACGATGGTCTAGCAGGTTCACGTCAAGGACGGGCGCACTCCCGAAGGCATTGAGCTGGAGATCGAGATCCTTTCACAGGCTTTTTCTGCAAGTAACAAGTTAATTGCTGAAGGCACTACATAAAGTATTTCTTGTGAAGCAAACAGCCGAAAGGAGAAGTAACATAACTACTTTAAGCGAAAAAGAAAAGCGTGCTGTTGCCGCCATCATTCAGGAGCGCCTAGAAGAACATTTGGGTCGTTTCCCTTACGCCAGATATCCGGCAGAACCGCTGGAAGATTGGCACAAGGTTTTCTGTGATCCGATATCGGTTTTGCCTGAACCAATTAAAAAGGCCCTCGTATGACACTTCGGAGGCTGGCAGCGTCAAAGCCACCCGTCAGCCGCTACTCGAACCATCTCCGAAGTCTTAAAATCCTGGCCGAAGTTTGTTGCGCTGAATTCGCTGGAATTGGAAGAGGTATTCGCCTTCTGGAAGTCACGTCTGCCGGATTGGAGTAAAGGATTCGGGGCAACCGCCTGCCTGCTCCATTTTCTAAGCCCTGACAGTTTTGAGCTTGCCGACCATCACCGGATTGAGGCCATGCTGGACCTATTGCGGGAAATCGGTCACGTGGAAGAAGTGCCGGTGGTATACCCTTTTAGGGGGGCATCGACCAAGGGGTAAGGGGAAAAGCATGAAAATAAGCAGCGAAGAACTTGGACTGTTCTTGGCTGCTTCTTTTTATTTATAACATTCTACTAATCTAGTTGTATTAAAATCTTGTATAAACCAATCTATTGAAACTAAATAATCTTTGATCTCTCTTATGTCCAATTCAATTTCCATGTCTTGCAGATTAACGTATAGAACTCTGAAAAGATCATTGATCTGATGAGAATAAATTTTTACTAACCCCTCGCTGTTTCCGCTTAAATGAGTATAGTCTTCAATCTTATGATTCATGAAGCTTCGAATATCCTCTTTACTCTCAGTTTGATCGATCCCGAGTTTTGAACATATATAATGATATCGCAGCTTTTTGCATGAATTGATGCTTTTTAATATCCCTTTATAAAGCTTGATGAGTTCGCTTTTGTTCATACACACATATTCATTTTTTGAATAAAATAATTGCACTTCATTTACTAAAGTTATAAGTTGGAACGAGTTTATAACATAATTCAAATTAAGATATCGCACTTCTCCATCACTGTAATAATCAGTAATCTCTATATGATTAGGCTGTGTCTTTTTTAAAAAGACCTTCGTTTGCGCAGCGTTATTCTCTTGGATTACTCTGGGTAATAATTCTTTCGTTAACCATGCGTAGGCATTACTCACAGTCCAATAGTCTCTTGGTCCATATTTCTTTGACAAGCCTGATTTATTCCATAATAACCACACCTTATCTGAAGGCGTCCAGCTATAGTGATCTTCTATGAAGCTGTGAATGATACATTTAAATCCTTCGTTATGGTCTTCATTTGCTTTCTTCATATAAATTTTCAACATATTATTTCCAGTCGCATCAAAGATATGCCAATCGGAATCGCCATTTTCATAATCGTACTCTCTGGAAAACATAAGAATTTTTCTCCAAACATCCATACCGACCTTAATTAAATGATATTCATCCGGATGATAATGGTTAGGAATGAATTCTCTGCAATCCAAGATTTCTTCTGTCAAGCGGATAGCCTCAATATATTCAACAATAAATTTATCAATAACGGCACAAAGATTGCCCAATTCTTCATCGCTTAGATTAAATCTTGAATTCCCTAATTGAACCATATAATTATTTTCATCAAGTTTTGCCACAACATACCGTCGCATTTCAAAATCTATTGGAGTGTTATTCCCAGGATATAATTCACTTAGGATTTCTTTATGTCCTAAATTAATGGTGGTTCCCCGGATGTAAAAGCTATTAAATGTAAATAAACACGAACCTCTGCTTTCTCCTACTGCAGGAAGATCCCCTTCCAGCATAACTGTTCTATTTCTATATTCTAAATATTTTTTATTAAACGTATGGCTTTTTTCCTCTACACCAAAATCGGCTACATAATTATTGATGCGGTCCGTATACTCCTCAGCTGTAATCTTCCCCTCAGCTAATTGCTTTCGGATGGCTTCTATGCTAAGCGCATACTGGGCTTCTTCTTCAAATTTCCTGATATGTTTTCTCACATCTTTTATTTTTTTTTGTGCACGCCTTAATAAACGCGCGACAATCTCATCCGGCAGCTCCGTATCCCGCTTTTCGTTGTTGCATTTGTGATGAGCGGGTCTTAAATTTTCTAAATGATTAAAATCAAAAGTGGAGGGCAAGTTAAACTTCTTTATAACTTCTGTTGCTTTTTGATTATCTTCAAATGTTTTTTCAGGAATAATGTGGTCAATTTCTAATTCGGAATAATTAAATAAATCTTCTAAACAAATTGCACACCGCCTTTGATAAGCTTGCCAAAGGCCGTATCTAGCTTCGGGTTTGTCTTTTATACTCACTTCGGCCACTCCTTATGACGAAACATTTATAGAACAAAATCGAAGGCACCTGCTCGAATTATTGCTAAGTGTACCATTTTTTAAAAATCTATCCATTGAACCATACCTTAGTCGAGCAGAGGCTTAGGATAGCATTTAATATTTTATCGTATAATTCTATATCATATAGAATATTTTAGGATTATTTCACGATTTAAAAAACTTGCCGCTACTTATGATACGGTTCACCGTAACGGGCTAACGGCGAATTTTTGGTTAACAACGAAATAAAATAAATGCCTCAACTATGCGATTCATAGGCTAATTTAGAGATATCAAGAAATCTCTATAATAAAAAAGAAACTGAGATTCTATTCATCAGTGTCTTTTTTATTGATCCTTTTCCGCCGTCATCATGAGAGTTATCATTTAAAGCAGCTTAATTATCTCTTCCAGCTCATCGACCAATACTCTTGCAAGTTCAAAATTCTTATCTTTTAAAGCCAACTCTATTTTCATTTCAACCGACTTTTTCTTTTGTTCCGTTTCCAAATAGTCTCTATTAAAGTGGCTCGTATAAATCATCTGTCTAAATTTTCGCATGCTCATTTTTCTAATCTTCTTATCGTCAATGATTAACACATAATGCATGCCGTTTACGACTGAATAGAAATCATGAGAAATCATCAGAATCGCACCTTTATAGTCTTCGATGGCTTTCTCCAGTGCGATCTGTGTATAGATATCCAAATGGCTTGTCGGTTCGTCAAGAAGCAGTACGTTTGCTTTGCTGGCAGACACTTTGGCCAACTGAAGCATGTTTTTTTCTCCACCAGACAAAGATTCAATCTTTTGATCAAGGATTTCTCCTTCAAAATCATAGTTTGAAAGATACGATCTGATCTCATCATACGTTTTAAACCCAGCATCGATGAATTCATCCATTATGGTATTGGAATCTTTTAGCGTTTCGCCATGAAGCTGCGATAAATAAGCCACTTTAGCATCAGCATTAATTTCGATCGACTCATGATTGTTTTTAAAGATTTCTCGGAGCAAAGTCGTTTTCCCGGTACCGTTTGGACCGATAATGGCTACTTTATCCGTAGATTGGATCTCAAAGTTAACATTTTCTAAAAGCAGCTCATTGAAGGCAATGCTATAATCATGGACTCTTACAACAGTGGTGTCTTCCATTTCATGATCCATTCCAAAAGTAATATCCGGCTGCTTAATATCGACAAACGGCTCTTTGATTCTACGCGCTTCCAATCTTTCTTGAAACTTGACTCTGGCTTTTAACGCTTTGCCTCTGGATGCTTCTGAATTATAAGTCGCGATCGCTCTAAGATTATCGATGATGTTCTCGTTTCGCTCGATTTCTTCTTCTTCAGCAATTGCGAGTTCTTGCAGCTCAATTTTGGTCTGAATCAATGAGAATTTATACTCGATATATCGCCCATCAAACTCTTGGATCTCCTTGTTTTCAAGGTGTATGATTTTGTTGAAACAATGATTCAACAAATATCGGTTGTGCGTAACGACCAGCAGCATTCCCTTGTGAGCATTAATTAATTTTTTAAGCGCATTTAGGTTTTCAAAGTCTAAAAACACATCCGGTTCGTCCATAATCATCAAGTCCGGACTGTTAAGCATTTCCTTTATCACTTGAATAAGTTTGAATTCCCCGCCGCTCAGATCGGATACCTTAAGATCTTTTAGCTTCATGAGGTTTGCCAGATTTAGTTTCTTATTAATGCTACTTTCAAAATCATCCCCGCCTATTGAATCGAATGCATCCAAAGCTAATTGATACTTTTCCAGCAGCGAATCCATGTCCGATGTGGTTTCCATTTCAGCATAAATTGATGTGATTTCATCTTGTATCTTGATAAATGCTTCCCCGATATATTCAAAAACGGTTGTTTCTTTAGGCTTGTCTACTTGCGAGAACTGACTGACATACCCGATTTTGCAAGTCGGGTCTATCTCTAACTTGCCCTCGAACAAATACCTTTCTGGATCTATCAGTATATCGATCAGTGTACTTTTCCCGCTGCCGCTTGTTCCGATAAAAGCGCAATGTTGCCCCTCTTCAAGCTTAAACGAAATGTCCTTATATAGATCTTTTTGCGGAAACGAGAAGGATAAGTTATCAACATTTATCATATTGTTACCTTTCTTAAAAAACTATAGTGGTGACTATTATTGGATGTATTGCAGAACATGATCTGCGAGTTTACTGTTTCTCAGAGTAACGCTGTTTTCACCAATTTCAAACCATTTGTAGCTTACTCTTACTTCGAAATTCTGCCCTACTCATGATACGGCTCACCGCGCTGTCTGAATCTTACGCGGAATATCCCAATCGCAGAGTCTGCCGTCCGGGCATTTATGTACGCCATAATCTGACCGCTACCGCTGTTGGTTTCGCTCCCGCCATCATATCGCCAGAACCATCCCTTTGGCTACCTACAAAATCTCTTTATTAAAATGTCCTCTTGTGTCTGTTTCCTGATTAAAGACAGCATTATTCATTGAGCCATCTAATTTGCCTGAGGCCTGATGAATAACTTTCACAACCTGCTCTTGTGATTCAACGGTGAAGCTTAATCGGAATGCCTCGATTCCTTTGATGTTTTGCAGCTCATCCAAAAGATTAAGCGTCTTCCCATTAAGGACAGTCGTTGTACAATCATCATGGGAAAGGATAGGGAACGTTCCGTGCTCATCTTTTAACGCATAGCTCTTCGTTTTGCAAACTCTGCATTGATTCATTTTTTTCATCGGGCAATATTTGGTAAACATCAAGGGAGCCTTGCCATACACAACCATTTCCAGTGAAGGATAGCCGTCATTTTCTTCATAATAGGCGTTCCTTAAGTCTTCCATTTGGCTCTTATTCAATTCATAAGATAAGGTGACTCGTTTTGCACCTAATTTGTGTAATTCATAGCAGTTGGCAGCATTCACGACATTTAGCGAATAGTCCGTAACAAACGGATTCGTTTCTCTGTAGTGATAAATTCCACCATATCCCCCGATTAGCAGCTGCCCTTCTTTTTCCTTATAATCATTCTGATTTCTTCTAACCACGTTTTCAAAATAGATTTCCTGAATTCCACAGCTTACGCAAGCATCATACTGTTCCTTAGTCGTTACAGAGGCCGTAAGGTATGGTTTTTCAGGGGCAAAGCTTATTTTTTCCTTTGCTTTCAAAGATTTGGTTCTTTTCTTCTGGCTGTTAAGCTTTAAGTCATATAAGCCCAGTACAATATCTCTTCTTGCTGCATTTAACAGTTTAGCTGGAATAAATGCATGGCATTCCTCAAAATCGACATGATGAAGCTCGAATATCGTATCATTTAATCTGGAAAATTGCTTGATTACCTGGTCTTTGGTTGTTGGATTATTCATGGCTTCGCCCAGTATTTCCTCGCTTTCATATGAATAATGAAAGCCTAAGCCCTCCGCATCTATGAAAAGCTTTGAATCTGGACATGCATATACTCTAATATCGAGGTTAAACCGCTTAAATTCTTTTTCCAGTGATGCTTCTAATTCTTTGGAATAGAAATAATCCTTCGTTTTATAGACGACATCTCCCATAGACAGCGTTTCTTGGATTTTGATATAGCAGACTTTATCTGCCTTGTTGATTAAATCGCCGTCTTTATCGTACAGTTTGGCAACCGTTAAATTAACATCTTCCTTGTTGTGACTTATTCGGATGGTATCGTTTTGATTTAAAGGACGTGTAAGTGTTATTTCATACCTATCTTTAACAATCCTGCTGATGGTTCCAATTTCATAACCAAAGTTATTCGGTTTTACGATGTTTGTAATATTTCTCCTATCTTCGTGAAACAAATAGCCTTTGGTGAATGTTCGATTGAATGTTTTTTTCAGATTTTCTTTATCTTCTTCGGTTATTTGATTATCCAAGGCCATGCGATATTTGGATACAACATTAGCCACATACGTAGGATCTTTCATTCGACCTTCTATTTTTAAAGAATCGATTTCTTTTAAATCATGGATATAATCGATTGTGTTTAAGTCCTTCGTCGATAGAATATAGTTTTTCGCTAAAGATGCATCTGTTGTCTTATCCATTAGTTCATACTCCTTACGGCATGAACCCACACATCTTCCGCGATTTCCGCTTCGATAGCCGATTAATCCTGACATGAGACAGTTTCCCGAATAAGATAAACATAAAGCACCGTGAACGAAAATTTCTAAAGGTATTTCCGCTATTCTTTTGATCTCTTTTACTTTTTCAATCTCAACCTCGCGGGACAGAACCACTCGTTTAGCACCAAGTTCTTTAAATAATAAAGTTCCGTCTACATCGTCTATTCCCATTTGAGTTGAACAATGTGCTTCCAGATCAAGAAAGTTTTTAACGATATAATCGAAAGCAGCCAGGTCCTGGACGATAATGCCATCAACACCGATTTCATTTAATTCGTGTATCTGCTCTTTCATCTCTTCAACTTCGTTTTCGAAAACGATGGTATTCATTGTAACGTAGATTTTAACATTCCTCAGGTGTGCATACGTAACAGCCTCTTTTAACGATTCTAAATCAAAATTAGATGAGTATGCACGTGCACCAAATTTTTGCATTCCTAAGTATATTGCATCACAACCATTAGAAATTGCAGCTTTTAAAGCTTCCATATTTCCTGCTGGAGCTAATAATTCAGTCATTTTTTCCTCCTGATGACCCATAAATTAATAAAAATTTATAGTTACTTGTGATACGGTTCACCGTAACACCTTTATAGCGAAATCGAAAGGGATTCGATCGGATGCCTTTTGCAGAATCTAGTCTCTATGTAATATAAGGCTTTCTCACTCTTCCAGGACAATTTGCTTCAACTGAATGACCGGACTTCTCAGCTCCTGTTCTTGTTCTAAGTAGGCGCAAAGCGCCTGAATGAGCGATCTCTTTGGCTGAGTCTGGGAGATCTCCGTCCCCAGCAATTGAACAATCTCTTGCAACTCCCTCCGCCGAGCGAGCCCGCCGGGCCAAGCCTCAAGCAGCGCGGTCACTCTGCCGAACAATTCTTCGATAATTCTTTCTTTTTCGTTATTCCAGTCTTTTGAATCTGAATGAATAAACTTTGTGAAAGCGATTTGTCCAAGTAGCCCCTTCGAACCTGATCTAGACATATGTTCGACTAGCGCATCCATTTTATCGACGATGAACCAAGCTGTATCCTCTATCGACAGGTGCTTCACCTCGAAGATGATTCGCTGCAGATAGTCCTTCAGGATCGCGCGGTATATAAAAATTAGATCCCAGAGAAACGATTCGATTCTCTCACCATAAACTTCAAGTAGCCAGTATCTATGCCACTCCATCATACGGGCGCGAACATGATTCCTTAGTGAACGGAAAGTTGCGTACTGCGTAATAGGAAGATCTATGAAGTCAACCATAATGTGACTGTATTCAATAAAATACTGAAAGCGAAATACGATTTGATTGACGAGCCGCTCCTTGGGAGTGCCCGTCTCGGTTTGTTTCAGGTGCTCAGCCCGATCAAAATAAACCGTCTGGCACTCGTCGAAAACCGCGCACAATAAGTCCTCTTTGGACGGAAAATATTTGTACACCGAGCCCTTTGCAATGGAACAATCCTGAGCAATTTCCTGAATTGAGGTCGCCAGAAACCCTTTTTCTTTAAACATCTTAGAAGCCGAACGAATGATATCCTGTTTGGTTACAGTCATCCTTACGTCCCCCCCCGCTTGACAATTTTAAACTGATAGTACAAAATTATGAACACAGAGTCAAATGACCCATTTTTCATAATATTGAACTGTAGGTCACATTGGGGCAAACTCGATTTCTAAGTTGGAGTGTGATTGATCATGGAAGAACTTTTGTTTCAATTTCCTAAGACGGCATTAATCGTAATCGACTTGCAAAAGTGGCTTGGAACCCAGTATGCCCCTCACTCGGCAGAGCAAGTCATCACCCGTGCCGCTACAATGGTTCAAGCATTCCGTGAGGCAGGCGCATTCGTTGGGCTTGTTCGCGTATCCACGAAAGACTTCAAAGATATGCCTCGTCCGTTGCTGGATCAGGCCCCCCCAACCTTCAATCTGGTGCCTGGATGGGATGAAATTGTACCCGAGATCGGAGTCACTGACACCGATTATTTAATTACCAAGCGCCAATGGGGAGCATTTTACGGAACGGACTTGGATCTGCAGTTGCGCCGGCGGGGTATCACGACGATCGTGCTTTGCGGCATTGCTTCTGGTATCGGCGTAGATACCACTGCGCGTGAAGCCTTCGCCCATGGGTATCAGGTAGTTTTTGCGACAGATGCCATGACCGGCTTCAGCGAGGAGGAACATGAACACGTAATTAAGGTCATCTTCCCGCGTATTGGCAGAATCCGCTCGACCGAGGACATTCTTGCTTGCGCCGCGCTTCAATCTTATCCGGCATCCATATAATGGGAGGGGTAAAAATCTATTAAGAGAGGCTGTGACAGGCAACTTGCTCCTAACCTGTCACAGCCCTCTCTCCCATGTCCGACGTAGCTTTTCTTCTCTTCAACACCTTTTACCAAAAAATTCGCGTCATTTGTGATACGGTTCCCCTCGATTGATCCTAAACGCGCGATAAACCTGCTCCGTTAAAATAAGACGCATCAACTGATGCGGGTAAGTAATCTTCCCAAAGGAGAGTTGAGCGTCGGCACGTTTGAGGACGGCCGCGGAGAGGCCGTGGGAGCCGCCGATGATGAAGCTGACGCTGGGGCGGCCGTAAGTCGCCAGGCGGTGGAGCTCGGCGGCGAGGTCTTCCGACGACCACATGGCGCCGCCGATGGCGAGGGCGATGACGTGGGTGTCGGGGCGGAGCTGGGCAAGGATGCGTTCGCCTTCGCGGACGCGGACTTGCTCCTCCTCCGCCGGGCTCATGGTGTCGGGAGCCTTCTCATCCGCCACCTCGACGATGGTTACTTTAGCGTAAGCCGACAGCCGTTTCAAGTACTCGGCGATGCCCGCCGTCAGGTACTTCTCCTTCAGCTTGCCCACTGCGATGATTTGAATGTTCATTCCAAACGCCTCCTGATCTCTACAAAAAAGGAGAGCCACCGCTCCCCCGAATCGTGCTTATTCTCTTTACACAATCAAAAACTCACCGTGCTTGTCGCACCCTTTTTCCTCGCAGGTTGGGGGTGGGTTCCAGGCGGCGAAGTGGGTTTCTTTCAGGTCCACCACGTCCGGCGCGTCCTCAAAATCATCGACAAAACGGTCAATAGCGATTTCTACATGCTCTTTGCATACCACATACATACCTTCCATTTTGCAGCTCCTTATGTTGGATCAAAGTGTGAGTTCAATGTTTATAAGTTCATTACCTATATGAATAACGGCCCAAAAGAAACCGTTCTAGCTATCCAATTCACCTAGCGTCAGAGTGACGGTCTTCTTCTTCCCTTCCCGGTAAAAAGAAACGTCTAGCTTGTCGCCGATTTTTTTCTGGCTGAACAAATATTTGCGCAGCTCCATGGTGCTACCGACATTATGGCCGTCCAGGGCGTAGATGACGTCGCGGGTCAAGAGGCCGGCTTCTTTTGCAGGGTCGGCTACATCCATGACGATAATTCCTGATTTGACACCATCCGGTAATTTTAGTATCTCCAATCCGCTGGTAAAAGTCTGCAAATCCTCAGAAGAAATGCCCATTTTTGGCCGCTTGATGGTTTGATCCTTCACCAGTGCCTCCAGGATCGGCTTCGCGTCGTTGATGGGGATCGCAAATCCGATGCCTTCCACGCCGGTTTCGGAAATTTTCATGCTGTTGATGCCGATAACCTTACCGTTCAGATCAACCAACGCTCCACCGCTGTTGCCTTCGTTGATAGAGGCGTCCGTCTGAATGACATCCATCTCCCACTCCACATCCCCATCTGTACCGAGATTGACGGGAATGGTCATATGGGGCGAACTGATGATACCAAAGGTTGTTGTATGGGAAAAGCTTAAGCCAAGAGGATTGCCGATGGCAATCGCCCATTCGCCGGATTTTAGTGACTCAGAATCACCAAATTCGGCCACGGCGTTGATACCTGCCGGATCCACTTGCAGAACCGCCAGATCCGAGTAAATGTCCTTGCCTAACACCTTGGCGTCCCTTCGGGTTCCATCGGCTAACACCACTTCATACGTACTGCCGCCTTCCACCACATGGTTGTTAGTGACGATGAGCGCCCGATCGGACTCCTTGCGGAAAATCACCCCGGACCCCATGCTCATCCCCGACAGCACATTCCCCTCTTTGCGGGTAGTCAGCACGCTAACGACAGCGGGCCTTACCTTATCCCCTGCCGCCACAACCCGGTTGTCGTAGGGGCTTTGCTCCGAGGATTCGCTTCCCGCACCGGGAACCGCCATGGACACCGCCGGTTTGCTAAAACCGTGAATGACGAACACGGTGAGAAGGGAGCCGAACACCAGCGCGATCGCCACCAGAATGATGGCGGTTCGCACTTCTAGAGCCTGCTTACCCCAGCCCTTTCGTCCACCGCCCCGGCTTGTACGCGTACTGTAGAAATCATCGCGAAACAGCCCCAACTCGTTCCCCTCCCATTCTCGATAAGTTGAACCCTGGATGTTCAACTTCCATCCGTTTTTTCCTGCCGTTAGGAATCTTTTTGCCGGCTGATGACTATACTATAAGCATATTGCTAGAAAGGAAGAGTCACTATGACTCCAATGGACGAAGTAAATTTGGTCGCATCTATCGCCGACCTGAAAGAATTCCAATATCAAAATGCTCTGATGATCAGCGCCATTGTCGAGCTTCTTCTGGCAAAAGGAATCATTAGCGCAGAGGAAATCGCTGAACGGGTGCGCCGTCTGGAAGAAGAAGATACGCCGCCGGATGCTTAATTCCCATTCCGCGCAAATTGCGCAGCTTACCTATTCATCATCGAGCCGGTCCCACTCCGTGGGGCGGTCGTAGAAGGTGTCTTTCAACTGGACTTTACCATCTTCAAGAATTCCATTTTCGTCCAAAATATTACCCACCGTCATACGCGCCAGATCCATCATATTATGGTTACGGCTGAGATGAGCCAAATAGACCCGTTTTGTTTTGCCGCCAATCACTTCGCATAAACCTTCACCAGCCGCGTCATTGGACAAGTGCCCCATGTCGCTCAAAATCCGGCGTTTGATGTTCCAGGGGTAGCTCCCCATCCGCAGCATTTCGATATCATGGTTGGATTCCAGCACGAGAACATCGGCGTCCTGCACTTGCTCCTTCACTTTTCCGCTCATGTAGCCCAAATCCGTAGCCACACTCAGCTTCTCGTCACCGCTATAGAAATTATAGGCCACAGGCTCCGCCGCATCATGGGAAATGCCGAAGGATTCCACCCGCAGCGATCCGAATTCCAAGGCGGAACCGGTATCCATAATGCGCCGGTTTTCCTCGGCAATTTTGCCTAACTCGCTATCCAGCGCTTCCCACGTTTTTTCATTGGCGTAGATCGGCAGATTATACTTCCTCGCTAAAATCCCCAAGCCTTTAATATGATCGGAATGCTCGTGGGTGACTACTATGGCATCCATCTCCCGAAAGCTCATGTCCCTCTCGGCGATGAGGCTCTCCAGCTTCTTGCCGCTAAAGCCCGCGTCGATTAGCACCTTCGCATCCCCATTGTCCACCACGGTGGCATTGCCCGTAGACCCGCTGGACAGTATCGTAAATCGCATCCCCATGTTCTTACTCCTTTAAATCGCCTTCCCCTGGCATTTGGAACACCGCGGGAAGTTTTTTTTGTTTATCGTGAAGTTTTCCAAATCATCATTTATCTTCTCTTGCTATCAAAAGAGTCAGGGTGCGCTGGTCGGCACGACCACGGCAGGCGTTGCGGAAGGGCTCTCCGCCGGTTTTTCCACCGCGCCGCTAAAGGCTTGGACGTAAAAAATCTCGCCGGAAGCCAAAACAATGCGCCAACTAGGCAGCATATACTGCGTGTCTGATTCAAAACGCTGGCCATGATAGCCAAGGCGGATATCCGTCACGACGGAGTCGTTTTTCAGGCTGTTCTCCGCGACGCTGCGTAAAGCAGTATAAGCGGAAATGACCTTCTGCTCCTTGGATTCTCCTCCTGATTGTACTTCAACATACGTCTGTTTGTAACCCGTGATTTTGTTGTTATCCTCCAGCAGAACCAGACTGACGTCAAAAATAGGCA
The DNA here is from genome assembly GCF_000455485.1 of Gorillibacterium massiliense. Lineage (GTDB taxonomy): Bacteria > Bacillota > Bacilli > Paenibacillales > NBRC-103111 > Gorillibacterium > Gorillibacterium massiliense. Next base: position 343,472 of record NZ_CBQR020000102.1, read on the forward strand.
AATCGTCATGCAGCTGGTCATATACCTTCATCCCCGGTTTGCTGGTGCTGGCATCGATCCGGTAGCGGTCGTAATTGACAATGCCCGCCTTCTCCATCTCCGCCTTCAAGACATTGCGCCCGATCAGCGTCCCGCTACCGATCGGTTCCGACAGTTCAACCGGTTCCTGCGCGTTCAAAACCTCTTTGTAATAAAATGCCCGCAGCTTCGGCGTCTGCTTCGGAATGGACTCCACCTTTAACTGAATCTGCTTAACCTCCAGCAGCTTCAAGGTGTCTTCCTTGACTCTGGCCGCATCCGACTGCCCGCCTGCCTGATCGCGGTTGATAAACAACTGATAGCCAAGCAAGGCATTCAGCAGCAGAAAAGAAAGAATGAGCACGGTTTTCGCTCGTCCCCAGTCCATCGCTTAAGCCTCCCTTCCGGATTCACGGTTCTAACCTTCCTTGCCCTTAATTTAAAAAGTCGTAGGTGCCGTCTTTCAGTTCAAGCGCCCAACGAGGGATAAGCCGCACCGTCTTCTTGCCGATGATCGCCTGGTAAGCAGGGAACACGTTGACAATATCGCTGCGTTGCTCGTAGCGGAGCAGCATGTTGGTCAGCGGCTCGCCGCCGATCAAAGAACTGGTGGTTTTGACGATGCCATCCGTCTCCAGATTAATCAGAGAACGCTCGTAATTGGAGACAATTCCGTTTTGCAGAGTCAGCTTCATGGTACCGAAGATCTCTTTATCGGGATTCACCACCGGCAAATTGTCGATGGGGAAATTACTCATATACTGCTGAAACTCCAGGGTCTGGGCATCGCTGCCCTCTTCCTTCGGGGCAAAGGAACTGAGCAAATAGCTGCCGTTCCAACCCCCATGCTGGTTGACGAACTGCACAGCCGCCATCAGATTGCCTTTGGGGTCGTTTTTTCCATTGGCCGGGACGGCAATGGGGTCGGAGTAAACCAAACCATGTTGAACGCTGCTAATTTGCAATCCTCTTTTGCCGTCGGTATAGATTTGCGTCCCATCCCGGTTTGGCAAAGGTTTTGCGATACTGGGATCGACGAACAAATTGTGCTTCCACTGATCGGGAGAAAACTCCGTATACGGGATTTCATAGCTGACCGTGTCTAAATTCCCGTCCGGCAAATAATAAACGCCGCTAACCGTCGTATAGTTAGGCAGATATTCACCTAAAGCAACCTTCTCGCGGATCTCCGCCGGCCGGACGTCGGCTTTCGCCTCATAAACGTTCATCGAATTATCGGAGAAAAAGTACGCCTTCGTCTCCTTGGTATCGCCGGAGTCAAACAGCCAAATCCGGTTAATGAAGTCATTCCCCGCATCCGGATCGTTAGAGTTAACTTGCAGCAAGTTCTTCAGCACGTCGAAGGGCATGCCGTCGCGGAATCGCAGTTCGATTCCGGTGTTGTCGCGGCGAATTTGGCTCCAGTCCAGATCGCCGGAAGCGTTGCTGACCTTGGTCAGATTATCAAAACGACGCAGCTGCAAAAAGTCATCAAAGATCATCCGGTAAAAATTCCGATGGGGACCGAGAACCGTATGCTTGTTGTTCCCAAAATGCAGAATGATCTGGCTGGGGTACACCAAATCCTTCAATTCCGCCTTTGTACCTGCCAGCTCGGTTAAGACGTATTCTGTAGGTGTCAACGTTTCAAACTTTGGCGTCCCGTAAGCCAACATATAGCTTTGCACTAAACTAGCCGCGACCAGCACCGTCAGCAAAATGGTTTTCCATTTCTCCTTCATGCCGGTTCACTTCCTTCCAAATACGGCAGCGTGAAGGTAACCTTCGTCCCGTGATTCAGTTCCGATTCCAAGGAGATGGTTCCGCCATGGGCGCGGACGATTTCCCGGGCAATAGCAAGGCCAAGCCCCGTGCCCCCCATATTGCGGGAGCGGGCTTTATCCACTCGGTAAAAACGTTCGAATATCCGTTCCAGATCCTTCTTCGGAATCCCGATGCCGTTGTCGGAAATGATGATATCCAGCCAAATGCCATCCCGAAGTCGGGCTTCCAGACCGAGATTGCCATGCTCTCCCGTATATTTGATGGCGTTGGACACAAGGTTGTCCAGCACCTGATCGATTTTATCCCGATCCAAAAGGACGGGCTTTAGCTTCTTATCGACAGATAGACGTACCGATATATCCTTCTGCTTCAACTGGAAAGCAAAACGGTCCGCCACCTCTTCCAGCATATCCTGTACGCCCGTCCAATCCTTCTTGATCCGAGCCTGGTTGGAGTCCAAACGGGAAAGGTGCAGCAAGTCCGTCACCAGCCGGATCATCCGCTCCGTCTCATTCAGCGTAACGCCGACAAAACGATCCGCCAGTTCTTTTTCCTCCAGCGCTCCATCTTTCAGCGCCTCCAGATAGCTCTTCATCGTCGTAAGAGGCGTCCGCAGTTCGTGAGATACGTTCGCGACAAACTCCCTGCGGGATTGCTCCAGTTCCATCTGCTCCGTCACGTCCTGGAGGACGACGATGGTTCCCGTCGTTCCCAGTTCCCGGCGGTGAATTGGCGTCATGGTCAGCCGTACCTGGCGATCGTCCATTTCCGGCTGCTGCAGCTGGATCAACGTTTTGCGTTCTTCCTCAATGTGGTCTTCATCGAACATATCCTCCGGCAGCCCGAGCAGCTCCGCCAGAGGCCGGCCCATAGACCAATTGCCGCCAAGGCCGACGCCCAGCATCTGCCGCGCCCGGTCATTAATGACCATGACCCGGCCGGAATCGTCGGCCGCCACCACGCCGTCGCTCATGTTGCTGAGAATGGAGGCCAGCTTTTCCTTCTCTTCTTCGATAGAGGACAGGGCCTCTTCCAGCCGAGCCGTCATGTTGTTGAAAGCCGAGCCCAAAAGTCCGATCTCGTCGCTGCCGCGTATCCGCACCCGCTCAGTATAATTGCCTTCGGCTACCGATACGACTTGCTCCGTGATCTCTTTTATCGGACTCGTAATCGTATGGGAGAGAAAGATGCCAAGAAGCGCTGTTAATGCCAGCGCAATAATAATCCCGGATAGAAAAAAGCCGTTGATTCGCTGAATGGTGCGATAAGTGTCTTCCATGGATTTGGAGATGTAGACGGCGCCTAGCACTTTCCCGTCTTTCTCCACGGGCATGGCCAGAACGCGGATGCGGTTGCCCATATTGTCCATCAGCGTCTGCTCGTTATCCTTATCCCGGATGTTTTGCAAAGCGCGGCTGACAACAAACTCAGTGTTTTTGTGGCCGACAATCGAGGAGGCGTTTTGCTGATAGGCGCTGATCACAATGCCGTTTGTATCGATGATCTGGATGTCCGCGTCCGACCAATTGGTGACGTTAGCCCAGTCATTGAGCAGCTTATTCAAATCCCCATAGGCTGCCGCGATAGATTCCGGATTGCTGAGGTCGAGATTATCCGGCTCGGTTTCCATTTCGCTTTGAACGAACTGAGCCAGCAGCAGCGCCTGGGAATTCAGCGTTTCGGAAAAGCTGTCCAGGGTGGAGTTCTTCATCGCCTGCATGAAGTAAACCCCGATCAGCTGCATGGCAAACAGAATAAGCAAAACGTAAATAATAATCAGCTTCATCTGAATGGTGCGGAAGAAGCCTGTCCCTTTCATCTAAAAGCCTCCGAATGCCGGATTGCGCATCATATAGCCAAGCCCTCTGCGCGTCGTAATATAAGCAGGCTGGCTGGGATCATCCTCAATTTTCTCGCGCAGCCTGCGAATGGTCACATCCACGGTGCGCACGTCGCCAAAATAATCATAGCCCCACACCGCCTGGAGCAAATGCTCCCGGGTCATGACCTTGCCGGCGTTTTTTGCCATATAGAGCAGGAGCTCAAACTCCCGGTGCGTTAAGTCCAGCGGCGTCGAGTCTTTATAGACCACATAGGTATCGCTGTCGATCAGCAGCTTGTGGATACGCAGCCCTTGAGGCCCCGCCGGCTCCGGCTTGGCCGCGCCGTTTTTTTGCCGCCGCAGATGAGCCTTCACTCGCGCCAACAGCTCCCGGGTTCCAAAAGGCTTGGTCACGTAGTCGTCGGCTCCCATTTCCAGTCCCAACACCTTATCGAGTTCGGTATCTTTTGCCGTCAACATGATGATCGGCGTGTTCAGCTTCGTTCGGATTTCCCGGCAGACGTCCATCCCGTCCTTAATGGGCAGCATTAGATCAAGGAGGATCAAATCCGGGTCCTCGGAATAGGCGTAATCTACTGCTTGCTGACCATCATAGGCGCAAACGACCTGATAGCCCTCTTTTTCCAGATTGAATTTCAATATATCCGCAATCGGCCGTTCATCGTCGACCACTAAGATTTTTCCCGGCATGGCTTGCCCACCTTTCCGCTCTAGAACGGCAATCTACTCTTCTTATTGTAACAAAAAATGAGACGTGCGGCGAACAGGGAATAACAGGCCCTGCAGCCAGTTCCACAAGCGTTGCGGCGGCGAAATATAAAAGAAGCCCCCCTGATTGGAGGACTCCTTGGGAAAACTTTAGGGTCACTTCGGTCGAACGAAACGGCGTTACCGGTTCAGGTAGCTCAGCGGGTTTTTCACCGACTCGTTGCGGATGATTTCAAAATGCAAGTGGGTGCCCGTCGCATCGCCGGTGCTGCCCATGATGCCAATACGATCGCCTTTTTCCACGGTCTGCCCCTGGGTGACGTCGATCCGGCTCAAGTGTCCGTACAACGTTTTGTAGCCGTTATTGTGATCAATAATGATATATTTGCCGTAATCGGAACGGTAACCGGCGCTGGTAACCACGCCGTTGTCCGCTGCCAGGATGGTGCGGTTGGAGGAAATGAGATCGACGCCTTTATGCAGCTTGCCCCAACGGGAGCCGAAACCGCTGGTGATCGTCGCATGCAGCACCGGCCAAGCAAAATTGCCCGTACCTTCGCCTCTGATCACTTTCGTCCCGCGTTTGATCACTTCTTGCACCGGTTCGGTGGTAATTTCTTCGTCCACCATCTTCTCGTCGGTTACTTCGCCGTTGACTTTGGTCAGTTCGATGGTAACGGTTTTGGAGCCGGGCTTGCCCTTGGTTACGGTTTGAACGACTCCTTGCTTAAGGGAAGCATCGAAAACCGTCTTCGTGCCATAGTGGACTTCTTCCTTTTCCACGACTTTTTCCACTGTCTGCACGGTCAAAGCCGGCTGGAGCACCGTCAGGTTCAAGGATTGGCCTTCCTTGATGAAGTCATTCTTGATGTCCGGGTTATTCTTATAGATCGCGTCGATGGAAATATCATATTTCTGGGCAATTCCGCCTAATGTATCGCCTTGAATCACGTTGTATTCCTTGGGACGGACGTTACCGGTTTGCAAGGTCTTCAGAACCGTGTCCTTGTCATCGAATTCGTCCGGCTTGGTATTAATGGTTTTGGTTTCGACCTTTTGAACGAAATCCACTTTTTCCACAACGCTGCTGCCAGGTGCCATCGTGCTCATATCAGCGGATAATGCCTTCACTTCCAGGCTATTGGCTTTCTTCTTACCCGCAGGCTCATAAGGAGATTTGATGCTCTCCAAAATGTAGTTGACTTCCGCTTCGTCCTTGAAAGTGCCCATCAATTTGCCGTCGACGAACAGTTGAACGCCTACAGCGTGTGCCGAAAGCAAATCGGACAGCTTCGCCAAAGCAGCCTCGTTGTCGAATCCAATTTTGTAAGCCTTTTCACTGGTTAGGGTGATCGCGTCTGTATTTAGCACCATGTGTGTATCTGGATATTTTTTCTGCAATTCCTCATACTTGGCCAATTTGAAGTTGTCAACGACCTGGGGATCATTGACTACCCCCACCTCTGCCCCGTTCATTTTGACGTGGAACACCTCGTGGGTGTTCGCCTTGACGTAATGGTTGCTGCCAATGGTAATGACGGCAATAATGGCGACGGAGCCGGCGACTTGAGCGGCGCGCACCATAAACCGCCCGCGAGGCGGGTTGGTGATGCGGAAGCGCGGCGTCTTTGCCGGCACGGAAGCAGGCTGCGCCTCGGGCGCTGCCGCAGGCGCGGGCGGAACCAGCGCCAGAGCGGGCGCTTGCGCCGCTTCGGCGGCGGGCGCCAACACGGGCG